>NZ_SODN01000011.1:0-114359 GCF_004365385.1 Curtobacterium sp. PhB190 | reverse complement strand
CCATCACCGTCTTCGTGGCGGACGACTTCGGGATGACACCGGCAGCCCCTGCTGCGAGTGCCTCACGGACGTTGGCGACGCGGTCCGCGATGGAGCGCACGAGCACGGCGGAGCCGGTCCCCTGCACGCCCTTGACGTTCTCGGTCACGGTCGAGCCGTCACCGAGGGACAGGTCGAGGACGACGACGTCGACCTCGCGCCCGTCGAGGTTCTGGACGTACTCGGGCACGCTCGCGGCGGTGAGCACCACCTCGAAGCCCTCGTTCTGGCACGCCGCCTGGATCCCGAGTCGCACGGACTCGTGGTCGTCCACGATCGCGACCCGGACCGGCCTGGTGGCCGTGCCCGACGTCTCGGCTGCGGTTGTCGTTCCTGCTCCCACTGTGGCCTCTCGTTCCGATGTGCGTCCCCGGCCCCTGAAACCGGATCGCCATCAGCGCCCAGGATACCCAGGCTGGACTCAGGTCCGGGGAAACCGGACGCGCCACGCGGACGAAACCGCCCGGTTGCCCGTCAGCGCGCGGGCGCCAGGCGCGCCACGGCCTCCATGTGGTGGGTGTGCGGGAACAGGTCGAACGCCCGCAGCGCCTCGAGCTTGTACCCCAGGTCGGCGAACGTCGCGACGTCGCGGGCGAGCGCGACCGGGTCACAGGCGACGTAGACGACCTGCGACGGGTGCAGAGCCGCGATCTGCTCGACGACCTGACGACCGGCACCGGCGCGCGGCGGGTCGAGGACGATCGTGCCGGCGCGGAACCGGTCCTTCTCGGCGCGCGAGGCGTTCGCCACCGTGTTCGCGAGCCAGCGGTCGACCCGGCCGGTCTCGGCGCGCGCGCCGAGCCACTCGGCGAGGTTCTCCTGCGCGTGCTCGGTCGCGCGTGCGGCGCTCTCGACGCTCGTGAGGCGCGCCTTCGGGCCGACGAGGTCGCCGAGTGCGGCGGCGAGCAGGCCGACGCCGCCGTACAGGTCCAGATGGGTGCCCTCGGGGTCGAGCCGGTCGCGGTCGACCAGGTCCTGCACGGCCTCGGTGAGCACCGACGCCGCGGCACGGTGCACCTGCCAGAAGCCGTTGTCGTCCACCGCGAAGGTGCGCTCCCCCACGACCTCGGTCACCACGGTGGGCTTCTGCTCGTCGATGACGAGGCGCGCCCCCTCGGAGCCGCTCGGTGCCAGCACGTCGATGACCGACGAGCCGGGCATCACGCCACGGCCGAGCGGCGCGCTCTCCTGCACGGCGTCGTTCGCGAGCGGCAGGCTGGTGACGGGGATCACCGAGTGCGAGCGCGCGGCGAACGGGCCAGCGGTGCCGTGCTCGTCGACGTGCAGCCGGACCCGGGTGCGCCAGCCGAGGCCGTTCGCGGCGTCGTCACCGGGTGCGGCCTCCACGACGACGTCCGAGCCGAGCACCGATGCCAGGTCCGTGTGCGCGAACCGCGAGAACGAGTCGACGAGCACGTCGTGCTTCAGCGTGCGCTGGTGTGCGAGGGCGATGTGGCCGAACTCGGCACCGCCCGGGCGCGTCTCGGGGTCGCGGTCGAGCGCGGCCTCGGCCCAGACGTGGTCGACGCGGTGCTCGCTCGGGGTGACGACACTGACGGTGTCGGCGCGCCAGAACGACTTCTTCCGGTCCTCGGTCACCCGGGCGACGACGCGCTCCCCGGGGATCGCGTCCGTGACGAAGACCACCCGGCCTTCGTGCCGTGCCACCGAGATGCCGCCGTGGGCGATCCCGGTGACGTCGAGTTCGAGCAGCGTTCCGACGGATTCACCCATGGTTCGATGGTCCCATGCGTCTGTACCTCGCGAGTACATCCCCCGCCCGCCGAGCACTCCTCGCCCAGTCCGGGATCGAGCCCGTGCTCGTGTCGCCCGGGGTCGACGAGGACGCCGCGGCGTCCGGTGCCGCCGCCGCGCTCGACCGTGACCTGACCGGCCCGGAGCTCGTGTCGCTGCTGGCCGTCGCCAAGGCGTCAGCCGTCGCGGACGCCGACGTCGCCGGGTCGCCGGTCGACGGCTTCGTGTTCGGCGGCGACTCCGCCTTCGAGGTCGACGGGCGCCTGTACGGCAAGCCGCACGACCCGTCGGTGGCCCGGGAGCGCTGGCGGCAGATGCTCGCCGCCGGCGGCGGGACGCTGTGGAGTGGACACTGCGTGATCGATCGACGACGCGACGACCGGCGCCGCGACCTGGACCCGGCCACGGGACGGACGGGAGGCCCGGATGCGGCCCGCCCCGTGCCTCCCGTCCGCAGCCTGGTGACGTCTCCTGCCGGCGTGCCGGAGCTGGGGGACGTCGCGCCCGGCGGGTCGGCCCTGGCCGCCGGTGGCGACCGCGTGGTCGCCGTGGACAGCGCCGTGCTGACGTTCGCCGACGACCTGTCCGCCGAGGAGATCGACGCGTACGTGGCGACGGGCGAGCCGCTCGAGGTCGCGGGGGCGTTCACCATCGACGGGCGGGCGGCGGCGTACATCTCGCGCATCGACGGGGCACCGTCGGCGGTGGTCGGGCTGTCCCTGCCGGTGCTGCGGTCGATGCTGCTCCGCGGCTTCGGCGTCCGCTGGCACGAGTTCTGGTCACTGTAGACATCCGCACTTGTTCGGCACGGTTCTTTGTGGGTGCCAGTCAATTCGTGCTCCCGTTGCACGAATACGCTGATGTCTCATGCCCCGTATCAGCAAGGTCCTCATCGCGAACCGCGGCGAGATCGCCGTCCGCATCATCCGCGCGGCCCGCGACGCAGGCAAGGCATCGGTCGCCGTCTACGCCGACCAGGACCGTGACGCCCTGCACGCCCGCCTCGCCGACGAGGCCTACGCGCTGAACGGCACCACGAGCGCCGACACCTACCTCGTCATCGACAAGATCATCTCGGTCGCCCGACGGTCCGGCGCGGACGCCGTGCACCCGGGCTACGGGTTCCTTGCCGAGAACGCCGACTTCGCCCGTGCCGTCATCGACGCCGGACTGACCTGGATCGGCCCGTCGCCGGACTCGATCGAGCGCCTCGGCGACAAGGTCTCCGCGCGCCACGTGGCCGAGAAGGTCGGCGCGCCGCTCGCGCCCGGCACCATCGAGCCCGTCAAGGACGCCTCCGAGGTCATCGCGTTCGCCGACGAGGTCGGCCTGCCGGTCGCCATCAAGGCGGCCTTCGGCGGCGGTGGCCGTGGCCTGAAGGTCGCACGGACGCGCGACGAGGTCGCCTCGCAGTTCGAGTCGGCGACGCGTGAAGCCATCGCGGCGTTCGGTCGGGGCGAGTGCTTCGTCGAGAAGTACCTCGACAAGCCGCGCCACGTCGAGACCCAGTGCCTGGCGGACGAGCACGGCAACGTCGTCGTCGTGTCGACGCGTGACTGCTCGCTGCAGCGCCGGCACCAGAAGCTCGTCGAGGAAGCACCCGCGCCCTACCTGACGGACGCGCAGCAGGAGCGCCTGTACGAGTCGTCGAAGGCGATCCTGCGCGAGGTCGGCTACGTCGGTGCCGGCACGTGCGAGTTCCTGATCGGCGCCGACGGCACGGTGTCGTTCCTCGAGGTCAACACCCGCCTGCAGGTCGAGCACTGCGTGTCCGAAGAGGTCACCGGCATCGACCTGGTGCGCGAGCAGTTCCGCATCGCCGAGGGCGGCGTGCTCGACTACTCCGACCCGACGCCCCGCGGGCACTCGTTCGAGTTCCGCATCAACGGCGAGGACCCGGGCCGCAACTTCTTCCCCGCGCCAGGCCCCGTACACGCGTTCAACGCACCGTCCGGCCCCGGCGTCCGCGTCGACTCCGGCGTCGTGAGCGGCGACGTCGTGTCCGGTTCGTTCGACTCCATGCTCGCGAAGCTCATCGTCACCGGCGCCACCCGTGCCGAGGCGTTGGAGCGCTCGCGTCGTGCACTGGCCGAGTTCGAGGTCACCGGCCTGCCGACCGTGCTGCCCTTCCACCGTGCGGTCGTGTCGGACCCGGCGTTCGCCACGGACGACTCCTCGCCGTTCTCCGTGTACACGCAGTGGATCGAGACCGACTTCGTCAACGAGATCCCGGCGTGGAGCGGTTCTCCGGAAGAACTGCCGGCGCCGGCTCCGCGCGACTCGGTCGTCGTCGAGGTGCAGGGCAAGCGCATCGAGGTCACCATGCCGTCGATCGTCGGTGGCGGTGCCGCCGCCGGTGTCGCCGGTCGTCGTCCGGCCGGTCCCTCCGCTCCCCCGAAGCGCCGCTCGTCGGCGGTCAAGGGCGGCATCGCGAAGTCCGGCGGGTCCGTCGCGTCGCCGATGCAGGCGACCGTCGTGAAGCTCGCGGTCGCCGAGGGTGACACCGTGGTGAAGGGCGATCTGCTCGTCGTGCTCGAAGCCATGAAGATGGAGCAGCCCGTGCAGGCCCACAAGGACGGCGTCGTCACCGGCCTGAACGCCCCGGTCGGCCAGACGGTCTCGTCCGGTCACGTGCTGCTCGAGCTGGCGTAGGGCGCGCGCGGCGGGGTTCGCCCCGCTCGGGTTGCGCCCCGCTGTGGTCATCGCACCCCGACTCTTCGGGGCGCGATGACCGTCAGAGGGCGCGGCTCGCAGCATGACGCCAGGCAGTACCCCAGTTCGGACCGAGCGGCACCCCGGCGTCGTGCAGGATCCGTGGGAGCTGCCCCGCGGGCATCGCGTCCGACCACATCACCCGTGCGAAGCCGTTGACCCCACGGCGGCGGCGGAGACGGTCCTCACGGCGCTTCTCGTCGACCAGGGCGTCTGCCGCTGTGCGTCCTCGCCGCGGGTCGTCGTACTTCACCCGGCCGTCGAACTCGACGATCACCCCGGCTTCCGCGAACCACAGGTCCACCCGGTCGTGCAGCAGGCCGTCGTGCCGGAACTCCTGCTGCAGTACCGGGTCCGGTGCGCCGAGCACGTGCGCACCCCACCGTGTGATGCTCTCCCCCGGTGACTCGGCGAGCGGATCCGCGTACTCGACCAGTTCCCGTGCGCGTCGATGCCCGCGAGCACGGCGACTGCCGAGCGCTTCGAGGATCGTCGCCCGCTCGACGCCGCGCCGCAGGACCGCGTCGAGCACGACGATGGCACGCCACGGGTGTTCGCGAAGGGCGACGTCGACCGCGGTCTCGGTCAACGTCGTGACGGGTACACCGTCGACCTCGACGGAGGACGGTCGCCTGCCGGCGCTGCCGATGCGCTGGATGCTCCGCTTGACCTGGCCCCGGTCCCGGGACGGGTCGGTCACGGTGACACGCTCGCCGAACGCCCCGATCCACGGCAGTCCGAGCACGGCGACCGCTGACCGGTGCGACACCACGACGGAGCCCGTCCCGCCGGCGAGCACACTCCGCACGAGCACACTCCGCACGAGCATGCGATGTCGTTCGCGTTCCGTCATCGACGCCCACTCGCCCGACCCGATGTACGTGCCACGGTGCACCCGGACGAGGGCGCCGGCATCCGCTGCGCGACGGATCGCCGACGCACGACCGGGGTCCTGCGCGAGGCCGACGGTCGAGATGGGTTCGTGTTCCATGCTCCGATGATCGCGACGCACGGTCCGTCGCGAGCGGGGTCTGCGCGATCTGTGGACAGGCCACGGGGCAGCGCACCCGCTTGCAGGCATCGCGCCCCGAAGAGTCGGGGCGCGATGCCCGCAGCGGGGCGCAACACGAACGAGCGCTACCGGGGCGCGACGCGAACGAGGGGGGCGGCGGCGCTACGAGACCAAGGGGCGGACGGACTCCGCGAGGGCGTCGACGAGGCGCTGGGCCTCGGCGGGGGTCTCGGCGACGGTGTCGATGTAGACCTTGACCTTGGGCTCGGTGCCGCTCGGTCGGACGATCACGCGCGCGTCACCGGTCAGGTCGTACCGCAGGATGTCCGACGGTGGGAAGCCCTCCACCCCGTCGACGTAGTCCGTCACGGTGCGGACCTCCAGGCCGCCGAGCGACGACGGCGGCGCAGACCGCAGCGAGGCCATGATCTCGCCGATGCGGGACAGGTCGTCAACGCGGGTCGCGACCTGCCCCGACGCAAACGCCCCGAACTCGGCAGCGAAGGCGTCGAGCTGCCCGGCGATCGACGATCCGGCGGCGGCCAGGTCCGACGCCAACGACAGCAGGGACAGTGCCGCCGAGATGCCGTCCTTGTCGCGGACGACCGACGGGTCCACCAGGTAGCCGAGGGCTTCTTCGTACCCGAAGAGCAGCCCGGGAACCCGCGAGACCCACTTGAAGCCGGTCAGGGTGTCGCGGTACTCCAGACCGTGGCGGGCGGCGACGCGGGCCAGCGCCGGCGACGAGACGATCGACGCTGCGAGGGTGCCCGTGGCGCCGGTCTCCGACGCACGGACGGCAGCCTGCCACCCGAGCAGCCACCCGACCTCGTTGCCGGACAGGCGGCGGTAGGTCGGGTCCCCGGAGTCGGAGACCGCCGGGATCGCGAGCGCGAGCCGGTCGGCGTCGGGGTCGTTCGCGATGACGAGGTCAGCGCCGACGGCGAGCCCGCGGGCGATCGCCAGGTCCATCGCGCCGGGTTCCTCGGGGTTCGGGAACGACACGGTCGGGAACGCACCGTCCGGCTCGATCTGCTCCGGCACGATCGCAGGCGACGCGAACCCGGCGGCGGCGAACACCGCGCGTGCGGTCTCCCACCCGACACCGTGCATCGCCGTGTACACGACCGTCGGCTGCTCCTGCGGCGCCAGGGTCGGGGTCGGCACGATGGCGGCGGTGGCGGCCACGTAGGCGTCGAGCAACGCCGACGACGCGACGGTGTAGTCGGTGCCCCGGGGCAGGTCCGTGATCGACCCGGTAGCGACGGCTTCGATGGCCGCAGCGATCGAGCCGTCGACCGGCGGCACGATCTGCGACCCGTCGTCGTCCTGTCCGAGGTAGACCTTGTACCCGTTGTCGCGGGGCGGGTTGTGGCTCGCGGTGACCATCACCCCCGCGCCGACGTCGAGGTGCCGCACAGCGAACGCGAGCACCGGTGTGGGCAGGGCGACCGGCAGCAGCGTGACCTCGAGCCCGAGGCCACGCATGACCTCTGCGGAGTCGCGCGCGAAGACGTCGGAGTTCACCCGGCCGTCGTAGCCGATCACGACGCTGCGCGACCGGCCCGTGTCGATCAGGAAGCGTGCGAGACCGGCAGCGGCCTGCGACACGACGACCCGGTTCATGCGGAGCGGGCCGTAGCCGAGCTCGGCGCGGAGTCCGGCAGTACCGAACTGCAGCCGGCCGCCGAACCGCGCGGCCAGGGCCTGCACGGCCGGACCGGAGCCGTCGGACGCGGCGTCGATCGCGGCGGTCAGCTCGTCGCGGGTCTGCGGATCCGGGTCCTGCGCGAGCCAGGACCGAGCGGTCCCGAGCACGTGGTCGAGGTCGATCTTCACGACGCCGGCTGCCCGAGGGCGGTCACCACGCGGGCGAGCAGGTCCGCGATCACAGGCTCGGCCTGCTTGCCGGCCTCGAGCACCTCGGTGTGCGACAGCGGCGTCTTCTGGATGCCGGCGGCGAGGTTCGTGATGAGCGAGAACCCGAGGACCTCCATGCCGGCCTGTCGGGCGGCGATGGCCTCGAGCGCGGTGGACATGCCGACGATGTGTCCGCCGATGGCCTTGGCCATCTGGACCTCTGCTGGGGTCTCGTAGTGCGGGCCGCGGAACTGCGTGTAGACGCCCTCGTCCAGGGACGGGTCGACCGACCGCGCCACGTCACGCAGCCGGGACGAGTACAGGTCGGTGAGGTCGATGAACGTCGCGCCCTCGAGCGGGCTGTCGGCGGTCAGGTTGATGTGGTCGCTGATGAGCACGGGCGTACCGGGCGTCCAGTGCTCCTTGATGCCACCGGCACCGTTCGTCAGCACCATGACCGTGGCACCCGTGGCCGCGGCGGTGCGGACGCTGTGCACGACCCGGCGGACGCCGTGGCCCTCGTAGTAGTGCGTGCGTGCGCCGATGACGAGCGCGTGGCGGCCGTCGGCGAGGCGGATCGACCGGATGGTGCCGGAGTGTCCGGGCACGGCCGAGGCGCTGAACCCGGGGACCTGGTCCGCCGGGATCTCGGACACGGTCTCACCGATGATGTCGGCGGCCTTGCCCCAGCCCGAGCCGAGGGTCAGGGCGATGTCGTGCCGCTCGATGCCGGACTTCGCGGCGATGACGGCGGCGGCGTCCCGCGCGACCTCGAACGGGTCGGCAGCGGGGTCGTTCAGCGGGTTCTCGGTGCTCATGACCCAACTCTAAAGGGCGGACAATGCCCTCAGTGCTCGCCGAGCGCCCGGTCCACCGCCGCCGTGATCTCGCCCTGGTCGAAGTGGTTCCGGATCACGATGACCTCGGCGTAGGTGTCGCCGATCGCCTCGACGAACTCCTGGCTGGTGAGGATCACGTTGGCGTCGTCGGACACGTCGCGCACCGAGGCCACGTCGGCTGCGACGACCGATGCCTGCAGGCCGAGGGCCGACAACGCCTTCTCGGCGTTCACCTTGAGGATCCCGCTCGAGCCGATGCCCGCGCCGCAGATGGTCACGATCTTCACGCGGACACCCCCATGATCGTGCGGACCTCGTCCGCCGTCGTCGCGTCGGCGATCCGCCCCGTGACGGCCTGGTCGTTGAACAGGTTCGCGATGTCGCCGATGGACTCGAGGTGCGTCCCCACCCCGGCGACCGCGAGCCCCAGGACCACACGGACCGGGTCGTTGTGCGGGTGGCCGAACGCGACCGGTGTCTCGAGGGTCACCACGGCGAGCCCGTCGCGCAGGACCGCGCCACCCGGTCGGGCGTGGGCGAACGCCAGGCCCGGGGAGATCACGATGTACGGCCCGTGTTCCTCGACCATGCCGATCATGGCGTCCGTGTACTCGGCGGTCGCGGCTCCGGACGCGACGAGCGCGCCGCCGGCCAGGCGCATCGCGTCACGCCAGGTGGGCGCGGTGGCCCCGAGGAGCACGGCGGCGTCCGGCAGCGGCGGCAGTCCCATGCGTCAGGCCTCCGAGTACCCGGAGGTGATGGTCGCGATGATCTCCTCGCGGTCCTCGAGCGGCAGGAAGGAGCCGAGCGCCGCGTTGATCTGGAACGCCGCCAGGTCGTCGAGGTCGTAGCCGAACGTGCCGGCGAGCAGTGCGAGCTCCTTCGACAGCGACGTCCCGCTCATCAGGCGGTTGTCGGTGTTCACCGTGACCCGGAAGCCGAGCTGGTAGAGCACGTCGAAGGGGTGGTCGGCGAGGTCGTCGCCCCAGGCCGCGATCGCACCGGTCTGCAGGTTGGAGGACGGCGAGACCTCGAGCGGGATCTCGCGGTCGCGGACCCACGACGCGACCTCGCCGAGGGAGGCCAGCGTCGAGCCGTCACCGGCGTCGGAGAGGGTGACGTCCTCGAAGATCCGGACGCCGTGCCCGAGGCGCAGCGCGCGGCCGTCGACGAGCGCGGACCGGATCGAGGCGAGCCCGTCGGCTTCGCCCGCGTGGACGGTGACGGGGAACAGCTCGGATGCGAGGTAGTCGAACGCGGCACGGTGGTTCGACGCCGGGAACCCGGCTTCGGCACCGGCGATGTCGAAGCCGACGACCCCGTTGTCACGGTGCCGGACGGCGAGCTCGGCGATCTCGAGCGAGCGGTCGGCGTGGCGCATCGCGGTGACGAGCTGGCCGACCCGGATGCTGCCGCCGGCGGCGTCGACCGCTTCCTCGATGCCGGCCTGCACGGCCTCGACCGTCTCGTCGAGCGTCAGCCCGCCCTGCAGGTGCTGTTCCGGGGCCCACCGGACCTCGCCGTACACGACGCCGTCGGCGACCAGGTCCTCGACGAACTCACGGGCGATGCGCGTCAGCTGCGGTGCCGTCTGCATGACCGAGGTCGTGACGTCGAACGTCTTCAGGTACTCGACGAGCGAGCCGGAGTTCGACTGGTCGGCGAACCACTGCCCGAGCTCGGACGGGTCGGTGGTCGGCAGCGTCACACCCGAAGCAGCAGCCAGCTCGACGATCGTCGCGGGGCGCAGGCCGCCGTCGAGGTGGTCGTGCAGCGAGACCTTCGGCAGGTCGTTGATGACCGCTCCGGCGTCGGGCAGGCGGTAGGTCGGGGCGTCGGCGCTCATGCGACCAGGCTATCGGTGGTCACCGACCACGCGCAGGCACCTGTGCACAACAGACGGACGAACCGACTGGAGGCTCTCCACACGTGTGCAGAGAGCCTCCAGTCGGTCGGACGGTCGCGTTCAGCCCGCGATGCGCTCCCGCACGATCGGCCCGCGGGCCGCCACGGCAGCGTCGGACGAGCCGATCGACCACGCACCCTCGAGCGACTCGAGCGCGCGCGGGATCCGCGACGCGTCGTCGGTGTGCAGCGTCCAGAGCGGCTGCCCCTCGGTCACGGTGTCACCGGGCTTGACGTGCAGCTCGATGCCCGCCCCGGCCTGCACCGGGTCCTGCGCGCGGGCACGACCGGCACCGAGGCGCCAGGCCGAGACGCCGAACGGCAGGGCGTCCTGCTGCGCCAGCACACCGGACGACGGCGCCGTGACGACGTGCTGCTCGCGGGCGACCGGCAGCGCGGCGGAGGGGTCCCCACCCTGCGCGGAGATCATCCGACGCCAGGTGTCCATCGCCCGGCCGTCGGCCAGTGCAGCCGCAGGATCGGCGTCCGGCATCCCGGCGAGCGTCAGCATCTCCGAGGCCAGTGCCACGGTCAGCTCCACGACGTCGGCCGGACCGCCGCCCTCAAGCACCTCGACCGACTCCCGCACCTCGAGTGCGTTGCCGATCGTCAGGCCGAGCGGGACCTCCATGTCGGTCAGCAGCGCCGAGGTCTTCACCCCGGCGTCGTTGCCGAGGTCGACCATCGTCTGCGCGAGCTCGCGCGACGCCTCGTACGTCGGCATGAACGCACCGGAGCCGAACTTCACGTCGAGCACGAGCGCACCGGTGCCCTCGGCGATCTTCTTCGACATGATGCTCGACGCGATGAGCGGGATGCACTCGACGGTGCCGGTGATGTCGCGCAGGGCGTACAGCTTCTTGTCGGCAGGTGCGAGACCCGAGCCGGCGGCGCAGATGACCGCACCGACGTCGGACAGGATCTCCATCATCCGGTCGTTCGACAGCGCAGCCTGCCACCCGGGGATCGACTCGAGCTTGTCGAGCGTCCCGCCGGTGTGGCCGAGGCCACGGCCGGACAGCTGCGGCACCGCGACGCCGAACGACGCCACCAGCGGTGCGAGCGGCAGCGTGATCTTGTCGCCGACCCCACCGGTGGAGTGCTTGTCGACGGTCGTCTTGCCGAGCGACCCGAACGACATCCGCTCCCCCGACGCGATCATCGCGAGCGTGAGGTCCTTGACCTCGCGCCGCTCCATCCCGTTCAGGAAGATCGCCATCGCGATGGCGGCCATCTGCGGGTCCTCGACGTAGCCGCGCGTGTACGCGTCGACGAGCCAGTCGACCTCGGCGGTGCTCAGGGCGCCGCCGGATCGCTTCGTGCGGATGAGGTCGACGGTGTCGAACGGCTCGACGGCCATGGGGATCAGTGCTCCTGCTGGTAGGTGGCGAGGGTGCGCGGCCCGAACGCGTCGGGCAGGACCTCGTCGATGGTGCGGATGCCGGAGACCGTCTCGAGGAGCATGCCCTCGGTCGAGTGCTCGAACAGCAGCTGGCGGCAGCGGCCGCACGGCATGAGGGTCGCCCCGTCGCCGTCGACGCAGGTGAACGCGACGAGCTTGCCGCCGCCGGTCATGTGCAGCTGCGACACGAGCGAGCACTCCGCGCAGAGCGTCACCCCGTAGCTCGCGTTCTCGACGTTGCAGCCGGAGACGATCCGGCCGTCGTCGGTGAGCGCCGCGGCGCCCACCGGGAACGACGAGTACGGCGCGTAGGCGCGCCGCATCGCGGCCGTGGCCGCGTCCCGGAGGGCGCCCCAGTCCACGTCGTCGACCGGGAGGCCCGTGGCTGCGTCCGCCCCGTCGGCGGCGGTGTCGCCGCCTCCCGCGCGCAGGGCCGTGGCCGGGTCCGTCCAGGCGATCGCGTCGGTGGACGCGGCCGTGCCGTCGTCCGCAGCGTGCGTGTCGGTCATGTGCCGTGCCTCCTGGCCGTCAGCTCTTGATGTACGGCTTGCCGGACGCGGCGGGGCCGCGCGACTGCCCGACCAGGCCGGCCACCGCGAAGATCGTCACCACGTACGGCAGCATCAGCAGGAACTCGCTCGGCACGGGCGAGTCGATCGCCCCGAGCGTGTTCTGCAGGTTCGACGCGAAGCCGAACAGCAGCGCCGCCAGCGTGGCCTTGATCGGGTCCCAGCGACCGAAGATGACGGCGGCCAGGGCGATGTAGCCAGCGCCGGCCGTCATGTCCTTCGTGAACGGCCCGACCGCGTCGAGCGTGAAGTACGCACCACCGAGGCCGGCGATCGCGCCGGCGAGCGACACGTTCCAGAACCGGGTGCTCGTGACGTTGATGCCCACCGTGTCGGCCGCCTGCGGGTGCTCGCCGACCGCGCGGAGGCGCAGGCCCCAGCGGGTCTTGAACAGGCCGAAGGTGACGACCGCGACGGCCACGTACGCCAGGTAGACGATGACGCTCTGCTCGAAGAACACCGGACCGATGACCGGGATCTGGTGCAGCAGCGGGATCTCGAACTTCGGGAACCGGACGCCGACGTTCAGCGTGGTCTCGTTCGGGGACAGCACCTGCGAGTACAGGAAGCCGGTCAGCCCCGAGATGAGGGCGTTGATGACGACGCCGACGATGACCTGGTCGACGAGGTACTTGATGCTGAACGCGGCCAGGATGAACGAGACGAGCACACCGGCGACGAGCGCGCCGACGAGCCCGACCCACGCGGAGCCGGTGAGCGACGCGATGAGCGCCGAGGTGAACGCACCCGCGAGGAACTGGCCCTCGATGGCGATGTTCACCACGCCGACCCGCTCGGAGATGACGCCGCCGAGGGCACCGAACACGAGCGGGACGCTCAGCCCGAGTGCGCCGACCAGCAGGCCGGGCAGCGGGATCGTGGCGCCGGCCGCTGCCCACGTCAGGAAACCGACGACGAAGACGATGGCGAAGACCGACGTGACCCAGAGCGGGACGTGCCGGTACGCACGGACCTCGACGAAGGCGTAGACCGTGGCGATCGCCAGGAGCACGACCACGACGTAGCCGGTCGGTGCCGCCGACAGCGGGACGTTCGGCAGCGCGACGAAGTCGCCGGCGTTCGCGAGCCGGAAGGTAGTCGTGCCGGCACGGCTGAGCAGGACGAAGAACACGACCGCGAGCAGCGTGAACACCGCGTACCCGATCGGGAGCTTCCAGCTGCGGGTCGTCTCGACCGGACGGTCGGACAGGGGCGACGCGGGCGCCGCGGTGGGGCTGAGGGTGCTCACGCGGCGACCGCCTTCTTGCTGTTCTTGCTCGTCTTCGTGCGCTGGCGGGCTCCCGGCTGCGGGATCCGGAAGATCGCGCGGACGAGCGGCGGCGCCGCGATGAACAGGACGATGAGGGCCTGGATGACACCGACGATGTCGATCGGGATGCCGTTGGCGGCCTGCATGGCGTAGCCGCCGTTCTTCAGCACACCGAACAGGATCGCGGCCCAGAACACGCCCCACGGCTTCGAGCGGCCGAGCAGCGCGACGGTGATCGCGTCGAAGCCGATGCCGGCGTCGATGCCCGAGGTGAAGCCCGTCGTGACCGCACCCTGCACCTGGTAGGCACCGGCGATGCCGACGAGGGCACCGGAGATGACCATCACCCAGATCGTCAGTGCCGGCACGCTCATGCCGGCGACGCGGGCGGCGCGGGGGTTCTCACCGATGGTGCGGAACCGGAAGCCGAGCGACGACTTGTTGACGAGCCACCAGACCACGACCACGGCGATGATCGCGACGATGAAGCCGAGGTCCACGCCGTACCGCACGCCGAACAGCTGCGGCAGCAGGGCGCTGTCCTTCGTTGCCGGGGAGATCGGGTTGCTGCTGCCCGGAGCCTGGAGCAGACCGGGGGTTCGGAGCAGGTAGCTGACCAGGTAGAGCGCGACGTAGTTGAGCATGATCGTGACGACCACCTCGTTCGCACCCGTGCGCGCCTTGAGGACACCGACGATCCCTCCCCAGACCGCACCGCCGACGATGCCGGCGACGATCGTGAGCGGGATGTGGATCGCGGCGGGTCCGTCGAACGAGAACCCGACCCAGCCGGCGGCCGCGGCCCCCATCAGGATCTGGCCCTGGCCGCCGATGTTGAACAGCCCGGCGCGGAAGGACAACGCGATCCCGAGGCCGGCGACGACGAGCGGCACCGCGTAGTCGATCGACCGGGTGAGCGGGGCGATCGCCTGCTGGAAGCTGGTGGCGCCGAAGTTGACCACCGAGCCCTGGAACAGCGAGGCGTAGGCGCCGCCGACCGCGGTGCCGATGGCCTGGAGCATGTCGGCGGGACGGGCGAAGAAGTAGCCGGCCGTGGCGCGGACGTTCTCGTCGGTCAGGGCGATGAGGATGCCGCAGGCGACGAGAGCAAGGACGACCGCGAGGACCGTGACGAGCACGGAGCCGTTCAGGATGCTCTGCATCGCGGCGTGCCAGCGGTCGGTGCCGGGGGCGCCGTTGCGGCGCTCGGTGTCGTCCGCCGAGTCCGTCATCAGGTGCGGGGTCTCCGGCGCCTCCTGCAGGCGGTCGTCGGTGAGCGGGGCGCCTGCCTCGGTGCCGGCGGTGGGCTGCGTGTTGTCGGGCGTGGGGGTGGTCACGCGGCCAACTCCGTTCCGGTCGTGGATGTGGCTTGGATCTCGCCGGCCGAACCGGTCATGCGGCCAACTCCGTTCCTTCTGGGATCTCGCCGGCCATCATGAGGCCGAGGACGTCTCGCGGGGTGGTCGCCGGCACGATCCCGACGATGCCGCCGCGGTACATGACGGCGATGCGGTCGGCCAGTGCCACGACCTCGTCGAGCTCGGTGGAGACGACGATGACGGGCACACCGGTGTCGCGGGTGGCGACGATGCGCTTGTGCACGAACTCGATCGACCCGACGTCGATGCCGCGCGTGGGCTGCGCGGCGACGAACAGCCGGAGCTCGCGGCTGAGCTCGCGGGCGAGGACGATCTTCTGCTGGTTGCCGCCGGACAGCCGACCGGCAGCGGTTGCGCGGCCCGGCGTGCGGATGTCGAACTCGGCGATCTTCTCGTCGGCGAAGGCGTCGCGCTCGGCGGCGCGGATGGTGCCGGCGCGGACGAACGCGTCGTGGTCGGACCGGTCGAGCATGAGGTTCTCCGCGATGGTGAACTCGCCGACCAGGCCGTCCTCCTTGCGGTCCTCGGGCACGAAGCCGACGCCGGCGTCGAGCACCTGCTTGACGCTGCGGCCGGTGAGCTCCTTGCCGTCCAGTGTGATGCGGCCGGCGTGGACGGGCTCGAGACCGAGGATCGCCTCGGTGAGCTCGGTCTGTCCGTTGCCCTGCACCCCGGCGATCGCCAGGACCTCACCGCGACGGACCGAGAACGACACGTCGTCGACGAGCACGATGCCGGACGGGTCGGTGACGGTGAGGCCCTCGACGACCAATGCGTCCTCGCCGCCGGTCGACGGCGTCTTGTCGACGACGAGGGAGACGGCACGGCCGACCATCATCGCGGCCAGCTCGTTGTTGGTCGCCGCGGGCGAGGCCTCGCCGACGACCTTGCCGAGCCGGATCACCGTGATGCGGTCGGCGACCTCGCGGACCTCGCGGAGCTTGTGGGTGATGAAGACGATCGCGGTGCCGGCTTCGCGGAGCTGCCGCATGATGCCCATCAGCTCGTCGGTCTCCTGCGGGGTGAGGACGGCCGTCGGCTCGTCGAACACCAGCACGGAGGCGTCGCGGGAGAGCGCCTTGATGATCTCGACGCGCTGCTGGACGCCGACGGGCAGGTCCTCGATCTTGGCGTCGGGGTCGACGTCGAACCCGAAGCGGTCGGAGATCTCCTTGACCCGTTTGCGGGCGCCGGCGAGGTCGAGCCGGCCGCCGAAGGTGGTCTGCTCCTGACCGAGCATGACGTTCTCGGCGACGGTGAAGACGGGGACGAGCATGAAGTGCTGGTGCACCATGCCGATGCCGGCGCGCATGGCGTCACCGGGGCCGTCGAAGTCCTGGACCACGTCGTCGAGCAGGATCTCGCCCTCGTCGGCGTCGTACAGGCCGTAGAGGACGTTCATCAGGGTGGACTTGCCGGCGCCGTTCTCACCCAGGAGGCAGTGGACCTCACCCGGCTCGACGGTGAGCGAGATGTGGTCGTTGGCGACCAGGGCGCCGAACCGCTTGGTGATGCCGCGGAGTTCGAGCTTCATGTTCGGGAGTCTATTTCTGTCTCGAGTGCGCCACGCGGGCGCACGGTCGCGTGCACCGCTCGGGCGCACGGTATCGCGTGCACCGCTCGGGCGCACGAGAACGCGGGCGAGGGAAGCCCCTCGCCCGCGTTCGTCGGGTCAGGACTGGGTCTTGACCTTGATCGAGCCGTCGATGATGCCGGCCTTGATGTCGTCCAGTTCGCCCTGCAGGCCCTTGTCGACCTTGGACTCGTAGTCGTGGAACGGCGCGATGCCGACGCCCTCGTTCTCGAGCGTGCCCACGTACGGGGTCTTCGAGAACTTCTTGTCGGCAGCCTGCTCGACGACGTCCTTCACGGCCGGGCGCATGCCCTTCTCGACCGAGGTGAAGGCGATGTCCTTGTAGCGCGGGTCGGCCTCGTAGAGGTCGCTGTCCGCACCGATCAGGACGGAGCCGTTGTCGGCGTCCTTGATGGCCTCGGCAGCCGACTGGTAGATCGGACCGCCGACGGGCAGGATCACGTCGGCGTCCTGGTCGAGGAGCGTCTGCGCGACCGACTTGGCCTGCGTGCCGGCCTCGAAGCCACCGGTGAAGGAGCCCTTGCCGGTGTCGACGTTCCAGCCCTTGACCTGGACGTCCTTGTCCTTCTGCTCGTTGTAGTACTTCACGCCGTCCGCGAAGCCGTCCATGAAGATGGTGACGGTCGGGATCTGCATGCCGCCGAAGGTGCCGACGACGCCGGTCTTCGAGTAGGACGCTGCTGCGTAGCCGGCGAGGAACGCGGCCTGCGAGGTGTCGAACGTGATCGGCTTGACGTTCTCCGCGTCGATCGAGCTGTCGTCGATGATCGCGAAGTCGGTGTCGGGGTTCGCCGCGGCCTGCTTCTTCGTGGCGTCGGCGAGGTTGAAGCCGACGGTCACGACGAGGTTGCAGTTCTGGCCGATGAGCTGCTGGATGTTCGAGTCGTAGACGGTGGCGTCCTTCGACTCGGCTTCCTTGTAGGTGGCACCGAGGTCCTTGGCGGCGTCCTTCATGCCCTCGTAGCCGAGCTGGTTGAACGACTTGTCGTCGAAGCCACCGGCGTCGGAGACCATGCAGGGGCGGAAGTCGGTCTTCTTGGCGGTCGTCGTGTCGGACGGCGCCGAGGCGCAGCCTGCGAGGACGGCGGCGGTGCCGAGGAGCGCGAAGCCGCTGAGGACGACGCGTCGGGTACGAGATGTCACGGGTGGGTTCCTCCGGGGAGCGTGCCCGGACCACGTGCGTTCCGGGCGATCGTGGCGACAGTACACGACCGCCCGGCCGGTACAGGACCCGTTCTGAGCACCGGACGGATCAGTTACGGGATCGCGACCGCGCCGAAACGCGCCCGTAACGCGGGGTCACGCCCGGACCCCCAGTTCGAGGGGGTTGTCGGTGGAGCGCTACAGGACGTCGCCGCGGCCGCTGATCTTGAGCGCATCCACGACGCCCTTGACCCGCTGCGCGTTCGCGCTGGTCGTCACGAGCAACGCGTCGGGGGTGTCCACGACGACGATGTCCTCGACCCCGATGAGCGAGATGAGCCGCTGGCTGTGCGAGATCACGATGCCACTCGACGAGTCGGCGAGGATCCGGGCGCCGTCACCGAGCACGGCGAGGTTGTTCGGACGACCACCGGACTGCAGCTTGGCGAGCGAGGCGAAGTCGCCGACGTCGTCCCAGTCGAAGTCACCGGGGACGACCGCCATGCGTCCGGCCGCGGCGGCCGGCTCGGCGACGGTGTAGTCGATCGCGATCTTCTCGAGCGTGGGCCACACCGCGTCGACGACCGCACCGCGGGCCGAGGTGTCCCAGGCGTCCGCGAGCTCGTTGATGCCGGCCAGCAGCGTCGGGTTGTTCCGGCCGATCTCCTCGAGCAGCACGTCAGCGCGGGCGATGAACATGCCCGCGTTCCACAGGTAGGTGCCCTGTTCGACGTACGAGCGTGCGGTGTCCAGGTCGGGCTTCTCGACGAACGACCGGACGGCGTGCGCGGTCGGTGCGCCCTCGATGTCCAGGGTGTCGCCGTGCGCGTGGATGTACCCGAAGCCGATCGCGGGCTCGGTCGGCGTGATGCCGATGGTGGTGATGTACCCGGCGCGGGCGACGGCGACGGCCTCGCGCACCGAACGGCGGAAGCCGCGGGCGTCACCGATGACGTGGTCGGCGGCGAAGGAGCCGATGACGACGTCGGGTTCGCGCCGCACGAGGATCGCCGCGGCGAGGCCGATGGCCGCTGTGGAGTCCTTCGGTTCGCTCTCGAGCACCACGTTGTGGTCCTCGACCCCCGGCAGTTGCGACTCGACGGCGACGCGGTGCGCCCGTCCGGTCACGACCATGATCCGCTGCTCGCCCGCGAGCGGGGCGAGCCGGTCCCAGGTCTGCCGGAGCAGCGAGGTGCCGGACCCGGTCAGGTCGTGCAGGAACTTGGGTGCGTCCGCGCGCGACAGCGGCCACAGGCGCGATCCGATGCCCCCTGCGGGGATGATCGCGTAGAAGTCTTCGAGAGCGTCAGCCACGCGCTCACCGTACCGGTCCTGCCGCGCGGATCCTGGGTGGTCTCCGCACGATTCCCGCATGCGGGCTCCCGCAGGGCATCGTCGGCGTGCGCGCGGCGACGGCGTCGCGTTGTTCACCCGTCGCCTCCGCCCCGTTCACGTCGTCGGCCCCGCGGGGTCACGTGACGCCCGGAGCATGGGCAGCACCATGAGCGCACGCAGCGTGGAGCGCGGCACGTCCCCCCGGACCGTCGCCGTCGTGACCGAGAGCTTCCTGCCCACCCTCAACGGCGTGACCACCAGCGTCCTGGCGGTCCTCGACCACCTGGAACGCCGAGGCCACCGCGCGGTCGTGATCGCACCGGACACCCCGGGGCTCGCGCAGTTCCGGTCCCGCAGCAGTGTCGAGCGCTACCGCTCCTTCGACGTGCACCGGATCCCCGCCGTCGCGTACCGGCAGTTCCCCGTCGCACTCCCCCACCCCGTCCTCGACACGATCCTCGCCGCCTCCGGCGCCGACGTGCTCCACGCCGCGAGTCCGTTCCTGTTGGGTGGGCGCGCGATCACGGCAGCCGGGAGGCTCGGCATCCCCTCC
Source organism: Curtobacterium sp. PhB190 (assembly GCF_004365385.1). Lineage (NCBI taxonomy): Bacteria > Bacillati > Actinomycetota > Actinomycetes > Micrococcales > Microbacteriaceae > Curtobacterium > Curtobacterium sp. PhB190. Next base: position 94,992 of record NZ_SODN01000011.1, on the reverse strand, counting down.
GTCGCCGTCTTCCAGACCGACGTGGCCGGTTTCGCCCGCCGCAACGGCTTGACGGCGACCGTCCCGTTGGTCCGCAGGATCCTCGGCCGCATCCACGCCGGCGCCTCGCTGACGCTCGCGCCGTCGAGCGCGACCGCCGCGATGCTCGCCGAGGACGGGGTCCCCCGCGTCGCCCGCTGGGGGCGCGGGGTCGACACCGAGCTCTTCCACCCGGCCCGACGGGAGTCCGCCCACGTCCGAGCGCTCCGACGCCGGATCGCGCCGCACGGCGAGACGATCGTCGGCTACGTCGGACGGCTGGCCCCGGAGAAGGAGGTCGAACGGCTCGCCGAGCTCGGCGGGATCCCCGGCATCCGCGTCGTCGTGGCCGGCGGCGGGCCGTCCCGGGCGCTGCTCGAGCGACGCCTGCGACACCTCGACGTCACCTTCACCGGACCGTTGCGCGGCGACGCCCTCGCCGACGCGTACGCCTCGCTCGACCTCTTCGTGCACACCGGTCCGGCCGAGACCTTCGGGCAGACCCTCCAGGAAGCGCACGCCTCGGGGCTGCCGGTGATCGCGCCGGCGTCGGGTGGTCCGCTCGACCTCGTCGCCCCCGGACTCGACGGCGAGCTCTACGACACCGACGCACCACAGGCCCTGCGACAGGCGGTCCTGCGGCTCCACCACGACCGCGCACTCGCGGAACGGATGGGATCGGCGGGCCGTCTCCGGGTCGAGGGCACCACGTGGGAGGCCGTCGGCGACCAGCTCCTGGGCCACCACGACACGGCCAGGACCATCGGCGCGCCGCCCGTCGGTCGGGGCCTGCGGGCCGGTCGGGACGAGAAGGTCAGCACCCGCGCATAGGATGGGACGTGTTCCACACGAACACGAACGGCAAGGGCTCGCCGATCGGGCGAGCCCGTCCTATGGAAGGACGAGCTCATGGCTGAGCCCACCGGCGGCGGTACGGCGACCGCCGTCCCCGAAGTCACGATCGAGGCGCCCCGCGCCTCTCGGAAACTCGAGGGCACGCTGTACCGCGGATCGACCGGCATGTGGTCGTGGGTCCTGCACCGGATCACCGGTGTCGCGATCTACTTCTTCCTGCTCGTGCACATCCTCGACACGGCTCTCGTGCGCCTCTCACCCGAGGCGTACAACGCGGTCATCGGCACGTACAAGACCCCGATCATGAACATCGGCGAGATCGCCCTGGTCATGGCCATCGTGTTCCACGCGTTCAACGGGCTCCGGATCATCCTCGTCGACTTCTGGTCCAAGGGGCCGAAGTACCAGCGGGCCATGTTCTGGGTCGTCATCGTCCTGTGGGCGATCGCGATCGCGGGCTTCCTGCCCCGCCAGCTCATGAACCTCTTCGCGGACTTCAACTAGAGGGGCACCTGATGACCACGCAGATCGTCGAACCTCCGCGTTCCGCCTCGGCCGCCCGCCGCTCCACCAACTGGGAGAAGTGGGGCTGGATCTACATGCGCGGCTCGGGCGTCCTGCTCGTCGTGCTGATCTTCGGCCACCTCTTCGTCAACATGGTGGCGGGCGAGGGTGTCAAGCAGATCGACTTCGCCTTCGTCGCCGGCAAGTGGGCCAACCCGTTCTGGCAGGTGTGGGACTCCCTCATGCTCGTCCTGGCGCTCATCCACGGCTCGAACGGCATGCGCACGATCGTCAACGACTACGTGTCGAAGCCGGGCATCCGGAAGACGCTCCTCGCCGCGATCCTCATCGCGTGCGTCGTGCTGATCGTCCTCGGCCTGCTCGTCTGCTGGACGTTCGACCCGTGCCCCGCCGGCGCAGCCGCCGCGGACCTGCCCTCCTTCTGCCCGGCGCAGTAGCACCATCCCCGCTGCCGACCGCCTTCCCACCGTCTACGGAAAGACCCCTGTGACCGAGACCACCGTGCACCACCACCAGTTCGACATCGTCATCATCGGCGCAGGAGGCGCGGGCATGCGTGCCGCGATCGAGGCCGGCCCGAAGGCGAAGACGGCCGTCATCTCGAAGCTCTACCCGACCCGCTCGCACACCGGTGCGGCGCAGGGCGGGATGGCCGCGGCGCTCGCGAACGTCGAAGAGGACTCGTGGGAGTGGCACACCTTCGACACGATCAAGGGCGGCGACTACCTGGTCGACCAGGACGCCGCCGAGATCCTGGCGAAGGAAGCCATCGACGCCGTCATCGACCTCGAGAACATGGGCCTGCCGTTCAACCGCACGCCCGAGGGCAAGATCGACCAGCGTCGCTTCGGCGGCCACACCCGCGACCACGGCAAGGCACCGGTCCGCCGGGCCTGCTACGCGGCCGACCGCACCGGCCACATGATCCTGCAGACGCTGTTCCAGAACTGCGTCAAGCTCGGCGTCGAGTTCTACAACGAGTTCTACGCGCTCGACCTCATCATGGTCGACGTCGTGGGCGAGGACGGCGTCACGCGCAAGCAGCCGGCCGGCGTCGTCGCGTTCGAGCTCGCCACGGGTGAGCTGCACGTGTTCCACGCCAAGGCGATGATCTTCGCGACCGGCGGCTTCGGCAAGATGTACAAGACGACCTCGAACGCGCACACCCTGACCGGCGACGGCGTCGGCATCGTGTGGCGCACCGGCCTGCCGCTCGAGGACATGGAGTTCTTCCAGTTCCACCCGACCGGCCTCGCGGGCCTCGGCATCCTGTTGACCGAGGGTGCTCGTGGCGAAGGTGCGATCCTGCGCAACGCCTCCGGTGAACGCTTCATGGAGCGCTACGCCCCCACCATCAAGGACCTCGCCCCACGCGACATCGTCGCCCGGTGCATGGTGCAAGAGGTGGCAGAGGGCCGCGGTGCCGGCCCGAACAAGGACTACGTCCTGCTCGACTGCACGCACCTCGGTGCCGAGGTCCTCGAGACCAAGCTCCCGGACATCACGGAGTTCGCCCGCACCTACCTCGGCGTCGACCCCGTCGTCGAGCCGGTGCCCGTCATGCCGACCGCGCACTACGCGATGGGTGGCATCCCGACGAACACCGACGCACAGGTGCTCTACGACAACACCACCGTCGTCCCCGGCCTCTACGCCGCCGGCGAGTGCGCGTGCGTCTCGGTGCACGGCTCGAACCGTCTCGGCACGAACTCGCTCCTCGACATCAACGTCTTCGGCAAGCGCTCGGGCAACAACGCCGCCGAGTGGGTCAAGACCGCCGAGTTCCTCCCGCTGCCCGAAGACCCCGCTGCCGGCGTCCGGGCGATGCTCGACCAGTTGCGCGCCTCGACCGGCACCGAGCGCATCGCCGTCCTGCGCAAGGAGCTGCAGGACGAGATGGACAAGAACGCCCAGGTGTTCCGCACCGACGAGTCCCTCGCCCGCGTCACCGAGACCATCCACACGCTCCGGAACCGCTTCATGCAGGTCTCCGTGCAGGACAAGGGCAAGCGGTTCAACACCGACCTGCTCGAGGCCGTCGAGCTCGGGTTCCTGCTCGACCTGGCCGAGGTGGTCGTCTACTCGGCCCGCAACCGCAAGGAGAGCCGCGGCGGCCACATGCGCGACGACTACCCGAAGCGCGACGACGAGAACTACATGCAGCACACGATGGCGTACCTGACGGGCGACCCGCACTCGTCACTCGCCGACGACCACATCACGCTGGACTGGAAGCCGGTCGTCGTGACCCGGTACCAGCCGATGGAGAGGAAGTACTGAGATGACCGACACCCTGGTCTCCGACGCACCCCGGACCGACACCACCGACGCGCCTCCCGGGTCCTTCTCCGTCACGCTCATCATCCGGCGCTTCGACCCGGACGTCGACGACGAGCCGCGCTGGCAGGACTTCGACGTCATGATGCTGCCGACCGACCGCATCCTCGACGCCCTGCACAAGATCAAGTGGGACCAGGACGGCTCCCTGACGTTCCGACGTTCCTGCGCCCACGGGGTCTGCGGCTCGGACGCGATGCGCATCAACGGCCGGAACCGGCTGGCGTGCAAGACCCTGATCAAGGACCTCGACGTCTCGAAGCCGATCTACGTCGAGGCGATCAAGGGCCTGCCGCTCGAGAAGGACCTCGTCGTCGACATGGAGCCCTTCTTCAAGTCCTTCCGCGAGGTCCAGCCGTTCCTGCAGCCGAAGACGGCGCCCACCCCGGGCAAGGAGCGCATCCAGTCGGTGGCCGACCGCGCACGCTTCGACGACACCACGAAGTGCATCCTCTGCGCTGCGTGCACCTCGTCGTGCCCGGTGTTCTGGACCGACGGGCAGTACTTCGGCCCGGCCGCGATCGTGAACGCGCACCGCTTCATCTTCGACTCGCGTGACGACGCCGCCGAGGTCCGCCTCGACATCCTCAACGACAAGGAAGGGGTCTGGCGCTGCCGGACCACCTTCAACTGCACCGACGCCTGCCCCCGTGGCATCCAGGTGACGAAGGCGATCTCCGAGGTCAAGCAGGCCGTCATGCGGGGCCGCGCCTGACACTCGGGGTCGTCCAAGACTCGACATCGACTCCACCGATAGGCTCCGCTCCATGACGTTCGCGGCCACCCGCCCCATCCTCGACCAGCTCGGCTACACGATCCGCTACGTGCAGCTCCCCGGAGAGACCCTGCACGAGCCGCCGGTCGAGGGTGCGCTCCGCGTGGTCCCGGCCGAGGCGTCCGACGAGTTCGCGCTCGAGGTCGTCGACTACGGCACGGCTCGTCGCCTCGCCACCGCGCGCGGTGAGGAGGACGCGGTCGAGATGCTCCGTCGGTTCCTGAACCGGCCGTTCCCGGCTCCGCGCGACATCGCCCGGCACGAGCTCGACGGGCTCCGTGACCGTGCGGCGTCGACGTACCCGCAGCTGGCGCAGCAGGTGTCGCAGGCTGGAGAACAGGGGTTGACCATCCAGATCCCCGCGGGCGTCCCCGTCGACCGCATCGGTGGTCCGGACGGCTACCTGCTGCACCCGCTCGACACCCCGCTGCCGAGCCGGTCGCTGCCGCCGCACGTCGCCGGCGTCCCGGAGACCCACCGCTACCTGGTCGAGCGCCCGTTCATGGTGAACGTCCGCTTCGTGCAGCCGTGGTTCGAGCAGCCGGGCGGTGCGCTCCGCTTCCAGATCGCCGATCCCACGGTCACCGTGCGCGACCTCGTCGTCGACGGTGCACTGGCTCGACTCCGCGTGGTCTGACCCCGCGCACGACGCAGATCGGCCCGCACCGCGCTTTCGCGCAGTGCGGGCCGATTGCCGTTGTGTGGGGTTACGCCTGGTCGGGGCGGTCGTACTGCGCACCAGCCGGGTTCGGCGGCAGGCAGCCGAACAGGATCGCGGCGATGCCGACGAACATCCCGATGAGCCAGAGCGGACCGGCGAGGTTCGCGTCGTGCACGCGGCGCCACCCCAGTGCGATGTTCGGGATGAGGGTCGCGAGCCACCACAGGCCGTACAGGACGAGCAGGATGAAGATCCACGCCGGGGGTGCACCCTCGGTCTGGGTGTAGCCGTACTCGTCGGTGGTCGAGGCCGAGACGCTCCACGAGATGATGCCGGCGATGAACCCGCCGTACAGAACGAGGGTCACGATCGCGTTCGCCAGGACCCAGTACCAGTACTCACTGCGGCTGGCGCGCCCGTCGAACCGGGCGTACTTCTTGAAGAAGCGCGTGAAGGCGTCGAGGAAGCCGGCACCGTAGAAGGGTGCCCACAGCGGCGGAGCTCCGTCGGGCCCGACCGGGATCGGCGGACCGGCCTGCGGGTACGGGTCGGCGTACTGCTGGCCGTACCCGGGCTGCTGGCCGTACTGGGCAGGCTGCTGGCCGTACTGGGGCTGCTGACCGTACGGACCAGGCTGCTGTCCGTAGGGTCCGGGCTGCTGCCCGTAGGCACCAGGCTGCTGCCCGTACCCCGGCTGCTGTTGCCCAGGGTCAGGCTGCCCCGACGGCTGGTCGCCGCCGGGCTGGCCCCACTGCGGTGTGTCGTTGCTCATCGAGCGCCGGTCGGTCGGTCGTAGCGCTCGCCCTGCGGGTTCGAGGGCAGCAGGCCGAACACGATGCCGACGATGCCGACGAAGATCGCGATGATCCACAGGGCACCGGGCAGGTTCGCGTCGTGCAGGCGTCGCCAGCCGAGGGCGAGCGTCGGGATGATGATCGCGAGACCCCAGAGTCCGAGCAGGATGCCGGCGATCACGAAGAGCGCGGACGGGCTGGTCACCGTCGACTGCACGCTCGCCGAGGTCGCGGTCGACATCGACACCGTCGAGCGCTCCGACGTGGCGAAGCCGATGCCGTACAGGATGCCGAGGACGATGCCGACGATCGCGTTCGCCAGGTACCACCACCAGAACTCGCTGCGGCTCGCGCGGCCACTGAAGGTCGCGTACTTCTTGAAGAAGCGTCCGACGGCCTTGCCGAAGGAGATCCCGTACCAGGGGGCCCAGATCGGCGGCTCGCCGTTCGGGCCGGTCGCCGGCTGCTGGCCGTACTGCGGCGTTCCGTTGTACGGGTTCGGCTGGCCGCCCGGCTGCTGGCCGGACGGGTTCTGCGGGTACTGGTCACTCACGGTGTCCCCCTCGATCGTTGGCTGGTAGTCGGGTCCGAGTCAACCAGAACCGTCGCGCGGCCGTCGCTCGCTACGCGCGGTGGGGTTCGTCGTACCGCTGCCCCTGCGGGTTCGAGCCCATCAGACCGACGATCAGCGAGAACAGGACGCCGAGCGGCGGGATGATGAAGAGGAAGGCGAAGTACCCGCTCAGGTTCACGTCGTGCAGTCGTCGCACCGTCAGAGCGATGAAGCCGAGGGCGCAGGCCAGGGCCCAGAGCCCGCTCAACCCGTTCGACGCGTCGTCGAAGAACGGCAGCACGTTGAAGAACCCACCGACGATGCCGGTGGCCGCCGAGCCGATGACGTACCAGAGGGCCCAGAACCAGAACTCCGACTGGCTGGCGCGGCCGTCGAACCGGACGTACTTCTTCCAGAACCGCGGGAACGCCTGCACGAACGGGATCCCGTACCAGGGCGCCCACAGCGGGGGCTGGCGCGGGCCGGTCGGCTGCTGGCCGTACGGTCCGGGCTGCTGGCTGTACGGTCCGGGCTGCTGGCTGTACGGTCCGGGCTGCTGGCCGTACGGTCCGGGCTGCTGGCCGTACGGGTTCTGCGGCGGGTACTGGTCACTCACTGGTTCGTTCCTTCCGAGGCCGACTGCGATCACCGTCGAGTCTGGCAGCGGCGGCGACCGGACGCGTCCCCCCAGCGGAGGACAGCGCAGCGACTGCGCTGGGACAGCGCTCCGACCGGCGCTTCGACCGACTCAGGGCACCAGCGCCAGCTTGCCGCCGGGGTGCCCGGACTCCAGCAGCTCCGCGGCCGCCTTCGCCTCGGCGAGCGGGAACGTCCGCGCCACCGGGACCTCGAGCTGTCCGGCCCCGGCCAGGTCGATCAGTCGCTGTCGCACCGAGTCGCGGAACGCCTTGCTCGCTGGCTGCGCCCCACCGACGGCGGCGAACCCCGCCTCAGCGGCGCGCGCCTGCGCGGCGATGGTGACGATCCGGTCGCGGTCCGCGACCACCGCGAGCGAGACGTCGACGGCCTCGTCGGTGCCCACGCAGTCCAGTGCCACGTCGATGCCGGAGGGTGCGAGCGACCGGACCCGTGCCTCCAGGCCGTCGCCGTACGCGACCCATTCGCCACCGAAGCGTCGCACGACGTCCGCACCCCGCTCGGAGGCGGTGCCGATGACGCGCGCGCCGAGCAGGTGGAGCTGCTGCAGCAGGCTGACGCCGACTGCTCCGGAGGCACCGTGCACCAGCACGGTGTCGCGCCCCGCGGCACGGGTGACGCGCAGCATGTCGGCTGCGGTGGTGCCCGCGAGCAACAGGTTCGCCGCCTCGGGGAAGCCGAGCCCGACGGGCTTCGCGAAGACGTCCGCGGCCGGGACGGTGAGGGACGACGACCAACCGCCGGCGATCCGGAACGCCAGGACCTCGTCGCCGACCGCTCCCCCGCCGGAGGCGATGGTGGTGTCCGGTCCGAGGGCGGTGAGCACGCCGGCGACCTCGTAGCCGACGGGCACGGGCAGGTCGGCCGGGTCGCCCTGCCGCGTGTGCTTCGTGTCGGCGGGGTTCATGCCGGCGGCGCGGACCGCGATGGTGACCTCACCGGGTCCGGGTGCGGCGACCTCGGTGTCCACGAACTCGAGGACCTCGCTGCCGCCGAACCGCGGTGCCACCCAGTGCTTCGTCATGCGGCCGACGCTACGCCCCGATCCGCCGGCGGCGTGCGCGGAGGGTCCGTGACCGGAGCACCATCACGGCGATGCCGCCGAGCAGCATCGCTCCTGCCGCGGCGAGCGGGATCGTCGGGTCGCTGCCGGTGAAGGCCAGTTCCGTCGTGCCGCCGCCGGTGTCGCCTCCACCGATGACCGGGACCGCGGGTGCTGTCGACGTGGGAGCGGTGGGCACGGGAGCCGAAGCGGTCGGCGTCGCCGTGGGCGTCGGTGCCGGCGCACGGACGGTCACGACGTAGGTCTCGGTGTCCGGCGGTGCCGTGCCGTTGTCGACCGTGATCGTCACCGTCGTGGTGCCGGGCGTGGTCGGCGTGCCGGAGATGACGCCCGTGTCCGGGTTGATCGTGAGTCCGGGCGGGAGGGTGCCGCCATCGGAGTACGTCGGTGCCGGGTTGCCCGTCGCGGTGACGGGGAACGAGTACGGCGTGCCGGCGGTCGCGTCAGTCGGGGTGCCCGAGGTGATCGTCGGTGCGACGCTCTCGGACGGCGTCCCCGCAGCCGGGCAGTTCGTCGGCCGGGTGATGGTGTTGTCGTCGAGCGTCACCGCTGCGTTCCGGGCGAGCAGTCGGCCCACGACCGTCGCACCCGTCGTGGCGGTCACGGACTGGTCGGCGAGGACGGTGCCCTGGAACTGGGCGGCGCTGCCGATGGTCGCTGAGCTGCCGACTTGCCAGAACACGTTGCACGAACTCGCGCCACCGGTGATGACGATCCTCGTGCCGGACCCGATGGTCAGGGTCGACGCGGCCTGGAACACCCAGACGGAGTCCGCGCTGCCGGCCAGGGTGAGCTGGCCGGTGTTCGCGAGCTGCAGCGTGTCGCCGTTGTAGACGCCCGGGCTGAGGCTGAGCCCGTTGAGCTCCTGGAGGCCGGTCTGCGTCGGCGTCAGCGAAGCGGCCACGTCGTAGGCGGTCGTGGTGTCCGACTGGGCCTGCGCGGCCGCCGCGTCGGTCTGGTGCACGGTGCCGTTCACGGTCCCGTTGCCGGTGCCGCCGAAGCCGGTGATCGAGGTACCGGGCGAGACGCCGAGGTCACCGTTGACCACGGTCGGCCCGGTGTTCGTCACGGTCTGCGCGCCGAGGACGCCGTAGCTCGCTGCGGTCCCGAGACCGACGGGGCCGTCGATGATGGTGGCGGCGGACGCGGCCGAGGAGGCGCCGAGGGCGAGCGCTGCGGCCAACCCGATCCCGGTGCTGACGACGATGAGCGGACGGAGGATGGGCGTTCTGGCCACGGAGGCCCCTGCCTGAGATGGCGAAGAGCCGATCGGGCATCGGAGACACCCGGCGTTCACCGTGTCCCGAGTGTGTCCGGATCGCATGTGTTCCGAGGTCTTGACTCCCAGGTTCGCCCGGATCAGCCGATACCGGACAGGACCCGTCCGTTCCGGTCGACGACGGCTGTTCGGTATCGTCCTCACATGCCGCGCGCCGCGATCGTCGTCAACCCGTCCAAGGTCGACCTGCGGGTGCTCCGCAACACCGTCGCGGCTGAGGAGGATCGGACCGGTTGGGCTCCCACGACCTGGTTCGAGACCGCGGCGTCCGACGACGGCCGTGCCGCTGCGGTCGACGCACTCGCCACCGCGCCGGACGTCGTCCTGGTCGTCGGCGGCGACGGCACGCTGCGCGTCGCAGCCGAGGTGCTGCACGGCTCCGGCGTGCCCCTCGCCGTGCTCCCCGTCGGCACCGGGAACCTGTACGCCCGGAACCTGCGCATCCCGCTGAACGACGTCGCCGGTTCGGTCCGAGACGCCTTCACCGGGACGGATCGACGGGTCGACCTCGCGTTCGCCGAGCTCACCGACCCGCAGGGCACGACGACGCGCAACGCCTTCCTGGTGATGGCGGGCATCGGCCTCGACGCGAACATGGCGGCCAACACCAACGCGCGGCTCAAGAAGCGGTTCGGGTGGCTCGCGTACTCCGACCCGATCATGCGGTCCGTCATCGGCAACCGGCAGATCGACCTGCGGTACCGCCTCGACGACGGTGAAACCCGGACGATGCGGGCGCACACCGTCATCGTCGGTAACTGCGGCACCCTGACCGCCGGCGTCCTGCTGCTGCCCGCCGCGAAGCCGGACGACGGGGTGCTCGACGCGGTCGCGTTCCGCCCCGGTCGGACGGTCGGCTGGGCCGGCGTCGGCTACGGCCTGTCGCTGAACCGCTTCTTCCACCGGACCGGGTTCGGCCGGTTCCTGTCGTGGCTCATCCCGGCCACCCGGACGCTGCGGTACACGAGCGCGCGGGTCCTCGACCTCGAGCTGGACCAGCCCGAGCAGGTCCAGCTCGACGGCGACCCCTTCGGCACCGTGGTGGCGGTGCGGCTGACGGTGGACCACGGCGGGCTCACCATCCGGGTGAGGCCGTCGCGGTGACCACGTGAAGACGGGAGGCCCGGTGCCAGCTGGCACCGGGCCTCCCGTCATCACCGGGCCACGTCGAGGGCGTCAGCCGCGCGCGACACGCACCTGGTCCGCGAACGCTGCGTGCAGCGGGTGCTCCGCGGCGAGGCCGGTGATCTGCGTCACCACGTCGGCATCGGACGCGTCCGAGGCCAGGAGCGCCTGCAGCTCGACGCTCTGCTCGTCGTCGGCGACGTCGAAGCGGAGCGCCGCGCCCATCGCGTCGAGCAGCGCGGTCGGCTCGGTGCCGTCCTCGGCCAGCGCCGCGGCGGGCGAGACGAAGCGCTCGTCACGCGACAGCTTGCGGAGCGGCTGCCGGCCGACGCGGGTCACCGTGTCGGGCAGGTGCGGGTTCTCGAACCGGGCGATGATCGCCTGGACGTAGGCGCGGTGCACCTCGGGGTCGAGTTCGTGGCGGCGGACGAGCAGGTCGCTCGTCTCGGCGAGGACGGACTCGAGCTCGGAGCGCACCGCGGGGATCGCGATGGCGTCGGAGATCTTGTCGGCCCCGGCGACGAAGCCGTGGTACGCGACGGTGGCGTGCCCGGTGTTCACCGTGAAGAGCTTGCGCTCGATCGAGGCGGCGAGGCCGTCGACGTAGTGCGCGCCGGGGATCTCCGGCTCGTTGCCGCCGAACGGCGTGCGGTCGATGGCCCACTCGAAGTAGGTCTCGACGGTGACGTCGAGTCCGGCGCCCTCGGGCTGGGCCGGCACGATGCGGTCGACGGCGGTGTTCGCGAAGACGGCCTTCGCGAGCGCCGCGTCACGGCCGTCGGCCGGGAGCGCGTCGACGATGAACTCGCGCAGACGGTCCGTGGCGTTCAGGGCGTTCTCGCACGCCATCACGGCGATGGGCGCAGCGTCCGCGTCGCGCTGCTGCAGCGCCCGCGCGATCACCGGGGCGATGAACTTCAGGACGTTCGGGCCCACCGCGCAGGTGACGATCGCGGCAGTGGCGATCTCGGCGACGACGCCGTCCTCGTCCTGCGCGCTGTTCAGGGCGCGGAAGTTCGTGACCTCGTGGTCCTGCGCTCCGGTGCCGACCTCGTGCACGGTGTACGAGTCGGCGGCGGCGAGGGCGTCGATGAGCGGCGCGGCGACGTCGGCGAAGACGACCTCGTAGCCCGCTTCGTGCAGGAGGAGCCCGACGAAGCCGCGGCCGATGTTGCCGGCACCGAAGTGGACGGCGGTGCCCCGGTCGGTGGTGCTCACTCGTTGACCTCGCCGAGGATCGACAGGATCGCGCTGGTGTCGGCCGCGTCGGTGAGCTTCTGGACTTCGTCCTCGTCGGAGAACACGATCGCGATCTTGGACAGGATGTCGAGGTGCTCGTTGTTCACGCCGGCGATGCCGACGACGAAGCGCACGGGGTTGCCGTCCCAGTCGATCGGGCTGGCGTAGCGGATGAACGACAGCGCGGACGACTTGATGGCGTCCTTCGCGTCGTTCGTGCCGTGCGGGATGGCGAGGAAGTTGCCCATGTACGTGGACACGCTCTTCTCACGCTCGAGCATCGCCGGGTAGTAGTCAGCGGTGACCGCGCCCGCAGCTTCGAGGATCTCGGCCGCCTCCTTCATCGCCTCCGACTTGGTCGGCGCGGTGTCCTCGGTGTGGATCCGGATCTGGCTCTCCTGCAGGACGGGCATCGTGGTTCTCCTTGGTGTTCGAGGACGTGACGGAGGGGACGGGGATGTCCCCGTCCCCTCCGATACTGCACTTCGTTACTGGTGGTGGCGTTACTGGTTCTTGAGCTGGTCGACGACCTGGTCGTACTGCGGCGCGTTCATGAAGTTGCCGACCGACACGTGCTGCGCGTTCGGGTTCTTCTGCTTGGCGCGGTCCGTCAGTTCTTCCTGCGTGATGATCAGGTCCTCGTCACCGGACAGGTTCGCGATCGCCTTGTTGGTGACCGTGACCCCTTCGATGCCCGCCTTCTTGATCTTGTTGCGCAGGACGCTGGCGCCCATGGCGCTCGACCCCATGCCGGCGTCGCAGGCGAACACGAGGTTCTGGACCTTCGTCGCGGTGGCGGTGGTGCCGGCGGCGGCTGCCTCTTCCGAGTTGGCCGGGGCGGTGCCGCCGAAGAGCCCTGCGGTCGCGGCGTTCGCGTCGCGGCCCTTGGTGGCCTGCATCTTGTCGAACGCTGCGGTCATGTCGCCGCCGCCGTTGGCGAGGTCGCGCTTGCGGCTGGCCAGCAGGAAGAACGACGCGACCGCGAAGGTGACCGCTGCGGACAGGATGACCGACAGGATGACGCCGACGTAGCTGTCCTTCGCCGTCGCCGTCAGCACGGCGAAGATCGATCCGGGCGATGCCGGGGCGACCAGGCCGGAGCCGAACAGGACGTTCGTGCCGACGCCCGTCGCACCACCGAGGATGACGGCGATGAACAGGACCGGCTTCTGCAGCACGTACGGGAAGTAGATCTCGTGGATGCCACCGAAGAACTGGATGAGGATCGCACCGGGAGCGGTCGAGCGGGCGATGCCGACACCGAAGAAGGTGAAGGCGAGCAGGATGCCCAGACCGGGGCCGGGGTTCGCCTCGAGCAGGAACAGGATCGACTTGCCGGAGTCCTGCACCTGCTGGGCGCCGAGCTGGTCGAGCACACCGTGGTTGATGGCGTTGTTCAGGAAGAACACCTTGGCCGGCTCGATGATGACGCTGGCGAGCGGCAGCAGCGAGTGCTGGACGAGGAAGTTCACCGCGTCGCCGAGGCCCTCGGCGATGAGCTTGAACAGCGGGGCGAGCCAGAAGAACCCGACCATCGCCAGCCCGAAGCCGAGGATGCCGGCCGCGTAGTTGTTGACGAGCATCTCGAAGCCCGGCTTGATCTTGCCGTCCCAGATCTTGTCGATCTGCTTGATGAGGTACGCGCCGAGCGGCCCGCAGATCATCGCGCCGAGGATCATGATCGTGCCGTTGGCGCCGAGGATGACGCCCATCGCCATGATCGAGCCGACGACGGCGCCGCGGGTCTCGTAGATCATCCGGCCGCCCTGGAAGGCGATCGCGAGCGGGATCAGGTACGTCAGGATCGGGCCGACGAGACCGATGTTGGCCACACCGTCCGTCTCACCGAACCCGCCGAGGATCCCGACGGGGGTCCATCCGGTCTCGATGAAGAAGGCGGTGATCAGGCCCCACGCGATGAAGATCGCGATGTTGGGCATGACCATGCCGGAGAGGAACGTGCCGAACTTCTGAACGGCGACGCGTGCGCCGCCCCGCGACTTCGCGGGTGCGTCGGGCGCTGCAACGGACGACGTTGTCATGTGCGGTGACTTTCTGTGTGGTGGAGCTGCTGCTGGTGCGGACGGGGTGTTGGGGATGGTGCGGCTCAGACGGCGTGCGCGGCCGCCGCGGCGGACTTCGCGGCCGCCGCCGTGGACGCGGCGAGTGCCGCCTGGGCCATCTCCCGGGCCTGTTCGAGCGTGTGCTGACCGAGTTCGGCGCGCACGTCGGCCAGGGCCGCGGGGGTCATGGAGAGGGTGGTGGCGCCGAGGCCGACGAGCACGACGGCGAGCAGCGGGTCGGCTGCGGCCTCACCGCAGATGCCGACGGGCTTGCCCGCGTCGGCACCGGCCGCACCGAGCTGCGCGACGAGGCGCAGGACGGCGGGGTGCCACGGGTCCTGGTAGGACGCGACGGTGCCGAGCATGCGGTCGGCGGCCATCGTGTACTGGGTCAGGTCGTTCGTGCCGATCGACACGAAGTCCGCGTTCTGGAACACCTGTTCGGCCATCAGGGCGAGCGACGGCACCTCGGCCATCACGCCGGCGGTGCGGATGCCGAGCTCGCGAGCCAGGGTGACGAAGTACTCGGTCTCCTCGGCGTCGGCGACCATCGGGGCCATGACCCAGAGGTCGGCCTCGGTCGCGGCGTCCGCCTGGGCCAGTGCGACGAGCTGGTCGCGCAGCACCTCGGGGTGGTTGCGCAGCGCACGGAGCCCGCGACGGCCGAGCGCCGGGTTCTCCTCGTCCTTGTCGGTGAGGAACGGCAGCGGCTTGTCGGCACCGGCGTCGAGCGCACGGACGACGACCTTCTTGCCCGGGAACGCGGCGAGGAGCTGACGGTAGGACTCGGTCTGCTCGTCGACGGTCGGCGCCTTCGGCGAGTCGAGGAAGAGGAACTCGGTGCGGAAGAGCCCCACGCCCTCCGCACCGAGAGCAACGGCGCCCGCGGCGTCGGCGGGGCTGCCGAGGTTCGCGAGCAGGGGCACGACGTGGCCGTCGGCCAGGGCACCGGCGGTGAGCGGTGCGGCCGCCGCGGCGAGCCGGTCGGCGATGCGCTGCTCGACGTCGGCCACCAGGGCCTCGGACGGCTCGGTCACGACGGTGCCGGCGACGGCGTCGACGACGATCGGCTGCCCGTCGGCCAGGTCGTCGGCACCGGTGACGCCGACGATCGCGGTGATGCCCTTGGCGCGGGCGAGGATCGCGGTGTGCGAGGTCGGGCCGCCGTCACGGGTGACCAGCGCGAGGACCTTGTCGAGGTCCAGCAGTGCGGTGTCGGCCGGAGCGAGGTCACGGGCGACGAGGACGAACGGGGTGTCCGACTCGGGGACACCGGGGGCGTGCACGCCGCGGAGCTTCGCGATGATGCGCTGGGCGACGTCGTCGAGGTCGGCTGCGCGCTCCCCCATGTAGCCGCCCATGCCGACGAGCAGGTCGCGGAACTGCGCGAACGCCTCGTACACGGCACGCTCGGCGTTGGTGCCGCCGTCGATGCGCGTGTGCACGTCGTCGAGGAGGGTCGGGTCCTGCGCCATGAGCGCCTGCGCCTCGAGCACGGCCTGGGCGTCGCCGCCGGCGAGCTGTCCGCGCTTGTTGAGGTCCTCGGCCACCGCGGCCAGTGCGTCGTGCACGGCCTGCTTCGCGTCGTCCGCCGAACCGGTCAGGGCGTCCTTCGACGGTTCGCCGAGCGGGTCCGCCATGCGGAGCACGGGGCCGTGGGCGACGCCACGACCGACGCCGGTGCCGAGCAGTTCGGACATTCGAGACTCCTTCATCTCACACGCGCTTGCGGTGGGGTGTTCGTTCGGTGCGCGCACGGCTGAGACGGGACCTCGCCGGTGCGGCTGAGCAGCACACTACCCCGATCCGCGTTGACAAACAAACACATCCGGGGATAAAAATGCAGAAACAGATGCCCGTTTGCGTCTGGCGGCCAGCCGCTCCGGCTCGGTTCCGTCAGGTTCGTGCCCGGTCATGTCCGTTCCGTTCCGACCAGGAGACGACGAGGTCCGATGTACGCACCAGAACGCCACCAGCGCATCGTCGAGCAGGCGCGCGCGCAGGGGCGGGTCGACGTCAAGGACCTCGCCGAGCTGCTCGAGGTCACGCCCGAGACCATCCGCCGCGACCTCACCTCGCTGGAGCGACGGGGACTGGTCCGACGTGCCCACGGCGGCGCCATCCCGGTCGAGCGCATCACGATCCACCCCGGTGTCGGCGACCGGGGCGGCATCAACCAGGCCGAGAAGATGGTCATCGCCGAGGCCGCGCTCGAGGAGCTGCCGGAGAACGGCTCGATCATGATCGACGCCGGCACCTCCACCATCTGCCTCGCCGAGATGCTGCCGACCGACCGCGGACTCACCGTGGTCACCCACTCGCTCCCCGTCGCGATGGCCGTCGCGAACCGCCCGGGCATCGACCTGCACCTGCTCGGCGGCAACATCCGCAGCGACTCCCTGGCCGGCGTCGGCACGTGGACGCACCAGCTCATCGGCATGGTGAGCGTCGACGTCGCCTTCGTGAGCATCAACGGGATCACCCCGGAGCGCGGCCTGACGACCCACAACATGGCCGAGGCCGCGGTGAAGTCGGCGATGATCAAGTCCGCCCGCCGCAGCATCCTGCTCGCCGACCACACCAAGTTCGGTCGCGAGGAGTTCGGCCGCGTCGCACCCCTCGCCGCCATCGACACGATCATCACCGATCCCGCCGTCAACCTCGACCTGGTCCGCGAGGTCGAGGCCGCCGGCACCGAGGTGTTCTGGCCCGGTCGACCCTGACCGCTCGCCCGACCCGCCCATCCGGCGCTCGCTAGCATGAGCGCACCACCCATCGACAGGAGTACATCGATGTCCGAAGCCACCCGCACCGTGACCGTCGCCAGCGCGTCCGGCCTGCACGCGCGCCCCGCGTCCCTCTTCGTCCAGACCGTGACGGCCTCCGGCCACCAGGTCACGATCGCCAAGGGCGACAAGTCCGGCAACGCCGGCAGCATCCTCGCCCTGCTCGGCCTGGGCATCGAGAACGGCGACGAGGTCAGCCTCACCGTGACCGGCGACGACGCCGAGACCACCGCCGACAGCCTGGTCGAGTTCCTGCAGACGGACCACGACGCGGCCTGACGCCGCACTGCGACGGACGGGAGGCACGGTGCCAGCTGGCACCGTGCCTCCCGTCCGTCCTGCGGTCCCCCGCACTGCCGGGCCCGCGCCCGCCCCATCCGTCCGGCCCCGCGCCCACCCCGTCCGCCCCGCCCGTCCGGCCCCGCCGGGGTTCCGAAATCTCGTCATCTCGGCGTCCCCCACGTCGGTCCGTGGAACCTCGGCGGACGGCACGCGGCGAGTCGTGGAACCTCGAACCGGTGCGGTCCGGGGCTGTCGGCGCCCGCCGATAAGGTGGTCGGCATGACACGCCTGCGCCTCGCATCCGTCAACGTGAACGGCGTCCGCGCCGCCTTCCGCAAGGGCATGGGCGACTGGCTCGCCACCCGCGACGTCGACGTGCTCGCCCTGCAGGAAGTCCGTGCGTCGAGCGAGGACCTGGCCGGTCTGCTCGGCGACGAGTGGGACATCGTGCACGACCCCGCGACCGCCAAGGGCCGGGCGGGTGTCGCGATCGCGTCCAGGCACTCGGCCCAGATCCACCGCGTCGCCCTCGGACCGGACGAGTTCGACTCCGCCGGCCGCTGGCTCGAGGCCGACTACGAGATCGGCGGCACCACGGTCACGGTCGTGTCCACCTACGTCCACTCGGGCGAGGTCGACACCCCCAAGCAGGACGAGAAGTGGAAGTTCCTCGACGCCATGACCGAGCGGCTGCCCGCCCTCCGCGCGCACAACCCGCTCGCCGTCGTCGTCGGTGACCTGAACGTCGGGCACGACCAGCGCGACATCAAGAACTGGAAGGGCAACGTCAAGCGAGCGGGCTTCCTGCCGCGCGAGCGTGCCTACTTCTCGCGCTTCTTCGGTGCCGACGGCGAACCGGTCGAGGGCGCTGACGGCTCGACGGGCCCGGGGCTCGGCTGGGTGGACGTCGGGCGTGCGCAGGCCGGCGACGTCGAGGGGCCGTACACGTGGTGGTCCTGGCGCGGCCAGGCGTTCGACAACGACACCGGCTGGCGCATCGACTACCAGATGGCCACGCCCGACCTCGCGGCGAAGGTCACGGAGTACACGGTCGACCGCGCCGCGGCGTACGACCAGCGATGGTCCGACCACGCCCCCGTGGTCGTCGACTACGAACTCTGATCCCCACTCGTTGCGCTCCACCTGACCCACAGGAACACCACCATGACCAAGACCCGCATCTTCTCGGGCATCCAGCCGTCCGCCGGTTCGCTGCACCTCGGCAACTACGTCGGGGCGCTCATGCAGTGGCGCGACCTGCAGGACGACTTCGACGCCATCTACTGCGTCGTCGACATGCACGCGATCACCTCGCCGCAGGACCCGGCCGAGCTCCGCGCGAGCACCCGGGCGACGGCCGCGCAGTACATCGCGTCGGGCATCGACCCGACGAAGTCGACGCTGTTCGTGCAGTCGCACGTGCCGGCCCACGCCGAGCTCGCCTGGGTGCTCAACACCCTCACTGGTTTCGGTGAGGCGAGCCGGATGACCCAGTTCAAGGACAAGTCGGCGCGGCAGGGGTCCGAGGCCGCGTCGGTCGGGCTCTTCACGTACCCGGTCCTGATGGCCGCCGACATCCTGCTGTACGACACCAAGGTCGTGCCGGTCGGCGACGACCAGCGCCAGCACGTCGAGCTCACCCGCGACCTCGCCGGACGCTTCAACTCGCGGTTCGGCGACACGTTCGTCGTGCCCGAGGCGCGGATCGGCACCGAGACGGCGCGCATCTACGACCTGCAGGACCCGACGAGCAAGATGAGCAAGTCGGCGGCGTCCGACAGCGGCTTGATCCGGCTGCTCGACGACCCGAAGCGCACCGCGAAGAAGATCAAGTCGGCGGTCACCGACGACGAGCGCGAGATCCGCTCCGACCGGCAGGCGAAGCCGGGCGTGACGAACCTGCTCGCGATCCTGTCCGCCTTCAGCCGGACCCCCGTCGCCGAACTCGAGGCATCGTTCGCGGGCAAGGGCTACGGAGACCTCAAGGGCGCGGTCGCCGACGCCGTCGTCGCCGAGCTCGAGCCGGTGCGCACCCGCACGCTCGAGCTGCTCGACGACCCCGCGGAGCTCGACCGGCTGCTCGCCGTCGGCGCGGACCGTGCCGAGTCCATCGCGCAGGAGACCCTGGCGCGCGTGTACGACCGGATCGGGTTCGTCCCGCGCTCGCGCGGCTGACCGTGCTGCCGGTCACGCTGGAGTCCGCCCGGGTCCGACTCGACGTCCCGACCCGGGCGGACACCGCGGCGATCACCGACGCCTGTCAGGACCCGGACATCATCCGCTGGACGACCATCCCCACGCCGTACCGCGAACAGGACGCACGGACCTTCGTCGACGCCCTGGTCGGCCCCGGCTGGGCATCGGACCGCGAGTACACCTGGGCGATCCGCCGCAGTGGGTCCTCCTGGCTCGAGGGGATCATCGGGTACCGCACGGCCGGCCGCGACCTCGGCTTCTGGCTGGCGCCCTCGGCCCGCGGTGCCGGGTTGATGCGCGATGCGGTGGAGCTCGTCGTGGACTGGGCGTTCGAGGATGGTGCTCCGGACGTCTACTGGGAGTGCTACGAGGGCAACACGGCGTCGGCCGCGGTCGCCCGCAGCGCCGGGTTCTCGTTCACCGGCGTCGGGCCCGCCCGGATCCCCGGACGCGACGGCGGACCGACGACCGCCTGGACCGCCCTGCGCCGGGCCGACGGTGCGCCCGCATCGGACCTCCCGTGGCCCGACGCTCCGTGACGCAGCGCCCCGTGACCCGGTCCCGCATGACGCCGCGTTCCCGACGATGACGCGTCACCGATCCACCGCCGGTAGGCTCGATCCGTGAGCGACACGGCACGACCCACCGAGGTCCGGGCGATGCGCCGCGGGCTCGAACTCGCGGCCCTCGGGCCCGTCGTGGGCGACCACGCTCGGGTCGGCGCGGTGATCCTCTCCCCCGCCGGCGACGTCCTCGCCGAGGGGTGGCACATGGGTGCCGGAACCCCGCACGCCGAGGTCGACGCGATGGCGAAGGTCGATCCGACTCAGCTGCGCGGCGCGACGGCCGTCGTGACCCTCGAGCCCTGCAACCACACCGGCCGCACCGGCCCCTGCGCCGTCGCCCTGATCGAGGCCGGGGTCGCCCGTGTCGTGTACGCGATCGACGATCCGGGCGCGGACGTGCACGGCGGTGCGGACCGACTCCGCGCCGCCGGGGTCGACGTCGTGTCCGGGGTGCTCGCCGACGAGGCCGAGGCGTTCCTCGAACGGTGGCTCCTGTCGGTTCGACTCGGACGCCCATGGGTGACCGTGAAGTGGGCCTCGAGCCTGGACGGCCGGGCCGCGGCTGCCGACGGGACGAGCAAGTGGATCACCGGCGCCGCAGCCCGGCAGCACGTCCACGAGCAGCGTGCCGCGCACGACGCGATCCTGGTCGGCACCGGCACCGTCCTCGCCGACGACCCGAGCCTGACCGCTCGGGGTGACGCGGGCGAACTCCTCGCCGACCAGCCGCTCGCGGTCGTGCTCGGTGACCGCGCCGTCCCCGACGACGCCGCGGTCCGGCGACACCCCCGTGGGCTCGTGACGCTGCCGGGGCACGACCTCGCCGCGTCGCTCGCCGCGCTGCGTGGGCACGGCGTGCACTCGGTGTTCGTCGAGGGCGGCCCCACCGTCGCGTCCGCGCTCATCGCCGCCGGGCTCGTCGACGAGTACCTCGTGTACGTCGCCCCGATCCTGCTCGGCGGACCCCGGGTCGCCCTCGACGACCTCGGGGTGGGAAGCATGTCCGGGCGTCGGCGGTTGGACGTACTATCGACCACCAGCCTGGGCCCTGACCTGCTGGTCCGAGCCCGACCGCAACGCAGCGCGACACCGCAGCAGCACGACGCAGCACCCGGGTTCGGAGACGACGGGCCCACGAACGACCGGAGCACCCCATGACCGACGCGCTGACCTCCTCCACCCCGGGCAGCCCCGTCCAGTTCGAGGTGTCGACGAACGTCCCCACCACCCACGGCACGTTCCAGATGCGCGCCTACCGCGACCTCGTGACCGGCGCGGAGCACGTCGCGATCATCGGCGCGCTGCCCGACGGGTCCGCCCCGTCCGACGGCGCCCTGGTCCGCGTGCACTCCGAGTGCCTGACCGGCGAGGCGTTCGGCTCGCTGAAGTGCGAGTGCGGGCCCCAGCTCGACGCCGCCCTCGACACCATCGCTGCCGAGGGCGGCGTGGTGGTCTACCTGCGCGGGCAGGAAGGCCGCGGCATCGGGCTCATCAACAAGCTCAAGGCCTACCGACTGCAGGAAGACGGCCTCGACACGCTCGACGCCAACCTGGCGCTCGGGCTGCCGGCCGACTCCCGTGCGTACGGGGGCGCCGCGGGCATCCTCGCCGAACTCGGCATCACCCGCGTGCGACTGCTCTCGAACAACCCCGAGAAGCGTCGCCAGCTGGAGGAGCACGGCATCACCGTCGAGTCGCTCGTGCCGCTGGTCGTCGGTGTCTCGGCGCAGAACGCCGGCTACCTCGACACCAAGCGCGACCGGATGGGGCACCAGCTGCCCGCGCACCTCGAGGCCGGCGCCAGCGCCGGGGCGGGCGCCGGCGCAGGAGCCGCCAGCTGACTCTGGGCTGATTCGCAGGTGGGCGACATCTGTCGTACGATGTTGTCTTCCGTCACAAGCGGTCCCCCACCAACCGAACGCACCCCATCGGTGCCCGCGCCACCCAGCGCGAACCGATCGGTGTCCGCCGTTTCGGGTATCCGTGCTCCCTGCCAGGAGTGCGCACCACGGAAGACCACACGACACCCATGACCGCCGCACCGGCACCAGCAACCCCGACCTCAGCTCCGGCACCAGCAGGCAACCCGCGCTCGCGCGTCGTCATCGCCAGCCTCGTCGGCACCTCGATCGAGTTCTACGACTTCTACGTCTACGCGACGGCCGCGGTCCTCGTCTTCCCGACGCTGTTCTTCCCGAACGAGGACCCCACGGCATCGCAGCTGTCGTCGTTCGTGACGTTCGCCCTCGCCTTCTTCGCGCGGCCGATCGGGTCGATCATCTTCGGGCACTTCGGTGACCGGGTGGGCCGCAAGACCACCCTCGTCGCGTCGCTGCTCGTCATGGGCACCGCGACGTTCCTGATCGGCTGCCTGCCGACCTTCAGCACCATCGGCGTGTGGGCGCCGGTCCTGCTCGCCGTGATGCGCTTCGCCCAGGGCGTCGGCCTCGGCGGCGAGTGGTCCGGTGCGGCACTGCTCGCCACCGAGAACGCCCCCAAGGGCAAGCGCGGCGTCTTCGGCTCGATGCCGCAGCTCGGCGCACCGATCGGCTTCCTGCTCGCGAACGGCCTGTTCATCGCGATCAACGCCGCGATGCCCGCCGGTGCCGACGGCACCCCGAACGCCGACTTCCAGGCGTGGGGCTGGCGCATCCCGTTCCTGCTCTCCTCGGTCCTGGTCATCGTGGGGCTCTACGTGCGCTTCAAGCTCGTCGAGTCGCCGGTGTTCCGCGGCGTGCAGGAGTCCGGCACGGTCGCGAAGATCCCACTGGGCCGGGTGTTCCGCACCTCGTGGAAGGCGCTCATCGTCGGCACGTTCGGCATGGTCGCGACGTACGTCCTCTTCTACTTCATGACCACGTTCACCCTGTCGTACGGCACCACCGGTGCCGAGGCCGGTCCGCTCGTCCCGAAGGTCGGCCTCGGCTACAGCCGCGGTGAGTTCCTGACGCTGCTCATGATCGGCGTCGTGTTCTTCGGCATCTTCACCCCGATCGCCGGCATCCTGGCCGACAAGTTCGGGCGCCGGAAGACACTCATCCCGACCACGATCGGCATCGCGCTGTTCGGTCTGACGTTCCAGTTCTGGTTCGCGGCGTCGCAGGGCCCGATCACGGTGGTGACGTTCCTGATCGTCGGACTGTCCCTGATGGGGCTGACCTTCGGGCCGATGGGTGCGCTGCTGCCGGAGCTGTTCCCGACGAACGTCCGGTACACCGGTTCGGCGATCGCGTACAACGTCGCGTCGATCCTCGGTGCCTCGCTCGCGCCGACGATCGCCCTGGCGCTGTGGCAGGCCGACGGCAACATCTTCCTGGTCGGGCTGTACCTGACGATCGCCGCCGTCGTGACGCTCGTCGCGCTGCTCTTCGTCCGCGAGACGAAGAGCAAGGACTTCACGGACGCCTGAGACGCGACCACCTGTGGGACGGGAGGCCCGGTGCCAGCTGGCACCGGGCCTCCCGTCCCTCGGTCGTCGCGTCCACCGCACGGCGCGACCCTGTCCGTCAACTCAGGTTGACAGATGTCGGGGCGTCAATGTAGGTTGACAGCCATGGACCGACCGACCATCACGAGCCTCGCGGCCGGAGCCTCCGGGGACGACCCGTTCTCCGCCCTCGCCAACGTGCGCGAGCTCCGCCGTGAACTCGACCGGACCGAAGAGCTCGCTGCCCGTGCCGCCCGCAACGCCGGGGCGTCGTGGCAGGAGATCGCGACCCTGCTCGGTGTCAGCCGACAGGCAGTGCACAAGAAGTACGGCAGAAACTAGGAACACGATGAGTCTCCCCTTCGCGCGCCCCAAGAAGACCGACGGCCCCCGCGCCACCTTCGGCCGCCTGTTGTCCTACCTGTTCGAGAACAAGCCGGCGATGGTCGTCATCATCGTGCTGAGCATCCTCGGCGCTGGGGCGTCGCTCGCGCAGCCGCTGCTCGTCAACCAGGTCGTCACGGCGGTGCAGCAGGGCAACACGCTCAGCACGCTCGTCTGGCTGCTCGTCGGGCTCGTCCTGGTCGCCGGCATCCTGAACGGTGTGCAGCACTTCCTGCTCCAGCGTGCGGGCGAGGGCGTCGTGCTCTCCACGCGCCGCAAGCTCATCGCCCGCATCCTCAACCTGCCGATCTCGGAGTTCGACACCCGCCGCACCGGCGACCTGGTGTCCCGTGTCGGAAGCGACACCACCCTCCTGCGCGCCGTCCTGACCCAGGGCCTGATCGAGTCGATCGGCGGCGCCCTCACGTTCATCGGCGCGATCATCGCGATGGCGATCATCGACCCGCTGCTGCTCGTGATCGTGGTCGTCATCGTCCTGGTCGCGATCGTGGTCGTCGGCGGACTGAGTCGGCGCATCCGGATCGCGTCGAAGCGTGCGCAGGAGAAGGTCGGCGACCTGACCGCGGCGGTCGAGCGCGGCATCGGCGCCGTCCGCACCATCCGCGCGGCGGGTGCCACCGAGCGTGAGGTGCACGAGGTCGACGGACACGCGACCGAGGCCTACCAGCGCGGCCTCGACATCGCGAAGATGTCCGCCTTCGTCGTGCCGGTGGCGAGCATCGTCATGCAGGTGGCGTTCATCGCCGTGCTCGGCGTCGGCGGGGCCCAGGTCGCCGCGGGCACCATCACCATCGCCACGCTCATCACGTTCATCCTGCTGCTCTTCATGATGATCATGCCGCTCGGCCAGGCGATGGGCGCCGCCGTCGCGGTCGCCCAGGCGCTCGGTGCGCTCGGCCGGATCGAGGAGATCCTGCACCTGCCGACCGAGGCGCAGGACGACGCCGCTGCACGCCCCGCCGCCGCGGTCGCCTCCGACGACGCCATCACGTTCGAGCACGTCACGTTCCGGTACGCGGCTGCAGCGGATGCGTCCGGTCCGGACGGCGCCGTCGCGTCCGGCGCGGTGGACCGACCGGGAGGCCCGGATCGCCTCGCCGACGAGCGTCCGGCCGACGACGTGGTGCTCCACGACGTGTCGTTCCGCGTTCCCCGCGGCTCGCGGGTCGCACTCGTGGGCCCGTCGGGTGCGGGCAAGTCGACGACCCTCGCCCTGATCGAGCGGTTCTACGACCCGACCGAGGGCGTCATCCGGCTCGGTGGCATCGACGTCCGGGGCATGGACCGCCAGGAGCTCCGCGCCCAGATCGGCTACGTCGAGCAGGACGCCCCGGTGCTCGCCGGCACCATCCGCGCCAACCTGCTGCTCGGTTCGCCGGACGCGACCGAGGACGACTGCGTCCGCGTGCTCGAGGCGGTCAACCTCGGCGAAGTCCTGCACCGCGACCCGCGTGGGCTCGACGCCCAGGTCGGCGAGGACGGCGTGATGCTCTCCGGCGGCGAGCGTCAGCGGCTGGCCATCGCCCGCGCGCTGCTCGCCGCTCCCCCGATCCTGCTGCTCGACGAGTCGACGTCGTCGCTCGACGGCGTGAACGAGCAGAAGATGCGGCTGGCGATCGACGCCGTCGCCGAAGACCGCACCCTGCTCGTCATCGCGCACCGGCTGTCCACCGTGGTCGACTCCGACGTCATCGTCGTGCTCGAGCACGGCCGGGTCGTCGGCGCCGGCACGCACTCCGAGCTGGTCGAGTCGACGCCGCTCTACCGCGACCTGGCGAAGCACCAGCTGCTGGTCTGAGCCCCGCCGTCGGGCCCGTTCAGGCGGCGAACGGGTCCGGGGTGAGCACGTACACGGTCTCGAGGTACTCCTCGATGCCCTCGTGCGAGCCCTCGCGGCCGAGACCGGACGACTTCACCCCGCCGAACGGGAACGCTGCGTTCGACACGACGCCGGTGTTCAGTCCGAGCATCCCGGTCTCCAGGCGTTCGGCGAGCCGCTGCCCGCGCGGGAAGTCCGTCGTGAACGCGTAGGCGATGAGCCCGAACTCGGTGTCGTTGGCGAGCCGGATGCCCTCGTCCTCGGTCGCGAAGCGGGTGATCGACACGACCGGTCCGAAGATCTCGGTCGTCAGGATCTCCGATCCCGGCTGGACGTCGTCGAGCACCGTGGGCGCGTAGTAGGTGCCGGGCCGCTCGACGCGGTGTCCGCCGGTGACGAGCCGAGCGCCGCGGGTGACCGCATCGTCGACGAGTCCGGCGGCCTTGTCCACTGCACGGTCGTCGATGAGCGGCCCCATCGTCGTGCCGTCCTCGGTGCCCCGGCCGATGCGGAGCGCGTCGACCTTCGCGGTGAGGGCGGCCACGAACGCGTCGGCGATGCCGTCCTGCACGAAGAACCGGTTGGCGGCAGTGCAGGCCTCGCCGACGTTCCGGAACTTCGCGAGCATCGCAGCGGTGACGGCGGCGTCGAGGTCGGCGTCGTCGAAGACCAACAGCGGGGCGTTGCCGCCGAGCTCCATGCTCGTCCTGAGCACGTTGTCCGCCGCCTGCTTGAGGAGCGCGGACCCGACCGGCGTCGATCCGGTGAAGGTGAGCTTGCGGAGGCGGCGGTCGGCGATGATCGGCTCGGACAGGCCCTTGGCGTCGAGGGACGGCACCACGTTGAGCACGCCGTCCGGCAGCCCGGCACGGCGGAACAGCTCGACCAGGAACAGCGTGGTCAGCGGCGTGAGCTCCGCCGGCTTCACGACGACCGTGCAGCCGGCCGCCAGTGCAGGGCCGATCTTCCGGGTCGCCATGGCGAGGGGGAAGTTCCACGGGGTGATCGCGTACACCGGGCCGACCGGACGCTTCAGGACGATCGCGCGTCCGGTGCCCTCGGGGTTGGTGCGGTAGTCGCCGCCGATGCGAACGGCCTCCTCCGAGAACCAGCGGAGGAACTCGCCGCCGTAGACCACCTCGCCGCGGGCCTCGGCCAGGGGCTTGCCCATCTCGAGCGTCATCAGGGCGGCAAGGTCGTCCTCGTGCGCGCGCACCAGGTCGAACGCGCGGCGCAGCACGTCGGAGCGCTGGCGCGGTGCGGTGGCCGCCCACTCCTGCTGTGCGGCGACCGCGGCGTCGAGCGCGGCGATGCCGTCCTCGGGGGTGGCGTCGGCGACCTCGGCCAGCACATCGCCGGTCGAGGGGTCGCGGACGGCGAACGTCGCGCCGCTCGCCGACGGGCGCCAGGACCCGCCGATGAACAGGCCCGTCGGGACGCCCTGCACGGTGACGTGGTCGTCGCCCACGGTCGTGGTGAGGTCGCCGGTCGTGGTGCTCGTGTCGGTGCTGGTGTCGGTGCTGGTGTCGGTGTTGGTCTCGGTGTCGGTCTCGGTCTCGGTCACAACTGTGCTCCTCCGGGGTTCGCGAGCCCTTCGTCCATGTCGCTGCGGTCGACGTGCCCACCGGCCGCTCGGATGTCGTCGAGCGCGCGGGCGCTGCGCTCGTCGTCGACGCCGGCGACCAGGTCCTCGTAGACCGCGACGTCGATGCCGGCGGCGCGGGCGTCGAGGGCCGAGGCCCGGACGCAGTGGTCGGTGGCGATGCCGACGATGTCGACGGAGTGAACCCGGTGCTCGGTCAGGATCTCCGGCAACGGCACGCCCGACTCGGTCCGCGCCTGGAACGCCGAGTAGTCCGGCGTGCCCTGGCCCTTGAAGACGTCGACGTCGATCGGCTCGGTGTCGAGCTCCGGGTGGTACTCGGCGCCGGGTGTGCCGGCCACGCAGTGCACGGGCCACGTGTCGACGAAGTCGGGACCCTCGGGTCCGGCGAAGTGTCCGCCGTTGTCGTCGTCGCCGTGGTGCCAGTCGCGGGAGCCGACGATCAGGTCGTACTCCTCGGCGTGCCGGCCGAGGAACGCGCTGATCCGTTCCGCGAGGGCCGCGCCCCCGGTGACACCGAGCGCACCGCCCTCGGTGAAGTCGTTCTGGACGTCGACGATGAGGAGAGCCCGTGCCATGGGCCCATCCAACACCCGGTGACTCAGGAGTCGGTGAGCTTGTTCCCGCACGAGTAGGCCGCCGCGGTCACCGCGTCGAGCGCCGGCAGCGCGGCCGCACGCGACGACCCGATGGCGTAGAACGCGAAGGTCAGGCGCGATCCGTCCGCGGCGTCGATGTACCCGCCGAGGGTGTTCGCGCTGTCGATCCACCCGGTCTTCGCGTGCACCTTGCCGCGGGCGACGGCGTTCGCGCCGGTGAAGCGGCTGGCCAGCGTGCCGGACTGCCCCGACACGGGCAGGGCGTTCGCGAGGGTACCGAGGCCCTTCGCACCGGCGGCGACCTGCACCATGAGGTGGGCGACGAAGTTCGGCGACACCGCGTTCGCGGCGCTCTCGCCCGAGCCGTCCTTGATGACGATGCCGGCCGGGTCGACGCCGTAGGAGCCGAGCGCCGACTGGTACACCGAGGTCAGCGACGCCGCCGACCCGTTCGAGCCGGACTCCTTCGACGACACCCGGGCGAGCATCTCGGCGAGGGTGTTGTCCGAGTTCGGGATCATCTGCCCGATCAGTGTCGACACCGGCTGCGACGACACCGTCGCGATGGTGTCCGTGCTGGTCGTGGCGCGCTTGACGATCTGTGCCGACCCCGCCCCGGCGACCCCGGCGCTCGCGAGTGCCGTCCGGAACGCGGCACCTGCACGGCCGACCGGGTCCTCGGACCGGGGCGAGGTCGCCGCGGCCGGGTTCGCCCGGTCACCGTCGACCATGAGCGCCGTCACCTTCGGCTGGTACCCGATGGTGCGCTCGGACACCGGCCACGTGGGGTCCCACGCGTCGGCGTCGCTCCAGTACGTGTCGTCGGTCACGATCGTGGTGACGGGGGTGTCGCCGACCTTCGCCTTGACCTGCTGGGCGAGCTGCGCGAGCGTCGGGGCCCCCGGGTAGACCGTGCCGTTGCCGGCGGACAGGGTGGCATCACCGTGCCCGACCAGCGCGATGGTCCCGCCGGACTCCTGCGTGACCGTGGTCGGGATGCGGTGGTCGCCGCCGAGCACCGCGAGCGCCGTCGCCGTCGTCAGGGTCTTCATGACGCTGCCGGTCTGGGCAGCCTTGTCGCCGTCCTTCGAGAACAGGACCTCGCCCGTCTTCGCGTCCATCACGTACCCCTCGAACGCGCCGAGACCGCTCGCCGACGCGGCGCCCGCGATCGAGCAGGTGCGCAGGGCGGAAGGGCCGGCCGGGTCCTTCGGCACGGCGCGGGCGTCCGGGGTCGGTGTCGGCGTGCTCGTCGGTCGCTTCGTGGTGGCGGTCGACCGGCTCGGTGTCGAGGTCGCGCTCGACGTGGTCGCCGGCGCGGCCGCCGTGCCCGTGTCCGGTGTCATCGCCGCCGCGACCGCGACGGCCCCGCCCGAACCGACCACGAGCAGGGCCGCGAGGCCACCGGCGATCCAGGGCACCGGGCGGCGCACGGCGGAGGCGCGCGCGGCCGCGACGGCGGCGCGGACACGCTCCGGTACGGAAGGCGGGGTGGGCTGCTGCTCGGACATCGCGACCGATCCTACGGAACTGCGGCAGCAGCCTCCAGGCCGGATCGTCCCGATGTGGACGACGCGACCCGGATCAGGGCGCTGTGGAGGCGTCGTCCGCGGGGTAGCGCACGCCGACCTGGCGGCGGGCTTCGTCCATGACGGCCATGATCGCGACCGACTGTTCGGCGTCCATCGGACCGCCCTCGTGCACGCCGGACGTGACCATCGCCTCGAACGCGCGCGCCTCGTGGCCGTAGCCGGCGAGCTCCTCGCGCGCGTCGAACTCCTCGACCACGACGCCGTCGCGGTCCCGGATCCGCCACGTCGTCGGGGTGTACCAGGTCGAGTCGACGTCGATGCGCCCCGACTCGCCGATCACCGAGGCCGTGTTCGGGCTGCGCACGTCCATCCCGAAGTGGATCACCGACTGTGCACCGCCGTCGTGCGTCAGGACGATGCCCATCTGCGTGTCGACACCCTGCTCGCTCAGCGTGCCGGCCGCGACGAGCGAGGTGGGCACCCCCAGCACGTCGACGGCGAAGGACACCGGGTACACGCCCAGGTCCAGCAGGGCTCCACCGCCGAGGGCGGGATCGCGCAGCCGGTGCGACGGGTCGATGGGCAGGGCCTGGTGGTGCGTCGCCTCGACGAGCACCGGCCGGCCGATGCGCCCCTCGGCCAGGACCTCGCGGATCATCGCCATCTGCGGCAGGAACCGGGTCCACATCGCCTCGGTCACCGCGACGCCCGCTCGACGGGCAGCATTGACCACGGTCCGCGCCTCGGCCGCCGTCATCGTGAAGGCCTTCTCGACGAGGACGTGCTTGCCGGCGCGGATCGCGAGCAGGGCGTCCTCGGCGTGCCGGACGTGCGGGGTCGCGACGTACACGGCGTCGACCGTGTCGTCGGCGACGAGGTCCTCGTAGGAGCCGTGCGCCCGTGGGATGCCGAACTCCGCCGCGAACGCCTCGGCACCGTCGCGGGTGCGGCTGCCGACCGCCGTGAACTCGATGCCCGCGGCGACGCAGTCGCCCACGAAGGACCGGGCGATGCCGCCCGTGCCGATGACTCCCCAGCGAACCGTCATGCGGCCATGTCTACCAGGACTGGCCGCAGCACTTTGGTATGGACTCCACTGGTGATTGCCAGCTAACGTGCTCCACGATCCCCCATCCGGGGGTCACTCCTCCCCGAGTCGAAGGTGTGCAGGTCCTCCATGCGCCGTTCCGTCCTCTCCGTCGTCGCCACCAGCGCCGCGATCGTCCTCACGTCCACCCTCGTCGGCGGTCCGGCCAACGCACACGGGTGGGGCGACCCAGGACACGGACCGGGACACTCGCCGGGGCACTCCGCCGACGCCGGCCTGACGCCGCGGACGCACTTCACGATGGCTGCCGACGGCACGTCCGGTGCGACGCAGGGCGGCGAGGGCATCCCGAACATCGACTCCGTCAAGAAGACCATCGCCACCTACTACGGCGACCCCGGCACGGGCCTGGCGAACCGGACCGACTCCCCCTACATCCGCGAGATGCGATCGATCGTCGCCCGCCAGGGAGCGTCGCTGCAGCGCATCCACGACCATGCCGTCCGGCACGGCGAGAAGCCCGCGATCGTCCTCGACGCCGACGACACCACCCTGTGGACGTACGACATGGAGGTCGCGGACATGCACTTCGTCTTCGATCCCGCACGGCAGGACGAGTGGGTGCAGGACGAGCGCTTCGCCGCCACCCCGTCCATGGTCGGCTTCGTCAACCGCGCCGCCGCGATGGGCTTCACCGTGTTCGGACTGACCGGCCGGAACGACGACCAGAAGACCGCGACCGTGCAGAACCTGTCGAAGGTCGGCTACACCGCCTTCACCGAGGACCGCTTCTTCACGAAGTGGACCGGCAAGGGCGCCTCGCAGCAGCCGTCGTACGTGACCTGCGCCGCCGCGAGCTGCACGACCGTCGAGTACAAGGCGCTGACCCGCAAGCACATCGAGCAGGACCTCGGCTACGACATCACGCTGAACATCGGCGACCAGTGGAGCGACCTGCAGGGCGGGTACGCCGACCGGTCCCTCAAGCTGCCGAACCCCACCTACTCCCTCCCCTCGGCCGACCTGCCCGGCGTCTCCGAGCCCCGGCTCGCGCCCCGCACACAGTTCACGATGGCTGCCGACGGCTCCTCCGGTGCGACCCAGTCCGGTGAGGGCATCCCGAACATCGACTCCGTCAAGAAGACCATCGCCACCTACTACGGCGACCCCGGCACCGGACTCGCGAACCGCACCGACTCCCCGTACATCCGCGAGATGCGGTCCCTCGTCCGGCGGCAGGCCCCCGTCGTCGCCGCCCAGTGCGCCGTCGGCCGCAAGCTGCACCGCAACCCCGCGATCGTGCTCGACGCCGACGACACCACGCTCTGGACCTACGACATGGAGGTCGCGGACATGCACTTCGTGTTCGACCCTGCACTGCAGGACGAGTGGGTGCAGGACGAACGGTTCCCCGCGACCCCGTCGATGACCTCGCTCGTGTCGATCGCACAGCGTTCCGGCTGCACGGTCATCGGGCTGACCGGCCGGAACGCCGATCAGGAGACCGCCACCATCGACAACCTGCAGCGCGTCGGCTCCCCGCAGTTCTCGGCGACGAAGCACGGCACCGAGACGTACTACACGAAGTGGACCGGGGTCGGGGCGTCGCAGCAGCCGTCGTACATCACCTGCGCCACGGCGAAGTGCACCACCGTCGAGTACAAGTCGCAGACTCGGGCGCACATCGAGTCACGATCGGGCGGCCGCTACGACGTGGTCGCGAACTTCGGCGACCAGTACAGCGACCTGCTCGGGGGCTCGGCGGACCGCAGCGTCAAGCTGCCGAACCCGACGTACTACCTGCCCTGACCCTCAGCGCCGGTGCTTGCCGAGTGCGGCGTCGGGCGCGGCCATCGGGTGGGTGCGGAACCAGCGCAGCAACGCTCGCGCCTTGCTGGTGTCCGCACTCCGGTCGCCGTCGGACAGGAACGTGTCGAAGCCATCGGGGAGCGCGGTCTCGTGGTCGCGGTCGAACGCCATCGTCCACTCGCCGAACCGCGGCGTGTGGATCCGCTCCTCGACGAGCAGCCCGACGTCGGTGTGCCGGGGGTCCTCGGTGATGCGCTGGTACGTCTCGAGGACCGCGGCCTCAGGACCCTCGAGCAGCTGCATGAAGCGGCCGTCCTTGTACACGAGCAGGCCGGACAGGCCCGATGCGGCGTTCCGGGCCCTGGCGTGTTCGAGGAGCGCGTCGAGGCGGGGCTGGTCGAAGGGTTCGTCGGCGGCGCTCATGTAGACGAGTGACAGGAGCATGACGACCTTCCGAACGGAGAACACGGCTTCTGTTCGATCGTCCCGCACGATGGAGGTCCGGCGCAGCCCCAGAACGGGGAGCGGGCCGGCGCGGCCCGGCGTCACTGCGCGTCGTAGGTGCGGACCCAGTCGATCTGCAGGTGGCCGGCCTTGCCCCAGTCGCCGACCTGCACCATGTAGCGGTGCGGGGTCGTCGGGACGTTCCGCGCGACCGTGAAGACGAGCTTGCCGTCGAGGTAGTAGTGGATCGCCCGCCCGGGGATCCACTCCGTCGTGTAGGTGTGCCAGTCCCGCCAGGACACCCGGGTGTTGTAGTTGTCCGACGCCTTTTCGTCCCCGGGCAGCATCGAGTGGTGGAACACCCGCGGCGAACCGTCGAAGTTGCCCTCCGGGTAGTTGAGTTCGCCGTCCGCCCAGTCGTTCGACGTCGGCCAGAGCATGATCGCTGCGCCGTTCTTGTCGCCGCCGGTGGCACGGGCGCGGACGCTGAACGACCCCCCGACGTGCGACCAGGCGTCCTCGGGCGTGCCGAACGTTCCGGCCGAACCGTGCTCGCCGTCGAGGGCGATGTCCATGTACCCGTCGTGCGCGCTGACCATCTTGCTCGAGTAGTACTTGCCGCCGGTGCCGTCCGGGTACGGCTGCCACGACTGCGCGTACGTCGCCGCGAACGGGCCGTTCGCCGCAGCCGGCGTGTCGAAGTCCACCGAGAAGGTCGGCGTCCGCCCGATGGTCGGATCGGTGGCCACCGTGGTCGGGTGCGGGGTCGGGCTCGCGCTGCTGCTCGATCCGCCGGCCGGGGCCGCCGATGACGTCGCCCGTGACTCCGGTACCGCGGCTGCCGTGATGGCCAGCGCAGCCGCCGCAGCAGCCACCAGGACGACGGTCGTCGCACGCTTGAACACGGTGCCTCCGTCGGTCGTCCGCCGAGGGGGTACGGGGCGGTGCAGGGTGGTCGGTCGCGGGGATCCCCGCGTCCTGACGAGGCTAACCCGCGCCCTCCCCCGCTGTCTGGTCCGGAGCCAAGGGGTGCGGTTTCCCGCAGATGCAGAAATCCCCGGTCAGGACCTGTTGCAGATCCGTGACCGGGGACGTGTTCTGAGCCGCCTGTCGGAATCGAACCGACGACCTATTCATTACGAGTGAATCGCTCTACCGACTGAGCTAAGGCGGCGCGCGCGCTCCGAACCCGGAGCGGCACGATCAATGACTATACAGGTTCAGACGAGTGAACGCGAAACGAGCACGCCGAGCTCGGCGAAGGACCTGCGGAGCTCGTCGACCAGGTGCGAACCGGCCTCGGACCCGGACCACTCCCACCACGCGTGCCGGAGCGCACCGAGCGCCACGATCGACGCCAGGCGCGCCCGACGACGGAGCGCATCGGGGTCCGCGGCGAGTTCGGGGTCCTCGCGTTCGAGCCGCCGGGCGACCGCCGCCTGGATCTCGGCCTGGAACTCCTTCATCGACTCCATGCGACGGCTGAAGAGTTCGGGGTTCGCCCGGAGCACCTGCTGCCGCTCCTCGATGAGTCCGCGTTCCTCGATGAGCTCCTGCGTCGAGTGGACGAGCAGTGCGCCGAGGTCCGACAGCAGGTCGCCGTCCGGTCCCCCGTCGACGAACTCCTGCAGCGCGGCGTCATCGGGCAGCTCCGGGTCGTCCCCGAGGATCGCCTGTTCCTTGCTCGGGAAGTAGTTGAAGAACGTGCGCGGTGAGACGTCGGCCCGACGCGAGATCTCGTCCACGGTGACCGCACCGAGGCCGTCCTCGATCGCGATGCGGAGCGCGGCCGCCTGGATGGCGCGGCGGGTGGCGCGGCGTTTCCGTTCGCGCAGGCCGGGTTCAGCGTCGGGCATGCCGTGATTGTCCCATGCCCCACTCGTCGCGGGGAGAGTCCGTCACGGTCAGTGGCGGACGCGGGCGATCGTGACGAGCAGCGCCTCGAGCGCGAGCAACGCCGCCACGTTCGCGGCGATCCGCTGCCGGGCGAGGGCGATCGCGTCGAGCACCTCGAGCGCCGCGGCCGGCGTGACCGACTGCAGGGCCTGGTCGAGGTGATCACGCATCGCCAGGTTGACGGGTTCCGCCGGGGCACCGAGACCGAGCAGGAGCAGGTCGCGGTACAGCGAGGACACGTCGACCAGGATGCGGTCGAGACCGTCGCGCAGGCTGCGGGTCGCACGGCGCTTCTGGTCGTCCTCGAGCAGCCGGAGCTGCGAGCGGAGGGCCGGCGGGATCGTCCCGCCGGGTTCGATGCCGAGCGATCGCAGTGCGGCGTCGCGTTCTTCGGAGTCGCGCTGCTGCGTGATCGCCTTGGCGTCTTCGTCGGCGACGGCGAGCAGGTCGGCGGCGGCCATCACGGCGTCGCCGACGCTCCGGACGCCGAGCACGGTCGTCAGGGTGCGGCGGCGACGATCGCGGGCGTCCTCGCTCGTCGCCAGGCGCTGCGCCATGCCGATGTGGCTCTGCGCCTGCCGTGCTGCGTCCATCGCGAGGGCGCGGTCGATGCCGGTGCGGGCGACGAGCAGGTCGGCGACGGACTCGATGCCGGGGACCCGGAGGCGTACGGAGCGGACGCGCGACCGGATGGTGGGCAGCAGGTCGGCTTCACTCGGGGCGCAGAGGATCCAGACGGTGCGCTCCGGAGGTTCTTCGAGCGCCTTGAGCAGCAGGTTCGAGGTGCGTTCCGTCATGCGGTCGGCGTCCTCGATGATGACGATGCGGTACCGCCCGACCGAGGGCGAGTAGTACGACGAGGTCACGAGCTGCCGGATCTCGTCGATCGTGATGATCACGCGCTGCGTCGTGAGCACCGACACGTCGGGATGGGTCTTCGCGGTGATCTGCTGCAGGGTGTGGTCGTCGTCGGGACCGTTGCCCACGAGGGCCGCGGCGAACGCCGTCGCCACGTTCGACCGGCCGGACCCGGGCGGCCCCGTGATCAACCACGAGTGCGTCATGCCGCCGGTGCCGTCGGTCGACTCCGCGGCGTTCCGGAGGGAGGCGACTGCTTCTTCCTGACCGGTCAGGCCGTCCCACACGCTCACGGGACCATCCTGTCAGCGACCACCGTCATGCGTGCTACCACCACCATGCGGGCGACCACGGTCATGCCGGGTCGATCGCGACGAGCGGGGCGACCGCGGCACGGACGGCACGCTGCACGTCCTC
Organism: Curtobacterium sp. PhB190; assembly: GCF_004365385.1. Lineage (NCBI taxonomy): Bacteria > Bacillati > Actinomycetota > Actinomycetes > Micrococcales > Microbacteriaceae > Curtobacterium > Curtobacterium sp. PhB190. Next base: position 59,361 of record NZ_SODN01000011.1, on the reverse strand, counting down.
GGTGGATCCGCCGGCGTCGACCACCAGGAAGCGGTCGGGCTCGGCCGCCGCCATGTCCAGGAAGGCCCGTCGCACCGACTCGTGGAACGCCTCGGCCTCGGACTCCAGGCGGTCGAACGTGTCGCCACGGGCCGCGGCGACCCGGGCGCGTCCGACCGTCACGTCGAGGTCGAGCAGGATCGTCAGGTCCGGCGCCAGGCCGTCCGCCGCCCACTCCGACACCGAGCGGATGTGTTCGGCGCCGAGGCCGCGCGCGACGCCCTGGTAGGCGACCGACGAGTCGATGTAGCGGTCCTGCAGCACGACCTCGTCGCGGGCGATCGCGGGACGCACGACCGTCTCGACGTGGTGCGCGCGGTCTGCCGCGTACAACAGCGCCTCGGCCCGGGGCGACACGTGCCCGCGCTCGTGCAGCACGATCTCGCGGATCCTGAGGCCCAGGTCGGTGCCGCCGGGCTCGCGGGTGCGCAGGACGGTGCGGCCGTGCTCGACGAGCCACGCCGAGAGCAGCTCGGCCTGGGTCGTCTTGCCCGCGCCGTCGCCGCCCTCGAGCGTGATGAACCGTCCGGTCACTTCTTCTTCGCCGGCGCCCGTCGGGCAGGCGTCTTCTTCTTGACCGGACCCTTGGCGCGCTTGTCCGCGATGAGCTGGACCGCACGGGCGTGGTCGACGGCCTCGACGTCCTCGCCCTTCGGGATCGTCGCGTTCGTCTCGCCGTCGGTGACGTAGGGGCCGAAGCGGCCGTCCTTCATCTTGATCGGCTTGCCGGACACGGGGTCCGCCTCGAACTCCTTCAGCGCGGAGCTCGCGGCACGGTTCCCGCCGTACTTCGGCTGCGAGAAGATCTCGAGCGCACCGGGGAGGTCGATGTCGAAGATCGCGTCCTCGCCCGGGAGCGTCCGGGTGTCCGTCCCCTTCTTCAGGTACGGGCCGTAGCGACCGTTCTGCGCGGTGATGTCGTTGCCGGTCTCCGGGTCCTGTCCGACGACGCGGGGCAGGTCGAGGAGCTTCAGCGCGGTCTCGAGGTCGACGGTCGCCGGGTCCATCGACTTGAAGAGCGAGGCGGTCCGTTCCTTGGGCGCCGCGGCCTTCTTCGTCGTCTTCTTCGCCGGGGCCTTCTTCGCCGGGGCCTTCTTGCCGGTCGTCGTCTCGGCGGGGGCCTCGGCTGCTGCGGGCTCCGGGGCGGCGGCCGCGGCGTCGACGACCTCGCCGGTCTTCGGGTCGACGGTGGGCTCGGGCTCCGGGCTGCGCTCCGTGACGTAGGGGCCGAAGCGGCCGTCCTTCGCCAGGACCTCCTTGCCCGTGTCCGGGTTGATGCCCACGACGCGGTCGCCGATGACGGGGGCGTCGACGAGTTCCTTGGCCTTCTCGACGGTCAGCTCGTCGGGTGCCAGGTCCTCGGGGACGTTGACGCGACGCGGCTTCTCCGGGTCGTCGCTCGGCACCTCGATGTAGGGGCCGTAACGACCGATCCGCAGGGTGAGGCCCGGTGCGAGCTCGACCGAGTTGATCTCACGCGCGTCGATCTCGCCGAGGTTGTCGATGACGGTCCGCAGGCCGCGCTGGTCGTCGTCGCCACCACCGAAGTAGAAGCCCTTGAGCCAGTCGACCCGGTCGGCGTCGCCGCGGGCGATCCGGTCGAGGTCCTCTTCCATCTCGGCGGTGAAGTCGTACTCCACCAGTTCGCCGAAGTACTCCTCGAGCAACCGGACCACGCTGAACGCGATCCAGTTCGGCACGAGCTGGGTGCCGCGCAGGGAGACGTAGCCGCGGTCGATGATCGTCGGGCTGATCGTCGGGTAGGTCGACGGACGCCCGATCCCGAGCTCTTCCAGCGTCTTGATGAGGCTGGCCTCGGTGAAGCGCGGCGGGGGCGTGGTGTCGTGCCCCTTCGCCAGCACGTCGTGCACCTCGAGGTGCTCGCCCTGCTTGACGTCGGGCAGTGCGACGTCCTGACCGGCACGCTCGCTCGACTCGTGGCGGTCCTCGTCGCGGCCTTCTTCGTAGGCGCTGAGGAACCCGCGGAAGGTGATGACGGTGCCGGACGCGGTGAACTCGGCGTCCGTGCCGTTCGCGGTCGACGTGATGCCCTCGACCGACTCGGTCGACGAGATACCGAGCACGATCGATGCGGTCGACCCCTTGGCGTCCGCCATCTGGGAGGCGACGGTGCGCTTCCAGATGAGGTCGTAGAGCCGCCACTCGACACCGGTGAGCGTGCCCTGGAGCTCCTGCGGGGTACGGAAGGAGTCGCCCGAGGGACGGATCGCCTCGTGCGCCTCTTGCGCGTTCTTGCTCTTGCTCGCGTACAGACGGGGCTTGTCCGGCACGGTCGCGGCACCGTACAGGTCGGCCGCCTGCTTGCGGGCCGCGTCGATCGCCTGCTTCGAGAGCGAGACCGAGTCGGTACGGATGTAGGTGATGTACCCGTTCTCGTACAGCGTCTGCGCCGCACGCGCCGTCTGCCGCGGCGACAGGCGCAGCTTGCGCGCTGCCTCCTGCTGCAGGGTCGACGTGGTGAACGGTGCCGCCGGACGGCGGGTGTACGGCTTCGAGTCGACGCTGCGGACGGTGGCGTCCCCGGCGCGCTCGAGCACGGTGGTGAGCGAGGCGGCTGCGGCCTCGTCGAGACGTACGACGTCACCGCTGAGCGCACCGCGGTCGTCGAAGTCGCGCCCCGAGGCGACGCGGGTGCCCTGGATCCGGGCGAGTCGCGCCGAGAAGGGGGACTCCCCCGTCTTCTCGAACCGAGCGGAGAGGTCCCAGTAGTTGGCCGAGACGAAGGCGAGCCGCTCGCGTTCGCGGTCGACCACGAGCCGGGTCGCGGCGGACTGCACACGACCGGCGGAGAGGCCGGGAGCGACCTTGCGCCACAGGACCGGCGAGACCTCGTACCCGTAGAGGCGGTCGAGGATGCGGCGGGTCTCCTGCGCGTCGACGAGGGCGGTGTCGAGCTCACGGGTGGCCTCCTGCGCACGCTGGATCGCCTCCTTCGTGATCTCGTGGAAGACCATCCGCTTGACGGGGACCTTCGGCTTGAGGACCTGGAGCAGGTGCCAGGCGATCGCTTCACCCTCGCGGTCTTCATCTGTTGCGAGGTAGAGCTCGTCGGCATCCTTGAGCGCACGCTTGAGTTCGGCGACCGTCTTCTTCTTGGCGTCGGACACGACGTAGTACGGCTCGAAGCCGTTGTCGACGTCCACCGAGAACTTGCCGAGGGAGCCCTTCTTGAGCTCGGCCGGCAGGTTCTTGGGCTCGACGAGGTCGCGGATGTGTCCGACCGAGGCCTGGACTTCGTATCCGTCACCGAGGTATTGCGCGATCGTCTTCGCCTTCGCGGGGCTCTCGACGATCACGAGCTTCTTCGTGCCTGGCACGTGTCTCCTTGATCCGTGGTGCTGGTCGGCCCTGGACACGAACGTGTCCGGGTCGCCCGGGACATCGGTGACCGGTGGCCGACAGGCACACCATACACACCGTGGTCGGGGTGGTCGTCCGCCGGACCGGCGACCGCGGATGCGCCGACGGCGAACGGTCCGGAGCCGACGACCACCCGCACCCGGGCGGTCGCGGCGGCGAGGTCGCAGGCCACGAGGGCCGAGCCGTTCGCCCGTGCGACCCGCTCGGCGACGGTGCACGGCGACCCCGTGAGGAGTCCGACGGACGTCGCGGCGGCCGAGGTCGCGGCGGCGTCGGCGGCGTCCCCGGCTCGGACCGCCTGCGTGCGGTGTCCGGCGGCGGCGAGCGCTGACGACGCGACGAGCACCCCGACGCCGAGGACGGCGGCGACGAGCACGGTCACCGAACCGCGCTCGGGGTCAGCGTCCCCCGGCCGCAGCACACGCCGTCGCCCGGAGCGGCAGCGCCGAGAACGGACCGGTGCCGCCGCGCGTGGCGTCGACGCACACGAGGTCGTCGGTGCGCCGGATCGTGACGGAGGATCCCGGCGCGATCCGCTCGGCGGCGGCGAGTCCGACGGCGTCGTCCCCGCGCCCGACGCCCCGCGCAGCCGCCGCGGCGGCCGACTGCAGGCGTCCTTGTCCGTCGACGACCAGCACGGCCGCGACGAGCAGGGTGAGGACGAGTGCAATGGTGGGCAGCACGACCGCGAACTCGACCGTGACCGAGCCCCGGTCGGAGTCCCGGTCGGGGCGCCGCGCATGGTCACAGCGAGAGGGCACCGCGGACGAGCTCGGTGAGGATGGTCTGCACCTCGCCCGAGCGCATGACGGCGACGAGCACGCCGGCGAACGCCACGGCGGCGAGGATGACGACCGCGTACTCGGCCGTCGCGGACCCCTGGTCGTCCTGCGCGACGGCGCGGAGCCGGTCGACGACACGGCTGGTGCGACGGATTCGGTTCGGGGTGGTGCTCATTTGTTCGTCCCTTCTGTTGCGGTGATCCCAGCGTGGCGCGTGGCCACCGCACGATCGGGGCCTCGAGCGGCATCTGTGGAGAGGTCATCGCGCACCGACGACGGTGGAGGAGAGGACGCCGACCACGACGGGGACCACCCCGACGAGCACGAACGCGGGCAGGACGCAGACACCGAGCGGCAGCACCAGTCGGACGGCCAGGCGCTCGGCTGCGGCGAGGCCGGCGGCAGCAGCGTCGTCACGGACGTCCTCCGCGGCGCGGCGCAGCAGTCCCGCCGCGGGCACGCCCGCTCGCACGGCCAGGTCGAGGACCTCGCGCAGGCGAGCCACGTCGGCAGCCGGCGGGACGATCCCGTCGGCGGCACGACGGACCGCCTCGCCGGCGGCGATCCACGAACCACCGCCCGAGACGGCCACCGCCCAGGCGTCGAGGACGACCCCGGGCACGCGTCCGTCCGGCGTCGCCGACCGGACGAGCCGCGCGGTCCAGGCACGCCCGGACAGGACGAGCACGGCCGCGAGCGCCGAGCAGACCCAGCCGAGCGGCGAGCTCGTGAGGACCTGCACCGCTCCGGACCCCCACGCGGCCCCGAGTCCGAGGCCGAACAACGGCAGCGCCAGGACGACGCGGGCGCTGGTGCGCGGGCCGGCGAGGGCGACCCGGATCGCCCGGTCCGACGCTGCCGATCGGCGGAGCGCTCCGGCGAGGGCCCCGAGCGTCTCCGCGACGGGGGCGCCGGTCCGGTCCGCGACCCGCAGGACGACGGCGATGTCCGCGGAGGCGGGAGCGGTCCCTGCGGGGAGCCTGCCGACGAGCTCCCAGGCCCGCGGCGGCGGGACCCCGGCGGCGACGAGCGTCGCGACCCGGTCCAGGGTGCCGGCCACGCGCGCCGGGTCGAACGGCACGGGACGCCGGACCCGACGTCCCAGGAGCGACCCCCTGCTCACGGTGCCCCGTCCACCGGGCGCACCCCGAGCCTCCCGTCCGCCCCGACGTGGAACGCGCCCACCGCAGCGAGCCGTCGTCCGCCTGTCCGACGCTCGACGTGGAGCACCAGGTCGAACGCGCTGACCGCTTGTCGGGCGAGCGCCTCGACGCCGAGCCCGGCGAGGGCGCCGAGCGCCTCGAGCCGAGCGGCGACGTCCGCAACACCGTTCGCGTGCACGGTGCCGGCGCCACCATCGTGGCCCGTGTTCAGCGCGGACATGAGCTCGCGGACCTCGGCGCCCCGGCACTCCCCCACGACGATCCGGTCCGGGCGCATCCGCAGGGCCTCACGCACGAGCCGGTCGAGGCCGAGCGCGCCGACGCCCTCGGCGTTCGCCTGCCGCGCCTCGAGTGCGACCACGTGCGGATGGGCGATGCGCAGCTCGGCGACGTCCTCGACCGTGACGATCCGCTCGCCGGCCGGGACGGCGCCGAGCATCGCGGCGAGCAGGGTGGTCTTGCCGCTGCCGGTGGCACCGGTGACCAGGACGTTGCGGCGCTGGTGCACGGCGGCCTCGACGACGGAGCGCGGCACGTGCTCGAAGGTGCCGGCGCGGTCGAGCGCGGCGAGGGTCGGCCGGGCTGGGTGTGGGAGCCGGATCGAGATCGCTGTGCCACCGACCGAGACCGGGGCGAGCACGACGTGCACCCGGATCCCGTCGCCGTGCCGGACGTCGGCGCACGGAGTGGTCTCGTCGACGTGGCGTCCGCCGAGTGCCACCAGCCGCGTGGCGAGCTCCCGGGTGCGCGCCTCGCTCAGACGCGGCGCGGCGGCTTCGAGTCCGCCGCCACGGTCGGTCCAGGTGCCGACGCCGCCGACGACCAGGACGTCGGTGACCCCGGCGTCCGTCACGAGGCCGGCGAGTTCCTCGAACTCGACGACACCGTGCGGTTTGCGCCGAAGAGCGGCAGCGGCAGCCCCGGGCGGAACAGGCCCGGCCCCGGGCAGAAACGGTCCGGCCCTGGGCGGAACAGGCCCGGCCCCGGGCAGGAACGGCGTGGCACGGTGACGGTGCATGACGCCAGAGCGTAGGAGGAGAGCCGTTTTCGGCATCCGGTGCCACAACCAGCCTGTGGAGGGGTAGTGGCCGAAGGCACCAACGGACCGATTTGTCCCCCGAAACAGAAAGCCGTACCCCACTCGGCGAGGAGCGCCCGACGCAGCGCGACGACAGACCACACGAGTAGGTCCCCTCGCTCACGGGCACCGGGACGGAGTAGCAATTGCTACGAGCCCGTCAAACGTTCCATGCGTGAGCATGTACCGGTCTGTCCACTCGACCGGCGTGCCCGTGCGGATCGCCGCCGATCACCGGCGGCCGGCGAGCGCTGATCGCTCGAGCCGGACCCCGGACAAAAGAAGAGGCGGCACCGGTTGGGGGGAACTGGTGCCGCCTGGACATCGAAGGATTGGGGGGAATCCGATTCGATGCCGCCGGAAACGAGTCCAGCAGGAACTACTGTACCCCACGATCCGCCCCTCGGGGCAACCCCCGACCCGACCGCCGGGCGTGCCGCCGCGACCAGGACACACCGGTGTGCGCCGTCGCGGCCCCGCTGCCCCAGACCCGCGCCCGCCGCCGCGGCCTGGCTCCCCCGCACCCGGGCCCGCCGCCGCGGCCTGGCTCCCCCGCACCCGGGCCCGCCGCTCGTCACGCAACCGCGCAGCGCACGGGCCGAGGGGTAGTCTCCGTGGCGCACCCTGAGGACGCAACGACGCGAAAGGACATCGATGTCCACTCCGACCCAGACCGACCACCGCGAGGACGACGGCGCCACCTTCCCGCCGACACCCGAGTTCGTCGCCGACGCCGTCGCGCACGAAGACCTGCACGAGGCCGCCGCCGCCGACCGCGAGGCCTTCTGGGCCGAGCAGTCCCGCAGCCTGCTCGACTGGCGCACGCCGTTCACGCAGACCCTCGACTGGTCCGGCGCCCCGTTCGCGAAGTGGTTCGCCGACGGCTCGCTCAACGTGGCCGAGAACTGCCTCGACCGGCACGTCCGCGCGGGCAACGGCGACCGGGTGGCGATCCACTTCGAGGGCGCACCCGGCGACACCCGCCGGATCACCTACGCCGAACTCACCGCTGAGGTCCAGCGCGCCGCGAACATGCTCACCGACCTCGGCGTCGGGCAGGGCGACCGCGTCGTCGTCTACCTACCGCTCATCCCCGAGGCCGTCGTGACGATGCTCGCCGTCGCCCGCATCGGCGCCGTGCACTCCGTCGTCTTCGGCGGGTTCAGCGCCGAGAGCCTCCGCGCCCGCATCGAGGACGCCGGCGCGAAGCTCGTCGTCACGGCGGACGGCGGCTGGCGCCGTGGCGCGGTGTCAGCGCTCAAGCCCGCGGTCGACGAGGCACTCGAGGGCGAGGGCACCGACAGCGTCGAGCACGTCCTGGTCGTCAAGCGCGGCGGCAACGAGATCGCCTGGAACGACCGTGACCTGTGGTGGCACGACGAGGTCGCGAAGGCCGCCCCGGAGCACACGCCAGAGGCCTTCCCCGCCGAGACCCCGCTGTTCATCCTGTACACCTCGGGCACGACCGGGAAGCCGAAGGGCATCGTGCACACCTCCGGCGGGTACCTGACCCAGGCGGCGTACACGCACAAGAACGTGTTCGACATGCACCCGGAGAAGGACGTCTACTGGTGCACCGCCGACATCGGCTGGATCACCGGGCACTCGTACGTCGTCTACGGCCCCCTGGCGAACGGCGTGACGCAGGTGCTCTACGAGGGCACGCCCGACGAGCCGAAGCCCGGCCGCTGGTGGGACATCGTCGACTCGTACGGCGTCACCGTCCTGTACACCGCGCCGACGGCGGTCCGTGCGGCGATGAAGGCCGGCCGCGAGATCCCCGAGGCCCGCAGTCTCGAGACCCTGCGCCTGCTCGGCAGCGTCGGCGAACCGATCAACCCCGAGGCGTGGAACTGGTACCGCCAGGTCATCGGCCACGACCGCACGCCCATCGTCGACACGTGGTGGCAGACCGAGACCGGCGCGATCATGATCTCCGCGCTGCCCGGTGTGACGAAGCTCAAGCCCGGCGCCGCGCAGACACCGCTGCCCGGCATCGTCGCCGAGATCGTCGACGACGACGGCAACCGCGCCGACCCGGGAGAGAGCGGCTACCTCACGATCACGGAGCCGTGGCCGTCGATGGCGCGCGGCATCTGGGGCGACCCGGACCGCTTCGTCGAGACGTACTGGTCGCGGTTCCCCGGCCGGTACTTCGCCGGCGACGGAGCGCGGCTCGACGGTCAGGGCGACATCTGGATCCAGGGCCGCGTCGACGACGTCATGAACGTCTCCGGGCACCGCCTGTCGACGGCCGAGATCGAGTCCGCCTTGGTCGGGCACGAGGGCGTCGCCGAGGCGGCCGTCGTCGGAGCCGCCGACGAGACCACCGGACAGGCGGTCGTCGCGTACGTCATCCTCACCGCCGAGGCCGCTGCCGACGTCGACCGCGAATCGGCCTCGACCGAACTCCGCAACTGGGTGGGCAAGCGCATCGGTGCGATCGCGAAGCCCCGCCAGGTGGTCATCGTCCCCGAACTGCCCAAGACGCGCTCCGGCAAGATCATGCGGCGCCTGCTCCGCGACGCGGCCGAGGGGCGCCGCATCGGCGACACGACGACGCTGGCCGACCCGACGATCATGGCGACCATCGCGGAACTCATGTAGTCCGTGTCACGCAGGTGGGGCCTCCAGTCCATGTCGGACGGGAGGCCCCACCTGCGTTCGCTTCACTGCTGACGGTCCGTCAGGACGTCAGTTCCACCACCAGCTCGACCTCCACAGGAGCGTCCAGCGGCAGCACCGCCACGCCCACCGCGCTGCGCGCGTGGACGCCGGCGTCACCGAAGACCTCGCCGACCAGGGTGGAGGCGCCGTTCGCGACCCCGGGCTGGCCCGTGAAGGACGGCTCCGACGCGACGAACACGGTGACCTTGACGACCCGGGCGACGCGGTCGAGCGAGCCGGCGACCGACTCGACGGCGGCCAGTGCGTTGAGGGCGGCCACGCGGGCCTGCGCGGTGGCGGTCTCGGCGTCGACCGACGCTCCGACCTTGCCGGTGACGGGCAGTGCGCCGTCGACGAACGGCAGCTGCCCGGCCGTGTAGACGTACTGGCCGGTGACGACCGCGGGGACGTAGGCGGCGACGGGTGCGGCGACCGGCGGGAGCGTCAGCCCCAGCTCGGTCAGGCGGTCCGCGACGCTCATGCGTCGGCCTTCGGGCGCTTGAGGTACGCGACGAGCCCACCCTCGGGGCCGGTGACGATCTGGACCAGCTCCCAGCCCTCGTCCCCGTAGTTGTTGAGGATGGCGGTGGTGTTGTGGATCATCAGGGGCGTGGTGAAGTACTCCCAGCGAGTCATGCGGTTCCTTGCCAGCCTTTCAGTCGTGGGTGTCGTTTAGGCTGCATCCTATGTCTGCCCAGAAGACGTCTGCCTCGCGGACCAAGCCCGTCTCAGCAGTCGGCGCCTTCATCGGATTCGTCGGGTTCAGTGCCCTCGCCGGCCTGCTCGTCACGATCGGGGTCACCCCGGCCATCGCGGTCGCCGGTGTCACGACGACGTCGACGATCGGTGTGTTCGAGTCGCTGCCGGAGTACATCGAGATCGGTGACCTGCCGCAGCGCAACGAGCTGTACGCGTACTCGGGCGGCAAGTCGGTGCACTTCGCGACGCTGTACGACCAGAACCGGCAGGAACTGAAGTTCGACCAGATCAGCGACCAGCTGAAGAACGCCGCCATCGACGGCGAGGACAAGCGCTTCTACAGCCACGGCGGCGTCGACATGACCTCGCTCATCCGCGCCGGCGTGGGCAGCATCGCCGGTGGACTCGGCGACTCGGGCGGTGGGTCGACGTTGACCATGCAGCTCGTCCGCAACATCAAGATGAACGAAGCGCTGAACCTCCCCACGAAGAAGGAGCAGCAGAAGGCCTACAACGAGGCCGTCGAGCAGACCATCCCCCGCAAGCTCGAGGAGATGAAGCTCGCGATCGGGCTGGCGAAGAAGTACTCCAAGAAGGAGATCCTCACCGCCTACCTGAACATCGCCTACTTCGGTGACCAGACCTACGGCGTGCAGGCCGCCGCGCAGCACTACTACAACAAGAGCGCGACGAACCTGACCCCGGCCGAGGCTGCCTCGCTGATGGCCATCGTGCAGTACCCCGAGGCGCGCAACCTGTCGACGCCGAAGAAGTACGACGCCAACGTCGCTCGACGCAACGTCATCCTGCGCTCGATGTACGACCAGAAGAACCTGACCGAAGCCGAGTACCGCACGGCCCGCCTGTCGAAGCCGGCGGACTACGTGCACCTGACGCAGCCGTCGCAGGGCTGCCGGGCATCGGTCGGCGACGGCTCGCAGTTCTTCTGCGACTACGCCAAGAAGGTCGTGCTCGAGATGTCGCAGCTCGGCTCGTCGCAGAAGGCTCGCGACACCGCGTGGCGGAACGGCGGCTACAAGATCCAGACGACGCTGAACATCGACCTGAACGCCGAGCAGAAGCAGCTCCTCAACACGTACGACAACAAGGCCGAGACGAACCTGGCGCTCGGTGCGACACTCAACTCGATCGAGGCCGGCTCCGGCCGCATCGTGACGATGGCGCAGAACAAGGACTTCGACGAGTCGCTGAAGTCGGCACCGACGTCGACCTCGTTGAACTACAGCGTCGACTACAAGTACGGCAACTCCGGCGGGTTCCAGACCGGCTCGACCTACAAGCTCTTCACGCTGCTGGATTGGATCAAGGCGGGCCACGGGCTCAACGAGACCGTCAGCGGTGCTGAACGTGTGGTCACGCCGTGGACCATCTGCGGTCAGACCGACTACACGAAGTTCGACGTCTCGAACGATGCTCCGGGCGAGGGCGGTAACTGGAGCGTGCTCGGGGCCACCGCTGGCTCGATCAACGGCGCGTTCGCATCGATGGCCCAGAAGCTCGACCTCTGCGACATCCGCGACATCGCGCAGTCGCTCGGCGTGCACCGTGCTGACGGCGGCGAGCTGCAGTACCAGAACCCGTCCGCGATCCTCGGCACCAACGAGATCGCCCCGATGACGATGGCCGCCGCGTACGCCGCTGTTGCGAACAACGGCATCTACTGCAAGCCGATCGCCATCGACCAGATCACCTCGCCGTCCGGCAAGCAGCTCGGCGGACAGACGAAGGACTGCCAGCAGGCAGTTGACCCGGCGTTCGCGCAGGCTGCGATCTACGCCATGAAGGGCACGATCACCAGCGGTACCGCGCGCGGTGCACAGACGCCGGACGGCACCCAGATGTTCGCCAAGACGGGCACCACCGACGAGGCGGACCAGATCTGGCTCGTCGGTGCAAGTTCGCGCGTCGCGACCGCCTACTGGCAGGGCAACACCGACGGTAAGAAGAACAACCTCCGGCACTACAGCAACGGCGTGGGCGGGACCTACGCCGGCTCCCGTGCCGACGTCTGGCGTCAAGCGATGACCGCGGTCAACGCCACCTACCCCGCCGGTGCCTTCACGGACCCGCAGCCGACGGCGATCCGAGGCAACGCCAAGGCACTCCCGAACCTGCAGGGGAAGACCGCTGACGAAGCCCGCGCAGCGATCTCCGGCGCCGGCTTTACCTACGTCGACGGTGGCGCCCGCCCCGGCACCGGCAACCCCGGTTCGGTGTCGTCGACCTCGCCGTCCGCCGGTGCGCTCCTGTCCTCCGGATCGAGCGTGACGGTCTACACCTCGGACGGGTCGCAGGCCAACGTGCCCGAGATCGGCGGCGACTCACTCGGCGACGCCCGCTCGGCGCTGAACGACGCCGGCTTCGGCAACGTCAACGTGTCGGACGACTTCGCGAAGGGCGGCGGCAACAAGACCTGCAAGGTCGCAGCCGTCGAACCCGCGATCGGTGCCGCCGCCGACAAGAACGCCGACGTGAACGTCCAGTTGTACGGCGACAAGAACGGCAAGGCGCCCAAGGACTGCAAGTGACCCGCGGTCGCGCCGCGCTCGGGGTCCTCGCAGCCGGCGCGGCCGTCGGCGCTGCCTCGTTCGCCTGGGGCTCGCTCGTCGAGCGTCGACGCTTCGGCATCCGGTGGGAGACCGTCCCGGTCCTCCCGCCGGGGTCGCGTGACGTGACGGTCCTGCACCTGTCCGACATCCACATGGCCCCGTGGCAGGCCGACAAGCAGCAGTGGCTGCGCGACCTGTCCCTGGTGGAGCCGGACTTCATCGTGAACACCGGCGACAACCTCGGGCACCCCACGGCGAACGCGGCCGTGGAGTACGCACTCGAGCCGTTCCGGGGTGTCCCCGGCGTGTTCGCGTACGGGTCGAACGACTTCTTCGGACCGTCGCCGCGCAACCCGCTGAAGTACTTCTCCGGCCCGAGCCGCATGCACAGCGAGGCGAAGCCCGTCGAGCTCGACATCGACCGGCAGACGGCGTTCTTCGAGTCCCTCGGGTGGCTCGACCTGAACGACCACGCTCGCGCCATCGAGCTCCGCGGCTCGCGGTTCGAGCTGTTCGGCACCTCGGACGCGCACCGCGACTGGGACCGGCTCGACCTGCTCCCCACGAACGTCGACGAGATGCGCGGCGAGGTGCCCTGGTCCGAAGACGAGGACGGCCCAGCTCCCGTCGCGATCGGTGTCACGCACGCGCCCTACCGCCGCGTGCTCGACGCCTTCGTCACCCAGGGTGCGGACATCATCTTCGCTGGCCACACCCACGGTGGCCAGGTCCAGGTGCCCGGGGTCGGTGCCCTCGTCACGAACAGCGACCTCCCCCGCCGGTACGTCAGCGGGCTGCACAAGTGGGAGCACCGGAACCACTGGTCGTGGCTCGAGGTCTCGGCCGGTCTCGGCACCTCGATCTACGCGCCGGTCCGGTTCGCCTGCCGGCCCGAAGCGGTCGTCGTCACCCTCACCGCCCGCACCTCCTGACGACGCGCCCGGGAGTTCGCCGGATGGTCGTGAGCACCCCCGATCATCGGATAGTATTGTCGGGTTGCTCCGGTACGGAGTGATCACACCGCGGGGTGTGGCGCAGCTTGGTAGCGCGCCTCGTTCGGGACGAGGAGGTCGCAGGTTCAAATCCTGTCACCCCGACACTGTGTTGAGACAGTACGAAGAAGGCCCTGGTTCTCCGGAACCGGGGCCTTCTGCTTTTCCACGGTCGAGCGCTCGGCACTACACCTCCCGACACACGACGTGGCCGCCGCTCCGCCGGCTGCGACGACGCAGATACCCTCGACAGCGATGTCACGCGCCGACCACTTCCGCCCGGTCCTCGAACGGATCGCCGCACAGTTCCCCGAGCTCGCCGACGACCCGGTCCTGACGCAGAACCTCGTCGACAACGTGACGTCGATGATCGCCGAGGCACACGCGCGCTACGCCGCCGGTGCCGAGGACAGCGTGGTGAGCGGCGCGTACCTCGATCCGGAGCACCTGGCCTCCGGCTCCCTGCACGCCGAACAGTCCCAGCACCCCGCCGGCGCGATGCTCGCCGCGGAGATGCTCTTCGACGCCTACCTGCCGCTCTTCGTGGACGAGGTCGGCGCGGAATCCACCGCCGAGGTCCTGCGTGCCACCAGGGCGCTCCACGCGGGCATCTGGAGCCGGTTCCCCGCCGGGGCCGTCGCCTACACGGAAGCGCTGCGCCAGCGCGCCACGACGGCGCACCTGGACTCCCGCACGCAGATCGCCCGTGACCTGCACGACCGCGTCGCGCACGGCATCCTCGCCGGGCTCCAGCGGCTCGACCTCGTGCTGCTGACCGATCCCCCGGCCGGTGAACGAGCCGACCAGCTCGACGACGCCGCACGGCTGCTGCGCGGAGCACTCGGCGACGTGCAGGACCTCGCGGTGAGCCTGCACGCCCGCGTCGGCGACGCCCTGCTCGACGATGCGCTCGCCCGGCACGCCAGGGACCTGTTCTCCGACGACGACCGTTTGTCGTTCAGCACCACGGGTACGCCCGAGCACCTGCCGAACTGGCAGGCGGAAGAAGCACTGACGATCCTGCTCGAGGCGCTCACGAACCGCCGGAAGCACGCTCCGCACTCCACCGCCGAGGTGCACTTCGCGTGGACCACGGCATCCCTCGTCGTGACGGTCTCCGACGACGGTCCGGGCTTCGACCCCGATGCCGACGCCGACGGACGCCTCGGGCAGCAGACCATGCGCGAGCGGGCCGCGGTCATCGGCGCGCGACTCGACGTCGAGAGCACCCCAGGCACCGGCACCACCGTCCGCCTGACGATCCCGAGGGGCACGCTTTGACCGTCACGCACGTCGCCATCGTCGACGACCACCAGCTGTTCCGCGAAGGACTGGCCACGATCCTCGCCGCCGTCCCCACGATCCGCGTGGTCGCGCACGGCGAGCGTCCGTCCGACGTCCTCGACTCCCCCGAAGCTGCCGCCATCGACGTCCTGCTCCTCGACGTCGAGCTCGACGGTCCGCCGGCACGCACGACGATCGCCACGGTGCGCCGCACCCGTCCGGACGTCCGCGTGGTGGTGCTCACGATGCACCGCGACGCCGTCCTGCGCCGGACGCTGCTCGACGCCGGCGCGGTCGACTTCGTCACGAAGGACACCCCGAGCCGCGAGCTCGTCGACCGCATCGCCCGGGCCGCGCACGCCGATGCCGGGCCGGTGACGTTCCCGGTCGACCTGGTCACCGAGGCCCGCGCGGGATCACCGCTCAGCGACCGCGAGCTCGAGGTCCTGCGGCTCCTCGCGGCTGCGCGCACCAACGCCGAGATCGCGGCGGACCTCCAGCTCGCGATCGGCACCGTCAAGCGACACGTCTACAACGTGTTCCGCAAGCTCGACGTCGGTTCGCGGGTCGGCGCCGTGGCTGCGGCGACGCGCCTCGGTGTGCTCACCTGAGGCTCCGCTCCACTTGGTGAGCAGAAATGGTCGGGTGCCCGACGGCGACCCGACCATTTCTGCTCACCAAGCGAACGAACGAGCGAGCGAGCGAGCGAGCTAGACCGACGCCGACGCCGACGCGCCAGCGCGCACGAGCCGCCCCGCGGCATGCAGCCCCGCGACGACGTCGAGCGCCTGGTGCCGGTACCGCGCCTGCGCAGCACCCGGAGCGACGATCACGCCGTTCGCCCCGGTGGACGCCACGAGCGCGTTGATCTTGTCCGCCACCTGGTCGGCGGTGCCGTACGCCTGGCGCTCGGTGCGGGCGGCGATGAACCGACGCTCGAGGTCGGTGAACTCGTACGCGCGGGCCTCGTCCATCGAGACCGGCTCGGGCTTCCGTCCGGAGCGCATCCGGATGAACGAGATCATCCCGGGAGCGCTCTGCTCGTCGACGACGGCCGGGTCCTCGTCCGTGACGACCTGCACGCCGATGAGGGCGTTCGGCGTCTGGCGGAACCGCGAGGGCCGGAACGAGTCACGGTACAGCGCGAGCGCCGCCTCGGTGTTGTCCGACGCGAAGTGGTGGGCGAAGGCGAACGAGACGCCGAGCGCCCCGGCCACCTGCGCGCTGTACCCGGAGGAACCGAGCAACCAGAACTCCGGCACGTCGCCGTAGCCGGGCACCGCGCGGATGCGGGACAGCGGGTTCGACTTGTCCATGCCGGTGAAGAACCCGATCAGGTCGGCGAGGCGGTCGGGGAAGTCGTCGACGTCGAGCCGGTCGGTACGGCGCAGCGCCATCGCGGTCGCCCCGTCGGTACCCGGCGCGCGGCCGAGCCCGAGGTCGACGCGGTCGCCGTACAGCGCACGGAGCGTGCCGAACTGCTCGGCGATGACGAGGGGTGCGTGGTTCGGCAGCATGACGCCGCCGGAGCCGATGCGGATGGTCGAGGTGGCCGCGCCGACGGCGCTCAGCAGCACCGCGGGGGCCGACGAGGTGATGCCGGGCATGCCGTGGTGCTCGGCGACCCAGAACCGCTCGTAGCCGAGCTTCTCGGCGTGGACAGCCATGTCGATCGAGCCCTGCAGGGCTTCGGTGTTGGACTGGCCGTACTCGCGCGTCGCCAGGTCCAGGACGGACAGGTGCAGGGTGTCGTCGCTCATGTGGTCACCAACGCGCGCCGCGGCGCACGCATTCCACGAGGAGACCGCCTCCACCACCAGTCAGGACACGCCGTCGTCCGCCGGCCGACCGGTCACCAGGCGTCGCCCGGACGTCGCACAAGCGACGGTTCGCGACCGGACGGCGGACGCATGCGGCGCGCCGTGGACGTCAGGCGCGACGGCCGGGAGGCCCGTGGCGGGGCTGCACCGGGCCTCCAGGCCGTCTGCGGTCGCGTCTCGAGCGCCGAGCGGTCACGACCTGCCGCGCGCACCTCGCGGACTGGTCGCGTCCGGTCGCCCGACGGGCGCACCGGCGACGCGACGTGTCCGCTCGACGAACGCGAGCGGTGTGTGCCGATCTGCCGGCAGCGCGGGTCAGGCGCCGTCGAGCCGGCCGCCGGACTCCGTCAGGTAGCAGTTGGCGCAGAGCGACTCGTAGGCGACGTCGACGCCGTCGATGGCGACCTGCGAGCCGTCGAACACGAACCGGCCGTCGACGGTGCGGGCGTTGAAGACCGCCTTGCGACCGCACCGGCAGATCGTCTTGAGCTCTTCGAGCGAGTGCGCGACCTCGAGCAGGCGGGCGCTGCCCGGGAACGCCTCGGTGCGGAAGTCGGTGCGGATGCCGTACGTGATCACCGGGATCTCGTCGAGGACCGCGATGCGCAGCAGGTCGTCGACCTGGCGCGGGGTGAGGAACTGCGCCTCGTCGACCAGGACGCAGCTGACGGCGCGGACCATGCCGTCGAGGCGGTCGGACTCGGGGTCGACGGCGCCGGCCGCGGCGACCGCGGACCGGACGTCGGCGTCGGGGGCGAAGACCAGGTCGACGGTGCGGGTCACGCCGAGGCGGGACACGATCTCACGGTCGCCCTTGGTGTCCACCGCGGGCTTCGCGAGCAGCACCCGGTGGCCGCGCTCCTCGTAGTTGTAGGCAGCCTGCAGGAGCCCCGTGCTCTTGCCGCTGTTCATCGCGCCGTAGCGGAAGTAGAGCTTCGCCACTACGCGAGGAACCCGTCCTCGGCAGCCCGCCGGATCAGGTCGGACTTCTTCGAGGCGGGACGGCCGACCTTGCTGTACTTCTCGCGGACCCGGCGCAGGTAGGTCTTCGCGGTCTCGTACTGCACGTTCATCTGCGCGGCGACCTCGTTGGTCGAGTAGCCGGACACGTACAGCCGGAGCGCTTCTTCCTCGCCGTGACTGAGCTTCGGACGCTGGTGCGCGGCCGCTCCGGTGGGCAGCGGACGCCACTCGCGCGGCTGCGGGGTCTCGCGGGCGACGCCCATGATCTCGCGGGCGACGTCCATGACCTCACGCATCGGCAAGGACTTCGACAGGAACGCCGCGGCGCCTGCTGCCAGGGCACGGTCGCGGGACTCGCGGCTGTCGACGCTGGAGAGCACGATGACCTTCGCGCCGGCGGCACGGCAGGTGCGGACACGGGCCTCGATCGAGACGGGTTCCTTGAGCTGGAAGTCGAGGAACACCAGGTCGGTCGGGAAGCTGTCGCTGTGGACCATCTCGAGCCAGGTGTGCGCGGTCAGGGCCAGGTCGAAGTCGAACGCGTTCACCGCGATCCAGCTCGACAGGCTGTCCAGCAGCACCTCGTGGTCGTCGAGGATGGCCAACCGCACACGTCGTGCCCCCGGGTTCGGGAGGGACGGGGACCCCTCCGAGAGCCTGTTCGGGTCAGTGCTGGTCATAGGAGAACCTTAGTGCGAGGGCGGACGGACGAACCGCGACGTCGAGGTCGGGGAACGTCACACGGAGGACGGCGAAGTAGGGGTCGAAGGTGCGGTGGATCCCGATGTCGGAGTCGGCCACGGCGAGGTCGAGTTCGAGCAGCACGCGGGCATCGCGGGCCGGGTCGGTGCGGGCGGGGTCGGTGCGGGCCGGGTCGGTGCGGGCCGGGTCGGTGCGCGCTGCATCGCCGCGTGTGGCCGCGTCGTCCTGCCCGTCCGCGCGTCGGAGCGTTGCCCGGAACCCGGCCGGGTCGACGGTCGAGGCACGGAAGGCGGCCCGCAGGAACGTCCGCACCACGGAGCGCTGGTCGGCGTCGAGCATCGCGGCGAGCCCGTCCGGGTCGTCGACCACTGGGGCCTCCCCGCCCTCGACCCGCACGGCCTGCTCGAACCAGGTGCGGTCCGCGTCGGCGACCATCGCCCGGCGGATGCCGTCGGCGATCAGTCGTGCCCGCTCGCGGTCGGCATCGGTGATGACCTCGCGCGTGCGCAGCTCGGCGAAGAACGGTGCGACGTCGCGGGCGAGGATCGTCGACCGGTCCTGCTGCACGCTCGCCGCGATGCCGTCCCGCTCCGCACGCTCCACCGAGTAGGAACCAGCCCGGATCTGCACCCGCTCGGCCAGACCCGCGAACGTCCACGCGAAGACGGCCGACGCAGCGGTCAGCACCAGGGTCGGTGCCGCCGCCAGGAAGGCCGCGACGGCGACGGGGATCTCGTGCGGGAACGTCGCTGCACCGACGCCCCAGGTCGCGGCGTTCACGACGGCGAGCAGGGCGCCGCCGATGGTCAGGTCCGTCCAGGGCCGGTACGGCGCCACCATCACGATGCCGGTCGCCGTGATGAGCGACATGAAGTCGTTCAGCGCGCTGCGGTCGGGTCCCCACTGCGCGGCGACGCTCGTCACCGACGCCAGGCCGAGCAGCCCGACGTGCGCGACGAACGCCCACCGCGGGAAGGGTGCGCGGAACGGGCTCGAGGCGGTGAACACGACCGCTGCTGATGCAGCGACCAGGATGACGGTGAGCGCGCTGAGGGTGGGGCTGCCCACGACGTCACGGTCGAACACGGACACCAGGAGCGCCCAGACGATGCTGGCGGCGCCGAGCCCGATCGCGAGCGGACGCGACCCCATCGCGCCGAGCGGGTCGTACTGCTGCGCGGTCCGACGGGCCTCGGTCGTGGCGCTCACCGGTCGGCTCCGTGCACGCCGCCGACCTCGTCGCGCACCACGGTGCCGACGTGATCGGTGGCCGCGGCGTCGGTCGTGGCGGTGACCGGTCCGAACGGCACCGTCATCATCACGCTCGTCCCCGAACCGGGCGACGACCAGATCTGGACGTCGCCGCCCACCCGACCGATGCGGTCGCGGACGGAGCCACGCAGGCCCATCCGGTCGGAGCCCGTGGAGTCCTCGTCGAAACCGCGACCGTCGTCGACCACCATCACGGTGCACGACGCACCGTCGTCGAAGACGCTGACCTCGGCCGCGTCGACACCGGCGTGCTTGCGGACGTTGGCCAGACACTGCCCGACGGCGCGGACGAGCGCGGTGACGGCGCGCTGGTCGAGCCGGTCGAGGGCGGACGGATCACCGGAAACTGTGACATCGAGACCGGCCGCACGGTGCTCGTCGACCATGACGGCGAACGCGTCGACCGCTGCACCGGGTCGCTGCCGGGCGGCCGGTGCCAGCCACCCCTTGCCGGTCAGGACGGCGACGTCGGCCTCGACGGTCCGCGCCAGGTGCGGGTCCATCGGGCCGTCGGGAGCCAGGGCGATCGCGTTGAGGTGGTTCAGGACGGTGTCGTGCAGGATCGCAGCCGCCTCGGCCTCGACCCCGGCACGGTACGCGGAGACGTGCTCCTCACGCGCCGACCGCAGCAGCTCCGGTTGCACCCGCTCCGACCGACCGGTGCTCCGGCTCGTGAACAGCACCAGCACGACCACGAACCCGAGCGTCACCCAGGCGAGCACGAGCGGACGCGGTGGGCCGTCTGCCTGGACGACCGCGATCCACGTCGCCGCCCGTCCGGTCAGGAACCCGAGGAAGGACCACAGCACGACGCGGCTCGGCACCGCGCCGGCCCCGCCGACCAGGATGAGCGGGATGACCGCCAACGACAGCAGGTACGAGGTGACCCAGCCCAACGGGACCTGCTGCTGCACGACCATCGCGAACCACCACGCACAGACGCCGCCGACGACCAGGAACGCGACCGCGGAGCGCCAGGTGCCGAACTGCACGTGCACGCCGATCATGCCGAGCATCGGGACGAGCGCCAGGACCGCGCTGATCACCTGCACGTCGGGCTCGGACAACCGGTACAGCAGCAGCGCGATCGCCGCCGCCACCAGCGATCCGATCGCACCGGCGTGGAAGGCCCGCACCGTCGACCACGCGTTCACTCGCGGAGCGAGGTGCGTGGGGATGCCGAGCACGAGATGGGTCCTTCCGGGTGGCGGGAATGCCGCCCACGATCAAACACCTCGGTGCTGACCGTGTACCCCGAAACAGCGTCCGTTCGGCGACCCGGCCGATGATACCGGCCCCCACCAAGCACCGATGTCCCCCGAACGCGCAACCTTCGTTGCTCAGAACAACGTCTGCGGCGCCACCGGTCGGCGCAGACGGCGGTCGAAGCCCGGATCCGCGCGCTTGAGCGGCGACGTCGTGGGGATCGACTGTTCCTGCGGCACCGTCGAGGGGTCCGAGAAGCCCATCGACCCCGTCGCCGGGTCAACGCGTCCGACGCCGACGTCGTGCGCCGCCAGGATCGGTCGGATGCGCTCCGACAGCCACCGGCGGTAGTCCTTCGGCGCGAAGGTGTTGTCGAGGTACATCGCCCGGTAGCGCGCCACCAGGTCCGGCCGTTCGCGTCCGAGCCACTCGAACCACCACGGCTTCACGCCCGGCCGCAGGTGCAGCGCGGAGTACATGACGCTCGTGGCACCGGCCGCCGCAGCCCGACCGACGGCGTCGTCGAGGTGTGCACGGGTGTCGGTGATGTACGGCAGCACGGGCATGAGGAACACCGCGCAGTCGAGCCCGGCGTCGCGGATCGCCCGCACGGTGGCGAGCCGCGCAGCCGTCGTGGGCGTGCCGGGCTCCACCGACTGCTGCAGGTCGTCGTCGTACACGGCGATCGACATCGCGAGGTCGACCGGCACCACCTTCGCCGCCTCGGCCAGGAGCGGCAGGTCGCGCCGGAGCAGCGTGCCCTTCGTCAGGATGCTGAACGGCGTGCGGCTGTCCGCCAACGCCTGGACCACCCCGGGCATCAGTCGGTACCGACCCTCGGCACGCTGGTAGGGGTCGGTGTTCGTGCCGAGCGCGATCGGGTGGCGGTCCCACGTGGGCTTGCCGAGCTCACGCCGCAGGACGTCGGCCACGTTCGTCTTCACGACGATCTGCTGGTCGAAGTCGGCTCCGCCGTCGAACTCGAGGTAGGTGTGCGTCGGCCGCGCGAAGCAGTACACGCACGCGTGACTGCACCCCCGGTACGGGTTGATGGTCCAGCCGTAGGTGCCGGAGCCGTCAGCGCTCGGCACCCGGTTCAGCGCGCTCTTCGCCAGCACCTCGTGGAACGTGACACCCGCGAACTCGGGCGTCGTCAGACTCCGGACGAACCCGCTGTTCGACTCCATGCCCGGCAGTGCGTCGCTCTGCTCGGCATCGATCGCCTGTCCACTCCACCGCATGGCGCCATTCGAACACATGTTCGAACAGGCCGCAAGCCGGAGCTGGTCAGTGGTGCAGGCCGAGCACCTTCGCCGTGCGCTCGAGGGTGGCGTCGGCCAAGGCGGGGTCGTCACCGAGGTCCTGCCCGTAGGTCGGGACCATCTCGTGGACCGCGTCCTGCCAGCCGTCCCACCGGTCGGGGAAGCACTTCCGGAGCAGGCCGAGCATGATCGGCACGGCGGTCGACGCCCCCGGCGAGGCCCCGAGGAGCCCGGCGATCGAACCGTCGGCGGCCGTGATGACCTCGGTGCCGAACTGCAGCACCCCGCCCTTGTCCTTGTCCGGCTTGATGACCTGCACCCGCTGGCCCGCGATGATCTTGTGCCAGTTCTCGGGCTCGGCGCTCGGCATGAAGTCGCGCAGCGCGTCGAACTTGGTCTGCTTCGAGGCGAGCAGCTGGCCGATCAGGTAGCGCACCAGGTCGAAGTTCGAGAACGCGACGCTCAGCATCGGGCGCAGGTTGTGCGGTCGGATCGACTTGAACAGGTCGAGCATCGACCCCTGCTTCAGGAACTTCGGGCTGAACCCGGCGTACGGCCCGAACATCAGCGATGCGTTGCCGTCGACGATGCGGGTGTCCAGGTGCGGCACCGACATCGGCGGCGCCCCCACGCTGGCCTTGCCGTAGACCTTGGCTGCGTGCTTCTGCACGACCTCGGGGTCGTCGGTGCGCAGGAACTCGCCGGAGACCGGGAAGCCGCCGTACCCACGGATCTCCGGGATGCCGGACTTCTGCAGCAGCTGCAGGGCCCCACCGCCGGCACCGACGAAGACGAACTTCGCGGCGATCTTCTGCGTCGACCGACCGACCTCGTTCAGGACGTCGAGCGCCCAGCCGTCGAAGTCCTTGCCCCGCGAGATGTTCTTGACCTGGTGGTTCGGTTCGAACTCGAGCCCGTCGAGCTCGAGCTGGTCGAACAACTGCCGGGTGAGCGACCCGAAGTCGACGTCGGAGCCCGCCGCCGAGTAGGTCGCCGCGATCGGCTGGTCCTTTTTGCGACCGGGGATGAGCGCGGGCGCCCACTTGCGGATCTGAGCGGGGTCGTCGGAGAACTCGATCCCGGCGAACAGCGGGTGCCCCCGCATCGCCTCGTACCGCTTGCGCATGTACTCGACGTTGTCCGCGCCCCAGACGAAGGAGATGTGCGGGGTCGGGTTGATGAAGTTGGACGGGTCGGGCAGCGTCCCGATCTCGACCAGGTGCGACCAGAACTGCCGCGAGACCTGGAACTGCTCGTTGACCGTGACGGCCTTCGCGATCTCGACGCGACCGTCGGCGAGCTCGGGCGTGTAGTTCAGCTCGCAGAGCGCGGAGTGCCCGGTGCCGGCGTTGTTCCACGGGTTCGAGGACTCCTGCGCGACGGCGCCGAGACGCTCGTACACGCGGATCTTCCACGAAGGCTCGAGCCGGTGGATGATCGCGCCGAGGGTGGCGCTCATGATGCCTCCCCCGACGAGGACGACATCGATCGGGTCCACCTGCTTCACTGCCACTCGTCGATCCTACCGGCGTCGACCGACAGGCCGGTCAGCCGCGCGCGGTGACCGTGCGGCGCGGGGCCGTGCCGCTCCGCGGCGATTCTGCCGCTCCGCGGCGACGGTACGGCTACGCGGCGACGGCGCGGCGCGCGACGATCGCCTCGGCGATCTGCACCGCGTTGAGCGCTGCACCCTTCCGCAGGTTGTCGTTGCTGACGAACAGTGCGAGCCCACGCCCCTCGGGCGCGGACTGGTCGGCACGGATGCGCCCGACGAACGTGGGGTCCTGACCGGCGGCCTGCAGCGGCGTCGGAACGTCCGACAGCTCCACGCCCGGTGCGCTCGACAGGATCTCGGTCGCACGCTCGGGCGACAGCGGACGCTCGAACTCGGCGTGCACCGAGATGGAGTGGCCCGTGAAGACCGGCACACGCACGCACGTGCCGGCGACGAGCAGGTCGGGGAGCTCGAGGATCTTGCGGCTCTCGTTGCGGAGCTTCTTCTCTTCGTCGGTCTCCCCCAGGCCGTCCTCGACGATGCTGCCGGCGAGCGGCACGACGTCGAAGGCGATCGGGCGGACGTACTTGACCGGCTCCGGGAACGTCACCGCGGAACCGTCGTGGGTGAGCGCTGCGGTGTCCTGCTCGAGGGCGGCACGCGCCTGGCCGAGCAGTTCCTCGACGCCGGCGAGCCCGGAGCCGGAGACGGCCTGGTAGGTCGTCGCGACCAGACGGCGGAGCCCGGCCTCGGTGTCCAGCACCTTGAGCACCGGCATGATCGCCATGGTGGTGCAGTTGGGGTTCGCGATGATCCCCTTGGGGGCCTCGTCGATCGCGTGCGGGTTGACCTCGCTCACGACGAGCGGGACCTCGGGGTCCATGCGCCAGGCGCTGGAGTTGTCGACGACGAGTGCCCCGGCGGCGGCGAACTTCGGCGCGAGGGCCCGCGAGGCGGTGGCACCGGCCGAGAACAGGGCGATGTCGATGCCCGACGGGTCGGCCAGCTCGGAGTCCTCGACCACGATCTGCTCGCCGCGGAACGGCAGGGTCGTGCCGGCGGACCGGGCGCTCGCGAAGAACCGGACCTGGTCGGCCGGGAACGCGCGCTCTTCGAGCAGACGACGCATCACGGCGCCGACCTGTCCGGTGGCGCCGACGACGGCGACGGTGAGGGTGCTCATGCGGTGCTCCTGGTTCAGCGGGTCAGCGTGGGGTCAGCGGCCGGTGCCGGCGTGGACGACGGCTTCGGCATCGGCGTCGAGGTCGAACGCGTTGTGCACGACCCGCATCGCCTCGTTGAGGGTGTCGGCGCGGGTGACGACCGAGATGCGGATCTCCGAGGTGGAGATCATCTCGATGTTGATCGACGCGTCGTGCAGCGCGCGGAAGAGCTTCGCCGAGACGCCGGCGTTCGTGCGCATGCCGGCACCGACCAGGGCGAGCTTGCCGATCTGGTCGTCGTACTGGATGCTCTCGTAGCCGATGTCGGACTTCGCGACCTCGAGCGCCGTGAGCACGGTCTGGCCCTGGTCCTTCGGCAGGGTGAACGAGATGTCCGTCCGCCCCGTCGACGCCGCCGACACGTTCTGGACGATCATGTCGATGTTCGCCCCGGCGCGTGCGACGTTGGTGAAGATCTCGGCGGCCTTGCCCGGCTGGTCCGGGACGCCCACGACGGTGATCTTCCCCTCGGAGAGGTCTCCGGCGATCCCGGTGATGATCGGTTCTTCCACGGTTTCCCCCTCGGCAGGGTTGTAGACGATGGTGCCCTCGGTGTTGTTGAACGAGGACCGGACGTGCAGGGTGACGCCGTGCCGGCGGGCGTACTCGACGGCACGGATGTAGAGGACCTTGGCGCCGGACGCCGCGAGCTCGAGCATCTCCTCGCTCGTGATGCGGTCGACCTTGCGGGCCTTCGGCACGACACGAGGGTCGGCGGTGAAGATGCCGTCGACGTCGGTGTAGATCTCGCAGACGTCGGCGTCGAGCGCGGCGGCGAGGGCGACGGCCGTCGTGTCCGAGCCGCCCCGGCCGAGCGTGGTGATCTCGCCCGTCGTGCGGTTGAACCCCTGGAACCCCGCGACGATCGCGACGTGGCCGGAGTCGAGCGCCTCGCGCACGCGCTTCGGGGTGACGTCGACGATGCGCGCCTTGCCGTGCTGCGCGTCGGTGAGCATGCCCGCCTGGCTGCCGGTGTACGACGAGGCTTCGACCCCGAGGCTCTTGATCGCCATCGCGAGCAGCGCCATCGAGATGCGCTCCCCCGCGGTCAGGAGCATGTCGAGTTCACGGCCGGCGGGGATCGGGGTGACCGAGTGCGCCAGGTCGACGAGCTCGTCGGTGGTGTCGCCCATCGCCGAGACCGCCACGACGACGTCGTTGCCGGCCTTCTTCGTCTCGACGATCCGCTTCGCCACGCGCTTGATGCTCTCGGCGTCCGCGACGGAGGATCCACCGAACTTCTGCACGATCAAGGCCACTGGCTGGTACTCCCGGAGACGGCGACACCGCGAGGTCACGCGGTCTCACAATGGTAGTCGGTGTTTCGAGGATGTTGCGTGCGAGCCGCCCCAGACGCAACGATCCTGCGTGGGGCTCAGCCGCCGACGACGCGACGGCCCTCGAACGCACGGCCGAGCGTGACCTCGTCGGCGTACTCGAGGTCGCCGCCGACCGGCAGGCCCGAGGCCAGCCGGGTCGTCCGGATGCCCATCGGGACGAGCAGCCGGCTCAGGTAGGTCGCCGTCGCCTCGCCCTCGAGGTTGGGGTCGGTCGCGATGATGACCTCTTCGACCGTGCCGTCGGCCAGGCGCGTCATGAGCTGCTGGATCCGCAGGTCGTCCGGGCCGATGCCGTCGATCGGGCTGATCGCGCCACCGAGCACGTGGTAGAGCCCGCGGAACTCACGGGTGCGTTCG
Organism: Curtobacterium sp. PhB190; assembly: GCF_004365385.1. Lineage (NCBI taxonomy): Bacteria > Bacillati > Actinomycetota > Actinomycetes > Micrococcales > Microbacteriaceae > Curtobacterium > Curtobacterium sp. PhB190. Next base: position 33,066 of record NZ_SODN01000011.1, on the reverse strand, counting down.
ATCGCCGCGACGTCCTTCGCCTCTTCCACCACGCAGATCGTGGCCGGCGACCGGCGCGGGTCGCGGCAGATGCTGCACTGGACGTTCTCGGTGACGTTGCCGCAGATCTCGCAGAAGCGCACGCGCTCCTTGACGTCCGCCAGCAGCTCGGACAGCCGCGACGGGTCGAACGACTCGGTCTGCAGGATGTGGAACGCGATGCGTTGCGCCGACTTCGGGCCGATGCCCGGCAGGCGACCGAACTCGTCGATGAGGTCCTGGACGATCCCGTCGTACATCAGGCACCATCCTGGTGGAGAGCGGTCTCCTCGATGAACTGGGCATTGAGGATCTCACGCACGACGGCCTCGCCGTAGCGACCGGCGACCGGCGCACGACGCGCCGGTGGTGCGGTCCGCGGCGCGGCCGGCGGGGCGGTCTGCGCGCGCGGGGCGGTCTGCGCGCGCGGGGCGGTCGGCGCCTGCGCGGGCGCTGCAGCGGATCGGCCGTGACCGGGGTCCGGGAACGGCGCGCCGTCGTCGTACGGTTCGTCGTCCAGCGGGTAGTCGTCGACGGGCACGCCCGGTACGACGGGTCCTCCGGGAGGCGCGGCGACCGTCGACGACGCCGCCTGCGGTCCGACGTCGGTCGGCTCCACCCCCTGCGGTGCGGTGGCACCGGCGGGTTGCGCTGGCGCCTCGGACCGGGGCTGCTGCGGGTCGACGGACTCCGCCGGGGCGACGGGCGCGGCGGCCGGAGCGGTGCCGAAGGGGGCCGCCCAGCCGGGTTCGACGGACTCGGGCACGGCGTCGGCGGTGGGGTCGCTCGCGGGGATCGTCGCGACCGCCCAGTCGGTGACGGGTGCGCCGGACGGTGCGGGCGCCTGCGCCGGGGCGGGTGCCTGCGCCGGGGCGGGTGCCGACGCAGCAGCGGGAGCCGACGCCGACGCCGGAGCGGGTGCCTGCGCCGGACGGGGCTCCGGCTCGGTGGCGGCGGGACCGGACTCCGGCGTGGACGCCGCGGGTTCGGGTGCCGCCGTCGTGTCGGGCGCTGCGGAGGCGGCGGCCTCAGCAGGGGCGGCCGGACCGTCCCCGGTGGCTGCAGCGGCCTCGGAGGCCGGGGCCGGGGCCGACGTCGGAGCGGGCGCGGCGGACTGCGGCGCCGACGACGTCTGCGGCTGCGGCTGCGACTGCGGCTGCGCCTGCTCAGCGGGCTGGCTCGCCGGCGCCGGACGGCCGGCCGGGGCGGACGGCTGCTGCGTGGGGACCGGGGTGCGCTGTTGACCAGGCCCCCCGGGACCGCGGGCGACGAACTTCACGCGGAGCCCGATGACGTCCATGATCGCGGCGCGGAGCAGTTCGCTCACACTGGCCGAGGGGTCGGACATCTCCTTGAACGAGGCGACGTCCTGCTGGCTCGGGAAGGTCAGGGTCAGCACGTCGTCGCGCAGCGCGGTCACCTGTGCGGTGACGACCACCGACCACGCCGACCGCTTGGCGTGCTGCACGTGCTCGACGATCTGCGGCCAGGCGTCGCGCATCTGCTGGAAGCCCACGGCGCCGACGGTCCGGACCGCCGGCTCGTCACCGATCGTCGTGCCCTGGCCCGTGGACGAAGCACTGACTTGTTCGGTGGTCGGAGCAGCGGGCTCGGGAGCGCTCGGGACGGCTGCAGCCCAGGAGGCTGCGGCGTCACGTGCCGCACTTCCGGCGTCGGACTGAGCCGCCGCAGCCGCGTTCGCCGACGCCGCGGCGGGCTCCTGCTGCGCCGCTGGGGCCTGCTGGACGGCCGGGGCCTGCTGGGCGGCGGGGATCTGCTGCGCTGCGGGCTCCTGCCGACGCGGTGCCGCAGCCGACGACGGGGCCGGTGCGGGCGCCGTGCTGGTGGCGGCCGGCTGGGTGGACCCCGGCGCCGCGACTGCGCCGGACGGTGCCTGGTGTCCGCCGGCGTCCCCGACACCGACGCGGCGCTCGAGCCGCTCGACCCGGGCGAGGGCACCGCGCTGGGTGTCGTCGGCCTCGGGCACGAGCATGCGCGCCGTCATGAGCTCGAGGTGCAGCCGGGGCGAGGTCGCTCCGGTCATGTCGGTCAGCGCCTTGTTCGCGATGTCCGCGCCACGGGACAGCCCGGTGGCACCGAAGACACCGGCCTGCCGGGTCATGGTGTCGAGCTCGTCCGGCGAGACACCGCGCAGGACCGCTGCGGCGCTCTCGTTCGTCGCCGCGACGACGATCAGGTCGCGCAAGCGCTCGAGCAGGTCCTCGACGAACCGACGCGGGTCCTGACCGGTCTGAACGACCCGGTCGATCGCAGCGAAGGCGGAGGCCGGGTCGGCCACGGCGAGGGCGTCCACGACGTCGTCGAGCAGCGCGGCGTCGGTGTAGCCGAGCAGGGCGACCGCGCGTTCGTAGGCGATCGCGCCGTCTTCGCTGCCGGCGATGAGCTGGTCGAGCAGGGACAGGGTGTCGCGGACGGAACCGCCGCCGGCGCGCACGACCAGGGGCAGGACGCCGGGTGCGACCGTCACGGACTCCTGCGTGCAGAGCTGCTCGATGTACTCGAGCATGACGGCGGGCGGCACGAGCCGGAACGGGTAGTGGTGGGTGCGCGACCGGATGGTGCCGATGACCTTCTCCGGCTCGGTCGTCGCGAAGATGAACTTGACGTGCTCCGGCGGTTCTTCGACCAGCTTGAGCAGCGCGTTGAACCCCTGCGGGGTGACCATGTGCGCTTCGTCGAGGATGAAGATCTTGTAGCGGTCGCGCGCGGGGGCGAACACGGCGCGGTCACGGAGGTCTCGCGCGTCGTCGACACCGTTGTGGCTCGCGGCGTCGATCTCGATGACGTCGAGCGAGCCGCTGCCGTCACGGGCGAGCTCGACACAGCTCGGGCAGACGCCGCACGGAGTGTCGGTCGGCCCCTCGGCACAGTTGAGGCACCGCGCCAGGATGCGGGCCGAGGTCGTCTTGCCGCAGCCGCGCGGGCCACTGAACAGGTAGGCGTGGTTGACGCGGTTGGTGCGGAGCGCCGTGCGGAGCGGGTCGGTGACCTGCGACTGCCCGATGAGCTCGGCGAAGTTCTCGGGCCGGTAACGGCGATACAGGGCGGTGACCACGCGACCAGGGTAGCCGGGACGACCGACACCCGCGTGCCCCTCCACAGGTCCACGGGCACTGGACCGGACCGCCTGCGCGGGCTGGGCCGAGCGCACGGACGGCACCGCGCCTCCCGGCCGACACGGGGTCGGACAGGAGGCGCGGTGCGGGACGCTGCTCGGGCTCAGCCGCGGCTCCCCCTGCGGAGACAGAAAAGACTCCTCACGCACCCGCGCCGGAGACGGACACAGCCCCGGCTCCCCCCCGCGGAGACAGAAAAGACTCCCCACGCACCCGCCAGAGCCCGGCTACCCTTGCTGCGTTTCCGCCCTGGGGGAGTTCACCTGGATGGCGTCACGTGAGGAGCCGCCGACAACTCTACCGGATGCGACCGGGCAGGATTGACACATGAAGATCGCCATCGCCGGAGGACACGGCCAGATCGCACTGCTCCTCGCCCGCCAGATCACCGACGCCGGACACGACGCCGTCGCGATCGTCCGCAACCCTGCACACGTCGCCGACGTGGAGCAGCAGGGTGCCACGGCGATCGTCGCGGACCTCGAACAGCTCGGCGACGACGACCTGGCACTGCGCCTCCGCGGGGTCGACGCTGTGGTGTTCGCCGCCGGCGCCGGGCCGAACAGCGGTGCGGAGCGCAAGCTCACCGTCGACCGGGACGGCGCGATCCTGCTCGCGGACGCCGCGGAGCGCGCGGGCATCGACCGCTACGTGATGGTGTCGGCGATGGCGGCGGACACCTACGACCCGGAGGCCGCGGTGGTCCCCGCGAAGGACGACGCCGCCGTGTTCCAGGTCTACCTCCGGGCGAAGGCCGAGGCCGACGCGAACCTGCGCGCCCGACGGCTGCGGTGGACGATCGTGCGTCCGGGAGGCCTGCTCGACACGCCGCCGCAAGGAACGGTCGACGTCGGGCGCACCGTCCCACGCGGCTCGATCCCCCGTGCCGACGTCGCCACGGTCGTGCTGCACGCGCTGCTCGACGACTCGGCCGTCGGGGTCCAGTTCGAGGTCACGAGCGGGAACACGCCGATCCCCGCGGCCCTCGACGCCCTGTCCTGAGGCGCGCGCGCCGTCCGCACCGTGCGAGCTTGCACGCTCCGTGCCGCGCCACAAGCGCGCACCCAGCCACCAACCCCGCACCAGCCCACGCAGGCCACACCGTGCGGTGACCGCGACCCAGCGCCGGACGGGAGGCACGGCGCCAGCCCGCCCCGCGCCTCCCGTCCGCACCGTGCGCACCTCGACACCCCGTGCGAACTTGCACGCTCCGTGCCGCGCTACAAGCGCGCACCCAGCCACCAACCCCGCACCAGCCCACGCAGGCCGCACCGTGCTGGCACCAGGCCGCGCAGCGCACCGCGCAGCGCGTCAGAGCGCGACCGCAGCCGACTGTCGGGCGATCTCCAGTTCCTCGTTCGTCGGGATCACGAGCACCGCGACACGTGACGTGTCCGTGGAGATGACCCGGGCCTCCCGGGATCCCAGCTCGTTGCGGTCCGCGTCGATCTCGATGCCCAGGTGCTCGAGCCCGGCGAGCACGCGCCGGCGCAGCAGCGCGTTGTTCTCGCCGACGCCGGCGGTGAAGACCAACGCGTCGAGCCCGCCGAGCTGCGCCGTGTAGGCGCCGACGTAGCGACGGATGCGGTGGCGGTACACGGCGAGCGCCGCTTCGGCGACCTCGTCGCCGTTGAGGGCGGCGTCCTGGACGTCGCGCATGTCGCCGTTGCCGGTCAGGCCGAGCAGCCCGGACTGCTTGTTGAGCATGGTGTCGAGCTCGTCGAAGGACAGCCCGGCCTCGCGGTGCAGGTGCAGCAGGACGGCGGGGTCGAGGTCGCCGGAGCGGGTGCCCATGACGAGGCCCTCGAGTGGCGTAAGGCCCATCGATGTCTCGATCGACTTCCCACCGTCGATCGCTGCGGCCGAGGCACCGTTGCCCAGGTGCAGCACGATGGTCTTCAGCTCGGACAGCGGGCGGTCGAGGAAGACCGCGGCCTGCTCGGAGACGTACTTGTGGCTCGTGCCGTGCATGCCGTAGCGGCGGATGGAGTACTTCGACGCCAGGTCGGCCGGGATCGCGTAGGTGTAGGCGTGCGGCGGCATGGTCTGGTGGAACGCGGTGTCGAACACGGCGACGTGCGGCACGTCGGAGAACACCTGCTTCGCGGCCCGGATCCCCTCGAGGTTCGCCGGGTTGTGCAGCGGCGCGAGGCTGTTGAGCGCCTCGATCTGTCGTTCGACGTCGTCCGTCACCACAGTCGCGCGGTCGAAGGTGGTGCCGCCGTGCACGACGCGGTGGCCGACGACGGCCGGCGGGTGCTCGTCGAACGACGGACCGACCTTGGCGAACGCGTCGATCATCGCCTGGAACCCGGCGGCGTGGTCCGGCACGGACGCGGCGTCGTTCGACGACGACTCCCCCGTCAGCGCGTTGGTGTGCTTCCACGCGCCGGCCGACTCGCCGATGCGCTCCACGAGCCCGGAGGCGAGCGTGCGCTCCCCCTCGAGTTCGATGAGCTGGTACTTGAACGAACTCGATCCGGAGTTCACGACGAGGGCTGCGGTCACGGGTGGTGTCGCTTTCTGCTCATGGCCTGGTCGGCCGGACGGGAGGCGCGGTGTGCGTCGCGCAGGTCAGGCCGCGTCGGACGCGGTGCCGGCCTGGATCGCGGTGATCGCGACGGTGTTCACGATGTCGCTGACGAGGGCGCCGCGGGAGAGGTCGTTGATCGGCTTGCGCAGTCCCTGCAGGACGGGCCCGATGGCGACCGCGCCGGCGGAGCGCTGCACGGCCTTGTAGGTGTTGTTGCCCGTGTTGAGGTCCGGGAAGATGAAGACGGTCGCCTTGCCGGCCACCGGGGAGTCCGGCATCTTCGTGCTCGCGACCGTCGGGTCGGCAGCGGCGTCGTACTGGATCGGGCCCTCGACGAGCAGGTCGGGACGGCGCTCACGGACGAAGGCGGTGCCGGCACGGACCTTGTCGACGTCGGCGCCGGTGCCGCTGTCGCCGGTCGAGTAGCTGAGCATCGCGACGCGGGGGTCGATGCCGAACTGGGTCGCCGTCTCGGCCGACGAGATCGCGATGTCGGCGAGCTGCTCGCTCGTCGGGTCCGGGATCACCGCGCAGTCGCCGTAGACCAGGACGCGGTCCGCGAGCGCCATCAGGAACACGCTCGACACGATCGACGTGTCCGGACGGGTCTTGATGATCTCGAAGGACGGCCGGATGGTGTGCGCGGTGGTGTGCTTCGCACCGGAGACCATGCCGTCGGCGAGTCCGAGCTGGACCATCATCGTGCCGAAGTACGAGACGTCGGTCACGGTGTCGCGCGCGAGCTCGATCGACATCCCCTTGTGGGCGCGGAGCCGGGTGTACTCCTCCGCGAAGCGTTCCCGGAGCTCGGGGTCGAACGGCGACACGAGCTGGGCGGCGTCGAGGTCGAGTCCGAGCTCGGTCGCGCGGGTGCGGATCGCAGCGGGGTCGCCGAGGATCGTCAGCTCGCAGACCTGGCGGGCGAGCAGCGTCGACGCCGCGCGGAGGATGCGGTCGTCCTCGCCCTCGGGCAGCACGATGTGCTTGCCGTAGCCCCGTGCCCGGTCGAGCAGGCCGTGCTCGAACATGAGCGGCGTGACGACGCCGGACGGCGTGAGCTGCAGGCGGTCGCGCAGCGACTCGGCGTCCACGTGCTGCTCGAACAGGGCGAGCGCGAGGTCGGCCTTGCGGGGCGAGTCCGCCGCCAGGCGCCCGCGGGTCTGCGTGATGCGGAGGGCGGTGTCGTACGTGCCCAGGTCGTTCTGCGCGATCGGCAGCGAGCTCGACAGGCCCTCGAGCAGCCGGGAGATCTGCGGTGCGGTCTCGAACCCGCCGTTCAGGATGACGCCGGCCAGGCTCGGGAACGTGTCCGACTGGTTCGCCAGCAGGGTCGCGATGAGGACGTCGCTGCGGTCGCCCGGGACCACGACGATGCCGCCCTCGATCAGGCGGGGCAGGACGTTCTCCATGCTCATGCCGGCGACGACGGTGCCGAGTGCCTCGCGGTCGAGCAGGGCGTCGTCCCCGCGCACCAGGGTCGCGTCGGTCGCCTGCAGCAGCGCACGGACGGTCGGGGCGACGAGGACGCGGTCCTCCGGGATCGCCCACACGGGCACGTCCGGGTGGTCGTCGTGCACGGCCCGCTCGACACTCGCCACGATCGCGGCGAGGGCCTCCGGGTCGGCGCGGTTCACGACGACACCGAACAGCTGCGCGTGTGCCGCTCGCAGCTCGCTCGTCGTGACGTCCGCGACCTGCGCCATCCCCTCGGGCGTGCGGGCACCGCGCTCGGCTGCGTCACGACCACCGAGGACGAGGAGCACCGGGGCACCGAGGTTCGCGGCGACCTTCGCGTTGAACGACAGCTCGGTGGGGCTGCCGACGTCGGTGTAGTCGGACCCGAGCACGACCACCGCGTCGCACTGCCGCTCCACCTGGGCGAAGCGGTTCACGATGGTGCCGAGCGCTGCGTCCGGATCCGCGTGGACGTCGTCGTAGGTGACCCCCACGGCGTCGTCGTACGAGATCCCGACCGCGGTGTGCTGCAGCAGCAGTTCGAGCACGTAGTCGGGTTCGGCGACCGAGCGGGCGACGGGGCGGAACACGCCGACGCGGCCGACGGAGCGCGCGAGGGTCTCGAGGACACCGAGGGCGACGGTGCTCTTGCCCGTGTGCCCTTCTGCTGACGTGATGTAGATGCGGGTCGACACGCGCCCCAGGGTAGTCGCCGGACATGTCACGACAACTGGGAGCACCCGCCTCGACGACACACGGTCGTGAGCACCCCTGGGAACCTGTACCATTGGGTGTCGCCGTCGCGAGACAGCACAAGGAGAATTCGCCTAGTGGCCTATGGCGCACGCTTGGAAAGCGTGTTGGGTGCAAGCCCTCGGGGGTTCGAATCCCCCATTCTCCGCCAGCAAGGCCCCGCACCGAGTGCGGGGCCTTCGTCGTTCCGGGCGGCGCGCGTCGTGGTCGCGCCGGCTGGTCCCCCACGCGGCGGACCCACCTGTCCCCTGTTCGCCAAGGACTGGCCGTCAAACGCCGATCCGGGGTGGAACGTGCTGTCCCCGGTCCCCGTCGTGCACCTATGCTTGCCGGAGCGGACGACTCCGGGACGAGTCGACCGCGGTGCATCGAGCGGCAGGGGCGTCGCTCGCAGGGCGGCCGATTCGGCGTGCCCGGGAGACCCGAGGGTTCAGGAGAAGCGCATGGGGGACATGACGGTGCCAGCGACGCCGCACCTCCGTGCCACCGTGTACGACGTCGTCCTCCGCCCCCGTCGGTCCCTGGTCCGTTCGACTGCGCTGAGCATCGTGTTCTCGGCCGTGCCGCTCGCCGTCGCCCTGGTCTGGGTGTCGTTCCCGTTCCGGACGTGGGCGATGGTCGCGACCGTGGTCGTCGCGCTGGCGGTCCTCGTGGGCGTCGTGTTCGTCCGACTGAGCACGGCGTACATCGGCATCGACCCTGACGGCCTGACGATCCGGGGCGTGGTCACCGCGCACCGTCGGATCCCCCGCGACCGCGTGCACAATCTGGTGCTCGCCACCACCTACGGCAGCTCGGTCGACCGCACCATGCGCGAACTCGTGGCGTTCGACGCGACGGGTGCGCACCTGTTCCGCATCCGTGCCGACGTGTGGGGCGACGACGGGCTCGCCCAGGTCGTCGACGCCCTGGGCGTCCAGGTGACGGAAGAGGCACGTCCGGTCTCGGCCCGGGTCTTCGCGAAGCGCTACCCCTCGAGCCGCGCCTGGTACGAACAGCGGCCGGCCTACCTGCTCGTCGGCGGAGTGGCAGCACTCGTCGTCCTGGGTCTGCTCGTCGTCGAGTTCACCGGCCTGCTCGGTCGCTGACGCTCGGAGCCGCTGGACGTCACCGACGTCGGCGCAGCGTCGAGAAGATCCCCTGCACGACCTCCTTCGCGATCGTGCCGCCGAGCCGTGACCCGAGCAGGTCCGACAGCGGGTCGTCCGCCTTCCGTGAGGTCGTCGTCCGCGTGCTCCGCCCCGACCGGCCCGAACGCCGCGACGCCGCAGCCCGCTCGGCCTTCTCGAACTCGCGCTGCGTCCGCTCGTACTCCTTCTGCGCAGCAGCCCGCTCGCGTTCCTCCTGCTTGGCCTGCGCCGCGGCCTCCTTGGCCGCGGTCGCCGCCGCCCGCGCGGCTTCCTTCTCGGCCTCGGCCGCCGCGATGGCTGCGTCCTTCTGCGCGTCCGCCGCCGCGGCCTCGGCAGCAGCTGCCTCCATCCGGCGCGCGAGCATCTCGTGCGCCGAGTCCGGATCCACCCGGGTGCCGTACGTCGCGAGCAACGGCGATGCCTGCACCCGCGACAGCATCTCGGCGGCGGGCATCGGGTCCATCGACCCCTGCGGCGCGCGCAACCGGGTCCACGCGACCGGCGTCGGCGCACCCTTCTCGTTCATGACGGTGACGATCGCCTCGCCGGTCGCCAGCGAGGTCAGTACCTCACCCAGGTCGTAGTCGCTCGACGGGTAGGTCGACACCGTCGCCCGGAGCGCCTTCGCGTCGTCGGGGGTGTGCGCCCGCAGCTGGTGCTGGATGCGCGACCCGAGCTGCGCCAGGACGTCGTTCGGCACATCCTTCGGGGTCTGGGTCACGAAGAAGATCCCGACGCCCTTCGACCGGATCAACCGCACGGTCCGCACGATCTGGTCCGTGAAGTCCTTCGACGCCCCGCTGAACAGCAGGTGCGCCTCGTCGAAGAAGAACACCAGCTTGGGCTTGTCCTGGTCGCCGACCTCTGGCAGTTCGTTGAACAGGTCGGCCAAGAGCCACATCAGGAACGTCGAGAAGACCTCGGGCTGGTCCTGCACGCCCGGCACCTCGAGCAGGCTCACGATCCCCCGGCCGTCCGCCGCCGTGCGCAGGAACACCTGCGTGTCGATCTCGGGCTCGCCGAAGAACTGGTCGGCACCCTTGTCAGCGAACGTGATGAGCTCGCGCAGGATCACCCCGGCGGTCTGCTTCGACAGACCACCGAGCTCGGCGAGCTCGCCCTTGCCCTGGTCGCCCACCAGGAACGTCAGCACGCTCCGCAGGTCGGCCAGGTCGACGAGCGGCAACCCGGCCTGCTCCGCGTAGTGGAACACCAGTCCGAGCGAGGACTCCTGGGTGTCGTTCAGGCCGAGCACCTTCGACAGCAGCAACGGCCCGAACCCGGACACCGTCGCGCGGATCGGCACGCCCGTGCCCTGACCACCGAGCGAGAAGAGCTCCGCCTGGCTCGCGACGCCCTGCCACTGCTGGCCGATGCCCGCGGTGCGCGCGAGCAGCTTCTCGTTCCCCTGCCCGACCACCGCGAGCCCGGACAGGTCGCCCTTGATGTCGGCCGCGAAGACCGGCACGCCGTTCGCCGCGATCTGTTCGGCGAGGACCTGCAGCGTGCGGGTCTTGCCGGTGCCGGTCGCACCGGCGACCAGCCCGTGCCGGTTCAGCATGCCGAGCGGGATGCGGACCTGGACGTCGGGCTGCGCCTCGCCGTTCACCAGGGCACCGAGTTCGAGCGCCTGCCCCTTGACGGTGTAGCCGGTGCGGATCGCGGCGACGGCGTCCGGCCCGAGCGGGGCTGCGCCACTGCCGGGAGGCGCGGTGCCGGCCGCAGGGGCGTCCGCCGGTGCCGGGACGGCCGCGTCGGGAGCCGCCGTCGCGTCGTCCGGGACGGCTGCGGTGGGTCCTGCGGCGGTGGGCTCTGGAGCCGGTGGGGTGGCGGAGGCGGGCTCCGCGTCGGGGGCGAGCCGGGCCTCCTGTCCGGCGAGTGCGGCGGCGAGCTCCTCGGCCCGCTGCACGGCTTCGTCGGCCAGCCGGCGTGCCTCGTCCGCTGCCTGCCTGGCGGCCTCGGCCGCTGCCCGTGCCTGCTCCACCGCGTCGCTCATGGGCACAGCCTATGGACGCGCGGGGGCCGCTGTCCGGCTGATCCGGGCAGCTGTGGAGAACCCGTCAGTGCGTGAGCTCGGGGACCGTCCGGGGCCGCACCACGAACCACAGGATCAGGATGGCCATCACCGAGGTCGAGGCCATCACGATCGCCATCGGGGTCGCGGTGGTGATGCCGAGCCAACCGACGATCGGCGAGATCAGGCCGGCGACGCCGAAGTTCAGGGCGCCGAGCAGCGACGCCGCCGTCCCGGCCTCCTTGCCGTGCGCAGCAAGGCCGATGACCTGGACGAGGGGGAACGAGAACCCGCAGGCCGCGATGAAGAACCACAGGGGCACGAGCACGCCCACGAGCCCCGCACCGAGCTGGTCGAGCACGATGATCGCGATCGACGCCAGGAACAGGGTCGCCGTCGAGCACGCCAGGATCCACTGCGGCCCGACGCGCTGCGCCAACCGCGCGGAGATCTGCACACCGAGCACGACGCCCACCGAGTTCACCGCGAAGAGCAGCCCGTACTGCTGGGCGTCGAGTCCGTAGACACCCTGGAACAGGAACGGCGACGAGCTGAGGTACGAGAACAACCCGCTGAACACCATCGCCCCGATGAGCGCGACCCCCACGAAGATCCGGTCGGAGAACAGCGCCTTGTACCGCTGACCGATCGTGGAGTGGCCGGCCTCGCGGCGACGGGCAGGGGGCAGGGTCTCGACGATGAGCAGGATCGACGCGATCACCACGGCCAGGCCGTAGCAGGCGAGGAAGACGAAGATGCCGCGCCAGCTGGTGAACTGGAGCATCTGCGAGCCGATGAGCGGCGCGAGGATCGGCGCCAGCCCGTTCACCATCGCCAGGCGGGACAGCATCCGGACGAGCGGCTTGCCGCCGAACAGGTCGCGGACGGTGGCCATCGCGACGACACCGCCGGCGGCAGCACCCATGCCCTGGAGCACGCGGAACACCGCGAGGAGCTCGATGTCGGGAGCGGTCGCCGCGCCGATCGACGCGGCGATGTGCACCGTCGTCGCGATGATGAGCGGCAGCCGGCGGCCGACCTTGTCGCTCCACGGGCCGACGAGCAGCTGCCCGAACGCGAACCCGAGCGTCGTCGCCGTGAGCGTCAGCTGCACGGCGCCGTCGGTGACGCCGAACTGCTCCTTGATCGCCGGGAACGCCGGCAGGTACAGGTCGATCGTGAACGGCCCGAGCGCCGTCAGGGCGCCCAGGACGAAGACGTAGACGAGTCGCTGCCCACGGGAGAGTGAGTCTCCGGGGTGCAGGACGACCCGGAGCGAACCGGTGGTGGCGGGCGCGGTCACGAGCAGGAGTCCTTCGGCGGTGAGGGGCGGGGAGGTGATCGCGGCGTCGATCGAATCGATTCGTCCGCGGAACCATCCTACGGGCCGCAGGAGCGCTCCCGACGCCCTCGGCTCGGATTGCCCGCGTGTTGCCACACGCCGTCCGCGTGCCGATCCCGTGCCATGCGGTACCGTCGGACTGCTCGGGGGCCTCCGGGTGAACCGGATCAGAAGGGGGTGGGCGTCATGGTGGATGCCCGGATCCTGCACACGACCGCCGCCCTGCGCGAAGCGATCCTGCGACTGGCGGCCGACCGCCCCGTCTCCGAGATCACCGTCGCGGACGTCACCCGTGCCGCCGGCATCAACCGCGCGACGTTCTACTCGCACGCGGTCTCCCCCGGATCGCTGCTCGCCGACGTGCTGACGCCGGAGCTCGACCGCATCCGGCAGGACGACGCCGACGACCGACGGGCCGCAGCCGCCCGCGGAGCCGACGCGGCCGAGCTCGCGACCATCACACGGCGGGGCATCAACGCGGTCGTCGAGCACGTGACCACCCACCGCGACATCTACGCCAAGGCACTGCCGGACCCGAACGACGCGTCACTGCACCGGCTGCTCGTGGGCCACTTCACCGAGTCGAGTGCCCTGCACATCCGCGAACTCGACGCCGACCGCCGCCCGGAGCTCCTCGACGACGTGGCCGCCGGCTACGTCGCGCAGGGCTTCGTCGGAGCGATCGAGGCGTGGCTCGCCGGACCCCGACGGTCGCGGAAGGCGCTGGTCGAGACGATCACGCTGTCGTTCCCGGCCTGGTGGAGCTGAGCTGAGCCGCCTGGTGGCACGGCGCTGACCGGCCTGGTGGCGCGGCTCGCCTCGGCTCACTCGGCGTCGGTCGAGTCGCCGTCGCTCGGTTCGGTCTCCGGCTTCTCGCCGCGCTGCAACGACTGCACGACCTCGACCGCGGTGGCCGCCAGGTCCGCGTCGTCCGCCGCTGCGGGCACCCGGTAGTCGGCCGACACACCGTCGCCGCCGGTACCGCTCGCCGGCAGCGGATCGCCCAGGGACACCACCACGACACCGGCGTCGTGCGCGGTCTGGATCACCCCGGTGAGCGCGGACGGCCGAGCCGCGTGCACGAGCAGGGCCTTGGCGCCCTTGCGGACGAGCTGGGCGACCGCGGTCCGCTGGGACGCCGCCGCACCGGACGCGGGTGCGACCCGGACGTCGGGACGGAACCCGGCATCGGACAGGCCGGTCCGCAGGTCCTCGCCCAGGGCCGCGTCGTCGTCGACCAGCACGACGCCGATGACGGCCTGCTTGTCGAACCCGCCGTCGGAGCTGGTCAGGTCCGTGCTCTGCACCGGCGTGGGCGCAGCGGACGTCGTGCCCTGGCAGCCGGCCAACGCGAGGGCGGCCGTCAGGATGACGGCTGCAGCGACGATGCGCACCACGGGTGTCTCCTCTTCGGTCCGGTCTGCCACGCTACCCGGCTGCGCGGTCCGACGACGCCGACGACACCGGCGCGGGGACGGGGACGGGTCCGAGCCGCCGGACCGCGGCGATCGCCAGTGCGGCGAAGCAGATCATCGCCGCGAAGACCAGCGGGAAGGACACCGTGCCCTCGGCGCCGCCGGTCGCGGTGAACAGCAGCCCGGTGACCGCCAGGCCGATGACGCTGCCCGCGGCGTCGGCGATGGTGAGCGCCGAGCTCGCGAAGCCGTCGTCGCCCTCGCCCGAGAACCGCAGGGTGAGCATCGACGTCCGCGGGTAGATCGCCCCCATGCCCGCGCCGCCGACGAACCAGCCGGCGACGAGCACCCACCACGGCAGGTCGAGCGTCGCCACCGCGAAGGCCGCCAGCAGGCTCACCAGGACGAGCACGAGTCCGACACCGAAGGTCCGACGTGCGGTCAAGCGCTGCTCCCCCAGCCGACCGTGCGCCCAACTCGACGCCGCCCAGCTGAGCGCGGCGACGGTCAGCGCGAGCCCCGCAGCCGAAGCGGACAGGCCGTGCTTCGCCTGCAGCAGGAACGGCACGTACGCCTCGCTGCCGAAGAACGACGCCGCCACGAGCCCGCGCAGCAGCACCACCGAGGGCAGGCCCGCGGCGGCGCGGAAGGTGCCGGTCGGCAGCAGCGGGCGCAGCGCGAACCACGTCCCGACCAGGCCGACCACGACCGCGGCCACCATCCCCCGCGGGGTCAGGTCCGGCGCGACGTTCAGCAGCAGGATCGACACGGCCGCGGCGACCGACCACCCGATCCGGATCCGCTGCCACGGCGGTCGCAGCTCGACCGCCGGTGCCTGCAGCCGCCCGAGCGTCGGCACGAGCACGGTGAACGCACCCACGGCGATCACGAGCGCCCCCGCGAAGACCCAGTGCCAGTTCCAGGTGTCGGTGACGATGCCGGCGATCGCCGGGCCGATGAGCGCCGGGACCACCCACGCGGCCGCGAACCCGGCGAACACCGGTCCGTGCAGCTCGGCGGGGAAGATCCGGGCGACGAGCACGTACAGCACGACGTCGATCGAGCCGGCACCGAAGCCCTCGACCAGTCGACCGACGAGGAAGACCTCCATCGTCGGCGCGAGCATGACCACGGCGGTCCCGACGGCGAACAGCAGCGCGGAGACCCAGGCGACGATCCGGCCGCCCGCGCGGTCGGTCCAGTTGCCGGCGAGCACCATGCCGGGCACCCCGGCCGCGAGCGGTGCCGCGAAGGCCAGGGCGTACAGGGCCTCGCCGTCCAGGTCGCGACTGATCACCGGCATGATCGTCGTCATCGCCAGGTTCTGGAACGCCGCGACGCCCACGATGGCGACCATGCCGATCGTCGCGAGGGCGTACCGCCCGCTCAGCAGGCCCGTCCTCGTCGCCGTGGTGCTCACCCGCTCATCGTAGGGGCGAGGGGCGACACCGCCGACGTCGCGGGGCGCGGACCACGCGCGATGCGCGTCAGCGCGTGCTGCAGGTCCGCGTCAGCGCGTCAGCGCCTGCTGCAGGTCCGCGATCAGGTCGCCCGCGTCCTCGATGCCGACGGACAGGCGCACCACGTTCTCGGGCACCGCGAGCTCCGTGCCCTTCACCGAGGCGTGCGTCATCTCGCTCGGGTACCCGATGAGCGACTCCACTCCCCCGAGCGACTCGGCCAGCGCGAACAGCTCCGTGGACTCCGCGAAGCGCCGGGCAGCGTCCGGGCCGCCGGACAGTGCGACGGACAGCATCCCGCCGAACCCGCGCATCTGGCGGGCGGCGATGTCGTGCCCCGGGTGGTCGGCGAGCCCCGGGTAGTAGACGCGCTCGATGCCCGGCGCTGCGACGAGCCCCTCGGCGACGGCCTGCGCGTTCGTGGAGTGCCGCTCCATCCGGACCGCCAGGGTCTTGATGCCGCGGGTGGTCAGGAAGGCGTCGAACGGCGACGAGATCGCACCGGCGCCGAACTGCAGGAACTGCACCTTCGCCGCGAGCTCCTGGTCGGCGAGTACGACGGCCCCACCGACGACGTCGGAGTGGCCACCCAGGTACTTCGTCGTCGAGTACACGACGACGTCGGCACCGAGCGACAGCGGCTGCTGCAGGTACGGCGACGCGAAGGTGTTGTCCACGACGACGAGTGCACCGGCCTCGTGCCCGAGGGTCGCGAGTCCGGCGATGTCGGCGATCTTCATGAGCGGGTTGGTCGGCGTCTCGACCCAGAGCACGGTGTCCTCGGGGGCGCCCTGCAGCGCGGCCCGGACCTGGTCGAGCTCGCTCATGTCGACGACGACGAGCTCGACGCCCCACGGCACGTGCAGTCGGCTGACCAGACGGTGGGTCCCGCCGTACACGTCGTTCCCCATCACGACGCGGGCCCCGGGACGGAGCGCCGCCCGGAGCAGGGCGTCCTCGGCGGCGAGACCGGAAGCGAAGGAGTACGCGGCCACGCCGCCGTCCAGGTCGGCGAGCAGCGTCTGCAGGGAGTCGCGCGTCGGGTTGCCGGCACGGGAGTACTCGTAGCCGTTCCGCATCCCGCCGATGCCGTCCTGCACGTAGGTGGACGTCAGGTGGATCGGCGGGATGACGGCGCCGGTGGGGCCGTCGGGCTCCTGGCCGGCGTGGACGGCGCGGGTGCTGAACTCGGTCATGCTGGCTGCGTTCCTTACTCGGAGAGGTAGGTCAGGAGGTCGTGGCGGGTCAGGACCGTGACCGGCTTGCCGTCCTCGACGACGAGCAGGGCGTCCACCGTCTCGAGGGCTCGACGCGCTGCGGACACGGACTCGCCCACGCCGATCAACGGGAGCGACTCGCCCACGAAACCGGTCAGGGCGTCCGTCATCTTCGCGGCACCGGTGAAGACCTGTTCGAGCAGGTCCTTCTCGGCGACGGCGCCGATGACCTCGCCGATGACGACCGGCGGTTCCGCGCTGAGCACGGGCATCTGGGACACCCCGTACTTGGTCATGATGTCGACGACCTCGCGCACGGTGTCCGCCGGGTGCGCGTGCACCAGGTCGGGCAGACGTCCGTCCTTGCCGGCGATGAGCGAGCCGACGGTGCGCGCCTCGTCGGTCTCGGCGAAGCCGTACGAGCGCATCCACCGGTCGTTGAAGATCTTGCCGAGGTAGCCGCGACCGCCGTCGGGCAGCAGCACCACGACGACGTCGTCCTCGGTCAGGTCGCGGGCGGCCCGCATCGCGGCGACGACCGCCATCCCGCTGGACCCGCCCACGAGCAGGCCCTCTTCCCGCGCCAGGCGGCGGGTCATCGCGAACGAGTCGGCGTCCGACACCGCGATGATCTCGTCCGGCACCTCGGGGTCGTACGCGGTCGGCCAGAAGTCCTCGCCCACACCCTCGACCAGGTACGGCCGGCCGGTGCCGCCGGAGTAGACCGAGCCCTCGGGGTCGGCCCCCACGATGCGGACACGGCCGTCGGACGCCTCCTTCAGGAAGCGCCCGGTGCCCGAGATGGTGCCACCCGTCCCGACGCCCGCGACGAAGTGGGTGATCTGCTGCTCGGTGTCGCGCCAGATCTCCGGACCGGTGGTCTCGTAGTGGCTGCGGGGGCCGTTCGGGTTCGCGTACTGGTTCGGCTTGTAGGCGCCGGGGATCTCGCGGACGAGCCGGTCGGACACCGAGTAGTACGACTCCGGGTGCTCGGGCGCCACTGCCGTCGGTGTGACGACGATCTCGGCGCCGTACGCCGTCAGGACGTTGCGCTTGTCCTCGCCGACCTTGTCCGGCAGCACGAACACGCACCGGTAGCCGCGCTGCTGAGCGACGAGCGCCAGCCCGACCCCGGTGTTGCCCGAGGTGGGTTCGACGATCGTCCCGCCGGGTCGCAGGTCACCGGAGGCCTCGGCAGCATCGATGATGCGCGTGGCGATGCGGTCCTTCGACGATCCGCCGGGGTTCAGGTACTCGACCTTCACCAGGACGGTCGCGCGCACCCCCTCGGTGACGCGGTTGAGCTTGACGAGCGGGGTGTCGCCGACGAGGTCGACCACGGAGTTCGCGTAACGCACGGGGCCGAGTCTAGGACGCCGACACCGCGTTCTGCTGGGTCGTGACGTGCGCCTCGCCCTGGTCGTGCCCCGTGTCGGACGGGAGGCCCGTGGCGGGGCCGCCACGGGCCTCCCGTCCGGTCTGGGGGCGCGTGTCCGATCGGCGCGCCCGCCCGCAGGTCGGTGGCCGTGATCGGCGGGGTCAGCGGCCGACGGCGTCCGCCGGGGCGTTCTGCTGCCGGTGCAGGAGCGCGTAGGTGCCGTCGAGCGCGAGGAGTTCGTCGTGCGTGCCCTGCTCGACGATCCGCCCGTGGTCGAGCACGAAGATGACGTCGGCGTCCCGGATCGTCGACAGCCGGTGCGCGATCGAGATGGTGGTGCGCCCCGCGGCGGCGGTGTCGAGCGCGGTCTGCACCACGCGCTCCGAGATCGAGTCGAGCGCGCTCGTGGCCTCGTCGAGCACGAGCACGGGAGGGTCCTTCAGGAGCACCCGCGCGATCGCGATCCGCTGCTTCTCGCCGCCGGACAGTCGGTACCCGCGTTCCCCCACGACCGTGTCGTAGCCGTCCGGGAACGAGGCGATCGTGTCGTGGATGTTCGCCGCGCGTGCCGCCCGTTCGACCTCGTCGTCGGTCGCGTCCGGCTTGGCGTAGCGCAGGTTGTCGCCGATCGTCGCGTGGAACAGGTACGTCTCCTGGCTGACGATCCCCACGTGGCGCATGAGGTCCTCGTGCACGAGGTCGCGGACGTCCTGTCCGGCGAACCGCACGGAACCCTCGGTCGCCTCGTACAACCGTGGCACCAGGTACGACACGGTGGTCTTGCCCGCGCCCGATGGACCGACGAAGGCGGCGAACTGCCCGGGTCGGAGGTCGAACGAGACCCCGCGGAGCGTCGGCTTGTCGGCCTCGCCGTCCGGGTACGTGAACGTCACGTCGTCGAACGCGACGTGACCGACCATGGTGTCGTCGACGGGCTTCGCCGTGGGCGAGTCGGTGATCGCGGGCTTCAGGTCGAAGTACTCGAAGATCCGAGCGAACAGCGCTCCGGAGGTCTGCAGGTCGAGCACCACCCGGAGCAGGCCGACCGTCGGGAACAGCAAGCGCGACTGCACCGTCGTGAACGCGACGATGGTGCCGGCGGTGATCGGGACGTCGCCGATGATCAGCCAGGCCGCGACGAGGTAGATGATCGCCGGGATGATCGACAGGAAGATCTGCACGATCGCGAAGAACCACTGCCCGGACATCTGCTGGCGGACCTGCAACTGGATCTGGTTGCGGTTCTCGTCCCCGTAGCGGCGGGTCTCACTGCGCTGCTGGTTGAAGCTCTTGGCCAGCAGGATGCCGGAGACGCTCAGTGCCTCTTGCGTGATCGCCGTCATGTCGGACAGCGACTCCTGCGTCTGCCCGGCGATGCGGGCACGGACCTGCCCGACCCGACGCTGCGCGATGACGAGCAACGGCAGCAGCACGACCGCGACCAGGGTCATCTGCCAGCTCAGCAGCAGCATGGCGACGATGGCGGCGATGACCGTGACGGTGTTGCCGAGCACCGACGAGATCGTGTTGTTCAGCACGCTCGCGACGCCGCCGACGTCGTTCTGCAGGCGGGACTGGATGACCCCGGTCTTCGTGCGGGTGAAGAACGCGAGTTCCATGCGCTGCAGGTGCCCGAACAGGCGCATCCGCATGGCACCCATGACCTTGTTGCCGACCGTCGCCGTCAGGTAGGTCTGCCAGACGCCCACCCCGGCGCTCGCGATCCAGAGGAACACCATCGCCGACACGAGCTCGACCAGCACCGGGACGTCGGGGCTGCCGGAGGGTGGGAACAGGCCCCGGTCGAACGCCTGCTGCGTCAACAGCGGCGGGATCACCGAGATCGCAGCACCGACCAGCACGAGGACGACCGTCAGGACGATCGACCGCCGGTGCGGGACGAACAGCCCGGCGATCCGCTTCACCAGGTGCGGGATCTTCGGCGCTTCGGCGTTGGCGGCCTTCTGCGCACGGAAGTCACCGCTGGAGATCCGGCCGCCGCCGCGCGGACCACCGCCACCGCCGCCCCCGCGCATCCCGCCGCCCATGCTCATGCAGCAACCGTATCCCCGCGGTCGGACATCGGCGCGCGCTCGACGACCGCCGTTCCGCAGTGCAGTCCGACGGCCGTATTTGACCCCGTTCAGGGGGCGTGCGAGCATGTGCCGTCCCCGCCCCCGCACCACCGAGGTCCCATGACGTCCGCGCCGTCCCGTCCCACGTCCCTCCGCCAGCAGCTCGCCCGCCGCAAGCCGATCGAGCAACTGCAGTCCGAGGCGGCCGTCGGCGTCAACGGCGAACCGCTCCGCCGGTCGCTCGGTGTCTGGCACCTGACGATGATCAGCGTCGGCGCGACCCTCGGGACCGGCATCCTCGTGGTGCTCGGCACGGCCGTGCCGCTCGCGGGTCCCGCCGTGTGGATCTCCTTCGTCGTCGCCGGGATCGCGGCCCTGCTCTCGGCACTGTCCTACGCCGAGATGGCCGGAGCCGTCCCGACCTCGGGGTCAAGCTACTCGTACACCTACGCCACGATGGGCGAGGGCATCGCGTGGGTCTGCGGATGGTGCCTCGTCCTCGAGTACGCCGTCTCGGTGGCCGCGGTCGCGGTCGGCGCGAGCGAGTACGTGGACGAGACCCTGCGCGTGTTCGGGTTGCACCTGCCGACGGCACTGTCCGCGCCTCCGGGCGACGGCGGCGTCGTGAACCTGCCGGCGGCCGTCCTGGTCCTGCTCGCCACCGTCGTCCTGATCCCTGGTGCCCGCGAGAGCGCCTGGGTGAACACCGTCATGGTCGTCGTGAAGATCGCACTGCTCGTGTTCTTCGTGGTCGTCGCCTTCACGGCCTTCCAGGCGCAGAACTTCGAGCCGCTGGCGCCGATGGGTGCCGCTGGGGTGACGGCCGCGGCGTCTAGGCTCTTCTTCTCGTACATCGGTTTCGACGCCGCCTCCACCGCCGGCGAAGAGGCGAAGAACCCGCGCCGCGACCTCCCCCGGGCGATCATCGGTTCGATCGCGCTCATCACGGCGCTGTACATCCTCGTCGCCATCGCCGCGATCGGTGCCCGTTCGTGGACGGACTTCTCGTCGTCCGAGGCCTCGCTCGTCCGCATCGTGGTCGACGTCACCGGACAGCCCCTCGTCGCGCTGGTGTTCTCGATCGGCGCGGTGATCGCGATCGCGAGCGTCGTGCTGACCGTGCTCTACGGTCAGACCCGGATCCTGCTCACCATGGCCCGCGACGGCCTGGTCCCGAAGGTCTTCGGTCGGGTCTCCCGGCGCACCGGCACCCCCATCGCGAACACGTTGATCATCGGCATCGCGGTCACGATCGTCGCCGCCCTGGTCCCCCTGGGCGAGCTCGCCGACGCCACCAGCATCGGCACCCTCGTCGCGTTCGCGCTCGTCAACGTGTCGGTCATCGTGCTCCGTCGCTCGCAGCCCGACCTCGAGCGCTCGTACCGCGTCCCGCTGTTCCCCGTCGTGCCGATCCTCGGCGCCCTGAGCTGCGTGCTCCTGGCGGTGTTCCTCGGCGCCACGACGTGGATCGCCTTCGGCATCTGGATGGTCGTCGGCGCCGTGCTCTACCTGGCCTACGGCCGCCGTCACAGCACCTTGCGCTGACCCGCGCCTCCCTCCGGCGACTTCGCGGGCCCAGCGACAGTTCACGCGCCCCACTGCCCGTGAGACGTCGCTGAGCCCGTGAACTCGATGCTGGCTCATTCCTCCACAGGGACGGCGCCGGGGCTCCAGGTCCACAGGTGTCCGACGGGCAGACACGGCACGGACCGCCTCGACGATCATCACGGCATGAACGAGAGCACCCACCGGCCACGCCTGCTCCGGGCGACAGCACTGGATCCGGCGAACGCAAGACTCCTGCAACGCAAGCATGCGTCGGGCACACTCGTCCGCCTGCTCGCTGGCGTGTACATCCCAGCGGACGAATGGGAGGCCCTCAGCCCTGTCGGCCAGCACCTCGCTCGCGCACGGGCGATCGCACCACGGCTCCGAGTCGGGTCGGTGTTCTCGCACGTCACCGCCGCATTGATGCACGGGTGGCCGCTGGTCGGGACCGCTCCAGATCGCGTCCACGTCATCGACCCGGCGGTCCCGTCGATCCAGCACCGAGCAGGTCTCGTCCGGCACCCCTGGCCAGGGCCGCCCCTGAACGACTCGGTCGCCTTCGACGGTGTGCCGGTCACCGCCGCACTCGACACCGCGCTCGCGCTCATCACCTCGAGTGCACCCCACACCGCAGCGGTCGCCGTCGATGCGGCAGTCCGGCAGGGAGCGATCGCTCGCGACGACCTCCGCCGGTCTGTCCCGATCCGTCCAGCGCGCGGATCCGTGCGTGCGGAGACCGTGCTCGCTGCGTTGGACGCTCGACACGAGTCGGTCGGCGAGTCGTTCGCCGCGATCCGGTTCGTCCAGCTCGGACTCCCGCCGTGCGAGCCACAGGCCGAGTTCCGACACCGAGACGGCACCGTCGACCGCGTCGACTTCTGGTTCCCGACGTTGGGCGTGATCGTCGAGTTCGACGGGCGACAGAAGTACGTCGACCCGTCCATGCTGCGGGGGCGCGATCCTGCGGACGTGCTCTGGGCTGAGAAACGACGTGAAGACCGGCTCCGTGCGCTCCCCATCGTCCGCGCCGTCATCCGCGTCACCTGGTGGCACCTGGTCGAGCCCGATCGCCTCCGCGCGCTCTTCCGCTCGCACGGCATCTCTTTCTGAGCAGTGCGACCTCACGCGCTGTGCGACACCTCACGCCACCGGCGACCCGCGAACTGTCGCTGAGCGCGAAAGGTCGCGCACGACGAAGGCCGCCACCCCGAGGGGCAGCGGCCTTCGTGAACCGAACGGTCGAGACTACGCGAGCTCGATCGTGGCGCCAG
The DNA here is from genome assembly GCF_004365385.1 of Curtobacterium sp. PhB190. Taxonomy (NCBI): domain Bacteria; kingdom Bacillati; phylum Actinomycetota; class Actinomycetes; order Micrococcales; family Microbacteriaceae; genus Curtobacterium; species Curtobacterium sp. PhB190. Next base: position 10,320 of record NZ_SODN01000011.1, on the reverse strand, counting down.
CGGCCTCGAGGGTCGCCTTCGCCTTCTCGGCGGTCTCCTTGTTCGCACCCTCGAGGATCTTGGCGTCGGCGGTCTCGACGAGCGCCTTGGCCTCACCGAGGCCGAGCGACGTCAGGCCACGGACCTCCTTGATGACCTGGATCTTCTTGTCACCAGCGGACTTGAGGATGACGTCGAACTCGGTCTTCTCCTCAGCGGCCTCGGCCGGGGCAGCGGCGGCCGGAGCGGCAGCAGCGGCCGGGGCAGCAGCGGTGACCTCGAAGACCTCTTCGAACTTCTTCACGAAGTCCGAGAGCTCGATGAGCGTGAGCTCCTTGAAGGCCTCGATGAGCTCGTCCTGCGAAAGCTTCGCCATGATTTTCTCCTACTACTCAGTAATACGTGTGGTTGTGGAACGCGAGCCTGATCAGGCCGCGGACTCCTGCTTCTCGCGAAGGGCGTCCACGGTGCGGACGGCCTGCGAGAGGGGGGCCTGGAACAGGTACGCAGCACCGAACAGCGAGGCCTTGAAGGCGCCGGCGAGCTTGCCGAGCAGAACTTCACGGGACTCGAGGTCGGCGAGCTTGTCCACCTCGGTCGCGGTGAGCGGGTTACCGTCGAAGTAACCGCCCTTCACTACGAGCTCGGGGTTCGCCTTGGCGAATGCACGCAGCGACTTCGCGACGGCGACGGTGTCACCGTGGACGAAGGCGAGAGCGGACGGACCGGCGAGTTCCTCGTCGAACGAGGAGATGCCGGCGTTGTTCGCCGCGATCTTGGTCAGCGTGTTCTTCACCACGGCGTACGTGGCGTGCTCACGGATCGAGTTGCGGAGCTCCTTGAGCTGCGCGACCGTGAGACCGCGGTACTCGGTGAGCAGAACGGCGTTCGAGCTACGGAAGGACTCCGTGAGCTCGGCGACCGCAGCTTCCTTGTTCGCCATGGTTCTCCTTGGGGGTTTCTTGCCGGTAGCCCCAGGTCCACGAACGAAAAAAGCTCCGGCGCAGAGGCTCGGAGCTGCTCTCACCAGATGGTGGGAGTGGTTCGGAACACCTGCGCGGGATGCCTCACGAGTGAGGACCTTCGGTCATGCTGCACGCAGCACGACATCCGGCGGTCTTTGGCTTCGAGAACAGTAGCAGATGCCGTGGACGAGACCAAACGGCGGACGGGAGGCGCGGTGCGGGCCCGCCCCGCACCTCCCCAGCGTCAGTGGGTCGCGTCCACCGCAGCGGGCGTCCCCGACCAGTCCGCGGACACCGCAGCAGCGGCCGACGCGGCCGACGCGGCCGACTCCGACTCCGACGCGGCCGACGGGTCCACCGGCAGGTGCACCGTGAACACGGTGTCGCCCGGCACGCTCGCCACCTCGACGCTGCCGCCGTGCGCCTGCACGACCGCGTCCACGATCGCGAGCCCGAGCCCGGTCGACCCCACGGTGCGCGACCGGGAGCTGTCGGCACGGGCGAACCGCTCGAACAGCTTCGGCAGGAACTCCGGGTCGATGCCCTGCCCGGTGTCCCGCACGGTCAGGTCGACACCGGGGCCCGACGGCGACGGCGCGAGGCCCACGGTGATGCGCGTGCCCTCAGGGGTGTGGGTCCTGGCGTTCGTGACGAGGTTCACGATGACCTGGTGCAGGCGCGCGGCGTCCCCCACAACCACGACGGGCGACGACGGCACGTCGATCTCGATGACGTGCTCGGGCGATGCGGCGTGGGCGTCGTTGACGGCGTCGAGCACGAGGCCGGTCAGGTCGACCTCGTCGAACTGGATCTCGCGCCCCTCGTCGAGGCGGGCGAGGAGCAGCAGGTCCTCGACCATCGACGTCATCCGGATCGACTCGGACTCGATACGGCTCATGGCGTAGACGACGTCCTTCGGCAGGTCACCGCCCATCCGACGGGTGAGCTCGGCGTACCCGCGCACCGAGGCGAGCGGCGTGCGGAGCTCGTGCGAGGCGTCCGCGACGAACTGCCGGACCTTCTGTTCGGACCGTTCCCGCGCCTGCATGGCGCCTGCGATGTGTCCGAGCATCCGGTTGAAGGCGCTGCCGACGCGGCCCACCTCGGTACGGGGGTCGGTGTCGGGCACGCGGACGCCGTCCAGGGCGTCACTGCGGTCGAGGGGCATCCGGGCCACGGTCGAGGCGGTCTCGGCGACGCGCTCGAGCGGGCGCAGCGAACGCCGGACCACGACGGCGGCGACGATCGACGCGGCGAGCAGGGCGGTGCCGACGACGATGACGACCACCCAGAACAGCGACCAGACGCTGGCGTAGACCGGGGCCATCGGCAGTCCGACGACCAGGACGGCGGGACCGACGGTCACGGCGGTGAGCCGGTAGCGCCCGATGTCCGAGCCGAGGTCGACCGTCTCCGGGTCGCCGCCCACGCGCACCTGGCCGAGGGCCGCGGCACTCGACTGCGTGATGGAGCTCGGTCGCCCGTAGTCGTCGAGGACGTTCGCGATGACGACCTGCCCGTCCACGAAGTAGGCGGTCAGGGTCCCCGCGGCCTGCCCCGACGGACGGGACAGGTCGATGCTCGGCTGCCCGCTCTGGTTCTGCTCGAGGTAGCGCTGCGCACGGTGGGTGGCGCTCGTGATCTGCTTGTCGATCGCACCCGTCTGGATGGACGAGAGCGCGATGATGCTCACCGCCCCGATCACCGCGCTGACGACGACGACGAGCGCGACGATGCTCAGGACGAGCCGACGCCGGAGGGTCACGAGGTGGGCTTGATGACGTACCCGACGCCGCGCACCGTGTGGATCATCGGGGTCTCACCGGCGTCGATCTTCTTGCGCAGGTAGGAGATGTAGATCTCGACGACCGAGGACTTGCCGCCGAAGTCGTACGACCACACGCGGTCCAGGATCTGCGCCTTCGACAGCACGCGACGAGGGTTGCGCATCAGGAAGCGGAGGAGCTCGAACTCGGTGGCGGTCAGCTCGATCGGCCGGCCGGCACGGTGCACCTCGTACGACTCCTCGTCGAGCACGAGGTCGCCGACGACGATGCGGGAGTCGCCGGCCTCGGAGATCGAGATCTGCGAGCGGCGGATGAGGCCTCGCAACCGGGCTACGACCTCTTCGAGGGAGAACGGCTTGGTGACGTAGTCGTCACCGCCGGCGGTGAGCCCGGTCACGCGGTCCTCGACCGAGTCCTTCGCGGTGAGGAACAGCACCGGGGTGTCGTCGTTGTTCTGCCGCAGCCGGCTGAGCACCTGCAGACCGTCGAGGTCCGGCATCATCACGTCGAGCACCATCGCGTCGGGCTTGAACTCCCGCGCCGTCGTCAGGGCGTCCTGCCCGCCGTTCGCGCTCTTGACGTCCCAGCCCTCGTAGCGGAGCGCCATGGACAACAGGTCGGTGAGGCTGGCTTCGTCGTCGACGACCAGGATGCGCAACGGGGTTCCGTCGGCACGCGTGAGGCGCGGGGCTGCTGCAGGCTGGGAGATGGTCACGTCTTCGAGTATCGAGGAATTCCTATGAGCTGTCTGTGGACCGCCCCTCCGCGCTCTGTGGATCGCTCCGAGTGCACTCGGCCGCTCCTTCGTAGGTTGGGGGGATGCTGCGATCCTCCGCTTGGCCACCGTCCGCCAGGCACGTCGACACCGCGGGGATCGAGGAGACGGCCGGGAGGCCCGGCTCGAGCCCGGCAGACCGTCTGACGGCCGCGCGCACGCTCGCCACCACCACCCCGCTCCTGTCCGCGGGGACCGCCGGCGGGTTCCTCGCCACGCTCGCCGCCGTCGCCGCGGGTGACGTCGCGACCGCGCGCACCGTCGAACCCCACCTCGACGCGCTCGGCATCCTGCAGCAGGCCGACGTGCCGGTCCCCGCTGATTCGACCTGGGGCGTCTTCGCCGCCGAGGGCCCGGGACTCCAACTCGAGGCCGCGCTCCAGGACGACGGCACGGCGCTCCTGACCGGCACGAAGCCGTGGTGCTCCCTCGCGTCGACGCTGTCGCACGCGCTGGTGACCGCGCACGCCGGCGACGACCGTGTCCTCGTCGCCGTGGACCTGCGCCAGGACGGCGTCACCGCGCACGACGATGCCTGGGTCGCCCGGGGCATGCCCGACGTGCCGAGCGGCCCGGTGGACTTCGACGGTGCCACGGCACGGCTCGTCGGCGCACCCGGCTGGTACCTGCAGCGACCGGGCTTCGCGTGGGGCGGCATCGGCGTCGCCGCATGCTGGTGGGGCGGTGCGGTGGGCCTCGGCAGGGTCCTGCGCGCGCTGGCCGCGGCCCACCCGGAGTCCGAACTGCTGCAGGCCGCGCTCGGTGCGACCGTGCTCGACCTCGCGGACGCCGAGGACGTCCTCGCCGACGCCGCCGCCCGGATCGACCGGTCCGAGGCCGCCGATGCTCCGGACGCCGACTGGCCGCTGCTCGCCCAGACGGTGCGCTCCCGGGTGCGCCGAGCGGTGGACGCCGTGCGCGAGCGGGTCGTCGCCACCGTCGGCCCGGCTCCCCTGACCTCGGACCCCGCGGTCGCGGCGCGGGTCGCCGACCTCGAGCTCTACGTGCTGCAGGACCACGGGGCCCGTGACCTCGCCCGGATCGGCCGCATCGTGACGGAGCGCGGCGGTGTCGCGTGGTGAGTTTCGACCACCGCGAGCCGGGCACCGATCCCGCGGTGTGGACGCCGTTCCTCGACACACGGTCGGCCGCACCCGTCGACCTGGACGGCATCGGCTCCGTGGTCGTCCTCGCGCCGCACCCCGACGACGAGACCCTCGGTGCCGGCGGGCTCATCGCGACCGCAGCCGACGCGGGACTCCCCACCCACGTCGTGCTCCTCACCCGCGGCGAGCGCTCGCACCCGGACTCCCCCACCACGACGGCGTCGGAGCTGGCCACCGTGCGCGACGACGAGTTCACCCGGGCCCTCGCCACGCTGCACCCCGGGGCGACGGCGTCGTCGGTCGGGATCTCCGACGGCGGGACGCGGGAGCACCGGGACGAGGTCACCGACGCCCTGCGGCGAGCGCTCGACGACGCCGTGCGACCGACGCTCGTGGTGGCGCCGTGGCGCGGGGACGGTCACCGGGACCACCGCATCGCGGGCGAGGTCGCCGAAGCGGTCACCGCCGAGGCCGCCGGGGTGTCGCTGCTGACGTACCCGATCTGGGCGTGGCACTGGGACGACCCGTCCGCGTCCGCACAGCCGTGGGACCGAGCCCGGGTCCTGCCGTTGGCCGACGCCGTCCGTGAGCGGAAACGCGCCGCCCTCGACGCCTACGCCTCGCAGGTCCGCCCGCTGTCCGGTGCCGCCGGGGACGAGGCGATCATCGACGACCGGCACGCCGCGCACCACCTGCGGTCGACCGAGTGGTTCTTCGTGCCGGAGCCGACGGCGTCGCGCTCGCGGGAGTCGTTCGACGCGCACTACGAGCGGAAGCCGGAGGGCTGGGACTTCGAGCGCTCCTGGTACGAACGCCGCAAGCGGGCGGTGACGCTCGCCGCGCTCCCCCGCGAGCGGTACCGGTCCGCGCTCGAGCTCGGCTGCGCCACGGGCGTCCTCACCGCAGCGCTCGCCGAACGGGCCGACGCCGTGCTCGGCACCGACATCTCGGCCGCACCGTTGGCCCGGGCTGCCGTCCGTGCGCCGGGGGCCCGGTTCGTGCAGGCCTCGTTGCCCGCCGAGTGGCCGGCGGGTCGGTGGGACCTCGTCGTGATGTCCGAGGTGGGCTACTACCTGTCCCCCGATGACCTCGACGAGACGATCGACCGGGTGCTGGCGTCGCTCGACGACGACGGCGTGCTGGTCGCCTGCCACTGGCGCCACCCCGACGACGAGGCGGTGTCGAGCGGTGACGCGGTGGACGCCCGGCTCGCGGAACGGTGGCCACGACCGGCGCTCGTCCGCCACGTCGAACCGGACTTCGTGCTGAGCGTCCTGCCCGGCCCCGGCGTCGTGTCGGTCGCACGGGCCGAGGGACTCGTCCGGTGACCGCGCCCTCCGGCGTCACGCGGATCGACGTCGTGCTGCCCGCCCACGACGAGGAAGACCGCATCGCCGCCTGCCTCGACGCCCTGCTCGCCGCCCGCGCCCGACTCGCCGAGGAGCACCCCGACGTGGCGGTCTCGGTGACGGTCGTGCTCGACGGCTGCACCGACGACACGGCGACCGTCGTCGAGCGCTTCCCCGTCGACGTCGTCGCGACCGCCCACGTCGGCGTCGGTCGGGCGCGCACCATCGGGGCCACGCACGCGCTCCGGCAGCATCCTGCCGACCCGGCGTCCCGCTGGCTCGCCCACACCGACGCGGACTCGCGGGTGCCGGAGGGCTGGCTGGTCCAACAGGCCGACGCCCTCCGCTCCGGGGCGCACGTGCTCGTCGGCGCCGTCGTCCCCGACCCGGACGACCTGGACCCGGTCGTGCTCGCCCGGTGGACGCAGGCGCACCCGCCCGGCGCCGCGCTCGGGCACGTGCACGGCGCGAACCTCGGCGTGCTGGCATCGGCGTACCTGGCGCTCGGCGGGTTCGACCCCGTCCCCGAGCACGAGGACGTCCGGCTCGTCGAGCGGGCGCACGCTATGGGGTTCCGCGTCGACGCGACGGTCGACCTGCCGGTGGTGACGAGCGGTCGGTTCGCCGGCCGGACGCCCGGCGGCTACGCGGAGCACCTGCGCCGGGAGTACGGCGACGCGAGCTGAGGGCCCCTTAGACAGCTCATAGGCTGCCGATGGGGCGGCCACTGACCGGCTGCCTACGTTCTCCTCCGTCGGCCCCGCCGTGCGCTCTGCGCGGCCGGTGACCCCAGCCGGCCACCACCGAGGAGAACCATGTTCCTGACGTACCTCAGGCGCGAACTCACGAACCGCAAGAAGCAGACCGTCATCATCGCGATCGGCATGGCGTTGGCCATCGCCCTCGTGGTCATCGTGTCCTCGATCGCGGGCGGCGTGAAGGCGGCCCAGTCCAGCGTCCTGCAGTCCGTGTACGGCGTCGGCACCGACATCACCGTCACGAAGACGACGACCCCGAGCGCTTCGGGCTCCGGTCGGCCGAGCTTCGACTTCGGCAGCCAGAGCGGTGACGACAGCGACAGCAGCGGTTCGACCGACCTGTCGCAGTCACGGCTCGCCGTCGCCCGTGGCACGAGCACGCTCAGCGCCGCGAACCTCACGACCGTGACGGGCACCGACGGCGTCAAGGCGGCGACCGGTGTCCTGACCCTCGAGAACAGCACGTTCTCGGGGCAGGTCCAGCAGTCGACCGACGGCAGCAGCACGGACAGCAGCAGCTCCGACAGCAGCAGCACGGACAGCAGCAGCACGGACAGCTCCACCCAGCAGGGCCCGCCGAGCGGCGACTCCGGCCAGGGCGGCGGCGGCTTCGGCGGCGGCTCGTTCAACGTCGACTCGTTCACCGTGACGGGCATCCCGGTCTCCGGCGACGCCGTCGGCCCCCTGACCAGCACCGAGCTCACCAAGGGCCGCACGTTCACCGCGAAGGACGCCGGCAAGGACGTCGTCGTGCTGGACGCGTCCTACGCGAAGAGCGAGTCGAAGGCGGTCGGCGACACGGTCGACATCGGCGGCACCGACTTCGAGGTCATCGGCATCGTCACCTCGACCGGCTCGTCGTCGACGACCGGCTCGAACACCTACATCCCCCTCGACACCGCGCAGGCACTGGCGGACCTCGACGGCAAGGTCACCTCGATCTACGTGTCCGCCGAGTCCTCGTCGGACGTCAGCGCGATCAAGACCGCCCTGCAGCAGAAGCTCACCACCGCCACGGTCTCCACCGAGTCCGACCTGGCGTCGAGCGTCTCCGGTTCGCTGAGCACCGCGTCGAGCCTCGTCTCGAACCTCGGCACCTGGCTGTCGATCGTGGTGCTGGCGGCGGCGTTCCTCATCGCGATCCTCTTCACGATCTCCGGCGTCACGAGGCGCACCCGCGAGTTCGGCACCCTCAAGGCCATCGGCTGGTCGAACGGCCGCATCACCCGGCAGGTCGCCGGCGAGTCCCTCGTGCAGGGCCTCATCGGCGGTGTCCTCGGCGCAGCAGCCGGTCTGATCGGCATCCTCGTGGTGAACATCATCAGCCCTACCATCTCGGCGAGCGCCTCGAGCACGACCGGTGACGGCGGCGCAGGTGGCGGCGGTGGCATGCCCGGTGGCGCGGCGACCGCGGCCGCGGGCAGCGGTACGACAGGCGGTGCCCCGGCTGGCGGCTTCGGCGGCGGTGCGAGCACCGCGTCGACGACCGACGTGGTCCTGCACGCCCCGGTGACCGTCGAGGTGATCCTGCTGGCGATCGGCCTCGCGATCCTCGGTGGCCTCATCGCCGGCGCACTCGGCGGCTGGCGCGCGAGCAAGCTCCGTCCGGCCGAGGCCCTGCGGAGCGTGGCCTGATGCCCGGCCCCGCCACCGGCGCGGTGCCGACCACCGGACCCGCACCGACCCCGAGCACGCGACCAGAAGGAGTGACCGTGACCAGCACCGACACCGACACCGCACCCGGCCAGGCGGAGGCGAGCCGCGCCTCCAGTCCGATGTACCGGCTGACCAACGTCAGCAAGACGTACAAGCAGAAGAACCGCACCGTCACCGCCCTGACGAACGTGGACCTGACGATCCCGCAGGGACAGCTCGTGGCGATCCAGGGGCCGACCGGCGGTGGCAAGTCGACGCTGCTGCAGATGCTCGGGGCGCTCGACCGGCCGACGGCCGGCTCGATCCACCTCGGTGGCGACCGCGACGTGGCGAAGCTCGGCGACCGTGCGCTGACCGACCTGCGGGCGACGGAGATCGGCTTCGTGTTCCAGAGCTTCAACCTCATCCCGACGCTGACGGCGCTCGAGAACGTCGAGACGGCGTTCGCGGGGTCGCTCGCGAACCGGGCACGTTCGGAGATCCGCGAGCGGGCCACGGCGGCGCTCCGCGAGGTCGGGCTCGGCGAGCGGATGGAGCACCTGCCTGCCGAGCTCTCCGGCGGGCAGCAGCAGCGCGTGGCGATCGCCCGTGCCCTGGTGAAGAACCCGAGCGTCCTGCTGGCGGACGAGCCGACCGGCGCGCTCGACGAGGGCACCCGCGACGAGATCATGGGGCTCATCGAGAAGCAGTGGAAGGAACGCGGGCTGACGGTCGTCATCGTCACGCACGACTCGTGGGTGGCGAAGCGGGCCGAGCGTCGCCTGCACCTCAAGCAGGGGCAGGTGCGCGAGGTCTGAGGTGACCCGAGTCTCGCGGCGGGCGACAGTCCTCGTGGCCACGAGCCCGAGGACTGTCGCTCAGACCGAGTCTCGACCCACGGGGTAGTCGCAGTAGGCGAACCAGCGGGAGTCCGGGGACCACGGCGGGACGTTGACCGTGCCCTGGCCGCCGTCGAGCACGACGAGGGTCTCCGGCACCGGCATGATCCGGGCGCCCCGGACGAGCACCCCGGGCAGCCGCCGCAGCTCCACGCGGTGGTCGGCCGGGTGGCCCTGCACCCCCGGTTCGTAGGACAGGTAGAGCAGGTGCTCCCCGTCCGGCGAGACGTGCGGGAACCAGTTCACCCGGTCGTCGTTCGTGATCCGGACCGGGTCGGTCGCCCCTGGCCACAGCGCGACGAGCTGCGCGGTGCCCGGCGTGAACCGCTCCGAGTTCCACACGAGCATCTCGCCCGCGAACGAGACGCCGTCGTCGGGGTGCTCGTCGCGGGTCAGGAACGTCGGTTCGCCGGTCGCGGGGTCGACGAGTGCGACGTCGGTGGTCCAGACGCCCGCCTCGGTGCGCTCCCCGACGATCGCCGCGAGGGTCTCCCCGTCCGGGGCGATGCCGTGCAGGTAGAACTTCCGGACGACCGGCAGCGCGGAGGTGACGTCAGTGAGGGTCGCGGCCGCTCCCCCGGCCGGCACGGGCACCCGGTAGAGGTCCCCGTCGCGGCCGCTCACCACGACCGAGTTGCCCGAGGGGTCGAGCACGTGGTCGTTGTTGATCTCGGGGACGCCGGGCATCGGCACCGGGACGACCGCGGTCTCGTCGAGCACCTGCCCGCCGTCGGCGAGCGGCAGCAGCCACAGGTCGCCGTTCCCGTTCAGCACGAGGGTGCCGTCATCGAGCACGTTCGGCGCCTCGACGAGCACCGTCCTCGACTCGAACACCAGCCGCGATCTCCGCGACTCGAGGTCGTACACGTGCACCCGGCTGGTCTGTCCTGGCAGCAGTTGCCGCCCGCGCGCTCCACTCATGCGCCCCATCCTGCCCGGCGGCACGGACCGGTACGCGAAAGCGACAGATTCCCGGCTTGGGTTCAAGGGGTGGTTGCAACACCTTGAGTGGTGAGGTGTTGGTGTGGGTCGTTGGCACACGCGTGAGGACAAGCGACGGTTCTGGG
>NZ_SODN01000010.1:0-120334 GCF_004365385.1 Curtobacterium sp. PhB190 | reverse complement strand
CGACGTCGTCGTCCTCGACCTGTCCCTCGGTGACGGCTCGACCGTGACCGAGAACGTCAAGGGCGTGCAGGGGACCGGCTCCGCCGTGCTCGTGCACTCCATCGCGGACCGCGTCGCCAACGTCCGTGAGGCACTCGCAGCAGGGGCTGCCGGTGTCATCCCGAAGTCGTCCGCCACGAAGACGGTGATGGCAGCGGTCGCCACCGTCGCCCGTGGTGACGTGCTGAACAACCTCGAGTGGGCGAGCGCCATCGACGCCGACCGCGACTTCGCGAAGGCCCAGCTCGGCCGGCGCGAGCGCGAGATCCTGCACCTGTACGCCTCGGGCCTGCCGCTCAAGCTGGCGGCGCAGCAACTCGGCATCGGGTACTCCACGGCTCGTGAGTACCTCGACCGCATCCGCGTGAAGTACGTCGAGGTCGGTCGCCCGGCCCCGACGAAGGTCGACCTCCTGCGGCGGGCGGTCGAGGACGGCATCCTCCCCGGGCTCGACTCGGGCATCGACCCCGACGGTGACGGTCGCTGAACACGATGGCGAGCGCGGCTGAGCCGGCGTCGCGCCGGGGGAGCGGCCCGGGGACCGGTCGGGGGACCGGTCGGTGGTTCGGCCGTGGGTCGGGCGGCGCTGGTGCGGTGTCCGGCGATGCCGGCCGCGTCCCAGCAGGCTCGGGCCGTGCTCCCGGTGGCGACCCGGTCGGCTTCGGGGACGGCGCGCCGTTCGGTGCCGACCCTTCGCGCAGCGTCCGCGCGTCGATCACGCAGGCGTCGGTGGAGCGTGCCTTCGCGATCCTGCTGGCGATGACCGCGGTCGGCCTCGGCATCGTCGACACCCCTGCGGTCCTCGCCCAGTTGCCGTACCTCGACCCGTTCTGGGGCCCGGTCGTCGCGATCGCGCTCGGGGCGTCGTTCGTCCTGGTCGGGGTCTCGGCGTTCGTGCCGCGGGTGGCGCAGTTCGCGCAGATCCTGTGCGCCCTGCTCTTCCTGGTCGCGTTGACCACGTGGCCGCTCACGGTGCAGGACTCGATCCCGTCCACGCAGCAGCCGTGGCCGTGGTGGTTCTGCACCGTCGGCTCGACCGCGGCGGCCATGGGCTTCGCAACCTGGCGGGCCACGATCTACACCGCACTCGTGCCGGCGATCTACGTCGTCCTCCGGCTCACCCCGGTCGGCGGCGACGCCGGGCTCGTCCGTGCGCTGCTCGACGGCGTCTACACGGCGCTGCTCAGCGGTGCGGTGCTCGTCATCGCCGTGGTCCTGCGCCGTGCTGCTTCGTCGGTCGACACGGCGCAGTCGACCGCGGTCCGCCGGTACTCGCACGCCATCCGCGAGCACGCGGTCGAGGTGGAGCGCGTGCAGGTCGACGCGATCGTGCACGACAGTGTGCTGACGACCCTGCTCTCCGCCGCGCGGGCCGACACGCTCGAGGCGAAGACCCTCGCCGCCCGCATGGCACGGAACGCCATCGACCACCTCGAGGCCGCAGCGGCCGACGGCCCGGACGACGACACCCCGGTCACGCTCGCCGACCTCCGCACCCGCATCGGCGAGGCGATCGGTGCCCTCGCGGCGCCCGTCCAGCTCGTCCCTGCCCCGTCCGGGTCGGTCCGGCTGCCGGCGTCGGTCGCCGACGCCCTCGCGTCAGCAGCACTGCAGGCGGCCGTCAACAGCGTCCAGCACGCCGGTGGGCCCGACGTCGCCCGGTGGGTCCGCGTCGAGCAGCACGACGACGGCGTGCACATAGAGGTCGGCGACGACGGTCGCGGGTTCGACGTCGCGACGATCCCGTCCGAACGACTCGGGGTGCGGCGGTCGATCATCGAGCGCGTCGCCTCCGTCGACGGCCGTGCCGAGGTGCACACCGCCCCGGGCGAGGGCACGCGCATCGAACTGACCTGGTCGCCCGTGACGCCCACGACGACGGGAGCCGCAGCGTGAAGGTCTCCCTGCCCGCGAGCATCGCGCTCGGCCTGGCGTCGCTGTTCTCCGTCTACCACCTGGTCCTCGCCGTCGCGTCGCTGCAGCGCGTGCACGACGTCGGCCCCGTGATCGCCTGCATGATCCTCTACGCCGCGGCCACCGGCACCGCGTTGTTCGTGCCCGGCAAGGTCCTGCCGGTCTGGACGGCGTGCTTCTCGCTCGCAACCGCGATCATGATGCCGCTCGTCGCGGCGCCGGTCGTCGACCTGGCGAAGGGCCCGGGGTCCGCCACGTGGTGGATCGCCGCCGTCGGCACCCTGATGGTCGTGCTCGTCGTGCGGGGACGCGGCCCGTTCGCCTGGGCCGGGGTCCTGTTCCTCGCCGTGTACACGGTCGCCTGGGCCGGTCTCGATGCGCTCGGCACACTCGGGGTGCTCGGCAGCGTGGCCTGGGTCGCGATCGCCACGGTGTTCGCCATCGCCATGAACCGCGCCATCCGGAACACCCGCGAGCTCATGCGCGCCGAACAGGAGACCGCCGACTGGCAGGCGGCGCAGGACGCCCACGTCTTCGAGCGGCAGTTCCGCCTGAGCCAGACCACGCGGATGGCCCTGCCGATGCTGCAGCGGATCATCGACTCGTGCGGTGACCTCGACGACGCGGACCGGGCCGAGTGCCTGCACCTCGAGCAGGCCATCCGCGACGAGATCCGCGGCCGCTCCCTGCTGTCCGAGGACGTCCGCGACGAGGTCATGCGCCTGCGCCGCCGGGGTGCGACGGTGCAGCTGCACGACGACGGCGGTCTCGACGAGCTCGAGGTCGACGACGTCCGCCGCATCCACGCCCGCATCGCCGAGGCGCTCCGCCAGGCCCGCGAGGCCGACAACGTCATCGTCCGCACCGTCAGCGAGGGGTCCGACTCCGCGGTGACGGTCGTCGGGCTCAAGCTCGACACGGCCGCGAGCGAGTCCGCCGCCCTCGGAGCGGGCATGGAGGACGACGACGGCGACGAGGACGACTCCGTGGCCCTCTGGCTCGAGATCCCGAGGCACGAGCCCGCCTGAGGCGCGCTGCGCCCGCCCGCGCGTGGTCGTGTGCGGCGTCGCGCGCGGCGAGACGGAAGCGACAAGGTCGACGTCGTACGACATCGAGGGTGTCGCTCGTGCGCGCGCGCAACTGTTGTGTCCGCGTGCGGACGACTACGTCGACGTCGTACGACGTCGAGGACGTCGTTCCGGGTCCGTGGGACGCGCGCGCGGCGGTGGACAGGACACGTGCCGGCCGGGAGGCCCGTGGCGGCGCCGCCACGGGCCTCCCGGCCGAACGTGGTCGCGCCGGGCTGGCGCCGACGGCTGACGCGACAACACGGACGTCGTACGACGTCGGGGATGTCGCTCGTGCGCGCGTGCAACTGTTGCAGGTGCCGGGGGACGACACTCTGGACGCCGCACGACGTCGAGGATGTCGTTCCGCATCGACGACGGCCGGCGCGAACGCCCCCGGAAACGGGGAACGGGGAACGGGGAACGGGGAACGGGCCGGTCGTATCCGACCGGCCCGTTCACGACCCGAGGCTGAGCGACAACCCGAATGTCGCCCTGCCTCGCAGCGGGCGGTGGCGTCGTACCCTAGTCGGCCACCGACCTGCGATGTTCTTCGTTGAAGGACACCGAACACCAGTAACTATGCCAACCCACAACCCCTGTGTCAGTCGTCATTATGGGGGACAAATTCGGCATTTCCGGTCCTCTTCGGCGTTTCGTGTCCCCCGTGCGAGGGGATACCGACCGGGAAGTGCAGCCTGCAACGTCCGCCGGGTCGGGGACACCAGGGGTACAGGGAGGCCAAGGTCCGTCAGCGGAGCGAACGGCCCCAGGCGCCGGGGCCGTGGTCGAGCGGGCGACGCAGGCCGCGGGCCGAGGCCTGCCACCCGGTGCGCGGCTCGTCGACGACCTCGGCGCGACCGGCTGCTGCGGCCTCGTCGGCCTGGCGCTGCAGCACGGCGACGACCGCTGCGAGCTCCTCGGGGGTGGGCTCACCGGAGACCACCCGGACGTCGGCCACCGAGGCGGGCTCGTCCGAGGGGACCGGTGCTGCGTGACGACCCATCAGTGCGCACCCATCAGAGGGGGATGTTCCCGTGCTTCTTGGGCGGCAGCGTCGCACGCTTGCCGCGCAGGGCACGCAGGGCCTTGATGACCGAGACGCGGGTGGCGTGCGGCTGGATGATGCCGTCGAGCTCACCGCGCTCGGCCGCCAGGTACGGCGACGCGACGTTGTAGGTGTACTCGTTCGCGAGCTTCGTGCGGACCGCAGCGACGTCCTCGCCGGACTCCTCGGCGCGCTTGATCTCGGCGCGGTACAGGATGTTGACGGCGCCCTGACCGCCCATGACCGCGATCTCGGCGGTCGGCCATGCCAGGTTGATGTCGGCGCCGAGCTGCTTCGACCCCATCACGATGTACGCGCCGCCGTAGGCCTTGCGCGTGATGACGGTGACGAGCGGGACGGTGGCCTCGGCGTAGGCGTACAGCAGCTTCGCGCCGCGGCGGATGACCCCGGTCCACTCCTGGTCGGTGCCGGGCAGGTAGCCGGGCACGTCGACCAGGGTCAGGATCGGGATGCCGAACGCGTCGCAGAACCGCACGAAGCGGGCTGCCTTCTCACCGGCGTCGATGTTCAGCGTGCCGGCCATGGCCTGCGGCTGGTTCGCGATGATGCCGACGGTGCGGCCCTCGACCCGGCCGAAGCCGATCAGGATGTTCGGCGCGAAGAGCGGCTGGACCTCGAGGAACTCGCCGTCGTCGACGACGTGCTCGATGATCGTCGTGACGTCGTACGGCTGGTTCGTCGAGTCCGGGATCACGAGGTCGAGCTCGTGGTCGGCGTCGGTGGTCTCGAGCTCCGGGGCGACGTCGTAGGCGGGGGCGTCGGACAGGTTGTTGTCCGGCAGGAACCCGATGAGCGAGCGGGCGTAGTCGAGCGCGTCGGTCTCGTCCTCGGCCAGGTAGTGGGCCACGCCGGAGACCGCGTTGTGGGTCTGTGCGCCGCCGAGCTCCTCGAAGCCGACGTCCTCGCCGGTGACGGTCTTGATGACGTCGGGGCCGGTGACGAACATGTGGCTGGTCTTGTCGACCATGATCACGAAGTCGGTGAGCGCGGGGGAGTACACCGCGCCGCCGGCCGCCGGGCCCATGATGATAGACAGCTGCGGGATGACGCCGGACGCCTGGGTGTTGAGGCGGAAGATCTCGCCGTACTTGCCGAGCGCGACCACGCCTTCTTGGATCCGGGCCCCGCCGGAGTCGAGGATGCCGATGATCGGCACGCCCGTCTTCAGCGCGTGCTGCATCACCTTGATGATCTTCTCGCCGGCGACCTCGCCGAGCGAACCGCCGAAGACGGTGAAGTCCTGCGCGTACACGGCAACGTTGCGGCCGTGGATCGTGCCGACGCCGGTGACGACCGCGTCGCCGTAGGGGCGCTTGGCGTCCATCCCGAACGAGGTGGTGCGGTGGCGGACGAACTCGTCGAACTCCACGAAGGAGTTCTCGTCGAGCAGCTGCTCGATGCGTTCGCGCGCGGTGCCCTTGCCCTTGGCGTGCTGCTTGGCGATCGCGGACTCGCCCGCAGCGGTCACGGCCTCGTGGTACCGCTCGCGGAGGTCGGCCAGCCGGCCTGCCGTCGTCGAGAGATCGGGGGTGTCTCCTGAAGTCACCCGCTCACCCTACCGGCGGCGGGGTCGGGGCCGGTTGGAGGACCCCCACGGTTCCTGCCCGTACATTTGCGTGCATGTCCACATCCCCGTCGTCGTCGTTCCCCGCCACCAGCGAGGCGGTCCGGTCGGCGGGCGCGACCCTCACCGTCCCCGACGAGACCGGCTCCACCAACGCCGACCTGCTCGCCGTGGCACCCGAGCAGCAGCACGGCAGCGTGGTCGCGACGCTCCACCAGACCGCGGGTCGGGGGCGACTCGACCGCACGTGGAGTGCACCGGCGGGCGAGGCGCTGGCCGCGAGCCTGCTCGTGCGCGCCGACCTCGCCGACCACGACCGTGGATGGCTGCCCCTGGTCGCCGGCGCCGCCATGCGTGACGCGATCGCACGGGTGCTGCCCGCCGGCGCCGACGTCGCCGTCAAGTGGCCGAACGACGTCCAGGTCGCGGGCGACAAGGTGTGCGGCATCCTCTGCCAGGTCGCCTCCGACGGCAGCATCGTCGTCGGCGCCGGCGTGAACCTCACGATCCCCGCCGACCGCCTGCCGACCCCGACGTCGACGTCGCTGCTCGTGGCCGGCGCGGTCGACGACGCCCCCGCGTTGGCCGACGCGGTCCTGTCCGCCTTCCTGGCAGCCGTCCTGGAGGCCGTGGCCGGCCTGGTCGCCGGTGGTCCCGCCGCCGAGTCGGTCCGGTCCCACGTCCGCGCCGCGTGCGGCACGATCGGTCGCCGCATCCGCCTCGAGCTGCCCGACGGCACCGTGGAGGAGGCCGACGCCACCGGCATCGACGACGAGGGCCGCATCACGATCCGGGATCGAGCGGGTGACTCCAGGGGCGTCGCCGTGGGGGACGTCACCCACCTGCGGTATGCATGACGGCATGACCGCCGAGCCGCCGCCCGAACGCGTCGTCGCTCGCCTGCGACCGCACGCTCGTCGGCTCGTGCGCCCGGCGGTGTTCGTCGTGCT
Source organism: Curtobacterium sp. PhB190 (assembly GCF_004365385.1). Taxonomy (NCBI): domain Bacteria; kingdom Bacillati; phylum Actinomycetota; class Actinomycetes; order Micrococcales; family Microbacteriaceae; genus Curtobacterium; species Curtobacterium sp. PhB190. Next base: position 113,731 of record NZ_SODN01000010.1, on the reverse strand, counting down.
GGTCGTGGTCGCCGGCGGGTTCGGGTTCGGGGTGTTCCAGGCGCAGCTGGCGTGGCTGAACGCCGTCGTCGCAGGACTCGTCGTGGTGCTCGTGGTGTTCGGCGGCGCCGTGCCGCTCTTCCGCTGGATGTCCGAGCGGTACGTCGTCACGACCCGGCGGCTCGTCGTCGTGCACGGGCTCGGCACCCGTACCCGGCAGGAACTCCTGCACTCCCGCGGGTACGACGTGACGGTGCGCCGGCGCGGGCTCCAGGGCGTGTTCCGCTCCGGTGACGTCCTGGTGTTCCCGGGCGACGACCCCGCCGTGGTGCTCGCGGATGTCCCGCACGCCGACCTCGTGGTGGCCGTCCTGCACGACCTGGTCGAGGCGTACGAGGCCCGGCGGCGGCACCGCGAGCCGGACTGGGACGAGATCGTCGGCGGCCCGGACCGACCGCCGTGGGGCGACGTCCGCGCCTGACGCCGCCGCGACACCCTGGGTACCGCGGTGCTGGAACTCCCACGAGAAACCGGTACCTTCTTCGTCGTGCGTATCTCTGTCATCGGCTGCGGGTACCTCGGTGCCGTGCACGCCGCCTCCATGGCCAAGCTCGGACACGAGGTCGTCGCCGTCGACGTCGACCCGGCGAAGATCGAGCGGCTCGCTGCCGGCGAAGCCCCCTTCTTCGAACCCGGGCTCCCGGAGATCCTGACCGAGGCGCTCGCGTCCGGCCGGATCCGCTTCACCACCGACATGGCCGAGGTCGCCGGTGCCCGCGTGCACTTCCTCGCCGTCGGAACCCCGCAGAGCCCGACCGGTGCCGCGGACATGACCTACGTGAACGCCGCGGTCGCCGCGCTCACCCCGTACCTGTCGGCCGATGAGTTCGTCGTCGGCAAGTCGACCGTCCCGGTCGGCACCGCCGCACGCCTCGCCGCCGAGGTGTCCGAGGCCGTGCCCGGGGCGACGCTCGTCTGGAACCCTGAGTTCCTGCGAGAGGGCTTCGCCGTGCAGGACACCATCAGCCCGGACCGCTTCGTCTACGGTGTGCCGGACGGTGACGCCGGGCAGGCCGCCGTCGACGCCCTCGACGAGGTCTACGCCGAGGCGCTCGCGTCCGGCACCCCCCGGCTCGTCGTCAACCTGCCCACTGCCGAGCTCGTCAAGATCAGCGCGAACGCGTTCCTCGCCACGAAGATCTCGTTCATCAACTCGATGGCGGAGATCGCCGAGGTCGCCGGCGCCGACGTCACCGCGCTCGCCGACGCCATCGGCCACGACGCCCGCATCGGCCGCAAGTTCCTCAACGCCGGCCTCGGCTTCGGCGGCGGGTGCCTGCCCAAGGACATCCGGGCGTTCCAGGCCCGGGCGAACGAGCTCGGCGTCGGGGAGTCCCTGGCGTTCCTGGCCGACGTCGACGCCACGAACCTGCGTCGTCGTGCGCACGTCGTCGAGCTGGCGCAGGAGCTGCTCGGCGGGGTCGTCAGCGGCAAGCGCGTCGCGGTCCTCGGTCTGGCCTTCAAGCCGAACTCGGACGACGTCCGTGACTCGCCCGCCCTCGACATCGCTGCGCGCCTGCACGAGCTCGGTGCCACGGTGTCCGCCTACGACCCCGAGGCCGTCGTCACCGCGCGTCGCGTGCACCCGGAGCTCGACTTCGTCGAGACGGCGGCGGACGCGCTGTCCGGCGCCGACCTGGTCCTGGTGCTGACCGAGTGGACCGAGTTCCGCGAGCTCGACGCGACCACGGTGGCGTCCCTGGTGTCGAGCCCGGTCGTCATCGACGGCCGCAACTGCCTCGACCGCGACGCCTGGACCGCCTCCGGCTTCACGTACCGCGGCATGGGGCGCTGACGCCGATCGTCCCGGACCGGCTCCGGCGGCTGTCCTCCGGCGTGCTGCGTCCCGCTGGACGACTCCGCGGGCGCGACTGGGCGACCCCGGTCGTGCTCGCCGCCACCCTGCTCGTCCTGACGGCGTCGGTGGCGCGGACGTTCTCGTCGATGCCGCTCGCGAGCGTCGACGAGTCGGCCCACGTCGACTACGTCCTGCGCGTCTGGCACGGCCAGCTGCCGGTCCTGTCCGACGGCATCCGGTTCCGTCCGGGCTTCGGCGGGACACCGCCCGTCCAGTGGGTCGCACAGCACCCGCCGCTCTACTACCTGCTGCTCGCCCCGGTGATGGGCCCGCTCGTCGACGCCGGGCACCCGGTGCAGGCCGTGGTGCTCGGCCGTCTGGCGAACGCCGTGTTCGTCGCCGCGATCGTGCCGGTCGCCGCGTGGGCTGCGGCCCGGTGCTTCCCCGGGGTCGTGCGGCTCCCCGGCACCGTGGCCGTCGTGACCGCGTCGACGAGCGTCCTCGTGGTGCAGGGCGGTGTCGTGTACAACGACTCGCTCGCAGCGTTGACCTGTGCGCTGGCGTGCGGCGTCGCCGGAGCAGCGCTGCGGTCCGGCGTGGGACCGGGGCTCGCCGTCGGGGGAGCGCTCGTGGCGGCGGCCGGCACGACCACCCGCCTGTCGTTCGCCCTGTGGCTCGTGGCGATCGTCGTCGCGTTCGCACTGGCTCGCACGGTCCGGTTCGGCCGGCTCCGCGGTGTCTGGGCCCGCGTCGTCGTCGCGGCGGTCCCGGTGCTCGCCGCCGCAGCCGCCTCCGGGTGGTTCTGGCTGCGGAACCAGGCCCTGACCGGCTCGTTCAGCGGTCGGCCGACCGCCTGGCCCGGGTACACCCCGAGGCCGCACTACTCCGAGGCCGAGGTCGTCTCGATGCTCGGCTTCTGGCGGCAGCTCTTCGCCCTGTTCCGCGGCTCGTTGCCGATCGCGAGCCCGCTGCCGTGGGTGCTCCTGCTCGTCCCGGTGCTGCTGTTCGTCGCGGCCCTCGTGCTGCGGCGCCTGCGCCCCTGGGCACCCGCCGACGACGACCGGTGGCCGCGCCGCCTCGTCGTCGCGATGCTCGTCGTGGTCACGCTGCTGTTCGTCGTCGTCGAGATCCGTTACACCGCGGGGGGCGGCGCACCGCTCAACCGGTACACGCTCACGGTGCTGCTGCCGATCGCGTTCGCGATGGCGGCGGGCTTCCTCGCCTGGCGTCGTGCGGCGACGTGGCTCGTGCTGGTGTGGGGTGCCGCGGCCGTCGTGCCGACGTGGTCGCTCGTCCGGTTCGAGGGCTCCGAGCTCGTCGGGCACTCCGGCGCCGTCGTGGTGGTCGCGTTCGCAGCGGCGGTCGTGTGCGCCGCCGGGATGCTGGTGGCCTACGCGATGGCCGCGCGCAGCACCGCCCGGTAGCGCTCGCCGATCCGTTCGGTGGAGAACTCCGCCGCCGACACCACGGCCTGCTCCTGGTAGCGCGCCCGTGCGGCGTCGTCGGTGAGCACGCGCTGCAGTGCTGTCCGCAGCGCGGGGACGTCACCGGGGGGCACGAGGACCCCGGACACGTCGTCCTGCACGACGTCGCGGATGCCGGGCAGGTCGCTCGCGACGATCGCGGCACCGACGGCAGCGGCCTCGAGCAGGGTGACGGGCAGCCCCTCTTGGTCGCCGTTCGCCGCGGGGATCGACGGCACCGCCACGACGGTGGCCGCAGCCAGGGTCTCGAGCACCTCGGTGCGCCCGCGCTGGCCCAGGAACGTCACGGGCAGTCCGGCGGCCTGCTGCTCGAGCTGTGCCCGGTACGGACCGTCACCGACGACGGTGAGTCGCCACGGCACGTCCTCGCCGAGTCCCCGCAGCCCCTCGATCAGGTTGCCGAAGCCCTTCTTCTCGACGAGGCGGCCGACCGCCACGACGTGGTGCTCCTGTGCGGGGACGCGGGCGCGGGTGTCACGGGCCGGGCCGAGGTCGACGCCCATCGGGATCACGGTCGACCGGGCCTCGGGCACGCCCCACTCGGTCAGCCGCTCGCGCATCTCGGAGTTCACGGTCGTGACGTGCGCCGAGCGGCCGAACACCCAGCGCTTCAGGCGGACCAGGGGAGCGGCACGGAGCGCGTAGATGTCCCCGCCGTGCGTCGTGACGACGATGGGGACACCTGGGGCCGCCAGCGTCGCGACGAGTGCCTGCGGGATCGCCCAGTGCGCGTGGATGACGTCGGGCTTCGCGGAGCGGACAACGCGGCGGATCGCGAACCACTGCGCGAGCACCAGGGCCGGCACCTGCACGATGCGCGACCGGCGTTCCTTGAGGTTGTCGAGGATCGCGCCGTCGGCCAGGTCCTCGAACGCCTTCGGGAAGTACGGGAACCGCCGGACGCCGACGTCGCCGATGCGTTCGGTGGTGGCACCGCCCGGGACCCGCGGCGTGAGCACCATCGTGTCGAACTCGAGTGCCTCTTGGTGCGCGAGGTCGAGCACGAACGCCGGCACGCCGTCGTCCGGACGGGCCGGGAACGTCGAGCCGAGGACGAGCAGGCGGGGACGGGCGGAGGGGGTGGGGCGGGACATCGTGCCTTTCCGGGGGTCGCGGGGGACGGTCCGGTAGGCTCTCCACCCGTGCGCGTTCTGATCCACAATAGCGATTCGCCCCACAACCGCGGGGACCGGGCGATCCTCGCCGGCAACGTCGAGCTGGTCCGCAGGCGGTGGCCGGACGCCGAGATCGTCTCCCTGTCGCAGTACCCCGAGCGGGACGCTGCGTGGTTCGGGATCCGGTTCCTGCCGGTCTCGCCGTACAGCACCGGCATCGGCGACCTGTTCGCCCTGCTGCGTGCCGCGCGCAGTGCCGACGTCGTCCTGTGGGGCGGCGGCGAGATCCTCAAGGACTACACGAACAAGCTCGGCCTCGTGTACTGGTTCGGCAAGATGCTGCTCGTCCGCGCGGTGAACAAGAACCTGATCGGAGCCTTCCAGGGCATCGGTCCGACCACCGCCGGCGTCAGCAAGCGCCTGATCCGCGCCACCGTCGACCTGTGCCGCTCGTTCGCCGTCCGCGACGACGAGTCCCGCGAGAAGCTCCTGGCGTGGGGCGTCCGCACGCCGATCGTGTCGTCGTTCGACCCGGCCGTCGTCGGGACCGTCACGACGCCCGACGCCGACGTGCTCGAACGGCTCGAGCGCACCACCGGCTTGACCGCCGAGCGCCTCGAGGGCTCGATCGGCTTCGGCGTCCGCCGCTGGTTCCACTACAAGCGCAGCGGCTGGATCCCGTTCCGCTTCCTGCCGAAGCGCTTCCGGCAGACCGGTGTCGACAGCGACAAGCTCGTCACCTACCGCCAGGCCGTCGCCGACCTGGCCGACCGCGTCATCGACCGTTGGGACGCCGACGTCGTGTTCTACCCGATGCACATGGAGGCGTCGGAGGGCGACGCCGCCTTCGCCCGCGAGGTCATCGCCCTCATGCGGCACGCGGACCGCACCCACGTGGTCGAGGCCGACGAGTTCTCACCGTCCGAGTACGCGGGCCTGATGTCCTGCAGCCGCCTGTTCCTGGCGAGCCGCCTGCACTCCGCGATCGTCGCGACCATCGCCGGCGTCCCCGCCGCGGTGCTCTACTACGTCGACAAGGGCCGGCTGTTCTTCGAGCAGATGGGCCAGCAGGAGTTCTCGAAGCCGATCGAAGCAGCACTCGAGCCGACGTTCGTCGACGACGTGACGGCGCAGCTGGAGCGGCTCGACGCCGACCGCGACGCGGTCCGCGCGCAGCTCGCCGAGGGCGTGGCCCGGATGGCGACCGCGCTCGACGCCGACTTCGCCGAGGCGACCCGCGACGTCCGCTGACACCAGCGGCTCGCGATCGTGAGCCGATGACGGACGGGAGGCCCGTGGCGACACCGCCACGGGCCTCCCGTCCGTCCGGGCGAAGCTCGCCGGCGCGTGGTGCGTGGGCGGCGCACCGTGCGTGCGTCGTCGTCCGGTGCGGGCTTGCCCGCTTGGTGCGCGGTTGTGTGTCGGCACGGGGCGTGCAACGGCGCACCGGGTGTCGGAGTCCGCACCGTGCGGCGGACGGGAGGCCCGTGGCGACACCGCCACGGGCCTCCCGTCCGTCATCCGCACCCGCTCAGGGCGTGACGCGCGTCACTCGGTCTTGGCCGCGAAGCGCTTCAGGTACGTGATGTCGTTCCGGTAGACGTCCTGGTCACCCGGGAGCACCCCGCCGGACGCCCACTGCCAGAAGGTCCACTTCGACCAGCTGCGCCCGAGCGTTCCCGGCGTGGTGAAGTTCTTGACCGGGTAGATCGCGACGAACAGCGGGTTCTTCGAGAACTGGTTGCTGTTGTTCGTGCAGCGCTTCCACCAGTCGGTGGTCGTGTAGATCGCAGGGTAGCGGTGGATCTTCTTGTACACGGTGTTCGAGAAGTCCTTGATCCAGCTGCGCATCTGGCCCCAGGTCTTGCCGTAGCAGGTGCCCTGGGCCGCGCTGCCGTACTCGATGTCGAGCAGGGGCGGCAGGGTCTTGCCGTCCTTGCTCCACTGCCCGCCGTGTGCGAAGAAGTAGTTCGCCGTCGCGGCGCCGCTCGCCTGGCTCGGCTGCGCGTACACGTAGCCGCCGCGGTACAGGTTCCGCTGCTTGGCGGTGGCGTACTGCTGCTTGTAGGTCGAGCTGACGTACGAGGTGCCCTCGGTCGCCTTGACGTAGGCGAACCGGGCGCCGTTGCGGTACGCCTGCAGGAAGTTGACGCTCGGCTGCCACGCGCTGATGTCGAACCCCTGGACGCGTCCCGGTGGTGGGCCGGACGCGGTGGCGGCGGAGGAGGTGCTCAGCGATTGGGCGCTCACGCCACCGGCGGCGCTGTCCGGCGCGGTGACCGTGACGTGTGACTCTCCGGCGTGGGCGGCGATGCCGGCCCCCATGGTGTGGTTCCCGGTGCGGTCCATCTCGGCGATGGAGAGCTGCTCGGCAGCGGGTGCGGGTGCAGCAGGTGCAGCAGGTGCAGCAGACGCAGTGGGGGCTGGGGTCGCCGCCGCTGTCGTCGTGGCAGTCGGTGCCGGCGTTGCCGGGGCGGTCTCGGCGACCGCCGTCCCGCTGCCGAAGGTGATGGCCCCGGCGACGGCGGCAGCGGTGCCGAGTCCGAGGATCTTGGTGATCGGTGCGCGCATGTGGTCTCGTCTTCCCTGTCGAGATGCCGTGGGCCCCTGATCACCCACGCCGCGGTCCGAGCGATGCTACCTGGCGAGCGACCGTGCTGTCCGCCACGCGCAGGACGTGAGCGCAGGACGTCGGCGCAGGACGTGCTGCGGCACACCGCGGGTGCGTCAGCGCGCGGTGCGGCTGCTCGCGTCGGTGGCGGCGTCGTCGCTCTCGACCTCGGGCAGGCGGCCGCGGTGCGAGACCTCGGCCGTGGCGTGCTTCTGCCGGCGGTTCATGAAGTTGCGCTCGACGAGCCACCAGAAGCCGATGCAGATGCCGATCACGACCGGGATCACGACGAACACCATCATCAGGAACTGGTACTTCGGGTACAGGCCGAGGGGCAGGAGCAGCAGGTTGCCGAGGCCCAGCAGCGGGCTGTGGAACAGGTAGATCGAGTACGACACCAGACCGGCGAGCACGAACGGCTTCCACGCGAAGAAGCGCGCGAGCCAGGTGTGGTTGCCGGTGACCGCCTGGCGTCCCATCCAGGTGAGCAGGATGCCCGCGAGGATGCCGGTGACGACCTCGGACGGCCAGGTCTGGTGCTGCCAGTAGTCGCGGTTGCGGAAGAACACGAGCAGGGTCCCGAGGGCCATGGCACCGACGAACGCGCCGCTCGCCCACCGCGGGCCGCCGAGCTTCGAGCGCTCGCGGACCACGCCGGACAGGTGCTCGTCGCGCGCCTTCACGGTCAGTTCGGCGGCGAGCATCCCCACTGCGAACAGGCCGACGAACCACGGGTGCATGAACGAGTAACGGCTCTCGGCGCCCATCCACATGCCGATGAGGACCAGGCTCGACGCCGTCGCCCACCCGCCGAAGACCCGCCACAGCGGCAGGATCAGCAGCGGCATCAGGAAGTAGATCTGCCACTCGACCGCGACCGTCCACATCGGGCCGTTGATCTTGCCGATGTACTGCGGGAAGAAGTCGTGCACCAGGAAGAAGTGCGTCAGGAACGTGCCCCAGCCCATCGGCAGCTTCGTGTCCCATTGCGTGCCGCCGGGCTGACCGAGCACGGGGACGAACAGGATCAGCAGGGCGAACAGCACGAGCGACGCCCAGTACGGCGGGATGATGCGGCGGGCGCGACGCCAGACGAACTTCCAGAACCCGCCGGGCAGACGGTAGCGGTCGAACCGTGTCAGCACCGGCAGCATGAGCACGTAGCCGGACAGCACGATGAAGAGCGGGACGCCGAGGTAGCCCCAGCCGATGATCGGGCGCAGCCAGGGCAGCTCGGTCGGGCCGGTGCCGGTCGTCCCGGTGAAGAGGTACGCGTGGTAGAAGACCACCGCGAGTGCAGCCAGCCCCCGGAGTCCGTCCAGGTAGGGGAACTCGAGTCGGCCGCCGGCGCGTGGCGCGGGGGCAGCGGAGTCGGCTGCGGGTACTGCGGCGCGGGTTTCGGTGGCCAATGATCGTCCTCGTGGTGGTCGGAGCGGGGTCGCAGGCAGTCTCCCACACGCCGACCCGGCGCCGCGATCAGGCACCCTGTGCCTGGTGTTTCGGTTCGGATGTCATGATGAAGCACGTGACCTCGACGAGCGCAGCCGCAACGCAGATCACCCACGAGCCCGTCCACCGGCGTTCGGGGGCGGTTCCGAGGCGGTACAAGCACGTCGTCGCGCCGGTCATCCTGGCGGTGCTCGTCGTCGTCGGCGTCGCGCTCAGCGCCGCCGTGGCGTACCACAACCGCCTCGGCGTGACGAACGTCGACGGTATCTCCTACATGGGCATCGCGCGCGAGTACGCGAACGGCTGGCTGCCCGACGCGATCAACGCCTACTGGTCGCCGATGGTGTCCTGGATGATGGCGCCGTTCATCGCTGCCGGCCTCGGCATGCAGACGGCCTTCGCGGTCGTGAACTGCTTCGCGGTCGCCGTCGTGCTCGGCGTCGGTGGCTGGCTGGTGTGGTCGCAGAACCACCGCATCGTGCCGGCCGTCCTCTTCATGGTCACCGCGATCCCGGCGCTGATGAGCGCGGTCTCGGTGCAGACCCCCGACCTGCTCGTCGTCGCGTGGGTCGTCGGCTACCTGTGGGCACTCCGGTGGGCCGACCAGGCGTTGCACGGGTCGACGCGGGCCCGGTTGGTCTCCGGCGGGGTGCTCGGCGCGGTCGCGGCCATCGGGTACTTCGTGAAGCTCTTCCTGCTGCCGGTGGCGGTCGGCGCGGTGGTCCTGTGGCTGCTGCTCCGGGTCTGGTCCGCACGACGCCGTCGTGAGCCGGTGCTGCACTGGTGGACGTCGCCCGTGGCCACGATCGTGGTCTTCGCCGTCGTCATCGCACCGTGGGTCGGTGCCCTGACCATGAAGTACGGGTCGCCGACCCTGGGCTCGTCGCTCTCGGTGAACATCGGCTCGAAGTTCGACGACGGCGGGCGTGCGACCGACTGGCCGTTCCTGCCCGTGCCGCCGAACTCGCACGCGTTCTCCCCGAACGAGGACTTCACCCCGTCGGTCTACAAGCAGGGCCCGATGGAGAACCCGGACCCGTCCGTGGTGCCGCCGACGACCGAGTCGACCACCGAGGACACCGCGCCGAAGGTCACGAAGGACTCCGGCATCGCGGCCCGCGCCGGCTACTACCTGCACGAGCGCATGCTCGCGCTGCCGTACTACCTGCAGAAGATCAGCACGTTCGCCCCCTTCGCGGCACCGATCGCCCTGCTCTTCGCCGCCGCCCTGGTGATCGGCGTGGTCCGGTTCCGCCGGTACGCGTTCACCTGCATCGTCGCGGCGACGACCCTCGTCTACTTCGTCGGCTACGGCATGATCACGTCGTCGTCGAGCGGTGGCGGGAACGCGCGCTACTACTGGCCGCTGTTCTACCTGACGGCGATGATCGGCGCGCTCATGCTGCCAGCCGTCTGGCGGTTGGTCCGACGACGCGGCGTGGTCCGGACGATCGTGGCGTGCGTCGCGATCGCCGTCGTCCCCGTGGCGTCGTTCACGCAGAACTGGATCGGGTCGCCGGCACCCTTCTACCCGTCGGTGAACCGCACCGAGGCGCTTCGTGTCACCGGACCGACCGACGTCCCCGAGATCGTGCGGCTCGCCGACCAGATCCGGGCGAGCGGGGCCCTGCCCGAGGACGCCACCGTCATCGGCTCGAACTACCGGTCGCTGTCCTCGTTGGCGTTCCTGACCGACACGCGTGTGTACGGTCGCTCAGGTCAGGGCTACACGTACCACTCGGACGCGATGCGCAAGCTGTTCATCGACGAGGGCGTGCAGTACTTCGTGCAGTTCGACCCCGCCAACGCGCCGGCACGCGACTACTCGATGGCCGGGAAGCTCGTCGGCACGTACAACGCGACGATCTCGTGCAGCGCCGACCGGTCCACGGATCCCGAGATCCCCTGCCGCGTCCAGATCGTGAAGTTCGCGAAGTAGCCGCCGCTCCAGGGAGCGCGCCACACCAGCGTCTACGATGACCTGGTCCCGAAGCCCGGCAGGAGACCACGTTTGTCAGGAACCACCAGCGACACCCCCGCGCCCGAGGGGAAGCGTCCGCCGACCTGGCGACGGTTCCTCGGCAAGGCGATCCCCATCGTCTTCTACGTCCTGCTCGCGGTCTTCCTCGTGCTGTACGTGCGGAGCGTCGACTGGGGGCAGCTCGCCGGGCTGGACTGGCAGTGGGGCTGGGTGATCCTGGCGACCGTGATCAGCCTGGGCTTCCGGTACTGGGGCGTCGGCATCTGGTTCTACCTGCTGCGGCGGCTCGGGGCGACCGGCCTGAAGGGCAGCGGCGTCACGCTGACCTACGTGTACGCGAAGTCCTGGATGGGCCGCTACATCCCGGGGGCCGCGACCTGGATCATCGGCAAGGTCTACTTCGCCTCGAAGCACGGCGTCTCGAAGGCCCGGCTCGGCGTCAGCGGCCTGCTCGAGGGCGCGCTGCAGATCGCCGCCACCCTCGCCCTGGCGCTCGTCCTGCTGCTCATCGACCCCCGCACGCACGCGCTCAGCCCGTGGCTCATCGCCCTGATGATCGCGGCGTTCGTCGCCTGCGTCGTGTGCCTGATCCCGCGGGTCTTCGTGTTCCTGATCGGCATCGCGCTGAAGATCCTGCGTCGCAAGCCGCTCGAGGCCGACGTCCGCCCGAACCTCGGCACCGTCCTCGGCGGCGCCGGTCTGTACGTCGCCGGTGCGATCCTGTCGGGCACGGCGTACTACTTCATCACCCTCGGGGTGTACCCGTCGCTCAAGCTCAGCGACGCGGCGTTCGTCATCGGTGCTGCGAGCATGGCCTCGGCGATCAGCATGCTGGCCGTGTTCGCCCCCGGCGGCCTCGGCGTCCGCGAGGGCGTGCAGGCCCTGCTCCTCACCCTCGTCATGCCGCCGGGGATCGCCCTGGTCGTGGTCGTCGTCACCCGCGTGTGGAGCCTGGCGGTCGACGGCCTGTTCCTGCTCTGCGCCGCAGCACCGACCTGGTTCCGCCGTGGTCGTCCGACCGACGACCCGTCGGCCGTCGAGGGCAGCGCCCCCGCCGCCTGACGCGCACTTCGTGAGCAGGAATGGTCGGGTCCGCGGTGTGCGACCCGACCATTCCTGCTCACCATCCGGGGGCACGCGACGCGCGTGACGGCCGAGCCTGGAGGGACGTGCCAGCTGGCACCGGGCCTCCCGTCCGTCTGGTGGGGCGTCCACCCCGTCAGCCGCACGCCCGACGTGTGGTCAGGACGCGGGGGCGGCCACCCGACGGTCGGCACGGGCGACCTGGACGACCGACGCGACCAGGCCGACGGCCACCAGCGCGACCACGGCCACGAGCACTGCGGGCGGCACCGGCCCGATCTCCGTGTAGCGGAGCAGCCCGCGCCCCGTCACCGGGAACAGGGCGGCGTTCCAGAACCACGCCGACGCCACCGCGAAGCCGTACACGCCCACGGCGGGCAGCAGGACGGCCAGCGCCACCGCGACCCACGAGCGTGCGCGCCCGGCGGGCACCAGGCGACGCCAGGCCAGGGCGCTCAGCACGATCAGGCAGACGATCGCGGGGAAGTAGTAGCGCCCCTGGGTCGCGGCGACCTCGGTGGTGGTGAGGTACGAGTGCGCGCTCGTCCGGTTCTGGATGCCGATGAGCAGCGCCGGGAACACCGCCAGACACAGGGCCACCCGTAGGTCGGGTCCGCGCCGGAACGCCCAGCCGACGAGCACGACGAGCGCGATGACCGTCAGGACGGCCGTGAGCAGGTCGCCCATGCTGACCTGTGCGCGACCGCCGAAGCTGCCCCAGAACGTGCGCGCGAGCGTGCCCCAGCTGACGTCGAGGAAGTGCCCGAGCGTCGGGTGCTCGCCGGGCGGGAAGTCCTTGGGCGGACGCATCGCCGTGTAGCCGTTCGGCTGGATCCGGCCGTAGGCGAACCAGTTGTGCACCCACCACCACGCCCCGATGCCACCGGTCACGGCCATCGTCACCACGGTGCGGACCACCCGTTGCCGCAGCGACAGCACCCCGGCGCCGGCGAAGAGCACGACCACCGCCACGAACGGCACGGCGGGCAGTCCGGTGCCCTTGATCCAGACCAGGGCGCCGAGCACCACCGCGAGCGCGATGGTGGTGCGCCACCGGGTGTCACCGGTGAGCAGCCGGGTGGCGAGCCACACGACGATCCCGGCGACGAGCAGGACGGGGGCGTCGTTCGAGAACGAGGAACCGATGGACGCGAGCTCGGGCGTCGCGAACACGGCGAGCCCACCGACGAGCGCGGCCCGCGGCGACCGGGTCACCCGGCGGACGGACGCCCACGCCAGCAGCGGCAGTGCGGTGACGGCGAGGACGTCGGCGAGCCGCAACGCGGTGAACGCCCGGTCCCACCGCAGGTCACCGAAGTCCACGGCACGGAGCACGGCGGCACCGGCGAGGTAGGCGGTCGGCGGGTGCTGGGTCATCTGGTTGACGGTCGACGACGGCCCGGGGGCGTTCTGCAGCAGCTCGCTGACGGTCGACCACTCGCTGGACGGCTTCGTCGCCTGCTCGACCTTCGCGGCCTGCACCGCGTTGGTGACGTACAGGTCGCCCGGGGCGGCCCAGGCGTCACCGAGCGCGACGTGCACGGCGGCGTCGATGTGCGCCGTCTCGTCCGGGGCCTCGAAGACCGGGACGATCAGCGCCCAGGCTACGAGCCACAGGCCGAAGGTCGCCGTGACGACGGCGATCGCCACACGCTCCCAGCGGGCGGTGCGGGGTGGTGCGGTGGTGCTGGTGGTGGTCTCGTGGGCCGTCACCCGGTCGAGTCTAGGGCGCGCCCCTCGGGTGAGACGTCCGCGGCCGCGGGCTCGGAGCCGGTCCGCTCGGGGTGGTACACCCACACCTTGTAGAGCCAGAAGCGGAACACCGTGCCGAGCACCAGGCCGACGATGTTCGCGACGTTGTCGGCGAAGACCGAGGTCAGTCCCATCACGTAGTGGGACACCCCGAGGCACGCGAGCGCGATGACCATGCCGCCGAGCGAGACGACGACGAACTCGATGCCCTCGCGGGTGGCGACGGCACGGCGCTGCTCGCGGAACGTCCAGTACCGGTTGCCCATCCAGTTGACGAAGATGGCGATGACGGTGGAGATCACCTTCGCCCAGAACGGCCCGGAGTGCACCTCGTCGGGGTTCAGGACGGTGATGCGCAGCACGTTGAACACCGTGGTGTCCACGACGAAGCCGACGGCACCGACCACGCCGAAGCGTGCCAGTTGGGCAATGAGGCGCCGCACGTGCCCTCCAGGATCCGTAGAGTTGTCGCGGGCCGTGCACAACGCGACCCGAACAGCGATTGTAGACAACGCGTTCACCCTCGATGGTGCGAACGCCGGAAGGATCACACAGCATGGCGTTGCGCGTCGGGGTCATCGGTGGGGGACAGCTGGCACGGATGATGGTGCCGGCGGCCGTCGAGCTGGGGATCGACATCCGGGTCCTCGCCGAGGGGCCGGGCATGTCGGCCGCCATCGCCGCCACGGCCGAGGGCGACTACCACGACGCCGCGACGGTGCTGGCGTTCGCCCGCAACGTCGACGTGGTGACGTTCGACCACGAGCACGTGCCCCAGGACGTCCTGCGCGCCCTGGTCGACGCCGGCGTGGCCGTCCGCCCCGGACCCGGTCCGCTGGCCGTCGCCCAGGACAAGATCACGATGCGCACGAAGCTCTCCGAGCTCGGCCTGCCGGTGCCGGACTGGGCCGCGGTGCACGACCCCGACGAGCTCCGGGCCTTCCTCGACGAGCACGGCGGCCGCGCGGTCGTGAAGACGCCCCGCGGTGGCTACGACGGCAAGGGCGTCCGGGTCGTGTCCGACCCGTCGGACGTCGACGACTGGTTCATCGCCGTCGCCGAGGCCGGCGGCGGGCAGGCCCTGCTCGCCGAGGAGCTCGTCCCGTTCACCCGCGAACTCGCGCAGTCCGTGGCCCGCCGCCCCTCCGGCCAGGTCGTCGCGTGGCCGCTGGTCGAGACCGTGCAGCGCGACGGGGTCTGCGCCGAGGTCATCGCCCCCGCGCCCGACAGCGCCGGACGCATCGCCGACGTGACGGAATCGATCGCGGTCCGGATCGCCGAGGAGCTCGGGGTCACCGGGGTCCTGGCCGTCGAACTGTTCCAGACCGCCGACGAGCGCATCCTCATCAACGAACTCGCGATGCGACCGCACAACACCGGTCACTGGACGATCGACGGTGCGACGACGAGCCAGTTCGAGCAGCACCTGCGTGCCGTCCTCGACCTGCCGCTCGGTGCCACCGGGTCGTTCGCCCCGGCCACCGTGATGATCAACGTGCTCGGCGGACCGGCCGACGGCGACCTCGCCGCCCGGTACCCGGCCGCGCTCGAGGCGTTCCCCGAGGCGAAGTACCACTTCTACGGCAAGGCCCCCCGGCCGGGCCGGAAGATCGGGCACGTCACCGTGATCGGTGAGGACGTCGACGACGTCGTCTACCGGGCACGCGCGGCCGCGGCGCACTTCGACGACTGACGATCGGGTGTCGGCACTGTTGCCGACACCCGCTCGGGTGCCACCCGCACTGGCGGCTGGCCGCCACTGCGGGCGCATGGTGCCATGGACGGGTCAGGGGTCCGATCGTCCAGGGGAGTGTCCATGCGCCGCCGTCCGCGCCGTGTCGTCGTCTGCAGCGCCGCCGTCGCACTCACCGCCCTCGTCGGCGGGCTGCTGCCCGTCGCGTTCGGGTCGAGCGCCACCGCCGCGACGTCCGCGACGACCATCCGCTCCGCATCGGCTGCGTCGCTGTACGGTGCCGGTCCGTACCGGTCGCCCACGAGCGAGGCAGCGAAGGCGGCCACCGCGCTCGCCGCCTCGGACCCCGCTGGTGCCGCTGCGGCGTCGACCATCGCCCGGTACCCCGTCGCGACGTGGCTCGGCGAGTGGACGCAGGGGACCCAGCTGACCAAGACGATCAGCACGGCGGTCTCGGGGGCCGAGCAGTCCGGCACCACCCCGGTGTTCGTGCTGTACGCGATCCCGGACCGGGACTGCGGCGGGTACTCCGCCGGCGGGTTCTCCGAGGCCTCCTACGACGCCTGGGTCGACCAGGTCACCGCGGCACTCGCCGGACACCGCGCCGCCGTGATCGTCGAGCCGGACTCCCTCGCGATGCTCAGCAACGCGAAGTGCAGCACCACGCTCGACGACCAGCGCTACCGGATCCTGTCCCGCACCGTCGCCGGGCTGACCGCCGCCGGGGTGCCGGCCTACCTCGACGCCGGCAACTCGAACTGGGTGCCGCCCGCGACGATGGCCGCACGGCTGAACAGCGCCGGCGTGCAGCAGGCCCGCGGGTTCTTCACGAACGTCGCGAACTACTACCCGACCGCGCAGGAGCAGGCATACGCGCAGAAGGTCTCCAGTGCGACCGGGGGATCGCACTACGTGATCGACACCTCGCGGAACGGGCAGGGCTGGCGGGGAACCTGGTGCAACGGACCCGGCGCCGGACTCGGCACTTCGCCCCGGGTCGCCACCGACGGCACCGCGCTCGACGCCCTGCTGTGGGTGAAGACCCCCGGCGCGAGCGACGGCACCTGCAACGGTGCGCCCGCCGCGGGCAAGTGGTGGTCCTCCTACGCCCAGGCCCTCGTCGCGAACGCCCGGCTCGGGGCCCCCGCGGCCGACCTCGCGCCGCAAGGTTCGCTCGAGGTCGTCGCCGGCACCGGTGGCGGCGTCCGGGTCCGGGGATGGGCCTTCGACGAGGACGACCCCACGCAGCCCGTCCGGGTCCGTGCCACCGTCGACGGCGCCGCCGCGGGAGCCGTGACCGCCGGACTCCGCCGCACCGACGTCGACGCCGCCGCGGGCGTCGGGGCGACCCACGGCTTCGAGGCCGTCGTCCCCGCTGCCGCCGGCGCTCGCCGGGTCTGCGTGACCGCGGTGAACATCGGCGCCGGGGCGGACACCACGCTCGGGTGCGCCACCGTCCGCGCCTTCCGGCACGACCCCTACGTCGCGCTCGAGTCGGTGACGGGAAAACCGGGCGGCATCAGCGTCCGTGGCTGGGCCTTCGACGGTGACACCGTGTCCTCCGCCAGCACGGTCGCGATCACGGTCGACGGCAGACGGGTGACGTCGTTGTCGGCGGGACGCGTGCGCGCCGACGTCGACCGGACGTGGGGCTCGGGCACGAAGCACGGCTTCGCCGGCACCGTCGCGCTCAAGGCCGGCAAGCGGACCGTCTGCGCGGTCGCGCGGAACACCGGCACCGGGAAGGACCGGAAGTCGAGCCCCTGCCGGACGGTGACGGTGGCGCGGCGCTGACCGCTCGGGCCCGTTCCGCTGGCAACCCCGCACCGTGCGAGGTGCGAGGTCCCGGTGCTGCCGTCGCACGGTGCGGCACTGCTCAGTCGGTACGAGGTTGATCGCTGGGTGCGGTCATGCAGGCTCGCACGGAGCGGTCAGCGACGACAGGAGTGGCGAACGTGCCACGGTGCTCGCCTGTTCTCCTCCCTGCGCACGGTGCGGCACTGCTCACTCGGTGCGAGGTTGATCGCTGGGTGCGGTCATGCAGGCTCGCACGGATCGGTCAGCGGGCTCCCCGGCGACGAACTCCGCACGGTGCGCGTCCGATCACTGCGTACGAGCCCGGTCGTCCGGTGCGAGAGGATGGGCACATGCCGCGTGATCTCGTCCGCCGGGCCGCTCGTCGACTCCGCCGGGTCGTCGCCGGGACGCCCCCCGTGCCCGTTCCGCTGCCGGTCCTCGGCTACGTCGTCGCGGGCGGTGACGGCGCCCACCCCGCATCCGCCCACGTGCGCGTCGTCCGGCGCACCGAGCACCTGGCGGCCAGCGGCACGGCCGAGGTCCGCCAGGTCGACCCCGTCGCGTTCGTCGACGGGACCGACACGACGTCGTACGCCGCCGTCCTGGTGCAGCGCGACATCCTGCCGCGCGACGCCGTGCAGCCCTTCCTCGCGGCGGCTGCGGCCCGCGGCGTCCGCGTCGTCGGCGAGGTCGACGACGACTTCTTCACCGAGTCCGGCCGCCAGCGCCTCGCCCGCGCCGAGTACGACCCGGACCGCCTCGCCTCGATCGACGCACTGGTCCGCGGTGCCGACACGGTCGTCGTGAGCACACCGGAGCTGGCCGAGGTCGTGCGCCCGGTCGCCCGCGACGTCACGGTCGTGCCGAACGCCCTCGACCCGGGGCTGTGGACCGCTGGCGTGACCGAGGACGACGACGATCGTCCCGGAGCAGAGCACCGGGTGCTGTACATGGGCACGCTCACCCACGCCGCCGACCTCGAACTCCTGCGCGACGTCTTCACCGACCTGACGACCACCGACGGCACGCCGATCCGGCTCGAGGTCATCGGTGTGACCGACGAGGGCGGCGCCGACTGGTTCCGCCGCATCGAGGTGCCGGACGGCCACTACCCGGCGTTCTCCCGCTGGCTCGTGGCGCACCGGGAGCGCTGGCGTGCCGGTGTCGCGCCCCTTCGTGACGAGGAGTTCAACCGCGCGAAGAGCGACCTGAAGTTCCTCGAGTACACCGCACTCGGACTGCCGGCAGTGGTCTCGGACCGGCCCTCCTACGCCGTGGCGCGGGCCCACGGGGCCGTCGCGGTGCCGGACGACGTCGGGGCCTGGCGTGGTGCGGTGCGCGCCGCTGTCGAGCGCGGGACGGCCGACGAACGGGCGGTCCGGTGGGTCACGGGGGAGCGCACGATCGGCCGTGACGACGACGCCTGGCGCCGCGTGCTGCTCGGCTAGGCTCGTCGCGTGACCGACACCGACGCACCCGTCCAGCCGCTCGTCTCGATCATCATGGGGTCGGACTCCGACTGGCCGACGATGCGCGCTGCGGCCGACATCCTGGCCGAGCTCGGCATCCCGTTCGAGGCGGACGTCGTGTCGGCGCACCGCACGCCCGACAAGATGACCCGGTTCGCCCGCGGCGCCGCCGAGCGTGGCATCCGCGTCGTGATCGCCGGTGCCGGTGGCGCCGCGCACCTGCCGGGCATGGTGGCCTCGATGACGACGCTGCCCGTCATCGGTGTCCCGGTGCAGCTCGCACGCCTCGACGGCCTCGACTCGCTGCTGTCGATCGTGCAGATGCCGGCCGGCATCCCGGTGGCGACGATGGCGATCAACGGTGCCGCGAACGCCGGACTCCTCGCCGCGCGGATCATCGGCACCTCGGAGCCCGCGGTCGCGGCTCGCCTGACCGAGTACGCCGACGGCCTCGAGCGACTGGTCGAGGAGAAGGCCGCGCGCCTGCGCGACTCCCTCTAGGTTCCGCGCGCCTGCGCGACTCCCTCTAGCGTTCCGCGCGCCTGCGCGACTCCCTCGAGCGTTCCGCGCGGGTGGCCCCGGGACCGTCGAACGGGTTCCCGCCGTTCAGGACGCCGTACGCGATCGCGTTCGTCCGGTCGGCGCAGGCACGGTCGAGCGTCCGCGTCGCTGTCCGGACGACCTCGCCGGTGATCGGTCGGCCGCATTCCTCGCATCGGGTCATGCGCGCTACGGTACCGCCATGCCCGCTCGTCTCCGTCGCCACACCGCCGCCCTCGTCCTGGTCGGTGTCGCGGTCGTCGCAGCCGTGGTGTGCGCCGTCGCCGCACGCGGTGCGGGCCCGATGAACCCGGTGTCCTGGTGGATCCGAGGCACGGACGAGCACGTCGTCGCGACGAAGTCGCAGTTCGACTCGTGGCTCCTGGCGTCGCACGTGGCCGAGGTCGCAGCGGTGGTCGCGGTCGTCGCCGTCCTCGCCGCGGTCGTCACCGCCGTCGTGTCGTCACGCCGCCGTCGCACGCGGGTCTGAACACCACCGCCTGCCGGAGCCCACGAGTCGCCGGCAGCCCCAGAACGGGGGACGCAACACGGCGCTGATCAGCACTTCTTCGACGTAGACGGAACGTTCTGCAACCCCCGCGTACTGGGGATGCGCCGGTTCTGTCAACCCCGCGCGCGGGCTGCATTTCGCAACTACGGTGAACGGCGGGTGGTCGAGATCCGGCCGCCCGGCACCCACGGGAACGGGTGCGAACCGTCACGTCAGGGAGTGACAGCTCATGCAGAAACGTGCAACCAAGCGGGCCGCACTCACCGTCGTGCTCCTCAGTGCCGCACTCGTCGCAGGACCGCTCGGCACGGGAACCGCAGCGTCCGCAAGCTCGGCACCGATCGGCAACGTCGGGAACTTCAAGCAGACCTTCCGCGAGAACTTCAGCACGGCGGCGGCGGCCAAGGGGAAGTTCGCCACGACCTACGCGAAGTCGTGGCAGCCCTACCCGGACGGCACCGGGGGCATGTACTACTCGGGCGCCCAGATCAGCTCGCACAACGGGTACATGGACGTCAAGCTGGACGGCAAGCACGGCGCTGCCGGCACCTTCGGCACCCCGTCGGGTGCATGGGGGCACAAGGGGGGCAAGTTCATCGTCCGCGCCAAGGCGACCGGCGGCAACGGGAACGGCGCCGCGTTCATGCTCTGGCCCTCGTCCGACAAGTGGTCGGACGGCGAGATCGACTACCCCGAGGCGAACTTCGAGCAGCAGCCGATGCTGCACCACCACTCGATGACCCCCGGCCAGGAGGTCAACGCGACGAGCCTGAGCACCGGCGTCTCGTGGCGCTCGTGGCACACGTACTCGATCGAGTGGATCCCGGGGAAGTCGGTGCGCTACCGCCTCGACGGCAAGGTGATCAAGACGATCACGAAGCACGTCCCGAAGACCGCGCACCGGTACATGTTCCAGGTGGGCAACTGGGGCGCCACCGGTCACCTGTACATCGACTGGGTCAGCACGTACACGTACAAGAAGTGACGTACACCTCCGAGGAGTGACGTGACGCCCGCGCCGGCTCAGAGGTCGGCGTGCAGCTGCCAGGTCTCGGCGGCGGAGTCGCTCCAGTCGTACATGCGGGCACGATCCGGCCCGGCGACGGCGAGCTGCCCGGCGAGCAACGGGTCGTTGACGACCTGGTAGACCGCCTGCGCGATCCGCTCCGGGTAGGAGTCCCGCGGGTTCCGGGCGACGGTCACCCCGGCGTCGGACGCGACCTCGGCCACCGCGGGGTCGTCGGAGTGGATGACCGGGGTGCCGAAGCTCATCGCCTCGATCACGGGCAGGCCGAAGCCCTCGGCGAAGCTCGGGAACACGAACACCGTCGCCCGGTCGTAGACCACGGCGAGGTCGGCGTCGTCGATCCGCCCGAGCACCTTCACCCGGTCGCGGGCGAGCCCGGCGCGCTCGGCGGTGCCGTACACGTCGACGTCGCCCCAGCCGTCCGGGCCGGAGATCACGAGCGGGATGTCGGCGGGGGCGTCGGGGTGCGCGAGCGCCTCGATCAGGGACCCGAGCGCCTTGCGTGGTTCGAGCGTGCCGACTGCCAGCACGTAGCGGTCCGGCAGGCCGAGACGCTCGGCGCGCAGGTCGGCGTCGACGGGCAGCCGCAGCCGACCGCTCGGAGCTCCGCCGATGACGCGCAGTCGGTCGTCGAACCGGTGGATCTCGTTCAGTGCGCTCGCGACCGCGTGGGTGGGGACGACGACGGCGTCGGCGTGCTTCCACGCGCGCTTCACCATCGCCTTGTGGAAGTGGACGCCGCGGGGCGTCAGGGTCTCGGGGTTCGTCCACGGCACGGTGTCGTGCACGGTGACGACGGTCTGCCGGCCCGGGTCCTGGAACCGGTCGTGCTTGACCAGGGGAGCGAGGACGCTCGGCGCGTGCACCATGCCCTTCGCGATGCCACCGACGAAGCCGCCCTGCCACGCGAGCGAGAGTTCACGACGGGCCAGCGGCAGACGCTGCAGGTCGGACAGACCGGGCAGCAGGGTGCGCAGATGAGCCATCTCGTCGGAGCTGACCGCGGACACGACCCCGGCGACGTCGCAGCCGCTCGGCGCGTTCGCGACGAGGTGCCGGGCGAGCTCCTCGGCGTACCGCCCGATGCCACCCGGAACGGGTGCGACGACCTGGTCGACGAGGACGTGGAGGGTGGTCATGGTGCTGCTCTCCTCGTCGTGGTGATGGGGCCGAGGACCGGCCCGGCGCCCGGCTGCCCGACCCTACCAGGGCCGGTGGGCCGCCCCCTGGAAGCCGCGGCAGGAGACCTGGACGGGAGGCCCGGATCACGTTCGCGACGCGGCGGACGTGATCCGGGCCTCCCGGTCGACTGCCGTGCCTACTTCGTCAACGCTCCTGCGGCCACCGCGGCGCGCAGCGCCTCGCGCCAGTCGCGCATCGGCGCGAGGCCGGCGCGCGACCAGCCGTCGTGGCCGAGCACGCTGTACGCCGGGCGCGGCGCCGGCCGGACGAACGCGGCGCTGTCGGTCGGCAGGACGCGCTCGGGGTCGAGTCCGAGCTCGGTGTAGATGGCGCGGGTGAAGTCGAACCACGACCCCTGCCCGGCGTTGGTGCCGTGGTAGACGCCCGCGGGGGCGTCGCCGTCGACGAGCTCGACGATCCGCGCGGCGAGGTCGCCGGTCCACGTCGGCTGACCGACCTGGTCGGTGACGACGCTCACGGTGTCGTGCGAGCCGGCCAGCCGGAGCATCGTCGCGGCGAAGTTCGGTCCGTGCGCGCCGTAGATCCAGGCGGTGCGGACGACGTACGACGTGTCCGGGGCGATCTCGCGCACGAACGCCTCGCCCGCGGCCTTGGTGCGGCCGTAGGCGTTGATCGGGTCGGTCGGGGCGTCCTCGGCGTACGGGGCGGTGCCGTTGCCGTCGAAGACGTAGTCCGTCGACACGGTGACGAGCTTCGCGCCGTGGCGGACCGCGGCCTCGGCCAGGAGCTTCGGGCCGGTCGCGTTGACGGCGAAGGCGTCGTCCTCGTGGCCTTCTGCGTCGTCGACCTTCGTGTACGCGGCGGAGTTGATCACGACGTCGTGTCCGGCGACGGCGGCGTCCACCGCGGCCGGGTCGGTGATGTCGAGCTCGGCGCGCGAGAGTGCCGTGACGTCGCGGCCGGCGAGCGCGGCCCGGAGGTCACGGCCGAGCATGCCGGCGGCGCCGGTGATGAGGTACCTGGTCATGCGATCGCTGCGCGCTCCTTGAGCGGCTCCCACCACGAACGGTTGTCGCGGTACCACTGCACGACGTCGGCCAGGCCCTGCTCGAAGGGGACCTGCGGCTCGTAGCCGAGCTCGGCCTGGATCTTCGAGATGTCGACCGAGTAGCGCAGGTCGTGCCCGAGGCGGTCGGCGACGCGGTCGACGTACGACCAGTCCTTGCCGGTGGCGTCGAGGAGCAGCTGCGTGAGCTCCTTGTTGGTGAGCTCGGTGCCGCCACCGATGTTGTAGATCTCGCCGGCGCGGCCACGGGTCAGGACCATCGCGATGCCGCGGGTGTGGTCGTCGACGTGCAGCCAGTCGCGGATGTTGTTGCCCTCGCCGTACAGCGGGACGTGCACGTCGTCGATGAGGTTCGTGACGAAGAGCGGGATGACCTTCTCGGGGAAGTGGTACGGCCCGTAGTTGTTCGAGCAGCGCGTGATCGAGAGGTTCAGCCCGTGGGTGCGGTGGTAGCTGCGGGCGAGCAGGTCGCTGCCGGCCTTCGACGCCGAGTACGGGGAGTTCGGCTCGAGCGGGCGCTCCTCGTCCCACGAGCCCTCGCTGATGGAGCCGTAGACCTCGTCGGTGGAGACGTGCACGAAGCGCTCGGTGCCGTGGCGGAGCGCAGCGTCGAGCAGGCGCTGGGTGCCGACGACGTTCGTCTCGACGAAGATGCCGGAGTCGCGGACCGAGCGGTCGACGTGGGACTCGGCGGCGAAGTGCACGATCGCGTCGACCGTCGGGACGACCTCGTCGAGCTTCGCGGCGTCGCGGATGTCGCCGTGCACGAAGGTGTAGCGGGGGGAGTCGGCGACCGGTGCGAGGTTCGATTCGTTGCCGGAGTAGGTCAGCGCGTCGTAGACGACGACCTCGGCGCCCTCGAGGCCGGGGTACGCGTCCTCCAGGGTGCGGCGGACGAAGTTCGAGCCGATGAAGCCGGCCCCTCCGGTGACGAGGATCTTCACGAGTTCTCTTTCCTGACGGTCGGTTCGTGGGTCGGCGGCGATTCTAGCGGGAGCCCGGTGACGGGGGTGGTCGTGGTGCTCGGCACGGCGGCCGTGGTGCTCGGCACTGCGGCCGCGCGCCAGACGAACACGGCGGATGCGACGGCGGCGGCGAGGAACAGCGCGCCGGCCAGCGCGATCGGGAGCGGCCCGGCGAGCGAGCCACCGGCCATCGCCGACAGGCCGCCGGGGGTGACCCGGAACTGGACGTTCTCCCACGCGCCGCGGTACGCGATGCCGATGCCGTACAGGGCGATGGCGAACGAGCCGACGGCGGCGATCCGGGCGAGCCGACGGCGCAGTTCCGGACGGACGACCAGGGCACGCCACGCCACGGCCTGCGACAGCACGAGGGCGACGACGGCCACGAACATGAACCGGCCCTGCAGCCCGTTGCCCTGGTGGGTGCCGAGGTAGTTCCGCCAGTCGTAGGCAAGGGTCGCGACGACGACGAGCACCGGCCAGACCAGGGCGATGGTCATCACCCGGCGTCCGGCGCCACGACGCGCGCACGACCAGCCGAGGGCGACGAGACCGACGATCGCCAGGGCGTCGACGACCATGGGCGGCAGTGGCCACTGGTTCGCGCCGAAGCCCCCGAAGAACGAGGCGGTCAGGCCGTCCCACTGCCGACCGGCGAACGCGCCGGGGTTCGCGCCGCCCGACGGGTACGGCTGCACCGTGGTGACGCCGCGCAGGGCGTCCGGCAGCAGGGTCCCGCTGACGAGCAGCGTGCGGACCCACCACCAGCCGGACACCGCGGCGGCGGCGACGACGACCACGCCGGCGTGCAGGGCCGCGCGGCGCCACGGACGTGCGGTGCGCTGGTCGCGGTCGCGGTCGCGGTCGCGCTCGTCGCGCTCGTCGCGCTCGTCGCGGGCCAGCGCGAACACGAGCACGACGAACGGCACTGCCAGCAGGCCGAGTGCGCTGATCGCTGCAAGGCCGGTCACCGCCACGGCCAACCCGGCCGTGGTCCACCACGACCGGTCACCGGTGAGCACGCGCACGCTCAGCCACACGAGCACGGCGCCGAGCAGGATCATCGGCGCCCACGACGTCACGCCGGCGGCCACCTGCGCGAGCTGCGGCACCGCGAAGAGCAGCAGCGGTGCGACCAGGGCGGTCCGCGGCGACCGCGTCACCCGGCGGACGGTCGCCCACACGAGCACGGGCAGCGCGGTCACGAGCACGACGTCGAACAGGCGCAGGACGAGCACCGAGGTGGCCCAGTCGTGCGCCCCGAAGCGGATCAGGCGCAGGATGCCCGCGGCGACGAGCCAGTACGTCGGCGGGTTCTGTGACATCGGGTCGATCGCGGGGGAGTCGCCGGGGACCGCTGCCAGGAGCGCGTCGACCGTGGGGCGGTCGACGGCGGGCACCGGGTGCTCCACGATCTGCCGGATCGCAGCGAGGTAGTGCATCTCGCCGCCGTGCGGCCACCCGAGGCCGAGCGCCAGCCGGAACGCGGCGTCGACGTGCGCGGGCTCGTCTGGGGCGCCGAACGCGGGGGTGAGCAGGGCGAAGCCGAGCAGCAAGCCCAGCCATGCGGTCGTGATCGTGCCGAGCACGACCCACTCGCGGCGGGCGGTCACACCGTCACCGCCGTCCGGCGCACGAAACGCACCAGCAGGACCGCCGTGGCGATCAGCGCGACCGCCGCCACGGTGGCCAGCGTGAAGTTCCCGCCGGCGGCGAGCATGCCGTACTGGTCGAACTTGACGATCGAGAACTCGTCGATCCAGAACGCGGCGTCGCGGCCGAACGCCCGGAGCGCGTAGACGACGCCGTAGAGGGCGATGGCCGTCGCTGCGACGGACATGCCGACGGCCAGTCGTGTGGCGCCGGCCGCGGTGACGGTCACGCGCCGCCAGGCCAGGGCGCTCAGGGCGATCAGGGCGATGAGGGTGGGGTAGTAGTAGCGCCCCTGGGTGCCGGCGACGATCGTGTTCCGCACGTAGCCGCCCCACCCGCTCTGCATGTGCAGGGCGATCAGGATGACGGGGTACGACGCCAGGACGATCGCGGGCCGCAGCGACGGGCCGCGGCGGAACGCCCAGATGACGATGCCGGCGATCGACACGATGGTCAGGCCGTCGATCAGGAACTGGGCGAACTGGAACTGCGTCAGGCCGCCGACGCTGCCCCAGAACGTGCGGGTCACGCCGTTCCAGTAGTCGCGCAGGAAGACCTCCGGACTGGCGGCGGTGTCGTCCGGGAACGGCATCGACGGACGGGCGTAGGCCATGCCGTCGGGCTGGATCGCGTGGTACACGAGGATGTTCCGCAGCCACCACCACCCACCGACGACACCGGCGATCCCCAGCGTCCAGGTGGTGCGCAGCACGTTCCGCCAGACGGTCGCGCGGGTGCAGCCCGCCGCCATCACCGCGATCCCGACGAAGGGGACCGCGGGCAGGGCGGTTCCCTTCGTCAGCAGCATCGCGCCGAGCAGCAGGCCGATCCACACCGTGGTCCGCACCCGCTGGTCGCCCGTCAGCAGCCGGACGACGAAGTACACCAGCGCACCCGCGAGGGGCAGCATCAGGGCGTCGTTCGTCACCGAGGTACCGATCGACGCGACCTCGGGGACGGCCAGGATCGCCGCCCCGCCGACCACGGCAGCCCGGGGCGAGCCGGTCAGTCGACGCACCGTGGCCCACGCCAGGAACGGCAGGGGCAGCACGAGCAGGGCGTCGAACAGCCGCAGGGCCATCACGGCGTGGTCCCACCGTAGGTCCTCGAAGTGCACCAGGTGGAGCACCCCGGCGGCCAGCGCGTAGTACGTGGGCGGGTGCTGCGACATCTGGTCGATGCTCGTCGGGTGCACGCCGGGGAACTCCCGCAGCAGCTGGCCCCACGTCGCGTTGTCCGACGCCGGCTGTCGCAGGTTGCTGATCTGCGTGTCGTGCGTGGCGTTGAGGTAGTGCATCGCGCCCGGCTCCGGCCAGGCGTCACCGATCGCCAGGTGCAGGACGGCGTCGACGTGCGTCGGCTCGTCCGGCGCCTTGTAGGTGGTCGTCACGATCGCCCAGACCGCCAGGACGGCGGCGAACGCGACCGTCAGGGCGATGACGACGACGCGCTCAGCACGGCCGACCCGTGGGCGGGCGACGGTGCCCGACACGGCCGGGGCCGTGTCAGTCGCCATACCGCTGCAGTTTCTGCAGGTCGAGCTGCTCCTCGGCCAGCGTGCGGTTGAGGCGGGTGAGGTCGGCGACGACGCCGATCACGATGGAGAGCAGCGCCGTGATGAGCAGCACCACACCGAGGATGATCGACTGCAGGTGGTTGCCGGGGGTCTGCATCGCGAGCAGCACCAGGTAGCGGACGAGCGGCCAGAGCCCGAGCCCGCCCAGGATCACGCTGACCCAGGCGAAGAGCGCCATCGGCCGGTACATCAGGTAGACCCGGGCGATCGCCGAGCCGGACTCGAACATGTGCTGGAAGATGTTGCTGAACAGCCGGGACTCGCGGGTCTTCGGGTTCGTCGTGATCGGCACGGACGCGATCGCCAGGCGCTTGTAGCCGGCCTGCACGATGGTCTCCATGCAGTAGCTGAAGCGCGTGACGATGTTCAAGCGGATCAGCGAGTACTTCGAGTAGGCGCGGAACCCGCTCGCGGCGTCGGGCAGGTCGAGCCCGGCGGCGCGGCTGGCGACCCACGACCCGAAGCGCTGCATGAGCTTCTTGAAGCCGGAGAAGTGCTCGATCGTGCGGGTCTGCCGGTCGCCGATGACGATCTCGGCTTCCTTGCGCAGGATCGGCTGGACGAGTTCGGCGATCTGCGCCTGCGGGTACTGGTTGTCGCCGTCGGTGTTGACGACGATGTCGGCACCGTGCAGCAGGGCGTAGTCGACGCCGTCGCGGAACGACCGGGCGAGCCCCATGTTGGTCGTGTGGTGCACGAAGTGCTTGACGCCGTGCTCCTTGGCGACCTCGACGGTGCGGTCGGTGCTGCCGTCGTTGATGACCAGGATCTC
The DNA here is from genome assembly GCF_004365385.1 of Curtobacterium sp. PhB190. NCBI lineage: Bacteria > Bacillati > Actinomycetota > Actinomycetes > Micrococcales > Microbacteriaceae > Curtobacterium > Curtobacterium sp. PhB190. The sequence continues at coordinate 86,207 of NZ_SODN01000010.1, read as the reverse complement.
GATCTCGTCGATGCCGTCGATCTCACGCGGGATCGAGTCGATGACGCTGGCGAGGGTGTTCTCCTCGTTGAGGCAGGGGATCTGGACGAATAGCTTCACGGGCTCGCTTGGTCTCGTTTCGGGAGTCGCAGCGCGCGGGGCGCGGGGCACAGAACCAGGACAGCCTATGCGATGCGCCACCTTGCTAGGCTTCCCCGGTGCAGATCCGCGAACTGAAGATCCCCGGCGCGTGGGAGTTCACGCCCGTCCAGCACGGCGACGCACGAGGAGCATTCCTCGAGGCGTACCGGGCCGACGTCCTCGAGGAGACGGTCGGTCACCCGCTGGACCTCCGCCAGGTGAACATGTCGATCTCGTCGGCCGGCGTCGCGCGGGGCATCCACTACGCCCTCGTCGCCCCGAGCCAGGCCAAGTACGTCACCGCCGTCCGAGGCGCCTTCATCGACTACATCGTCGACATCCGCGTCGGTTCGCCGACGTTCGGGCAGTGGGACTCGGTCCGCATCGACGACGTCGACCGCAAGGCCGTGTACCTGTCCGAGGGCCTCGGTCACGCGATCGTCGCGCTCGAGGACCACTCCACCGTGAACTACCTGGTCAGCGCACACTACGACCCCCAGCGCGAGAAGGGGATCACGATCCTCGACCCGACCGTCGGACTCGAACTGCCGGACGGCATCGGTGAGCCGGTGCTCTCCGAGAAGGACACGAGCGCCCCGACGCTCGAAGCGGCCGCCGCCGCCGGTCTGCTGCCGACGTACGAGGAGTGCGTGGCCTACACCGAGTCCCTCCGCACGACGAAGTAACGAAGTAAGGAAGCGATCCCGATGAAGGGCATCATCCTCGCCGGTGGATCCGGCACGCGCCTCTGGCCGATCACCAAGGGCATCAGCAAGCAGCTCATGCCGATCTACGACAAGCCGATGGTCTACTACCCCCTGTCGACCCTGATGATGGCCGGCATCCGCGAAGTGCTCGTCATCACGACGCCGGAGTACAACGAGCAGTTCAAGGCCCTGCTCGGCGACGGCTCCGCCTTCGGCATGGAGATCCAGTACGCCGTGCAGCCGTCCCCGGACGGGCTCGCGCAGGCCTTCGTCATCGGCGAGGACTTCATCGGCGACGACAGCGTCGCACTCGTCCTCGGCGACAACATCTTCCACGGCACCGGCCTCGGGACGAACCTGCGGAAGAACACCGAGGTCGACGGTGCGACGATCTTCGCGTACCACGTGGCCGACCCGAAGGCCTACGGCGTCGTGGAGTTCGACGACGACTTCACGGCCGTCTCCATCGAGGAGAAGCCGGCCGAGCCGAAGTCGAACTACGCCGTCCCCGGCCTGTACTTCTACGACAACAAGGTCATCGAGATCGCGAAGACGATCGAGCCGAGCGCCCGTGGCGAGCTCGAGATCTCGACGGTCAACGAGCGCTACCTCGAGGCCGGTGAACTCGGCGTCCAGGTCCTCGACCGTGGCACCGCGTGGCTCGACACCGGCACGTTCGAGTCGATGATGCAGGCGTCCGAGTACGTCAAGGTCATCGAGGACCGTCAGGGCTTCAAGATCGGGTGCATCGAGGAGATCGCCTGGCGCAACGGCTGGATCGACGACGCGCAGCTCGCCGAGCTCGCCGCACCGCTCGTCAAGGGCGGCTACGGCGTCTACCTCCAGCGGCTCCTCGGCGCCTAGCACCGCCCGTGGCGTCCGGTTCTGGGTGGTTCGGTCGCCGTCGTCGCGACACGACGGCTGCCGACCACCCCGACCGGGAGGCCCGTCCCACGCCCGCAGCGACGACCGACGTCGTCCGCGTGGCCGGCTTCGACGGCCCCCTGCCGCACCTGGACCAGGACGTCACGGTCCTCGTCACGACCCGGTCGGACCGGCACGCCGAGGTCGCGCGCCTCGTCGCCGTCGCCCGCGAGGCCTTCGGCCGTGGCGCTGACGTCCGCGCCGTGAGCTACGTCGCCGACGCCTCGCCGCGCGATCCGTTCGGTCGTCGCCTGCCGTGGGTGCGGAGCGTGCCGGTCGACGGCCTGGGGTCCGCGATCAACGCCGGCCTCGCCGCCGGGGTCGGACGGGTCCTCGTGCTCGTCGACACCTCGGTGACGATCGATGCCGCCGGCCTCCGGGCACTCGCCGAGACCGGAGTCCACCGCCTGGTGCAGGCCTCGGTGCGCACGGCGGACGGTTCAGCGCGGAACGGTGCACTGCTCATCCGTCCCGGCGCACTCCCGTGGTCCGACGACCGTCCGTTCGGCACGGGGGACTCGGTGTTCGGTGCCGATCAACCCGTGCTCGCTGTGCCCCGGGCCGCGATCGTCCCTGCGCCCGTGCTCACGGACGAGCCGACGACGCTCGTCGGGTGGACGCACGCGTGCGCCGTGCGCCAGCGACCGCAGTCGGGTCCCACGATCCTGGTGAAGGACGTCGGTGAGACCGTCCGACTCGCTGAACCCGGGCGGACGATCGACGCTGCCACCGTGGACGTGTTCTCGTCGTGGCGGGACGCGAGACGGGACTCGGTCGACGGCCGGGGCGCTGCAGTCTCCGCCGGGCCGCCGCTGCCGCCGTGGGGAGCGCGACCGGTGACACCGGTCCGCCGGACGACCAGCAGCGCCACCGACCCGCTCACCTGGTCGCTGAAGATCGCCGCTCCCGCCGGGCCCGAGGGTGACGGCTGGGGCGACGTGCACTTCGCCGCCGAGCTGGCCGGGGCCCTCGAGCGGCTCGGGCAGCGCGTCCGGATCGACCGCCGTGACGCCCACGTGCGGGACGACGATGCCGCGGACGACGTGACGCTCGTGATCCGCGGGCTCGACCGGGTGCCGCCGAACCCTGCGTCGGTGAACCTGCTCTGGGTGATCAGCCACCCCGACGACGTCTCCGACACCGAGCTCCGGTCGTTCGACGCGGCCTTCGCCGCCGGGCCGGTCTGGGCTGCTGCGGCCGCAGCGCGGTCGGGGGTCCCGGTCCGCACGCTGCTGCAGGCGACCGACCCCGCGGTGTTCCACCCGGGCGCGCGGGCGACGACGAGCCCCGATGCCGACCGGGTGGTCTTCGTCGGCTCGACCCGCGGCGCCGCGCGCCCGGTGGTCGCCGATGCCGTGGCGCTCGGAGCCGACCTTCGCGTGCACGGCCCGGCGTGGCAGGGCGTGGTCCCCGACGCAGCGCTCGGCGAACCGTCGCTGAGCCGGGCCGAGGTCGCCACGGCCTACGCCTCGGCGCGCGTGGTGCTCAACGACCACTGGGCGGACATGGCGGCCGGTGGCTTCGTGTCGAACCGGGTGTTCGACGTGCTGGCGTCCGGGGGAGTCGTCGTCACCGACGAGGTCGCCGGGCTGACCGAGGTGCTCGACGTCCCGACGCTCGCGGTGGCGCGTTCCCGTGACGAGCTCGCTGCGCTCCTGGACCCGGCACGAGTGTGGCCGACTGCTGCCGAGCGGGCGGCGGTGGCGTCGCGCATCGCCGCAGAGCACTCCTTCGACGCCCGAGCCGACGTGCTGCTGGACGCAGCCCGAACCGAACGCGCCCGCCTCCGCGCCTGACCCGCTGCCCGCGTCCCCGCCGCGCGACGCTCCGCACAACCAAAGTGCGGTCGAGCCGTGCAATCCCGCGGTTCACGTGCACTTCGGTTGTGCGGAACGCGATCGAACCGGGGCCTCCGAAGCTGCGACCGATGTGCGCGCCCCGCTGCGGTCGTGGGGGGCCCCGGGGGGGGGGGGGGCCCCCCCGGCGGGGGGGGGGGGGGGGGCCCCCCCCCCCCCCCGCCCCCCCCGCGGGGGGGGGGGGGGGGGGGGGGGGGGCCCCCCCGCCCCCCCGCAGAAGGGGCCCGGGGGGGGGAGGCCCGGCCCGCCCCCCCGGCGGGGGGGGGCCCGCGCCCCGGCGGGGGGGGCGCGCGCGGGGGGCGGCCCCCGGGGGGGGGGGGGGCCCCCCCGGGGGGGGGGGGGGGCGCCGGGGGGGGGGGGGCCCCCACGACCGTGCGGGGGCGCGATGGCAGAACCCCGCGCGCAAAGACCCCGACCGGGCTACTTGCGTGTGACCCAGCGGGCGCGGGCGGAGAGGCCCGCGTGCAGGGCGACGCGCAGCGGCCAGAGCCACCACGCCCGGTACTTCCGCGACAGGAACCGGTACGCGCTGCGGTGGTGCTCGATCTCCATCCGGCGCCGGTTGGACGACGTCGAGTGCGCCCCGGTGTGGGTGACCACGGCCGTCGGCACGTACACGTTCGCGCGACCGGAGCGACCGACGCGCTGGCCCAGGTCGACGTCCTCGAAGTACATGAAGTACGACTCGTCGAACCCGCCGAGCTCGCGGAACACCGACGTCCGGATGAGGAAGCACGCGCCGGACAGCCAGCCGGCCTCGCGCTCGACGACCTGCGTGGTGGACCAGTACCGCTGGCTCCACGGATTGGCGGGCCAGAACCGCGAGAACGCCGCGTGGCCGAGCCCGGTCCGGAGCGACGGCAGCTGGCGTGCGGACGGGTACGTCTCACCCTGCTCGTCGAGGATCCGCGGCCCGAACGACCCGCCGGACGGCAGCCGGTCGGCGGCGCGGACGAGTTCGTCGATCGAGCCGGGTGCGAGCACGACGTCGGGGTTCGTGACGAGCAGGAACTCGGGGCGGACGTCGGGCAGGACGTCGTCGAGGGCGCTCAGTGCGGCGTCGATGCCCCCGCCGTAGCCGCGGTTGCCCCCGGAGGACACCACGACGGCACCGTAGGACTCACCGATCGCCCGCAGTGCGTCGATGTCGGCGGAGCCGTTGTCGGCGATCACGACGGCGACCGGCTCTGAGGACGCCGCCGCGACGCTCGCCAGGAACGGCCGGATGGTCTCGCCGGTGTTGTAGGTGACCGTCAGCACGGCGACGCGGATCACCGGGTACCCCCGGCCCGCGCGTCCCGGGCCACGGCCGAGTAGGCCTCGACGTGCACGGCTGCCGTGGCCTCCCACGTGAACGAGGCGGCCCGGGCCAGCGCGGCCGCCCGGTGCGACGCGGCGAGCGACGGATCGTCGAGCAGCCCCGTCATCGCGGACGCCAGTGCGGAGGCGGACGGCTCGGTGTACACCGCTGCGTCACCGCCGACCTCGGGCAGCGACAGCCGCCGGGTGGTCAGGACGCAGGCGCCGGAGGCCATCGCCTCGACCACCGGCAGCCCGAAGCCCTCGCCGAGCGACGGGTAGACGACGAACTCCGCGCCGCCGAGGTAGCCTGCCAGGTCCTCGAGGGGCAGGTAGCCGGCCTCGATCACGTGGTCGTCCGGCTGCAGCGCGTCGAGCCGGGCGATCGCGGACTCGTCCCACCCGCGGGCCCCGGAGAGCACCAGCCACGGGACGTCGGAGCCACCAGCCGAGCCACCGTCCGCGCGCGCGGAACGCAGCGCGGCGTAGGCGTCGAGCAGCGCGGTGACGTTCTTCCGCGGTTCGATCGTGCCGAGGAACGCGATCCACGGCGCACCCTCGGGCAGCGTCGCGGCGATCCGGGCGTCCTCGACCTCGGCGGTGGACGGCTCGTGGAACACGGCACGGTCGACGCCGAGCGGTGCGACCCGGACGTCGGCGCGGATGCCGGTCACGACCCGTGCGGCCTCGGTCGCGGTGGCCGCGCTCGGCACGATGACGACCGGGCGGGAGCGCAGGGACCGGCGGCTCCACCAGGTGAAGAACGTCCGCTTCAGGCGGGAGTGCCACTCGGGGTTCGAGAAGAACGTGGCGTCGTGCAGGGTGACGACGGATCCGCCGCGCCAGCCGAACGGGAACGTGTAGTGCGGGGAGTGCAGCACCTGCGCGCCGAGTCGTCGGCCGAGTGCCGGCAGCCCGGTCTGCTCCCAGAGGAACCGGAGCGGCACCGAGTCGGTCCAGCCCGGCGCGGTGTGCACGGTCGCGTGCGGCGCGACGGCGGCGAAGTGCGGAGCGTGCACGGGTCGGACCACCAGGTGGACGTCGAGCGCCGGGTCGGTCAGGTGCGACACGACCCCCTCGACGTAGCGGCCCACACCGCCGAGTGCACGCGGTACCGCGGTCCCGTCGACGAGGACGGTGAGCTGCGGCACGCGAGGGTCCTTCCGAACGGGGGAGCCACGGTCGGGACCGTCGGCGGGGGAGCGAGCAGGGGAGTGACCAGGATAGCCCTCCGCGCTCATGCGCCCGGGTCCACGCTGCGGCGCGGGACGGACGCGCGCCGCGACTCGCGGAGCCGCCGCGCGAGGTGCGACGGGAGCGCCCCGACGACGTCCGCGAACGCTGCCAGGACGAGCCGGGCCTCCCGTCGGGTGGGAGCGGCCAGCAGCCCGCGCAGGCCGCGGAAGAGGGTCCGGGCGCTCGCCCGCAGGACGGTGCCCCACGGCGCGTGCCAGAGCGCGACGACCACCCGGTTGCGCGCGTTGCGGAAGAGGAACAGGTCGCTCTGCACCCCGGACGACGCCGAGTGGTCGTGCTCGACGACCGCATCGGCCGCGTGTTCCACGCGCCAGCCGCGTCGGCGGAGTCGCCACGTGAGCTCGGTGTCCTCGTAGTACATGAAGAGCGACTCGTCGAGCAGGCCGACGTCGTCGAGGGCGCTCCGCCGCAGGGCGGAGGCCCCACCGGAGAACCCGAAGACGTCGACGTCCGCGACCCGGTCGACGGGCGCGAACCAGTCACGGTCCATGCCGTTGCCGTCGCGGTCGACGCGCACACCGGTCGAGTTGAGCCGCACGTCGCCGTCGGGCGACGGCGTCCACGAGCGGCCGTCGTGGCCCTGCAGCACGCGCTGGCCGGGTGCTGGCGTCGCGCCGACCGGGAGGCTCGTCCAGCGTCCGGCGAGCACGATGCGGCCCGTCACGGCCGCGACCTCGGGCCGCGCCTGCGCCAGGTGGTCGCGGAGCGCCGCGACGAAGCCCGGCGCGGGGACCGCGTCGTTGTTGAGCAGCACGACGACCTCGGCGTCCGCGTGCCGGATGCCGGTGTTGGCGCCGGCCGCGAACCCACCGTTGTGCTCCTGCGCGACCACGTCGACGTCGGGCAGCTCGCGGCGGAGGACGGCGACGGAGTCGTCCGACGAGCCGTTGTCGACGACGACCACCTGGTCGGCCGCGCCCTCGGCGAGCACGGCGCGGACGGCCGCGGTCGTCAGGTCGGCGCGTTCCCAGTTGACGACGACGACCGCGGTGCGCGGGACACCCGGGGTCCGGACGTCGGTGCCGTCGTCGGTCGGGCTCAGTCCAGCTCCTCGATCGAGGGCTGCGCGTAGACCGTGCCCACGGCGTTCTCGAACCCGGGCACCTCGAACGAGTCGCACTCCGGCATGTCGTGCAGGTGGCGGCCGGCGGAGTCCATCATCGACACGTTGATGAAGTACTTGCCGGTGCCGAACGCGGTGTCGGCGATCCGCAGGCGGAGCTTCCGGCGACCGTGCAGCGGCTGCAGTTCGAGGCCCATGATGCCGGTGGTGGTGCCGTACACGACCTGGCCGCCGGCGTTGTTGATCTGCACCGCGGCCTCCCAGTCGGCGATGCCGTCCAGGTGCTCGAACTCCATGTCCACGACGAGGTCGTCGCCGGGCATGACCTCGGCGCGGGGCTCCTTGCCGTCGACGTGCACGCTCGCGCCGAGGACCTTGCCGCGGCCGACGGCGACGTCGGTGCTGAGCTCGCCCTGGCGGCGTTCCTCGAGGACCTCGCGGAACATGCTCACGGCCTGGACGGGATCGCCGTCGTGCAGCACCTTGCCCTTGTTGAGCAGGACCACCCGGTCGCACATCTCCTGCACCTGGCTGAGCGAGTGCGTGACGATGATGATCGTCTTGCCCGCCTCTTGGAAGGTGCGGATGCGGTCGAGGCACTTGCGCTGGAACGCCTCGTCGCCGACGGCCAGCACCTCGTCGACGAGCAGGACGTCGGGGTCGGTGTGCACGGCGACGGCGAAGGCGAGTCGCACGTACATGCCGGATGAGTAGAACTTCACCTGGGTGTCGATGAAGTCGCCGATCCCCGAGAACGCCAGGATGTCGTCGAACTTCTCGTCGGTCTGCTTGCGGCTCAGCCCGAGCAACGACGCGTTGAGGTAGACGTTCTCGCGCCCGGACAGGTCGGGGTGGAAGCCGGCGCCGAGCTCGAGCAGGGCAGCGAGGCGACCGCGGCGGGCCACCGTGCCGGAGGTCGGCTGGATGATGCCGCCGATCGCCTTGAGCAGGGTCGACTTGCCGGAGCCGTTCTGGCCGATGAGGCCGACCGTGGAGCCGGCCTGGATCGACACGGTGACGTCGTCGAGGGCCCAGAAGTCCTGTCGGTGCTTGCGGCCGGCGCGACCGAGCGTGACGATGCGCTCGCGCAGGGTGTTGTCCTTGCGGACTGTGAAGCGCTTGCGGACGTGGTCGATGACGATGACGTCCGGCCGCTCGGCGGTGCCCTCGGTGGGCGTCGGGGCGACGGGGGTGCTGATGGCCATGGTCTACAGCTCCTGCGCGAAGTTGCCCTGCAGACGGGAGAACACCCGCTGCGCGCCGAGGAGGCAGAGGACACCGATGACGAACGCGATGCCGAGGCGCAGCATCAGGTGGTCCGGGTACGTGACGTCGGCCGGGTCGTGCAGCCAGATCGCGTTCTGCATGCCGAGCACGGCCAGCGTCAGGGGGTTGTTCGTGTAGGCGGTGATGAGCCAGTCGGTGTTCACGGTGGCGACCACCCGCGAGTACGAGTACACGATCGGCGAGGCCCAGAGGAGGACCATCAGGCCGACGTCGATGACGAACTGCACGTCGCGCAGGTACACGTTGAGGGCCGAGAGCACCAGGCCGATGGCCGCGCCGTAGACGAGGATCACCGCGAGCGACGGGATCAGGTAGACGAGCCCCTCGTGGAACGGGAAGACGCCGATGACCACGGTCGCGGCGAGCAGGATCGCGAACTGGATGGTGAAGTTGACCAGGGCCGCGCCGACGCTGGCGAGCGGGAAGACCTCGCGCGGGACGTAGACCTTCTTGATCAGCCCGGAGTTGCCGACGATCGAGCCGGTCGACCCGGCGACGATCTCGCTGAAGAGCGTGTACGCGGTCAGGCCGGTGAAGACGTAGATCGCGAAGTTGTCGATGCCGTTGGCGGCGCCGAGGACCTTGCCGATGACGAAGTAGTAGATGAGCAGCTGGGTCAGGGGGCGCACCAGCGTCCACACGAACCCGAGCGCCGAGTCCTTGTACCGCGCCTTGAGGTCGCGTCGGATGAGCATCCCGAGCATCTCGCGCTGCCGGAAGACGTCGCGCAGCTCTCGCCAGGTTCCGCGGAAGGCGCTCGTCGGAGCGCCGATCACGACGAGGGGTTCCTTCGCGAGCGCCGCCATGCGGGCTTGATCGACCATACGTCTCTTCGTTCGTGGGGGCAGGACCGGAACAGCATACTCACCGGGCCCGCGCGGCAGGGATGGGCGACGGCCGTCGTGCACCCCGAGCGGGGGTGATTCCGGACCGATCCAACCCTCAACCTTCACTTTGGGGTTACCGTTGTCGCAACCCGGACCCTTGTCAACATCCACAGGACGGCCCGTCAGCATGCTCCTCGCATCCAGGCCGATCGCTGCGTTCGCGGTGGTCGGTGCCCTCAGTGTTCTCTTGGCCGGTTGTTCCGGTGGTGGCGACGACGCCACCCCGTCGCCGTCCGCGTCAGCGACCCGCACCGCGAGTCCGACCCCGACCGCCGACGACCCGGCGACCACGGAGCCCACCGGCACCGCGTCGTCGCCCGCGTCCGAGGCCACCGACGACCCCACCGCCTCGGACGACGACACCCCCGGTGCCTTCCCGGGGAGCGGCTCGACCAACGAGCCGGACACCGACCCGTCGGACTTCCCGGCGACCGCCGTCGTCACCTACAGCGGCTGGGACACGGCCTCGAAGTCGCTGCAGGCCGGCGGACTCGTCTCCGGCACCACCGACACCAGCGGGACCTGCACGTTCACCGCGAAGAAGGGGAGCGTCACGCGCACCGCCACGAGCGCGGCGCAGGCGAGCGCTTCCTCGGTCAACTGCGCGCAGGTCGCGTTCCCCGCGGCCCAGGTCCCCAGCGGCACCTGGTCCGTCACCCTGACCTACGCCGTCGGCTCCGCGTCGACGACGTCCGACCCGATGCCGGCGGAGGTGCCGTGATGCGTTCCATCCAGACCGAGTCGGACGGGCGCCGTCGCCGACCCTTCCGGACCTCCCTCGCGATCGTCGCGGCACTCGCCGTCGCCGTCAGCGGGCTGACCTTCGGCACGATCCTGTCCGAGCAGACCACGACCGAGTCCGCCTCGGCCGCCGTCGCCGGCGACTTCGACCCGGGCAACATCATCAGCGACGCCAACTTCTACAACGGCTCGGCGATGAACGCCGCGTCCGTGCAGTCGTTCCTGACGAGCGTCGCCCCGAACTGCCGGAAGTCGTCGAGCGGACCGGCCTGCCTGAAGGACTTCTCGCAGAAGATGAGCGCGATCGGCGCCGTCTCCGGCCGGTGCAGCGCCATCGCCGGCGGCACCAAGTCCGCCGCGACGATGATCGCCCAGGTCGGCGCCGCGTGCGGCATCAGCCAGAAGGTGCTCCTCGTGCTCCTGCAGAAGGAGCAGGGCATCGTCACGACGTCCTCGCCGACGTCCTACATGTACCTGCACGCCACCGGCTTCGCGTGCCCGGACACCGCCCCGTGCGACCCGGCGTACTTCGGCTTCGGTCAGCAGGTCTACGCCGCCGCGCTCCAGTTCAAGCGCTACCAGTCGTCGCCGACCTCGTGGGCGTACCAGGCGGGTCGGACCAACTCGATCCTCCTCAACCCGAACGCGGCCTGCGGTCGCAAGTCCGTCTACATCCAGAACCAGGCGACCGCGGGGCTGTACATCTACACCCCGTACACCCCGAACACCGCCGCGATGTCGAACCTCTACGGCACCGGCGACGGCTGCTCGGCGTACGGCAACCGCAACTTCTGGCGCATGTACACCGACTGGTTCGGCTCGGCGACCGGCGGCGGCAACCCGTACGGCAACGTCGACGCGGTCACGCCGAGCTCGACCTCGTCGATCACGGTCAGCGGCTGGGCCGTCGACCCGGACACCACGAGCGCGGTCCGCGTCGCGTTCTACGTCGACGGCGCCGGGGCGAAGACCGTCACCGCGAACGTGAACCGTCCCGACCTGTCCGCCACCCTCGGCGCGAACAACCTCAAGCACGGGTTCTCGACCGAGCTGACCGGGCTGAGCGTCGGCAAGCACTCGGTGTGCACCTACGCCATCAACCAGGGCAAGGGCAGCAACACGCTGCTCGGCTGCTACACCCGCACCGTCGTGAGCGCAGCCCCGAAGGGTGCACTCGACACCGTCACCGGCAGCGCCGGCACGATCACCGCGACCGGCTGGGCGCTCGACCCCGACTCGGCGAAGCCCGCCCCGTGGAAGATCCTGGTCGACGGCGTCAGCAAGGCGACCGGCACCACCGACCGCACCCGCACCGACGTCGCCAAGGTCTACAAGGGCGTCGGCAGCACCCTCGGGTTCTCGAAGACGATCGGCGGCATCACGCCGGGCACCCGCACCGTGGCGCTGTACACGCAGGACAAGCCCGGCACCGACTACGTCAAGGTCGCGTCGAAGTCCGTGTCCGTCAGCGCCCCCACCACCGGCAAGACCGGCAAGACCGGAGCACTCCGCGGCTCGTACGAGTCCGTCACCGGCGGCGCCGGCACGGCCACGGTGCGCGCGTGGGCGATCGACCCGGACGTCTGGGACCCCGTCAAGTACAAGGTCCACGTCGACGGCGTCAGCACGAACAGCGGCACCGCGAACGCCACCCGCACCGACGTCGAGGCGAAGCACCCGTCCTGGGGTTCCGACGTCGGCCTGGCACTCCGCCTGACCGGGCTGAGCGCCGGCAACCACACCGTGCGGGTCTACTTCCAGGACCTGCCGAGCGGCACCTACAAGAGCTTCGGCACGAAGACCGTGAAGGTGACGTCGGCCACGGCCCCGTCGTCCGGCACCACCGGCAAGACCGGCAAGACCGGCGCGGTGACGGGCTCGTACGAGTCGGTGACCGGCGGCGTCTACAGCGCGACGGTCAAGGGCTGGGCGATCGACCCCGACGTGTGGGACCCGGTCAAGTACAAGATGCACCTGGACGGCGTCGCGATCGACCCGGGCGTGGTGAACGCCAAGCGCACCGACGTCGAGGCGGTCCACCCGGGCTGGGGTTCCGACGTCGGCCTGTCCGTGCAGCTCACCGGTCTGAGCGCGGGCACGCACACCGTCCGCGTGTACTTCCAGGACCTGCCGAGCGGCACGTACAAGAGCTTCGGCACGAAGTCCTTCACGGTCATCGACCCGCCGGCGACGGGCAAGACCGGCAACACCGGCGCGGTGAAGGGGTCGTTCGACTCCGTCACCGGCGGCAAGGGGACCATCACCGTCAAGGGCTGGGCGATCGACCCCGACGTGTGGGACCCGGTCAAGTACAAGATGCACCTGGACGGCGTCGCGATCACCCCCGGCACGGTGAACGCGACCCGCACCGACGTGCAGAAGAACTACCCGAACTGGGGTTCGGACGTCGGGCTGTCGCGGGTGCTCACCGGCCTGCGGCCCGGCACGCACACCGTGCGGGTCTACTACCAGGACCTGCCGAGCGGGACGTACAAGAGCTTCGGGACGAAGACGGTGACCGTGCAGTAGACGGTCGCCGAGACGGACGGGAGGCCCGGTGCCAGCTGGCACCGGGCCTCCCGTCCGTTCCGTGGTTGCGCCCACGGCGGCGGATCGTGAGCAGCAATGGTCGGGTCCGGTGGACGGACCCGACCATTCCTGCTCACGAAGTGAGCGCGCTCGACGTCGGTGCTGGTCCCACGTCAGCGGCGCACGCGCCGGGCCATCAGGCCCACGCCGTGCAGCAACCGGTACTCGGGGGAGCGGGTGAGGCCCGCGAACCGCGCCGCGATCTGGTCGCGCTCCGCCTCGGCCTGGCGGCGGGCCGTGTCGTACGCGCCGACCTGCTGCTCCGACGCGACGAGCCGCCGGTTGATGTCCTGCACCCCGGACAGGTGGACGTCACGGTCGTGCTCGGCCTGCCGCAGGACCTCGCGCTGCGCGGTCGCCCAGCGCAGGAAGGCGTTCCGCTCGCCGGACCGACCCGAGGCGATCGCCACGGCCGCGTCCAGGACCGGGCCGACCTGCTCGGCGCGCGCGCGGAACGAGTGTCGCTCGACCACCACGGCACGGAGTCGGGCCGTCAGGGCCGTGCGCTCGGCGCGGGGCATCGCGAGCACCCGCTCGAGCGACGCGGCGTCGTCGAAGACCGGCACGTCGGACAGGCCGAGCTCGTCCAGGCCGAGCGCGCAGTCCGTCACCGGCAGCGCCCCGGACGCGAGTGCCTCGTACAGGCGCGAGTTCAGGGTGCCGTACTCGGCAGCCGGAGCGATCACGTCGTCGACGACGAAGCCGGCGGCGCGGTACACCTCGGGCAGCGCGAAGTAGGACACCGCGGGGCGGAGCTCGACGCCGGCCGTGGCCTCGACGTGGTCGACGTTCGCGGCGAACCACACGATCGGCTCGGCCGGGGCGACCTCGGCGAGCACGTCCTGCACGCGGCGGCGCACGCCCCAGAAGTTGACGGTCGTGACGGCGCGGTCCGTGCGCTCGGACGCCGTGGCGGGCGCGGTCGTGCCGGCTTCGTGCGGACGCTCGTCGGTGAACAGGTCCAGGTCGACACCGATCGGGACGACCTCGACCGGACCGTCGTACTGCGCGGCGACGGCGTCGCGGGCGATGCCGGACGACGTCCACACCGCGTCGAACTCACCGAGGTAGGGCAGGGCCGCCCACTTCGCGGTCCAGTTCCGCACCCACGCGACCAGGGCGGTGCCGGCGGGGACGTACCCGGGGACGAACGACTCGATCATGCTGACCACGACGGCGGTGTCGGCGGGGACCGCTTCCCCCCAGCGCTCGAGCGGCCACATCGCGACGCCCCAGCCCTCGGCACGGAGCGCCCGTGCGAGCCCGAGTGCGACGAACAGGTCGCCCTTGCCCTCGGTCGGGTCGGCGGTCGACACGGCGAACCGGACGGTGCCGCGCGGCCCCTCGGCGTGCGCACCGGCCGCGATGGCCGCGTACTCCGGTGCGAGGGGCGAGGACAGGGGAGTGTTCGGGATCACTGCGGCAGTCACGCGGCCCATTCTGCACGAATCGGCGACGGCCACAGGGGAGTGGCGGGGCGCGCCTTGTAGGGTGTCATCGGCTCGCGGCACCCCGTGGGCCGAGCCACCGATCCGCGCCGTGCGCGGCAGCTGCTGGAGGAACTCGCGTGACAGAGCGCAAGCCGGGAGTCGTGTCCGTCATCCTCGTGAACTACAAGGGCACGGACGACACCCTGACGAGCATCGCGGAACTCCGCAAGCAGGACTGGCCTCAGGACAAGCTCGAGGTGATCGTCGTCGAGAACGGCTCCGGTCCGGAGCACCTCGGTCGGCTGCAGGCCTCCGACCTCGACTTCACCCTGATCGACGCGGCCGCCAACCTCGGCTTCACCGGCGGGTGCAACCTCGGCGTCGAGAAGTCCTCCGGCGAGGTCGTCGCGTTCCTCAACAACGACGCCCGTCCCGACACCGGCTGGGTGCGCGAGGCGATGGCCACGTTCGCGTCCGGCGCCGACATCGGTGCCGTGGCGTCGAAGGTCCTCGACTGGGAGGGCGTCAACATCGACTTCACCGAGGCCGCGATGACCTGGTACGGCATGGGCTACAAGCCCTTCGCCGGGTCGCCGGACACGGGCCGCTGGGAGAGCGAGACCGACGTCCTGTTCGGCACCGGTGCCGCGATGTTCATCCGCGCCGAGCTCTTCGAGCAGCTCGACGGCTTCGACGACCGCTACTTCATGTTCTACGAGGACGTCGACCTCGGCTGGCGGCTCAACCTGCTCGGCTGGCGCTTCCGCTACCAGCCGAAGTCGGTCGCGTTCCACAAGCACCACGCGTCGATGAACAAGTTCGGCGACTTCCGCGAGACCTACCTGCTCGAGCGGAACGCCCTCTTCACGCTGTACAAGAACCTCGGCGACGAGCAGCTCGCCGCAGCCCTGCCCGGCTCGCTGGCGCTCGCCGTCCGCCGTGCCGTGGGCCGCGGGGAGCTCGACTCCACGGAGCTCGACCTGCGGAACCCCGGCGACGACAGCGTCCCCACCATCCCGGTGCCGAAGACGAGCATGGCCGGCATCTACGGTGTCGACCAGTTCGTCGAGCAGCTGCCGTCGATGACCGAGTCGCGCCGCGCGATCCAGGCCACGCGTGTCCGCAGCGACCGCGAGCTCTTGCGCCTGTTCGGCAACCGCGATGAGCCCGCGTACCCGATCGAGAACTACCTGGCCGGCTACGACAAGATCGTGCACTCCCTCGGTGTGCTCGAGGTCGGCACCCGTCGCCGCATCCTCATCATCACGGGCGACTCGATCGGCGCGAAGATGGCCGGACCCGCGATCCGCGCCACCCAGATGGCGAAGCAGCTCGCGTCCGAGCACGACGTGCGCGTGGTCAGCCTGACCCGCTCGTCGCAGATCGACCCGTCGTACGACGTCGTCACCGTGCCGCACCGCCACCCCCGTCAGATGGTCGAGCACGAGGGCTGGGCCGACGTCATCATCGTGCAGGGCCACGCGCTCCGGCTGTTCCCGGTGCTCGAGTCGACGAGCAAGATCCTGGTCGTCGACGTGTACGACCCGCTGCACCTCGAGCAGCTCGAGCAGGGCCGCAGCGACGACGTCGACCAGTGGAACCGTCAGATCCTCGACGCCTCGGACACGCTCAACCACCAGCTCGAGCTCGGCGACTACTTCATCTGCGCCTCGGAGCGCCAGCGCATGTTCTGGCTCGGCCAGCTCGCCGGTTCCGGCCGGGTCAACGCCCGCACGTACTCGCGCGACGCTGACCTCCGCTCGCTCATCGGCGTCGTGCCGTTCGGGCTGTCCTCGACCCCGCCGGTGCACGACCAGCCGCGGGTCAAGGGAGTCGTGCCGGGCATCGGCAAGAACGACAAGCTCGTCGTCTGGGGCGGTGGCATCTACGACTGGTTCGACCCGATCACCCTGGTCCGCTCGATCGCCCAGCTCGCCGCCCGCCGGCCGTCGGTGAAGCTCTTCTTCATGGGCGTGCAGCACCCGAACCCCGACGTGCCCGAGATGGACATCGTCGCGAAGGTCCGCGCCGAGGCCGACGCCCTCGGTCTGACCGGCAAGCACGTGTTCTTCAACGACTCGTGGATCCCGTACGAGGAGCGCGGCGCCTACCTGCTCGAGGCCGACGCCGGCGTCTCGACGCACTACGAGCACCTCGAGACCACGTTCTCGTTCCGCACCCGCATCCTCGACTACCTGTGGGCGCGCCTGCCGATCGTCACGACGGCCGGCGACTCCTTCGGTGACCTGGTCGCCGAGCAGCAGCTCGGCGTCGCAGTGCACGAACAGGACGTCGACGGCCTGGCCACGGCGCTCGAGACCGCGCTCTTCGACAAGAAGGCCCGCGCCCAGTTCATCGCCAACGTCGACCGCGTGCGCGAGCAGTTCACGTGGGAGAACGTCCTGGCACCGCTCGTCGAGTTCTGCCGGAACCCGATCCGCGCGGCGGACAAGTCTGTGCGGGACACCAGCACGAAGCTCGCGCCCCACACGATGCGCGTGCGCGTGCCGGACCGCAAGAAGCTCTCAGGCGTCCGCTACGACGTCGGGCGTGCGGTGCATTACTTCCGCACCGAGGGCCCGCGCAGCGTCGCGGGGAAGATCAAGCGACGCCTCGGCAACCGGTGAACCCAGCCGAGACCACGGCCCTCGTCATCGTCCCGACGTACGACGAGGTCGAGAACATCCGAGCCATCGCCGACGCGATCCTGACGGCGTCGCCCGGTGCCCACCTGCTCGTCGTCGACGACGGCAGCCCGGACGGCACCGGCGACATCGTGCGGTCCATCGCGGCCGACGACGACCGGGTGCACCTGCTGCAGCGGTCGGGCAAGCTCGGGCTCGGCACGGCCTACGTCGCCGGGTTCCGGTGGGGCCTGGAGCGCGGCTACCCGCTGCTGGTCGAGATGGACGCCGACGGCTCGCACCCGGCCGATCGGCTGCCCGCGCTCATCGACGCGGTCACCTCGTCGGACGACGTGCTGCTCGCGATCGGGTCGCGGTGGGTGCCCGGTGGGTCGGTCGTCGACTGGCCGCTCCGTCGTCAGGCCCTGAGCCGCGGCGCGAACACGTACGCGCGGTTGGTGCTCGGGATCCACGTGCGGGACATCACCGCCGGGTACCGCGTCTACCGTTCCGACGCGATCGCGCGGATGGACCTCGGCTCGATCGACTCGAAGGGGTACTGCTTCCAGGTCGACATGACGCTGCGCGTGGACGCGCTGGGCGGCCGCATCGTCGAGGTGCCGATCCGGTTCCGCGACCGCGTGCACGGGGTCTCGAAGATGAGCCGGTCCATCGTCGTCGAGGCGATGCTCCGCGTCACGCAGTGGGGCCTGCAGCGCCGCCTGGGTCGTCCGACGCGCCCGTAGCGCGCGCGCCCGCGCTGCCCCCGCACGCCCGCGCCCGCCCGCCCCCCGTGTGCGGCCCCGAGGTTCCGAGATCTCGGAACCTCGGCGCTCCCACCGCCGTTCCGTGGAACCTCGGCGACACACGGGCGGCGTGTCGTGGAACCTCGGCGCCCTGCGCCCGCGGCAGGCATGACGACCGCGGTGGCCGGCGCTTCGTGAGCAGAAATGGTCGGGTCGCCGCGGCGGACTCGACCATTCCTGCTCACGAAGTGCGTCACACGCCGTGCCTGCGCGCCCCCGCGGCACCTACGCCCGCGGCAGGTGCCGGCGCCACGAGCGCCGCCGCGCCGCGATCACGAGCACCGTCACGAAGAACATCAGGCCCGCACCGTGCAGCAGGTAGCTCTCCGCCGTGCTCGTCACCGCGAGCAGCACCAGCACCGCGGCCGGCCACACGTAGGCCACCCCGGGGAACGTCGTCGCCGTGACCCATGCCCGAGCGAAGGCCAGCAGTGCGGCGATCCCCAGGATGATCGTGCCGGCCACCCCGAGCTGCAGCCACGCGTCGACGAACGCGTTGAGGCCGGACGTGAACCGCGCGCCGGACGGGTCGATGAGCGTGACGTACGGCACGACGGGCTCGGTCGGCCACGTCCCGACCCACCCCCAGCCCTGGATCGGGTAACGCTCGGTCAGGACGCGGATCTGCGACCACAGGTCGATGCGCGTCGCCGTGCCCCCGGCCGCACCGATCTCCGCGAGCAGCCGGTGCCGCGCGAACACGGCCACGACCAGGGTGAGCAGGACCGCGCCGCCGAGGACGCCGTTGACCACCGGTCTGGTGGCGGGCCGTGCGTGCCGGAGCGACCAGAGGGCCAGCGCGGTGACGGCGAGGGCGATCATCGCGAGGCCGGTGATGGGGGACTGCACGAGCATCAGCGCGATGACGGCGAGGGCGGTGGAGCCGATCGCCCGCCACATGGTGACCGAGCGGGTGAGGAACTCCACGACGAAGGTGACCAGGGCCATCGCGGCGATGAACCCCATGAAGTTGCGGGTGCCGCCGATGCCCTGGATCGGGCCGCCGTAGGCGATGTCGCCGCGGATCCCGAAGGCCGGCAGCGGGACGTCGAGCACCAGTCCGGACAGGACCTCGAGGCCGAGGGCGACGACGAGCAGGATCCGGAACGCGTCACCCGACGCCCGGATCACCTGCACCAGGTCCCGCCCGAGCGCCAGGTAGAGGCCGAGCCCGATGAAGCACACCGTCTGCACCAGGCCGCGCAGGGCGACCCACGAGTACTCGCTCCAGAGCACGCTCAACGCGCAGTACCCGACGAACGCCAGCAGCGACAGGGGCAGCACGCCGTGCCACTCGATCCGGTACCGCTGCCCGAGCAGGCTCAGCCCGGCGAGGACGAACAGCGTCACGAGCACGGCCCACGTGCCCGACCTGCCGACGAGGGCCTGGACGGTCGGCTGCCCGAACCCGAACAGCACGATGACCGTCGCGAGCGCCTGGCTGAACCGTCCACCGGCCGAGAAGCCGATCCAGGCGGAGAGGTACCGGCGCCCGAGCACGTGTCTGCTCACCCGGCCGTCCGTCACGCGTCCATCTTGGCGTACGACCTTGTGACGAGTCGCCCGCATCGCGGAACGGCTGTATCGACGATCCGCGGTGTGGCGTCATCGACGATGCGCGATGCTGACCTAGCTTCACTGCAATGGACCCCCTGCGGAGGGCCGCCGGCCTGCCGCTGGTCGCGGTCGTCATCGGCTTCGCCGCCGCCGCGCTCGCCTGGTACCGGCTCGGCCCCGTGCCCCGGAACACCGTCTGGGCCGAGGACGGCGGGGTCTTCCTGCGGGAGCGCATCGCGCTCGGCCCCGTGGACACCCTGCTGCACCCGTACGCCGGGTACGTGCACCTGCTGCCCCGGATGGTGGTCGACCTCGGGTACGCACTGCCGACCGCGCGGTACGCCCAGGTCGTCTCGCTGTCGTCCTGCCTGGTGGTCGGAGCCGTGTGCGCGCTGGTCTTCGTCCTGTCCCGCGACGTGGTCCGACCGTGGCCGTTCCGCCTCGTGCTCGCCGCGGTGCCCGTCGTGCTGCCGCTCGCGCCGTACGAGATCAGCGGGAACGCCGCCAACCTGCACTGGTACCTGCTCGTGCTGGTGCCGTGGGTCTTCGCACACCGCAGCCGGACCTGGTGGGGAGCCGTCGGGCTCGCCGTCGTCGCCGCACTCGCGGTCCTCACGGAACCGCAGACGATCCTGTTCACGCCGCTGCTCCTGCTCGCGTGGCCGCTGCGTCGTCCTGGGGGCGACGGGTCGCGCCGCGCGCGCCTGCTCCCGCTGCCCGTCACGGTCGTGGCGCTCGCCGGGGCCGTCGTGCAGGTCGTCACGACGCTCACCCACCCGCGCGACCTGACGCCCGGCGCTCCCGCGTTCCGCGACGTGCTCGCCGGGTTCCTGCTCCGGCCCGTCGCCGGCGCATGGGACCCGCACCTCGGCGTCGTGGTCACCACGGTCGTCGAGCACGGCTGGGCGCCGGTCCTGGTGCCCGTCAGCGCACTGGTGCTGGTCCTGGTCGCCGGTGTCGTCGTCGGTCCGGCCCGCTCCCGGTGGATGGTCGTCGCGCTGACGGTCGCGTCCGGTGCCGTGTGGTGGGCGGCGCTGCTGGCGAACGACGGCGCCGGGCAGCCGTGGGCGAGCCCCACGGCCGCCATGGCGGCGATCCCGCCGCAGCGCTACGCAGCCGCGTCCGGCCTGCTGCTCGTCAGCGCCGCGGTGGTCGCCGCCGCCGCACTGGTGGACACCGATCGGTGGTCGCGTGTCGCGCAGCGGACGGGAGGCACGGGTCGCCTCGTCGGGGCGCTGGCCGCCTGGTGCGTGGTCGCCGCCGTCGTCGCGTCGGCCGTCCTGCACGTCGCGCCGGCGGACACCCGGCGCAGCGACGGGCCGGTGTGGGCGGAGCAGCTGCCCGCGGCCGCCGAGGCGTGTCGCGCCGACCCGACGCTCGAGGTCGTGCGGGTACGGTCGAACCCGTGGTCGTCACCGGTCGCGTGCGCGTGGCTGTTCCGCTGACGCGGGACCGCTGACTGCGGGCCGCTGACGATCAGCGCGTGGTGGCCCAGCGGAACTCGCGCTTCGCGGGCGGGGTGCGCGGGCCGTCGCCGGTCGACGTCGGTTCCTCGCCGGTCAGGACGATCCGGGTCTTGATGGCGATGAGCGCGAAGAGCACCCAGTTCCCCTGGTAGAGCAGCCGCGACTCCGCGACGGACTGCACGAGCAGCGCGACGACGACGAGCAGCGGCAGGAGCGACACCGGGTCGAACGTGCGTGGACGGAGTGCGGCGTCGTAGCCGATCCGGGTCGCGCACGCCCACGAGCGCGACAGCGTCGTGACGACGTACAGCAGGAACAGGACGAGGCCGATGATGCCGGTCTGCATCCACACGTCGAGGTAGGCGTCGTGTGCCTGCAGGTACGTGACGCCCTTGCGGTGCGCCAGGTCGGCCAGGGTGGGGATGCCCGGCCACCAGTAGCCGATCCAGCCCCAGCCGACGACGGCGTGCTGGTCGATCAGACCGAGCACCTTCGCCCAGATCTCGCCGCGGCCGGTCGCGTCCGACCCCTTGCCGAGCAGCTCCGAGACCGGACCGCGCAGCACGAACGCCGCGCCGGCGACGACGACCGCGCCGACCGCGAGCAGCAGGTAGCGCGGGGTGCGTCGCTCGGTCGGGACCCGGCGCATCCACACGGCGACCAGGGCGACGACGGCGACGACCAGCGCGGCCGCGATGACCGTGGAGGACCGGGTGAGGACGAACCCGAGGGCGGCGACCACGAGCCAGCCGGTGGCCCGCTGCCCGCGCATCCGGCCCTCGGCGAGCTGCACCACGACGACGATCGCGACGAGCAGCGCGACCATCGCGAGCAGGTTCGCGTTGCCCGGCAGGCCCTGGATGCGGCCACCGGTGAAGAGCTCGGCGCGTGAGAAGTAGAAGGCGTCCGGGATGTCGGCGTCGCCGTAGTCGGTCCAGATCGGCGCGATGGGGTGCCGCACGAACACCGCGACGACGGCCTCGAACAGGATCGAGAGCAGCAGCACCCAGCGGAGCGCGAGGCTGAGCGCGTCGAGGATCCGGCGCCAGGTCAGGGTGGACGCGATCGTGAAGGCCACGGCAGCGCAGATCACCTGCACGGTCAGGCTCGAGATCGTGGCGAACCGCCAGTGCGACCAGACGACGGACAGCAGGCACCACCCCAGGAAGGCCCAGAGCGGCCAGGGGGAGCGCACGAGCGGCGGCTTCGCCCGGACCAGGATCGTGATGCCCCAGGCGGCGACGAGCGCCCACAGGACGCCTGCTCCGACCCAGGTGAGGGTGTTCGGGACGGCGTCCCCGGCGAACAGCACGAAGATCGTGGTCGCACCGAAGGCGAACGCCTCGCGCTCGGGTACGGTCCCGCGTGCCAGCGGCCAGGTGTTCGTCACGACGTCAGGCTACCGGCGGCAGCGGGCCACCGGAGTCCCCGGATCCCGCCGGTAGGCTCTCGCCCATGTTCCTCGGCATCACGAACACCCCCCGCGACTACGCCTGGGGCTCGGTCACCGCGATCCCGGAGCTCCTCGGTCGCACCGCCACCGGCGCCCCGCAGGCAGAGCTCTGGCTCGGCGCCCACCCGGGCAGCCCGAGCGTGGTCGTCAACCCGGCGATGGTCGGCGGTGCCGACACACTGCTCGACTGGATCGCCGCCGAGCCGCAGGACGCCCTGGGCGGCGACCGCACCGGCCTGCCGTTCCTGCTGAAGGTGCTCGCAGCGGCGGCGCCCCTGTCGCTGCAGGCGCACCCGACGCCGGAGCAGGCCGAGGCCGGCTTCGCGCGCGAGGAGCGCGAGGGCATCGCGATCGACGACCCGGCGCGCAACTACAAGGACCCGTTCCCGAAGCCCGAGCTCGTCGTCGCGCTGAGCGAGCGGTTCGAGGCCCTGAGCGGCTTCCGGCCGGTCGAGGAGACCCTGGCCGAGGTCCGCGTGCTCGACGCCGGCAGCGGTCGGCTCGGCCCGCTCGAGGTGCACCTGCAGCACGGCCTCGAGGACACCGTGCGGTGGCTCGAGACGGCCGACGACTCCGCGCTCGCCGTCGTGCAGGCCGCGAGCGACCTCGCCGTCGCCCTCGACGACGACCTGCTCACCCCGAACACGGCGACGGTCCGCGACCTTGCGACGAGCTGGCCGGGCGACCCCGGCATCGTCGTCTCCCTGCTCATGCACCGGGTGACGCTCACCGCGGGGCAGGCGATGTACCTGCCCGCCGGCAACATCCACGCCTACCTGGACGGCCTCGGCATCGAGCTGATGGCGCCGTCCGACAACGTGCTGCGCGGGGGACTGACGCCGAAGCACGTCGACGTCCCCGAACTCCTGCACGTGCTCGACTTCACGGCCTACCCCGCACCGGTCCTCGAGCCCGAGCGCCTGGCCCCCGGCGTGGACCGCTTCGCACCAGAGGACGTCGGGTTCGCGCTGCTGCGGGTCGACGGCGACGGACGACCGGTCGGCCTGAGCACCGGCGGGGTGGCTCCGCTGGCCGGCCCGTCGATCGCGATCTGCACCGAGGGTGTCGTGACGCTCGTCGGCGCGACGTCCGCCACGTTGCTCCGCAAGGGCGAGTCCTGCTTCATCACACCGGACGAGGGCGACGTCACGGTCGAGGCCGACTCGTCGAACGGCGTGACGTCCACGGTCTTCATCGCGACCGGCCGGTAGCGCGGAGCCGCACCGGCTGGCGCGGTCCCGCACACCGCGACCGGGGTGCGCCGTCCGTCCGCTAGCGTGGCGACCATGAGTTGGCTGGTCACCGGCGGTGCCGGGTACATCGGGTCCCACGTCGTCCGAGCACTGCGCTCGGCCGGCATCGACACGGTCGCGTTCGACGACCTCTCGAGCGGCTTCCGCGCGTTCGTGCCGGACGACGTGCCGTTCGTCGAGGGCACGATCCTGGACGGCGAGCTGGTCGCCCGCACCCTGCGCGAGCACGACGTCACCGGCGTGGTGCACGTCGCGGGTTTCAAGTACGCCGGCGTCTCGGTCGAGCGTCCGCTGCACACCTACGAGCAGAACGTCACCGGCATGGCGACGCTGCTCCGTGCGATGGCCGAGAACGGCGTCACGAAGGCCGTCTTCTCGTCGAGCGCCGCGGTCTACGGCACCCCGGACGTCGACGTCGTCGTGGAGTCGACCCCGAAGGCACCAGAGTCCCCGTACGGCGAGTCGAAGCTCATCGGCGAGTGGCTGCTGCGCGACATGGAGGTCGCCGCCGGCTTCACGACGACCTCGCTCCGCTACTTCAACGTCGTCGGGTCCGGCGAACCCGACCTGTACGACGCCAGCCCGCACAACCTGTTCCCGCTCGTGTTCGACGCCCTGCTGGCCGGCCGCACGCCGCGCATCAACGGCGACGACTACGCCACCGAGGACGGCACCTGCGTCCGTGACTACATCCACGTCGCCGACCTCGCGCACTCGCACGCCGTCGCGGCGCAGAAGCTCGAGGCGGGGGAGCCGCTCGAGCAGGCGTACAACCTCGGCAGCGGCGACGGTGTGAGCGTCCGGCAGATCATGGACGCCATGGCGAAGGGCACCGGGATCGCCTTCGACCCGGAGATCGCGCCCCGCCGCCCCGGCGACCCGGCGCGCATCGTGGCCACCGGCGAGGCCGCCACGCGCGACCTCGACTGGGCGATGCGCCACACGCTGGACGAGATGGTCACGAGTGCGTGGGAGGCCCGCCGCAGCGCCTCCTAGCGGCTGAGGACGTGTCAGTTGTCCCCCGAAACCCCGACAGACCGGGCGCGACACGCCCAGACGGGGGACATGACACGCCGAAGCGGTCAGTGCCTTCTATGATCCGCGACTTGACTCAGGCGAATGACACCGCTGTAATTACAGGCAACGACTTCAATCGTTGTGGTCCCGTTATCGAGACGTCAGGGGTGATCAGGGTGAACGGTTCCGACTTCCACGCCGGAGTTCCGGAGGACTGGCACGTCGACCCCGTGGCGCTCGGCGTCCCGGGTGTTCGACGGCCGGAGACGGACGACGAGGAGAACCCGCTCGCGTGGCAGGTCGACTCGTTGTGCGCACAGACCGACCCGGAGGCGTTCTTCCCCGAGAAGGGCGGCTCCACGCGCGAAGCGAAGAAGATCTGCACGTCGTGCGAGGTCCGGGCGCAGTGCCTCGAGTACGCGCTCGAGAACGACGAACGCTTCGGCATCTGGGGCGGCCTGTCCGAGCGCGAGCGTCGCAAGTTGCGCAAGCGCGCGTAGCCGTCCAGGAGGCACGGTGCGCGCCCGGCGCACACCGTGCGGTCCCGAATCCTCGTCGCAGGCTCCTCGGCGCGACCTCGCACGGCGCTGGCGCGCCGTGACCGCTCGGCCGCGCAGGTTCACGGCGCGCCGCCGTCCGCAGCGGACGCCGTGCCTCCAGACCGTAGAGTGACGCCCGTCATGCAGCCCAGAGTCACCGCGATCCTCGTCGCCGCCAACGGAGCGGCCCACCTCGACCGGACCCTGGACGCACTCGCGGCCCAGACCCGCCACCCCGAGAACCTGGTGGTCGTCGACGTCGGATCGACCGACGGCTCCACCGCCGGCCTGTCCTTCGGCGGGTCCGCCGAGCTCCTGCGCCTGCCGGCCGGACGCCCCTTCGGCGAGGCCGTCGCCCGCGGGGAACGCGAGGCCCCGCCCGCCGTCGTCGACGAGCCCGTCGACGAGTGGCTGTGGCTGCTCGGGCACGACAACGCGCCGTCGCCGACCGCGCTCGCCGACCTGCTCTCCGCCGTCGAGATCGCGCCGTCCGTGGTCGTGGCCGGCCCGAAGCTCGTCGCCGACGACGACCCCTCGCTCATCCGCGCGTTCGGCGAGAGCATGACGCGCTTCGGCCGATCGATCGGTCTCGTGCAGGACGAGCTCGACCAGGGTCAGCACGACCGGCACACCGACGTGCTCGGCGTCGCCGCCGGCGGCATGCTCGTGCGACGCTCGGTGTGGACCGAGCTCGCCGGCTTCGACCCGGCGCTGCCCGACGTCGACGCCGCCCTCGACTTCTGCGTCCGGGTGCGCCTGGCCGGGCACCGCGTCGCCGTGGTCCCCGAGGCGAAGGTCACCACCGCGGGTCCGGTCGAGGAGTTCGGCCGCAAGCGCGTCTCCGAGGCCCGCCGTGTCCGCATGCACCGGCAGGCGCAGCTGCACCGCCGGATGACCTACGCGCCGGGCGGACTGCTCTGGCTGCACTGGCTCACCCTCGTCCCCTTCGCACTCGGCCGGGCGATCGGCCACCTCGTCGCCAAGCACCCCGCGGCCGTCGTCCCCGAGCTCGCCGCGGCGTTCGCGGTGGCCTTCGGCGGAGGCACCGGTCGGGCGCGCAGGAACCTCGCCCGCACGAAGAAGCTCGGTTGGGCCGCCGTCGAACCGCTCCGGGTCAGCTGGCGTCGGGTGCACGAGCACCGCACCACCTCGCGCGACGTCGAACTCGCCCGGGTCGAGGACGCCCCGATCGCGCGGGCGTCGTTCCTCGGCGACGGCGGGATCTGGGTCGTGCTGGCCGCGGCCGTCCTGAGCGTCGTCACGCTCTACCCCCTGCTCGGCTCACCGGCGCTGACCGGCGGCGGCCTGCTGCCCCTCAGCACGAGCGTCGGGCAGCTGTGGCAGAACGTCGGGTACGGCTGGCACTCGCTCGGCACCGGGTTCACCGGTCCGTCCGACCCGTTCGCCGCCGTGCTGGCGGTCCTCGGGTCGATCGTGTTCTGGTCGCCCTCGACGTCCGTCGTGCTCGTGATGCTCGTCGCGTTCCCGGTCTCCGCCCTCGGCGCCTGGTTCGCGGTCCGCAAGGTGACCACGCGCAAGTGGGTGCCGGTGATCGGTGCCGCGCTGTACGCCATCGCGCCCTCGCTCGTCGGCGCGGTCACGACGGGCCACCTCGGCGCCGTCATCGCGCACCTGGTGCTGCCGTGGCTGTTCGTCGCCGTGCTCGAGGCGCACCGCTCCTGGGCCTGGGCCTCGGGTGCCTCGCTGCTGTTCGCGGTCGTGGCGGCCTCGGCGCCGTCGTTGCTGCCGGTCCTGCTGATCGGGTGGCTCGTCGCGCTCGTCGTCGGGTGGCGCCGTGCACACCGTCGGGCCTTCATCCCGGTGCCGACCGCCGTGCTCTTCCTGCCGCTCGTCCTCGCCCAGGTCGCACGCGGGAACGTCCTCGCCGTCTTCGCAGACCCCGGCGTCCCGTCCGCCACGCGTGCGCCGTCCGCGCTGCAGCTGGCCATCGGTCAGCCGCTGCCGGACTGGAGCGGGTGGCTGCCCGCCACGTCCGGGCTCACCGCCGTCAGCACGTGGCTGCCGATCGTGATGGCCGTCCTGGCCGTCCCGATCGCCGCCGCGGCGATCGGCGCGATGCTCGGACACCGCTGGGCCGTCGCCGGCTCGGCGCTCGTCGTCGCACTGCTGGGTTTCGGCACCGCGTTCGCCGCCACCCACGTGACCGTCACCGGCGTCGGGTCGACCACCACCATCGTGTGGCCGGGCAGCGGGCTGTCGGTGTACTGGCTCGCGATCGTGGTCGCTGCCTGCATCGGGATCGACGTGCTGCCCAAGGCCGCCCCGGTCACGGGACTCGTCGCGACGGTGCTCGCCGGTGTGGCGGTGGCCCCCGCCTTCGCCGCGTTCTACCTGGGCAACGCCGCCATCCAGCCGACCACCGGCCGGGTGCTCAGCGCGTACGTGAACGCCGAGGCGCAGGCGAACCCCGACGTCGGCACGCTCGTCGTGGTGCCGCAGGACGACGGGTCGCTCGCGGTCGCGCTCGAACGCGGCCAGGGAGCCACCCTCGACGACCAGTCGACCCTCGACGCCACCGCCCTGCGGTTGAGCGAGTCCGGCGCCCGGCTCACGACGCTCGCCGGCAACCTGGCGAGCCGCAGCGGCTACGACCCCCGGCCGGCACTGCAGGAACTCGGCATCAGCTTCGTCCTGCTCGACGACGCCGGTGACGACCCCGAGGCGCAGACCGTGCACGACCGTGCCGCTGGCGCGATCGGGCAGAACGCGCTCTTCACGAGCATCGGTGAGACCACGAACGGCCAGCTGTTCCACTACGAGGGCGACGTCGACCGGACCACCACCGGGTCCGCCGCCGCCCGTGCCACACACGTCCTGTACCTGGTCGTCCTCGGCGTGGTGTTCGGGGCGGCCGCCCTGCTCGCCGTGCCGACGGCCCCGCGCCGTCGCCGCGCCACCTCGAACGTCATCGAGGCCGAGGAACCCGCGACCACCTTCGACGAGGAGCGCGACGAATGAGCACCACCACCCGCTCCGTCCGACGCTGGGTCGTCCGCGGCACCGCGACCGCGATCGCCGTCGTCGTCGCTGCCGGCGCCGTCACGGCCGCGCACGCCTACGGCACCGCGGCCGAACCGGGTCGCCCGGCCGGCCGCACCGTCACCCCGGTGCCCGCCGACGCCGAGCGCGTCTGCGCCGGCAGCGCCCTGCGCCTGTCCGACGACTCCGGCAACGACGCCACCCAGGCGAGCACCGTCGGGTCGGCGACCGTGGCCACGGCGACGACCGGCTCGACCGTCGAGCGGACCTCGCTCGACCCGTCGTCCACCGGCGGCAGCGACCCGCGCCTGCTCACCGCCCCCGCGGGCGACACGACACCGCAGGTCGCGGGCAGCAGCTACCAGAGCGTCTCCAGCGGCGACCTGGTCGGTGCCGGCGCGGCGTCGTGCGACGATCCCTCGCAGTCGACCTGGCTCGTCGGCGGCTCGACCGAGACCGGGCGCACCAGCCTCGTCACCCTGTCGAACCCGACCGACGTGAATGCGACCGTCGACCTGGCGATCTACGACGGCACCGGCACGGTCAGCGCCCCCGGCACGACCGGCATCGTCGTCGCCCCGAACACCCAGAAGGTCGTCCCGCTGTCCGGCTTCGTGTCCGACCAGGGATCCACCGTCGTGCACGTGTCGTCCTCGGGCGGGCAGATCGTCGCCCACATGCAGGAGACCGTCGTCCGCACGCTGACGCCCGGTGGCTACGACATCGTCTCCGGCGGCGCCGCTCCCTCGCGGTCGCAGGTCATCCCCGGCGTCGTGCTCGCCGGCGCGCAGGAGGCACAGCTCGGTGACGACACGGCGGACGCAGCCCCCGTCGTCCGGCTGTTCGTCCCCGGTACCGAGTCGGCACGCGTCACGCTCGGCATCAGCACGGCGGACGGCGGCGGCACGACCGTGAACGCCACCGCCGAGCCCGGGGTCGTGACCGACGTCGCGCTCGACGACTTCCCGGACGGCCGCTACTCGTTCATCGTCACGTCGACGCAGCCCGTCGTCGCCGGTGCCCGCACGACCTCACCGACGGCCGACGGCAACAGTGACCTCGGCTGGTTCGCCTCGGCCGAGCCCCTGGGTGACCAGGTCATCACCGCGGTGGCACCGGGGGAGGGCGTCCGCATGAACTTCGTGAACCCGACGCGTGAGGACCGTTCGATCACGATCCGCTCCGGCGACGAGAAGCGCACCATCACGGTGCTGTCGGGTGCCACCGCCACCATGCCCGTGCAGACCGCGAAGCAGCTCTCGATCTCCGGCGCCGAAGGGGTCGTGGTGGGCGTGACCTACCGCGGGGACGACGGCATCGCCGGGTTCCCGGTCCGACCGTCCACCCAGGTGTCCACGCCGGTGCGCGTCTACCCCTGACGGTGACGTCGGTGCGGCGCCTCCGGGCGCCGCACCGTCACCAGTGGCGGTAGCGGTCCGGCGCCAGGTCCCACGGGTCCTTGCCGATCAGCTCGCCGACGGCGCGGAACACGGCCGTCTCGATGATGATCCGCCGGTCCGCGTCGTCCTTCTCGGGGCTGCGGTTCACCCGCTCGACGGGGATCCGGAACACGGTGACCCTGCGGGTGTCGCGGTCGATGCGCCAGCGGGGCATCGCGTCGGGCAGGGTGGCGTCGGTCGGCATGTCGGCCACCTGGAACACCACGCCCGACAGCTCGTCGGGCCAGAGCCCGATCAGGTAGTGGGCACTGTCGCCGACGATGCGGTCGAAGGCCTCGGCGCGGGTGGTGATCGGTGCGAGCTCGGGACCGGTCACGCTCGACCGCCCGCCGCGTCCGTGCCGGGACCGGCCTCGACCGCGGTCGACGGGAGTGACGAGGCGGGGCTTGCGACGCATCCCCACATCGTACGCGTGCCGTCGTCACTCCCGGTCGCTCCGGTCGCTCGTGCGCGCTCCGCTAGGCTCCCTGACGACATGGACGTGAGGATCTGCAGCAAGGTCGCGTGCGCCGCGAGCGCTTCGGCGACCCTGACCTACGACTACGGGGACTCCATGGTCGTCGTCGGGCCGCTCTCCACGCGGGTCGAACCGCACGGCTACGACCTCTGCGCCCGGCACGCGGCCGGCCTGCGCGTCCCGCGCGGCTGGCAGGTGGTGCGGCGCGAGCCGCTGCAGCGCGAGGCCGACTGACGGCTCGCGTCCGCGACGCACCAGCGGTGGTGGACGGGATGCCCGTGGAACGTGACCGACGTCGGCTGGGGACCCGCGCCTCCCGGCATGGAAGACTGATGGGCATGCCCACCGAAGCCCAGACCGCAGCACCGCACCGCGTCGCCGACCTCTCGCTCGCCGAGGCGGGCCGCCACCAGATCCGCCTCGCCGAGAACGAGATGCCGGGCCTGATGGCCCTGCGCGAGGAGTTCGGTGCGTCGCAGCCGCTGGCCGGCGCGCGCATCGCCGGGTCGCTGCACATGACGGTGCAGACGGCCGTCCTGATCGAGACGCTCGTCGCCCTCGGTGCGCAGGTGCGGTGGGCGAGCTGCAACATCTTCTCCACGCAGGACGAAGCCGCCGCGGCGATCGCGGTCGGGCCGACCGGCACGCCGGACGCACCAGCCGGCGTCCCCGTGTTCGCGTGGAAGGGCGAGACGCTCGAGGAGTACTGGTGGTGCACCAGCCGCATCTTCGACTGGACCGCCGAGGCCGCTGCCGTCGGAGCCGACTGGGCCGGTCCGAACCTGATCCTGGACGACGGCGGTGACGCCACCATGCTCGTGCACACCGGAGCCGACGCCGAAGCCGCTGGTGCTGCGCCGGTCGCCGGTGCCGATGCGAGTGCCGAGTGGAAGATCGTGCTCGACACCGTCGCGGCGTCGCTCGAGACGTCGTCCGACCGCTGGACCCGCATCGCCGCGGACATCGAGGGCGTCACCGAGGAGACCACCACGGGCGTGCACCGCCTGTACGAGCTGTCGCGCAACGGACAGCTGCGGTTCCCCGCGATCAACGTGAACGACTCCGTGACGAAGTCGAAGTTCGACAACAAGTACGGCATCCGCCACTCCCTGCCCGACGGCCTGAACCGTGCGACCGACGTCCTGATGGGCGGCAAGGTCGCGTTCGTGGTCGGGTACGGCGACGTCGGCAAGGGTGCGGCGGAGGCACTGCGCGGCCAGGGCGCCCGCGTCATCGTCAGCGAGGTCGACCCGATCTGCGCGCTGCAGGCCGCGATGGACGGCTACCAGGTGGCCCGTCTGGCCGATGTCATCGAGACCGTCGACATGGTCATCACGTGCACGGGCAACCTCGGCGTCGTGGGCGTCGACGAGATGCTCGGGCTGAAGCACCTGGCGATCGTCGCCAACGTCGGCCACTTCGACAACGAGATCGACATGGCCGGGCTCGAGTCCCTGCCCGGTGTGGAGAAGGTCGAGATCAAGCCGCAGGTGCACGAGTGGCGCCTGCCGACGGGCCGCTCGATCCTGGTGCTGTCCGAGGGGCGGCTGATGAACCTCGGCAACGCCACCGGGCACCCGTCGTTCGTGATGAGCAACTCGTTCACGAACCAGGTCCTGGCGCAGATCGAGCTGCACACCCGTCGTGACGAGTACCCGACCGGGGTCTACGTGCTGCCGAAGCACCTGGACGAGAAGGTCGCGCGCCTGCACCTCGGCGCCCTCGGGGTGGAGTTGACGACGCTGCGCCCGGAGCAGGCGGCGTACATCGGCGTGCCGGTCGAGGGCCCCTTCAAGCCCGAGCACTACCGGTACTGAGCCGGGGCGCGCCGCGCACCGCGCTAGCGCGGGAAGCCCGGGGGCCGCGCCGACGCCGACGCTCCCGCCTCGGTGAGCAACCCGACGCGGGAGCGCAGCGCCTGCACGTCCCGCCCACGGCGCAGCACGACGACCCCGGCGAGGAACACCTCGGCGGGCACCGGCGGCACCGGGTGGGCGAAGGGTGCGACGTCCGCGGCCAGCGCACGGGCGGCGGACTCCCGGAGTTCGGGGCGCATCACGGCGGCCCCGCGGAAGAACGCGCCGAGCCGGTTCTCGAGCCGCTGCGGCAGCGCCGAGACGTCCGCGACCGTGGCCCAGGCCGTCAGCTCGGGTGGCAGCACCACCTGGGGGTCGCGCTGCTCCGGCAGCCGCTCGTGCTGCACGACGGTGCCGGCGAGCAGGTCCCCGAGGCGCCGCGGACGACTGCCGAACAACGCCACGAGCAGCGCCACCGACCCGAACGTCATCCACAGCTCGAACAGCCCGACGAGCGCGCGGGTGAAGGCGTGCCGGAACCCGATCGCACCGCCGTCGACCCGGACGACCCGCGTGCCGACGGCGTACCGGCCGACGCTGCGGCCCCGAGTCACCGTCTCGACGGCGGCCGGCACCAGCACGAGCACGGCGACGAACAGGGCGATGCTCAGCGCGGCGCCCCACGCCTCGTCGAGGCCGCTCGGCCACAGCCGGGACACCCCGAACATGAGCAGCAGGTACAGGACGAGCAGGCACACCCCGTCGAGGAGCGCCGACGCCAACCGCAGGACGAGTCCGGCCGGCTGCACGTCGAGCGCGACCGCCTCGCCGACCACGAGCTCGTCGGCGGTCTCGTCCAGGGCGAGCGAGAACCGGGCGTCGGCGAGGTCGCGCGGCGTGCGGGGCTTCGACATGGGATCATTCTGTCGGAAGTCGGCCGACACGAGGGGGAACACGTGGACCTGGACGCCTACGCCGAGGTGCACCGCGACCGGTGGCAGGAGCTCGACCGCCTCGCGCGCGCCCGGCACACCACCGGTGCCGACGTCGACCAGCTCGTCTCCGGCTACCAGGCCGCCGCGACGGACCTCGCCCGCATCCGCGGCGCCGCACCCCGCACCGCGACCGGCGACCGGCTGTCCCTCACCCTGTACCGCGCCCGCCTGCGCTTCACCGGCACCCCGGTCGACCCGCTCACCGCGGTCGCCCTGTTCTTCACCCGGCAGCTGCCCGCGGCGCTGTACCGGATCCGCTGGGTGACGATCTGGGTGGCGCTGGCCACCATTGCGATCGGCGCGATCGTGGCCGTCTGGATCACGACGACACCGGGGGCGACGGCGACCTTCGGCACGCCGGAGGCGCTCCGCCAGTACGCCACGCAGGACTTCGTCGACTACTACTCCGACCACGGCCTGGGCGCGTTCACGGCCCAGGTGTGGACGAACAACGCCTACATCGCCGCCACCATGGTCGCGTTCGGCATCACGGGCGTCTTCGTGCCGTTCTCGATCATGCAGAACGCCGTCGGGCTCGGGGTCTCCGCGGCGATCATGCACTCACAGGGCCGCCTGGCCGACTTCTTCCTCTACATCGCCCCGCACGGCCAGCTCGAGCTGTACTCGGTCTTCCTCGCTGGCGGCGCGGGCCTGATGATCTTCTGGTCGTGGGTCGCTCCGGGGTCGCACCGGACCCGTGCGCAGGCCCTCGCCGAGGACGGCCGAGCCCTCATCACGATCGCGGTCGGCCTGACGCTGACGCTGCTGCTGTCCGGCCTGGTCGAGGGCATCGTCACCCGTCAGGACTGGCCGTGGCCGGTCAAGATCGGCATCGGGACGATCGCCCTCGCTGCGGTCCTGGCGTACCAGTGGGTGCTCGGCGGTCGCGCGTACCGGGCCGGGGAGCGTGGCGACCTCGACGAGTTCGAGCGCGGCACCTCCGCCCTGGTCGCCGGGTAGCGTCCGTCCCGTTTCAGAGCCGGCCGGTCGCCTTCGCGCGCAGGTAGGCGTCGGCCACGAGCGGTGGGACGTCCTCCGGTGCGCCACGGACGACCTCGGCGCCGCTCCGGCGTGCGACGTCGGCGACGCCGTCGGCATCGAGCAGGGTGCGTTCGGCGGCGGCCCGCCGGTACACGTCGCGCTCCGCGCCGGTGGGGAGGCCCGGCACGCGTCCGCCCCGCGCGGTGCGGATCGTCGTCGCCGGGTCCACCCCGCCGCGTGCGGTCCGCTGCACCGCCGGGTCCTCGATGCTCGTCACCACGACGGCGTGCCGCCGGGTGAGCCGGGGCAGTACCGCCAGCAGGTCACCGGAGGCACCGACCGAGTCGAGACTCGACGCCAGCACGACGAGCGCCCGTGAGGTCGTGATCGAGTCGACGAGCGCCGGCACGGCGGACCAGTCGGTCGCGGCGAGTCCGGGTTCCGCCATCGCGAGGGCCTCGCCGAAGCGCTGGACCACGTCGGTGCGGGTCGCCCCGTGCACACGGTCGTGGACGGTGTCGTCGAGGACCGCCAGGTCGACCCGGTCGCCGGCGGCCGCGGCCAGGGCACCGAGGAGCAGTGCGGACTCGATGAAGGTGTCGAGGCGTGGTTCGTCCGCGACCCTACCGGCCCCGGCGCGTCCGGCGTCGACGACGACCACGACCCGACGGTCGCGCTCCGGGCGCCAGGTGCGGACCACGAGGTCCTGCCGTCGCGCGGTCGCTCGCCAGTCGATGGAGCGGACGTCGTCGCCCCGGACGTAGTCGCGCAGCGAGTCGAACTCCGTGCCGTGGCCGCGGAGCTGCAGGGTGGTCTCACCGTCGAGTTCGCGCAACCGGGCCAGCCGTGACGGCAGGTGCCGTCGCGAGCGGAACGGCGGCGTGACGACGAGTTCGCCCGGCGCCGTGACGACCCGCTGCCGGGCGGCGAGACCGAGCGGGCCGAACGCCCGGACCGCCACGCCGGCCGTGCGGCGTCGACCGCGGCGGAACGGGGTGAACCGCATGCGGGCGGTCCGTCGTTCGCCCGCGGGCACCGTCATCCGGACCCGGCGCGGCCGGTGTCCGGCCGAGGGCTCCCACATGTCGCGGACGATGCCCCGGAGCACCCGCCCGCCGTCGTTCGCGAGCACGAGCGTGCCGTCGGCGGTGCTGTCCCGGCGGGCCAGTCGCGGCATCCGCCGTTCGACCCGCACGCGTGCCAGGTCGGCGGCGAGCAGGACGTCGAGGGCCGCGGCGAGCAGCACGACGACGACCCACGCCAGGCCGGCCCACCCGCTGGCGAGCAGCACGGTGGGCACGACGGCGACGGCGAGCAGCGCGACGAACCGGCCGGAGACCGCCACTAGATCGGCACCCGCACCTGCTCGAGCACCTGCTGGAGCACCCCGTCGGCGCCGACGCCCTCGAGCTCGGCGTCGGCGGCGACCCGGAGCCGGTGCCGCCAGACCGGCAGGGCCATCGCCTGCACATGGTCGGGCGTGATGGCGTCGTAGCCGGTGAGCCACGCCCAGGCCTTCGCGGCGGCGAGCAGGGCCGTCGCACCGCGCGGGCTGACCCCGACCCGGACGGACGGTGCCTGACGGGTGGCGCGGGCGAGGTCGACGATGTACGCCAGCACGTCGTCACGAGCACCGACGGCCCGGACGGCGCGCTGCGCGGCGAGGACCTCGTCGACGCCGACCACGGGGGTGATGCCCGCCGACCGGACGTCCCGCGGCACGAAGCCGTCGGCGTGCCGGCGGAGGACCTGCCACTCGACGTCGCGCGGCGGGATGTCGAGCGTCAGCTTCACCAGGAAGCGGTCGAGCTGCGCCTCGGGGAGCGTGTACGTGCCCTCGAACTCGATCGGGTTCATGGTCGCGGCGACGAAGAACGGGTCGGGCAGCAGCCGGGCGTCGCCGTCCACGCTGACCTGGCGTTCCTCCATCGCCTCGAGCAGGGCTGACTGGGTCTTCGGGGGCGTGCGGTTCACCTCGTCGGCGAGCAGCACGTTCGTGAAGACGGGGCCCTCGCGGAACGGGAACGTGCCGGTGGAGGCGTCGTACACGAGCGAACCGCTCACGTCGCCGGGCATCAGGTCCGGCGTGAACTGGATCCGCTTCGTGTCGAGGGACATCGCGGCGGCCAGGCTGCGGACGAGCAGGGTCTTGGCGACGCCGGGCACGCCCTCGAGCAGCACGTGCCCCTGCGCCAGGAGTCCGACGATCATGCCGGACACCGCGCCCTCCTGCCCGACGACGGCCTTGGCGACCTCGGCCCGGACCCGCCCGAAGGCGTCGCGGAGCCCGGGGTCGTGCTGGTTCCGGTCGTGCGGGGCGCGGTCGCCCGGTGCGGGGACGTGCTGGTCGGGGGCAGCTGGCAGGTCGGTCACGGTCGTGCTCCTGGTCGGTCGTGGTCGGTGCTGGGACGGTCGCCCGAGGTGGATCGTCGGACGGCCCGTTCGAGGTCGTCGAGTGCCCTCGTGCCGTCGACGAGCGCGCGGTCGTCGGAGGTCGGACCGCCGACGAGGACGGCGCCGACGCGGTCGTGCGGGATGCTGGTGGCGCGGGCCGCTGCGCGGACGACGTCGTCGACGTGCGCGGACCGGGGGAGTCCGAGCAGCCGGCCGATCCGGCGCACCGCGGCGACGCGGAGGGTGTCCAGGGCGTGGGTGCGGTCGTGGGTGCGGGCGTACATCCGGGCCCGGCCCTCGGTGGTCTCGGCGGCGCGGACCACGACGGGCATCCGCTCGACGACGAGCGGCCCGAGACGTCGGCCCCGCCACACCGCGGCGGCGACGGCCACCAGGGCGAGCAGCGCGAGGCTGCTCGGCACCCACGGTGGTGCGAGCTCGCCGAGGGTCGGGGCGGCGTCTGGGGCGCCGACGGTCGGCGTGTACCAGGTGAGGCGGTCGTCCGAGCCGAGCAGCCCGAGGGCGAGCGCGGCGTTCCCGGCGGTCGTGATCGTGTCGTTGCGGAACGCCGAGGTGGTGCCGACGAGGGTGACGTCGCCGCCGGGCGTCGCAGTGCGGACGAGTCCCCAGGCTCGGTCGTCGCCGCTGCCGGACGGCGCGCAGCGATCCGCGTCGGGGTCGTCCACCGTGTAGCCGTACCCGGCGGTGGACACCCGCGCAGCCGACGCCGCGGCCGGGATCGCGCAGGACGCGGTGGACACGGTGTCGTCGCCCTCGGGCGCGGTGGCCGTGGTGACGTCGAGGCCGAACGACGCGAACGGCGTGGAGTCGACGCCCACCAGGACCACGTGGTCGGCGGTCCGGGCGAGGCGCTCGGCGACGCCTGGGTCGAGGACGCCGTCGGAGTCGTCGACGAACACCGTGCCACCGTCGATCCCGTCGGCACGGTCGGTCACCCGGACGGAGGTGCCACGCTGCTCCAGGACCCGGACCAGCGCCGCCGATCCGCTCGCGGTGGTCGAGGTGGGGTCGAGCGGCCGGCGGTCCGGTCCCTCGGCGCCCTGCACCACGGCGGTGAGCACGGCGAGCACGAGCCCGACGAGCACGATCGCGATCCAGAAGCCGAACCGGAACCGGCGGCCCTCTGGCTGGTCCTCCGACGGCGCACCCGTGCGCGGCGCAGCGGCGGTGGCGGTGCTGGCGGTCATGCCGGTACCACCGGCCCCGAGGACCTGGCCGGACGAGCCTGGCGCACGGCGCGCTCGGTGTCGAGGACCCGGCGAGCGGTGCCCTCGTCGGCGTCGAGCCCGAGGTAGCGGACGGCGTCGAAGGCCGTCGCCGCGTCGTCGAGCGCCGCGGCCTCGGCGGGGAACGGCGCGGCACCCCGCACCGCGATGGTGCGTGCGGTGGCCCCGGGGATGTCCGGGACCAGGTCGCGCTCGCCGAGGCCGCGGGCCGTCGCACGGAAGCCGTCGAGGACCGCGGCCGACCAGTCGCCCCGGCGGATCGCGGACTGCGCGGCGTCGAGCAGTTCTCGGGCGGAGCGCAGGTCGTCGTCGTCGAACACTCCGCCGGTGTCGTCCGCGCCGCTGCGTGCACGACGTCGGGGGAGCCCGCGGGCCACGACGACGAGCACGACGACGGCGACGAGCACCACGATCGCGATCACCAGGGCCGTGCGTGCCACGACGGGGGAGTCGAGTCCGTCGGCGCGGAGCGACCCGAGCCAGTCCAGGAACGTCCGTGACGCGCGGTCCCACCAGGTCACGTGCGCGCCGTCGTACGCGGGCCGGTCGAGTTCGCGTTCGAGCAGACGGCGGGCCTCGTCGGGGTCGACCGCGGTCATGCGGTCCCGTCCGGCGGGCGGTGCTGCCCCTGCTGCGGCGGGTGTTGCGGCCACGGTTGCTGCTGTCCGGGCCAGGGCTGCTGCGCCTGCTGCTGTCCGGGCCACGCCTGCGGGGGCTGCCCGGCCCACGGCTGCTGCGCCCACGGCTGCTGCTGCCCGGCCCACTGCTGCGGCGGCCACGGCGGTCGGGCGACCGGTGCGGACGGTGCGAACGGGTCGGCCGGCTGCCCGGTGTCGAGGTGCGAGGCGATGCGCTGGTCGAGGGCCTCGGTCCGGATCCGCCGGTCGATGGTCAGGAAGGTGACGACCGCCGCGCTCAGCACGTCGGTGACGCACTGCACCGCGATCGCGAGCAGGCTGCCGATGACGATCAGGACGAGGGCGCCCGCACCGATGCCCGAGGACGCGTCGGTCTGCCCGAGCGGGTCGAACACGCCGCCGACGAGCACGGCCCCGATGGTGAGCGGCGCCGTGGCGATCGAGGCCGCGACGCCGAACATCACCTGCACGAGCAGCAGGATGCCGAAGGTCCGCCAGAACGCACCGCGGGTGAGCCGCCACGACTGCGCGGCGGCGGCGAAGACCGGTCGGCCCTCGAGCGCGATGGTCGGCACCGTGAAGGCGAAGCGGATGCCGAGCCACGTCAGCACGACACCGAAGCCCAGGACCATCACGAAGACCGCCAGGACGAACCACCCGGCGCCGGCGTCCCCGGCACCGAGCGCCGCGAAGAACCCGAAGAACACCACCGCGACGATGATCCCGACGACGAGCCCCGCGCCGATCTGCACGAACATCCACCCGACGACCGGCCACCGCCGCCCGGCGAGCAACGCCCACAGGCCCCGGAAGGTCGCGCGACGGCCGAGCACCCGCTGGCCGGTGTCCGCGGCGACCGGTGCGACCAGGAAGCCGCGCCCGAGGTACGCCAGGAACGGCAGGCCGATCGTCAGCAGGATCCACAGCGTCACCGAGCCCGCGACGATCGTGTCGCCGCCACCGCTGCCGTCGAACGCCGTCATCATCCGCGACTGCAGCGCCTGCTGGCCGAACGTGCTGACGAGGGTGGAGAGCAACCCGAGCACGCCGCTGAGCAGCACGCTCCAGAGCAGCAGGACGCGGGCGTTGCGGCGGAAGACCGTGAAGGCGCCGCCGAGCACGTCACCGAACCCGAGCGGGCGCAGGGGGATCACCGGACGCGAGCCGGACGGCGGACGACCGCCGGGGGGTCGACCCGGCCCCGGGGCGGGCGGCGGCGGTGCGGAGAAGCGGGGCGGGCCTCCCGGCTGTCCCTGCCACGCGCCCTGCTGCCCGGCACCCTGCTGCCCGGCCCCCTGCTGACCACCGCCAGGCGTCTGCCAATCGGACATGACCTCGGCCCCCTTCGTCGTGTCGGTCCGCGCTGCGACGCGCGGTCCACCTCCATCCTGGCGGAAAACGCCGCGTGACGGGGCCTCGGCTATCGTGTGGGGACACGTGCCGACCCGGCACCACCCGCACGCCACACGGAGTCCACATCACATGACACCGCGCATCCTCGTCGTCGACGACGACCAGGCCCTCGCCGAGATGATCGGCATCGTCCTCCGCTCGGAGGGCTACGAACCCGAGTTCAGCGCCGACGGCAACGACGCCGTCGACGCGTTCCACAGCACGAAGCCGGACCTCGTCCTGCTCGACGTGATGCTCCCGGGCATCGACGGCATCGAGGTCTGCAAGCGCATCCGTGCCGAGAGTGGCACGCCGATCATCATGCTCACCGCCAAGAGCGACACCGCCGACGTCGTCCTCGGCCTCGAGAACGGGGCCGACGACTACGTCGTCAAGCCGTTCAACCCGAAGGAGCTCGTCGCCCGCATCCGCACGCGGCTGCGGCCGAGCGCCACCGACGCCACGGTGCTGCACGTCGGCGACGTGACGGTCGACGTCGCCGGGCACGAGGTCCGCCGCGGTGACACCGTCATCGCGCTCACCCCGCTCGAGTTCGACCTGCTCCGCGCGCTCGCCGAGAAGCCGAACCAGGTCTTCACCCGCGAGATGCTGCTCGAGCAGGTCTGGGGCTACCACTACAAGGCCGACACCCGCCTGGTGAACGTGCACGTCCAGCGCCTGCGCGCGAAGATCGAGCACGACCCGGACAACCCGAAGACCGTCACCACGGTCCGCGGCGTCGGGTACCGGGCCGGAGGAGCCTGACCACCGTGCCGCCCGCCCCGCCCGCCGGCACCGCTCCCGGCACGGCAGCCGGTGCCGCCCCCGGCACGGCCACCGTGTCGATCGGGGTGGTCGGCCGTGGCCGACGACGGATGCGCCGCTGGGTCCGCCGTGGCTGGCGGCCCGTCGCGTACGTGTGGCGTCGGTCCCTGATGTTCCGCTCGGTCGCCATCACCGTGATGACGACCGGACTGGCGGTCGGGATCATCGGCACCGCCGTCATGGTGAGCATCTCGACGAACGTCTACTCGCAGCGCCGCGACCAGATCGAGTCCGAGTCGGCCCGCGCGACCATCGTCGCGCAGGGGATCTTCGACGCCGCCACCGCGGCCGAGGACAACAACCAGTCCGAGCTCGAGACGCTGCAGAACGAGGCGCAGCAGGCGATCCTGTCGAACACGACGAGCCCCGGCGGCACGAGCATCGCGATCGAACGGAGCCCCGACCAGTCCACCCCGCAGACGCTGCAGACCATCGCGAGCCAGGACTTCCCGGACGCCGTCATCACGGACGCCCTGCGCAAGGAGGTCGGCGCGAACACCGGCAAGCTCAGCCTGCAGCCGGTGCAGCTCGACGACGACGGCCGACGCGTGCCCGGGCTGGCCGTCGGCTCCACGCTGCAGATCCCGAGCGCCGGCCAGTACGAGCTGTACCTGGTCTACGACCTGTCCGATGCCCAGCAGACCCTCGACTTCGTGTCGCAGACGCTCTCGATCGGCGGCGTCGCGCTCATGGTGCTCATCGCCCTGGTGACCTCGCTCGTCGTCCGGCTGGTCGTGGTCCCGATCCGCGAGGCAGCGGAGACGAGCCGCAAGATCGCGGCCGGACGCCTCGACGAACGCATCCCGGTGCGCGGCCAGGACGACCTGGCGACCCTCGCGCGGAGCTTCAACGGCATGGCCGAGGCCGTCAGTCGGCAGATCACCCAGCTCGCCGAGCTCTCCCGCGTGCAGCAGCGCTTCGTGTCGGACGTGTCCCACGAGCTGCGCACGCCGCTCACCACCATCCGGCTCGCCGGCGACATGCTCTTCGACTCGCGGCACGCGTTCGAGCCGTCGGTCGGGCGCTCGGCCGAGCTCCTGCACGCCCAGGTGGAGCGGTTCGAGCTGCTGCTCGCCGACCTGCTCGAGATCTCCCGCTACGACGCGCAGGCCGTGCAGCTCGACACCGAGCCGTCGGTGCCG
Source organism: Curtobacterium sp. PhB190 (assembly GCF_004365385.1). NCBI lineage: Bacteria > Bacillati > Actinomycetota > Actinomycetes > Micrococcales > Microbacteriaceae > Curtobacterium > Curtobacterium sp. PhB190. The sequence continues at coordinate 45,005 of NZ_SODN01000010.1, read as the reverse complement.
GCGGCGCTCGCCGCGGACATCGTCGAGGAGTTCCGCCCCCTTGCCGAACGCGCCGGCATCGACCTGCAGCTCGCCACCCCCGGCGGCCACACCACGATGCGGCTCGACGCCAAGCGCGTCCGCCGCATCCTGCGCAACCTGGTCGGCAACGCGATCGAGCACGGTGACGCCAAGCCCGTCCAGGTCGTCGTCGACAGCGACGCCCGCACGGTCGCCATCGCGGTGCGCGACCAGGGCGTCGGCATGCCGCCGGAGGACGCAGCACGGGTGTTCGACCGGTTCTGGCGCGCCGACCCGAGCCGCAAGCGCACCATCGGCGGCACCGGCCTGGGTCTCGCGATCAGCCTGGGCGACGCGAAGTTGCACGGCGGTCGGATCGACGTGTGGTCGCGCCCCGGTCAGGGATCGACCTTCGTGCTGACGCTGCCCCGCAACGAGCAGGTCACCGCCGCGACGTCGGCGATCCCGCTGCCCGAGCTCGACGAGTCGTACGACGGCCCCCGCGCCGTGCGAGAGGAGTCCTGATGCGCCCCCGTCTCCGCCCCCGCTTCCGGCACGTCGTCGCCGCGGCGCTGGCGGCCGTCAGCGTGCTGGCGCTCACCGCCTGCGCCGCCATCCCCGTCGACGGCGCCGTCCGCACCGGGCAGACGATCAAGGACGAGTCGCTGTCCGGCGTCGACTTCCGGCCGGACAAGCCGATCACCGGCTCCGACCAGACGGCGATCCTGCGCGGGTTCATCGCGGCGGCCACCGGTGCACAGGACAACTACGCCATCGCCCGGCAGTTCCTCGCCTCGGACTTCTCGCAGCAGTGGAACCCGCGGCAGGGCGTCACGATCCGCGACGGCAGCGGCACCGTCGAGCGCGCCGACGACCGCGAACTGACGTACACGCTCACCGCGAGCGCGACGGTGGACTCCGAGGGGGAGTACACCCAGGCGGTCCGCCCGACCTCGTCCACGCTGACGTTCCAGTTCACCCGCGAGGACGGCGAGTGGCGCATCGCCTACGCCCCGGACGGCATCATCCTGTCCCCGGTGAGCTTCGACTCCGTCTTCCAGCAGCACGCCCTGTACTTCTACGACCCGACGTTCCGGTTCCTCGTGCCCGACGAGCGCTGGTTCCTCGCCCGCTCGTCCACCAGCACCCGCATCGCCAGCGCCCTGATGGCCGGTCCCGCCGACTGGTTGAAGGGCGCCGTGGTCTCGTCGTTCCCCGAGGGCACCCAGCTCTCCCTGAACGCGGTCACCATCGACAGCGGCACGGCACTCGTCGACCTGTCCAGCGACGCCCTGCGGGCCAGCACCGTCGACCGCGTCCGGATGCGCGAGCAGCTGAGCAAGTCGCTCGCCTCGGTCGCCACGATCTCGTCGGTGTCGATGACCATCGAGGGCGCGAGCCTGTCCGTCCCGGACTCGAGCGGGGCGAACGCGCAGCAGAACCCGGACGTCGACCCCCGCCCCCTCGTCGACGAGGACGGTGTGGTCGGCTACGCGGCCACGGGCACCGGCAAGGTCTCGAAGCTCGGCGGCGGCGTCGGCGACACCGTGGCCGGCCTCGACCCGACCTCGATCTCGCTGTCCGCCTCCGGCACCACGGCCGCCGTCGGCAACCGCGACGGTGCCGTCGTCGTCCGCGGCGACGACCACCTGCGCGTCGACGCCCGCGAGGACCTCGTCGCCCCCGCGATCGACGACCTCGGGTTCGTGTGGGTCGGCCAGTCGTCGGACACCCGCCGGATCACCGCCTACGGCCTCGGCGGCGACCCGCACCAGGTCGCGACGTCGTTGCCGCGCGGCGACCTCGTGTCGTTCCAGGTCTCCCGCGACTCGACCCGGGCACTCGCCCTGATCCAGACCGCCGACGGCCCCGGCCTGTACGTGATGGCGATCATCCGCGGGTCCGACCGGTCCCCGACGTCGTTCGGCGCAGCCGTCCGGGTGCAGGCAGCCACCGGCGACGCGGTCGGGGCGACGTGGGTGAACGACACCGACGTGGCCTCGGTCGGGCAGACCACGGCCGGGCCGAACGTCGTCCGGACCACCATCGGCGGGCAGTCGAGCACCCTGCCGAAGCCGGACGGTCGTGCGACCTCGATCAGCGGCGGGAGCGGTGGTGCTCTGCTGCTCCGGATGTCGAGCGGGTCGGTGCTGCAGTCGACCGGCGGCGGTTGGGACACCACCGGCGTGACCGCCGACGTGCTCGGCGTCCAGCGCTGACGTCGCGGTCACCCCTCCACACCCACCCCGGCCAGGAGGCCCGTCCACCGTCCGCACGGTCGGCCCACTACCGCCGTCCGGTCGCCACCACACTCGTCGCATGCGCACCGAGGACCCGCCCACCGAGGACCGGTCCACGGCGGGCCCGCTCACCGGGGACCGGTCCACCGCGGACCCGCTCACCCCGTGGCGCGACGCGGCGCTCGCGGTGCTCGGCCTGTTCCTGCCGGTGGACTGCCTGGGCTGCGGACGCCCCGACCGTGCGCTCTGCCGGGCCTGCCGCGCCGCCCTGGCCGCGCGCCCGCGCCGGGTCCGACTCGTCGCGGGCGTGCGGCTCGACGCCGCCTTCGAGTACGAGGGACTCGTCCGGACCCTGCTGCTCGAGCTGAAGCTCCGCGGTCGGGTGGACGTCGCACGACCGCTCGGCGCTCGCTTCGGCTCGCTCGTGCGTGCCGCGCTCGCCGAGGCACCCGTCGGCACCGTCGTGCTGCGGGTCCCGCCGTCGCGGGCGGGGGCACGGCGTCGGGGGTTCGACCCCGTGGTGCTGCTGCTCGCCCGCGGCGGCGTCCGTGGCACCGGGCGGCTCCGACGGGTGCGGGTCCGGGGTGGACCGGCGAGCGGGGGGCCGGGCCAGAAGGAACGGACGGCGATCGAGCGGGTCGCCGCGACCGTCGGGACGCTGCGGGCGTGCGGGGTCGACGGGCGGGACGTGGTGCTCGTGGACGACGTCGTGACGACCGGCGTCACGATGGCCGAGGGGGTGCGGGCGGTCCGCGCCGCGGGCGGCCGGGTCGTCCGGTGCGTGGCCGTCGCGAGCGTCGAGGACTGACGGCTCGGTGAACACCGGGTGACCGCTGTGCGTCCGGTGGGTGTCCGGCAGACTCGCCGACGCACCGTGACGCGGGACCTGCGGCGGGTCTAGCCTCGCGGCAAGGCGTTCGGGTTCGCCGGATGGAGGCGACGCGCCGAAGCTCGATGGGAGCCGCGACATGGACGTGACGATCACAGGCCGGAACGTCGGGGTCACCGACCGATTCCGCACCTACGTCGAACAGAAGTCCGAGAAGATCGACGTGCTCGCTGACCGTGCGCTCGCCTTCGAGGTGCGCATCAGCCGCCACCACGAGAAGTCGGGCGGCAGCCAGGGCGAGGACCGCATCGAGCTGACGCTCATCGGTCCCGGGCCCCTCGTGCGGGCGGAGTCCGCGGCGTCCGACAAGTACGCCGCCTTCGACCTCGCCTTCGCCCGCATCATGGAACGGCTGCGTCGTGCTCGTGACCGGCGCAAGGTGCACCGCGGTCGTCACCGCCCGACCTCGGTGGCCGAGGCCGCAGGCAGTGGCTTCGACGGCATGGGGGTGGTCCCCGCTGACGGCCGCCTCATCGAGGACGTCGCCACCGGCGCGGTCACGGTCGTCGACGCCGACGCACCGGAGGACGAGGACGACGAGGTCTACAGCCCCGTGGTCATCCGGCACAAGGTCTTCGAGGCCGCCCCGATGACCGTCGACGACGCCCTGTACTTCATGGAGCTCGTCGGACACGACTTCTACCTGTTCGTGGACGCCGAGACCCACCGCCCGAGCGTCGTCTACCGACGCAAGGGCTGGGACTACGGCGTGATCGGCATCGACGACCAGACCGGTGCCGCGGCATCGGTGGACGCCGAGCCGGCCGCCGCGCTCGCCTGACGCGATCGCTGCGGACACCGTCCGACCCGTGTGTGCGCGGTCCGTTCGCGGGCCGCGCACACCGCTGCCCCCACACCGACGCCCCTCACAGCGCACGGCACCGGGGGGTTGCTAGCATGACTGGTCGATCGGGCGCGCAGGTCGCGCACGACGACCCCGTAAGGAGCTCACGTGGCAAACGTGCTGGAGAAGGTCCTCCGCATCGGCGAAGGACGCACCGTCCGCCGGCTGAAGGCGTACGCCTCGGCGATCAACGACCTCGAGGACGACTTCTCGAGCCTCACCGACGAGGAACTCCAGGACGAGACGAAGGAGCTGCGCGAGCGGTACGCCAACGGCGAGACCCTCGACGACCTGCTCCCCGAGGCGTTCGCCGCCGTGCGGGAAGCAGCGAAGCGCACCCTCGGCATGCGGCACTTCGACGTGCAGCTCATGGGCGGGGCGGCCCTGCACCTCGGCAACATCGCCGAGATGAAGACCGGTGAGGGCAAGACCCTCGTCGCGACGACGGCGGCGTACCTCAACGCGATCCCGTCGCGTGGCGTGCACGTCATCACGGTCAACGACTACCTGGCGTCGTACCAGTCCGAGATCATGGGTCGCGTCTTCCGCGCCCTCGGCATGACGACCGGCTGCATCATCGCCAACCAGACGCCGGCCGAGCGCCGCGAGCAGTACGCGGCGGACATCACCTACGGCACGAACAACGAGTTCGGCTTCGACTACCTGCGCGACAACATGGCGTGGCAGGCCTCCGACATGGTGCAGCGCGGCCACTTCTTCGCCGTCGTCGACGAGGTCGACTCGATCCTCATCGACGAGGCCCGCACGCCGCTCATCATCTCCGGCCCGTCCTCGGGCGAGGCCAACCGGTGGTTCACGGAGTTCGCCTCGATCGCCAAGCGCCTCACGCCGGGCGAGGACTACGAGGTCGACGAGAAGAAGCGCACCGTCGGCGTGCTCGAGCCCGGCATCGAGAAGGTCGAGGACTACCTCGGCATCGACAACCTGTACGAGTCGGCGAACACCCCGCTCATCTCGTTCCTCAACAACTCCATCAAGGCCGTCGCCCTGTTCAAGCGCGACAAGGACTACGTCGTGATGAACGGCGAGGTGCTCATCGTCGACGAGCACACCGGCCGCATCCTGATGGGCCGTCGCTACAACGAGGGCATCCACCAGGCGATCGAGGCGAAGGAGAACGTCGAGGTCAAGGCGGAGAACCAGACCCTCGCCACGGTCACGCTGCAGAACTACTTCCGGCTGTACCAGAAGCTCTCCGGCATGACCGGTACCGCCGAGACCGAAGCGGCCGAGTTCATGTCGACCTACAAGCTCGGCGTGGTCCCGATCCCGACGAACAAGCCGATGCAGCGCATCGACCAGACCGACCTGGTCTACAAGAACGAGAAGTCCAAGTTCGAGCAGGTCGCCGAGGACATCGCCGAGCGCCACGAGCAGGGCCAGCCCGTCCTCGTCGGCACCACGAGCGTCGAGAAGTCCGAGTACCTGTCGAAGCTCCTCGCCAAGAAGGGCGTGAAGCACGAGGTCCTCAACGCGAAGAACCACGCGCGTGAAGCCGCGATCGTCGCCCAGGCCGGTCGCCTCGGCGCCGTCACCGTCGCGACGAACATGGCCGGCCGAGGCACCGACATCATGCTCGGCGGCAACTCCGAGTTCCTGGCGGTGCAGGAGATGCACGCCAAGGGCCTGTCGCCGACCGAGACCCCCGACGAGTACGAAGCCGAGTGGGACGAGGTCTTCGCCCGCGTCAAGGCCGAGGTCGAGGTCGAGGGCGACAAGGTCCGCGAGGCCGGTGGGCTCTACGTCCTCGGCACCGAGCGCCACGAGTCGCGCCGCATCGACAACCAGCTGCGCGGTCGTTCCGGTCGTCAGGGTGACCCGGGCGAGAGCCGCTTCTACCTGTCGCTCACCGACGACCTCATGCGCCTGTTCAACTCCGGTGCCGCCGAGAGCCTCATGGGCCGCTCGAACGTGCCGGACGACCTGGCGATCGAGAACAAGCTCGTCGGCCGCGCGATCCGTTCCGCCCAGGCGCAGGTCGAGGGCCGGAACGCCGAGATCCGCAAGAACGTCCTGAAGTACGACGACGTCCTGAACCGGCAGCGCGAGGCGATCTACAGCGACCGCCGCCACATCCTCGAGGGCGACGACCTGCACGACCGCGCGCAGTCGTTCCTCAAGGCCGTCATCGACGACGTGATCGACACCCACACCGGCGAGGGCTCGCCGGACGACTGGGACCTCGACGCCATGTGGACCGAGCTCGGCACGCTCTACCCGATCTCGATCTCGATCGACGAGGTCATCACCGAGGCCGGCTCGAAGGGCAAGGCATCGCGTGACTTCCTCGGCCGCGAGATCCTCTCCGACGCCAAGCTGGCGTACTCCACGCGTGAGGAGCTCCTCGGCGACGAGGCGATGCGCGAGCTCGAGCGTCGTGTCGTCCTGTCGGTGATCGACCGCCGCTGGCGCGACCACCTGTACGAGATGGACTACCTCAAGGACGGCATCGGCCTCCGCGCGATGGCGCAGCGTGACCCGCTCGTCGAGTACCAGCGCGAGGGCTACGCGCTGTTCCAGACGATGATGGGCCAGATCCGCGAAGAGTCGGTCGGCTACCTGTTCAACCTCGAGGTCCAGGTGCAGTCCGACGGCGAGAACGCCGTCATCGAGGCCAAGGGTCTCGGCGAGGACGAGGTCTCCGGCCTCGAGTACTCGGCACCGTCGATCGACGGCGAGGTCGAGGTGCGCGACGAGAAGGGCCGCCTCGAGCAGGCCGCCACGGCGCGTGCGCAGCAGGCCCAGGCCGAGGCCGAGGCAGCTGCCGAGCCCGAGCAGGGCTCCGCGTTCGGCAACGCGGCCACGGCCTCCGGCCAGGCTGCCGCGGCCGGCAACCGTGCCGAGCGTCGTCAGGCGTCGAAGAAGTAGTCCGCGTGCGCGCGAGCGCATCGTGAGCAGCAATGGTCGGGTCCCGCGTCGGGACCCGACCATTGCTGCTCACCAAGCGCACCACGCGCACCGACGACGGACGGGAGGCCCGTGGCGGCACCGCCACGGGCCTCCCGTCCGCGTCAGGCACCTACAGGACGCCGATCGCGGTCGCCCGCCACCTGCCGTCCCGCGTCTCCAACCGCATCGCCACGGCGCGTGCATGACTGCGCGTGTGCACGACGACGGTCGCCTCGGCGACGCCGTCCGCCGGTCGGCAGACGAGCACGCTGCCGACCCGCAGCACCGCTCGGCTCCGCGACCGTCGGCGCACCGAGCGGGCGTGCGCGGCCACGGCTGCACGTTGCTGCAGGTGTCGGTGCACGTCGTCGGTGATCCAGCGGGCGATGCTGTCGACCTCGCGGGCCCCGGTCAGGACCTCGGCGACGCACAGTCCCAGGGCGCGTGCGGTGTCCGCCGGGTCCGGAGGGCCGCTCGCCGGTTCCTCGACCGGTTGCGGTTCGACGATCGTCAGTGGCGGCGAGTGTGCCGTCGTCGTCGTGTGGTCGATCCGGCGTGCCTGCTCCGCCACCCCTGCCCCTTCCGTTGCTGGAGCGAGCGTATGGGGCGTGCAACATGAGAAATACAAAGCTGCTGGGCCTGTGGAGAGGACGACGTTCTCCACAAGTCGGCGCACCTAGACTGGCTGGGTGTCGACCCTCAGTGACCTCGTCCTCGCGCAAGGCCGTTCCTCCGAAGCCGACGTGGAGTGGCTCCACCTGCTCGTGGGGGACTGGCAGCTCCTCGCCGACCTGTCCTTCGCCGACATGGTGCTGTGGGTGCCGACTGCCGAGGACGGCTCGTTCGTCGCCGTGGCACACGCCCGACCGAGCTCCGCCGCCACGCTGTTCTACCGCGACATCGTCGGCCAGGAGATCCGCGAGGAGTGGCGCGGTCAGGTGACCGAGAGCTTCGCCGGCGCCCGCGTCGTCGACTCCGCTGAGCCCGACTGGTACGAGGACACCCCCACCCGGGTCCGTGCGATCCCGGTGCTGCGGCGCCTCAGTGCCAAGAGCGCAGAGACCACCGAGCGGCCGATCGCCGTCGTCACGCGGCACTCCAACCAGGACGAGATGCGGACGCCGAGCCGTCAGGAACTGAACTTCACCGCGAGTGCGAACGACCTGTTCGGCATGATCGCGACGGGCGACTTCCCGGACCTCGGAGCACCGGCCGGTCCGCGCCGCGGCGCCCCGCGCGCCAGCGACGGTCTGCTGCGCCTCGACACCGCCGGCATCGTGACGTTCGCCAGCCCGAACGGCCTGAGCGCCTTCAACCGGATGGGCTTCGAGGGGGAGCTCGAGCGGAAGTCCCTCGCCGAGGTCACCACCGAGCTCATCGGCGCGCAGCTCGACGTCGACGAGTCATTGCCCCTCGTCGTCACCGGTCGCGCTCCGTGGCGGGCCGACATCGAGTCGAAGGGCGTGACGGTGTCGCTGCGGTCGATCCCGCTCCGCGACCACGGCGACCGCATCGGAGCGATCGTGCTCTGCCGCGACGTGTCCGAGCTCCGGCACCAGGAGCGCGAGCTCATCACCAAGGACGCGACGATCCGCGAGATCCACCACCGCGTCAAGAACAACCTGCAGACGGTGGCGTCGTTGCTGCGCATCCAGGCTCGCCGGACACACTCCGACGAGGCACGCACGTCCCTGCAGAACGCGATGCGCCGCGTGGCAGCCATCGCGGTCGTGCACGACACGCTGTCGAGCGGCCTGAGCCAGACGGTCGACTTCGACGACGTCTTCGACTCGGTGCTCAAGCTCGTCACCGAGGTCGCCGCGTCGCACAACACGACCGTGCACCCGAAGAAGACCGGCGAGTTCGGGGTGCTGCCGTCCGAGGCTGCCACGCCGCTCGCACTCGGGCTCACCGAGCTCGTCACGAACGCCGTCGAGCACGGACTGGACGGCCGCGACGGTGAGGTCGAGATCGTCGCCCGCCGGTTCGACGACCACCTGGAGATCGAGGTCCGTGACAACGGCGTGGGTCTGCCCGAGGGGAAGGTCGGGTCGGGCCTCGGCACCCAGATCGTCCGCACGCTCATCCAGGGTGAACTCGGCGGCACGATCGACTGGCACACCCTGACCGGCAGCGGCACCGAGGTGACGATCACCATCCCGTTCCGCTGGCTGACCGCTCCCGCCTAGCCCGCGCGCTGCGCCGCGCCGCGCCCGCGGGAGTCGCGCGTCGGGTCCGCGCCCGCTCGTGAGGTTCCGAGATCTGCGCATCTCGGCGGGCGATCGCGCGTGTTGTGGAACCTCGACGGTCGGCGCGCGGCGAGTTGTGGAACCCCGAGGACCAGCGCACGGCGTGCCGCCCCGCCCCGCGCCCCGCGCCCCGCGCGCACGACGACGCCCGCCGCCCCCGGAGGGACGACGGGCGTCGGTGTGTCCTGCGGGAACCGGCCCGGGTCAGGAAGCGCGGCGGGCGCGGGCGGCGCGGCGCTTCAGCGCACGACGCTCGTCCTCGCTGAGGCCACCCCAGACACCGGAGTCCTGGTTGTTCTCGAGGGCGTACTGCAGGCACATCTCGGTGACCGTGCAGCGTGCACAGACCGACTTGGCCTTCTCGATCTGATCGACGGCGGGCCCGGTGTTCCCGACGGGGAAGAAGAGCTCGGGGTCCGCGGTGAGGCAAGCTGCCTTGTCACGCCAGTCCATGTGTGGTGCTCCTTGATGTCGATGCTCGAACGGCAGGCCGGGGCCGGGGTTCGGGGGATCGGAACGCTGACCATGCATGAGGCATGAGGGGACAACTGTGGGGAGGAGTCCGCTGGAAGCGAGTCTGACGCCCGCGTGACGCTCGGGGGAGGAGCGACGAACCACGGGAGACGCACACCACATCGTGCCGTCCAAACGACCTCGAATATCGTTCCATACTGGTAGGGGCAAATCAAGGGTTCCGATGCTGGAGGATCACTGTGCACGATGACGACCCGACCGCGGTCGACCGTCCTGAGCGACGCTCACGCGCGCTGATCGGCCTGCTGGTGGTGGTCGGCCTCGAGTTCGCGGCGCTCGTCGTGGTCACGGTCGTCCTGGTCGTCGAGCTGATCGTCGCGCCGGCGTCGAGCCTGGCGTCCGGGATCGCCCTGACGATCCTGTCGGCCGTCGCGGCGCTCTGGCTCGGTGCGCTCCTGAACGGCCTGTGGAAGCGTCGCGCCTGGGTGCGCTCGGGGATCATCGTCTGGCAGGTCCTGCAGGGTGCGATCGCGATCGGCGCGTTCCAGGGTGTCTTCCGCGAGCCGGCGGTCGGCTGGGTCCTGCTGATCCCCGCACTGCTCGGCATCACGTTCGTGCTGTCGCGGTCGGTGACGGCCGCGCTCGCGCGTCCCGTGGAGTGAACGCGACCGACAGACGGACGGGAGGCGCGGTGCCAGCTGGCACCGCGCCTCCCGTCTCGCTGTGGTCCGGTCCTCAGACCAGGCCGAGCTTCTTCCGCAGGCTCGCCACGTGTCCGGTCGCCTTGACGTTGTAGAGCGGCAGCTGCACGCTGCCGTCCTCGTCGACCACGATCGTGGAGCGGATCGTGCCGGTGACGATCTTGCCGTAGTTGTTCTTCTCGCCCCATGCGGCGTAGGCCTTGTGCACCGCCAGGTCGGGGTCACTCAGCAGCGGGAACGTGAGTGCCTGCTCGTGCTGGAAGGTCTTGAGCTTCGCCTGCTCGTCCTTCGAGACGCCGAGGACCTCGTAGCCGGCTGCCTGCAGCGACGACATGTTGTCGCGGAAGTCGCAGGCCTCGGTGGTGCAACCGGGGGTGGACGCGGCCGGGTAGAAGTACACGATGACCTTCTTGCCCCGCAGTGCGGCGAGCGAGTGTTCGACGCCGTCCTGGTCCGGCAGCGTGAAGTCGGGGGCGGTGTCGCCGGCGGCGAGACGGTCGGTCATGGTGCTCCTGTTCGCTTGGTGCCCACGAGTGGTCGTGAGCGCGCAGAACCCATGCTATTGTTGATTCCCGTTGCGGCACGGAAGCCGGAACATGCACCTCTAGCTCAATTGGCAGAGCAACTGACTCTTAATCAGTGGGTTCTCGGTTCAAGTCCGAGGGGGTGCACCACAACCACGAAGGCCCCGACTCATCGAGTCGGGGCCTTCGTGCGTTCCGGGAGTGTGTACGCGTTCCGAGCGGGACACGCCCGAGGTACTTCCGGCGGTCGGATTCAGTCGGCGGCGACGTCGACGATCCGTTCCGGGCCGACGACGAGGTCGACGGCGCCGGCGGAGGCCGATGCGAGGTCGGCGGTCAGGGTCCCGAGCGCCTCGGCGGGCACCCAGACCTCGAACGTCGCCGTACGCCCGTAGGTCGTCGCACCGAGCGTCGCGTGGTGGTGCCGGACCCAGTCGCGCAGGACGTTGTCGAGCCGGCCGGCCTCGGCGTGCGGGGCGTCGAAGTGCACCTGCGTGAGCGCCTCGCGCCGGACGAGCGCGGCGGTGTCGAGGGCCTCGGAGACCGAGGTCGAGTAGGCGCGGACGAGTCCGCCGGCGCCGAGCTTCACGCCGCCGAAGTAGCGCGTCACGACGGCGACCACGTCGGTGAGGTCGCGGCGGCGGAGCACCTCGAGCATCGGTACGCCCGCCGTGCCCGACGGTTCTCCGTCGTCCGACGACCGGGCCTGGTCGCCGAGCGTGCCGGTGACCATCGCGGTGCAGTTGTGCCGGGCGTCCCAGCGGCGGCGTTTCACCTCGGCGATGACCCGCTCGGCGTCCGCGACGTCCGACACGGGGGCGACCGTGGTGATGAACCGCGACTTCGTGATGACGATCTCGTGCTCGACCGGGTCGGCGATCGTCGCGGGGAAGCTGCGGGCCATGCCCACGAGGCTAACGGCGTGCACCGTGTCCGCCGCGCTACGATGTCGTGCACGCACGGCTGGGGAGGAGTCCGACATGGAGACCGGTGATCCGAGGGGCGGGGTCCTGGACGCCGCCGAACTCGCACGGCGCATCAACCTGCTGCTCGACTTCGAGGAGTCCCAGCGCGGTGCTCCGGTGCCGTTCGCCTCGATCGAGGAGTACGTCGCCGCCCACGGCGGTTCGCTCTCGCGGGCGAAGTGGACCTACATGCTCTCCGGCGACGGCCGACGCAACCGCGACACCGAGCTCCTGCGGCTGCTCGCGGGGTTCTTCGAGGTCGACGAGCGCTTCCTGCTCGAGGACAGCGACGTCCCCGAGCGCATCGGCGCCCAGCTCGCCCTCGTCCGCTCCCTGCGTTCCGCCCGCGTGAGCGGGTTCGCTGCACGCACCTTCCCCGGCGAGCTCTCACCCGAGGCGCTGCGGCGCATCGCCGAGGTGCTCGAGGAGGAATCACAGCGCGGGAGCGTGGCGTGACCGACCCGCTGCTCGAGTCCTTCTGGGCACGCGGTGCGGTCGAGGGGTGGTCCGACGTCGACCAGGCCGTCGCAGCCGCAGCCGTCGTCGTGGACAAGCCCATCGTCGTCCGCGAAGAGGCGTTCCTGGCGACGGAACCCGTGTGCGGCTTCGTCGCGACGCTCGAGCACGCCCACCTGATCATGATCTCGCCGACCGCGTCGCCGACCTTCCGGGCGTTCGTCATCGGCCACGAGCTCGGCCACGTCCTGCACCGGCACCAGGAGCACGCGCCCCAGTCGGCCTACATCCGCGACGTCATCCCGGACCTGCCCGAGTACAAGGTCGAGCGGGCGCTGGCGCGGGGGATGTTCTCGAACGCGTACGAACACGAGGCCGAGGTCTTCGCCGACGCACTCGCGACGCTCATCCGGCGACACCGCGGCCGCCCGAGCGCCTTCCGCGGGGTCTTCGGGTGATCGTCGCCGTCGTCCAGGCGGTGCTGCTCATCGCCGGGACGATCGCGCTCTTCGTCCTGCAACGCGGGCAGGACCGCACCCTGGCGGTGACCTTCCTGCTGTTCGCCGGCACCATCGTCACGAACGTCGACCCGCTGTACCGGTGGCTCGACCCACTGCTCGGTGGCTTCAACGTGGTCACCGTGGTCAGCGACTGCCTGATGGTCGCCGGCACGAGCACGCTGCTCTGGGGCGTGGCGAAGGCGGTCGGGGCAGCGCGGCCGTGGCTCCGGAACGCGATCGTGGCGTCGTGCGCCGCGGTGGTGGTCGTGGTGGTCGTCGCCTTCTCGGTGCTGGACAAGCCCGCCACCACGACGACGTTCATGCTCGACGCCGGGTCGCACCCGGCCGCGACCGTCTACTCGATCGCGCAGACGGTGTACCTCGGGGTGGCGCTCGGCGCGACGGGCCTCATCTGCGTCCTCCGCCTGCGCGAGGCCCGGACGACGACGGACCTGGTCGGGCTGTGGGTCCTGGTGCTCGGCGGCGTGCTGGGGGTCGTCCGGATGGTCGTCGTCGTGGTCATGGACCTGGCGCACGTCACGGGGGACCTCGACCGGATGCGCTCCCTCGCGCTGCCGTACGACGTCACGACGCCCGGCGCCGTGATCTGCGTCTCGACGGGGATGCTGCTGCTCGTCGTCGGACACCGGGTCTCGCGACGTCGACACACCCGGCGGGTCGACGCGGCGCTGCGGCGTCTCGCGCCGCTGCACGAGCGGATCGGTGCCGACAACGCCTACCCGTCGACCGAGGACCCCGCGACGCGGTTGAGCCGCGCGATCGTCGAGGTCAACGACGGGCTCCGGCGGACGCGTACGCCGTTGACCGATGCCGAGCGAGCCGTCCTCGCCGAGGCCGAGTCGGCGCTCGACTCCGCGTAGCCCGAAGGGGTGACTCGACGGTCTCCCGACGCCCGTGTAGGGTTTGTAGCAAGTGCTACAGATCCTGTGGCTCGTCGGTGGGACTCGGCCGCGTTGGGGGCGGCCGAGCACCACCGACACTCGTTGTCTAGACTCGGACGGTGCTCGTCTTCGCCGCAGTCGTCCTGTTCATCGGTGCCGTCTTCAACGTCGTCACCTGGCCGCGCTTCTTCCAGCGCGTCGCGAAGGACACCCGCGCGCGTGACGCCGCGGGCAAGCCGACGACGTTCTACACGGTGCACCTCGTGCTGCTGCTCATCGCGCTCGCGATCGCCGTGGCCGCGGTCGTCGCCGGGGTCCTGCTGCTGGTCTGAGCCATTCGCCGATCGCCGATCGCCGATCGCCGTCGGGCGTCGCTTCAGCGCTGCTTCAGGGCGGCACGGCAGGATCGTCGCCATGCGTGTCCTGGTGGTCGATGACGAGGTGCGGCTCGCCGACGGCGTCCGTCGCGGCCTCGAGGCCGAGGGGTGGGCGGTCGACGTCGCCCACGACGGCGTCGACGGCCTGTGGCACGCCCGCGAGTTCCGCTACGACGCGATCGTCCTCGACCTGATGATGCCGGGGATGAGCGGATGGGCGGTCTGCGCCCAGCTCCGGGCCGACCAGGACTGGACGCCGGTGCTCATGCTCACCGCCAAGGACGGCGAGTGGGACCAGGTCGAGGCCCTCGACGCCGGCGCCGACGACTACGTCACGAAGCCCTTCTCGCACCCGGTCCTCGTCGCCCGGCTGCGCGCGCTCGTCCGCCGCGGTGCTCGGGAACGCCCGGCGGTGCTGACCCTCGGCGACCTGGTCGTCGACCCGGCCGCACGGACCGTGGCGCGTGCCGGGACCCCCGTCGACCTGACGAGCCGGGAGTTCGCGGTGCTCGAGTACCTCGCGCGGCGCTCCGGGCAGGTGTGCTCGAAGCGCGAGGTGATCGAGAACGTCTGGGACGTCGACTTCGAGGGTGACCCGAACATCGTCGAGGTGTACGTCGGGCACCTCCGACGCAAGCTCGACCGGCCGTTCGGACGGACGTCACTCGAGACCGTCCGCGGTGCGGGCTACCGACTGGCGGCCGACGGTGGCTGACCGGGGGACGGGGCGCACGCGCCGCTTCCGGTCCGTGCGCGCGCGGACCACGCTCGGCGCCGGCGTGGTCGTGCTCGCCGCCCTGGTCGTCGGTGCCGTGGGGTTCGTCGTGGTGCTCCGCCTGGTGCTGCTCGACGGGGTGCGGACGTCCGCCGAGGCCGGACTCGAACAGGTGTCGTCACGGGTCGAGTCCGACGGTGCCGGTGCGGTGACCGACTACGAGGACGTCCTGGTACAGGTGGTCGGTGCCGGCGGCTCGGTCCTCGCACACGGTGAGGACGCCGACGCTCCGGCCCTGTCGACCGCCGACGAGTCCCGGTGGTCGCACGACGGCGAACGCTGGCTGCTCGTCGCCGACGACGTCGACCTGCCCGGTGGGGGTGAGGCGACCCTGGTGTACGGCGTCTCCCTCGAGCAGACCGAGACCGCCATCCGGACCGCCGTGGTGCTCCTCGCCGTCGGGGTGCCGGTCCTCGTCCTCGTGCTCGGGATCGTGACCTGGTCCGTGACCGGGCGGTCGTTGCGTCCGGTGGAACGGATGCGCACCGAGGTCGAGACGATCCGTGCCGCGCAGCCCGATGCCCGCGTGGTCGTGCCGGACACCGGCGACGAGATCGCCCGGCTCGCGACCACCATGAACGCCATGCTCGACCGGCTCGACCGATCCGCGGTGGGGCAGCGGCAGTTCGTGTCCGACGCCTCGCACGAGCTGCGGTCGCCGATCGCGTCGCTCCGCCAGCACGCCGAGGTCGCCGTCGCGTACCCGGGCCGGACGGACGTGGCCGAGTTCTCCGACGTCGTGCGGTCCGAGGCCGTGCGCCTGCAGGACCTCGTCACCGGGCTGCTCGAGCTGTCGCGGCTCGACGAGGGCGGCGCGGGTGTCCGTCGTCCCGTGGACCTCGACGACCTCGCACTCGACGCCGTCGCGCGGACGCGGGCCCGGGTGCCGGGTGGTTCGACCGGTGACCGTGCGATCCGGGTCGACGGCTCGGGGATCTCCGCCGCACGCGTGCTCGGCGACGAACGGCTGCTCACCGGCGTGGTCCGGAACCTCGTCGACAACGCCGTCCGGCACGCGACGTCACGCGTCGCGGTGGCCCTGGTCGAGCAGGACGGCGCCGCGGTGCTGACCGTGGACGACGACGGCTCCGGGATCCCGGCGGCCGAGCGCGACCGGGTGTTCGAGCGGTTCGTCCGGCTCGACGAGGCCCGCAGCCGCGACGCCGGTGGTGCCGGCCTCGGTCTGGCGATCGTGCGGGACGCCGTCCGGGCGCACGGCGGCGAGGCGACGGTGGCGGACTCGCCGCTCGGCGGGGCGCGGTTCGTCGTGCGCATCGCACTCGGCGGCTGAACAGGCGGCTTCAGGTCTGCTTCAGCACCCCGACGACATGCTCGTCCCATGACCTTCCGCACCCAGCTCCAGAAGCCCTCCGCCCGCCGCGTCGCCGCCCTCGCCGCCCTGCCCGTCGTGGCCGCGCTCGCCCTCACCGGCTGCTCCACCGACGGGTCGTCCGACTCGGCGGCGTCGTCCTCGAACGGATCGGCCGCGACGGGCGCCACCACCGGCACGTCGGGTGGCGCGTCCGCGACCGCCGCCTCGGCCACGTCGAACGACGCCCTGCTCGCCGCCGTCGCGACCGCACGCGGGAGCGTCGGCTCCGGCACCGTCATCTCGGTCGAGCAGGAGCAGCGTGGCAGCGCGTACGAGGTCCTCGTCGTGACGAAGGACGGCACCGAGCACGAGGTGCACACCGACGCCGCCGGCACCGGGGTGACCGGTACCCCGCAGACCGAGACCGCGGACGCCGACGACCGTGCCGAGCACGACCGGTTCGTCGCAGCGGCCGACGTCGACGTCAGCAAGGCCGTCAGCGCCTTCGAGGACCTGCACGCCGGTGCGATCACCGAGCTCGGCCTCGACGACCACCTCGGCAAGGTGGTCTGGGAGGGTGACGTCGTCGACGGGTCCGGCACCAAGCACAGCGTCCGGATCGACGCCGGTTCGGGCGACGTCGTCACCGACCAGGTCGACACCGACGACTGACCCGACGACTGACCCGACGAACGACCCGACGACCGACCCGGCCGACGTCGGCGGTCAGCGGTAGACCTGGGGCATCCGACCTGGGCGTCGGCGACCCCGGGAGACACCATGACGGACCAGACCCCTCGCACCTACCCGCAGGGCGTGCCGAGCTGGATCGACGGACGACACCCGGACCCCGACGCCGCGCAAGCGTTCTACGGCGGTCTGTTCGGCTGGGACTTCGAGGAGCGCCTGCCGCCCGGAGCCCCCGGCTCGTACCGGATCGTGAGCATCGACGGGCGCGAGGTCGGCGCGATCGCCTCGGGTGACGAGCCCGCGTCGTGGACGACGTACATCGCCGTGGACGACGCCGACGTGGGGGCCGCTCGGGTCGTCGAGCTCGGTGGCACCGCCGCTCCGGCGGAGGACGCCGGGCCGGGTGGCGCCGCGGGCCGCAGCGTCGACTGCGTCGATCCGCGCGGTGCGGCGTTCGGACTCTGGCAGGCGCGCGAGCGGCTCGGGTCGCAGCACATCAACGCCCCCGGCGGCTGGGTCTTCAGCGACCTCCGCTCGACCGAGCCGGAGCAGGCGATCTCGTTCTACGAGCAGCTGTTCGGCTGGCGGGTCTCCGGCATCGAGGAGGGCCCGAGCGCCATGGTCCGGCTCCCCGGCTACGGGGACCACCTCGCGGACACCTCCGACCCCGACATCCGCGAACGGCAGGTCGGCGCACCGGAGGGCTTCGCGGACGTCATCGGCGCCCTCGCCCGACTCGACGACGGGCCGGACGACTGGCACGTGTCGTTCAGCGTGGCGGACCGTGACGCCGCCGCCGCACGGGCCGAGGAGCTCGGCGGCGCCGTACTCGGCACCTGGCAGGGTCCGTGGACGCGTGCGGCCGAGCTGCGGGACCCGCAGGGCGCGACGTTCCGCGTCACGCAGTTCGCCCCGGAGGGCGACGCCTGAGCGCAGCGCCCGTGGATCGTCAGCCGGTGGTGAGCGGCGGTCCGAGCACCTTCTGGATCGCCAGCGCGGCGAGCTGCTCGTCCGAGGTGTCGAGCAGCACGCGGAATGTCTCCGGCTCCGTGACGAACTCGACGCAGACGGCGTCCTCGTCGCACGGGCCGAGGCGCCATCCCGACACCGCGTCCATCGGCACGGAGACCCGCGCCTCGCGCTCGTAGTCGGTCTCGGCCTCGAGGCGGTCGGGGAACACCCGGAGGTGTCCGTACGCGCCTCGCCAGCTGAGCCGGAGATCGAGGGTGGGTGGGACTGACGCAGGGGAGACAGAGCGGTCCGGCACCCGCCGATCGTACCGACGGGAGCCGGACCCACTGCACTCGGCGCGCGATGTGCTGCGCTCCGGGGACAGATCAGACGGTGTCGTCGGACCCCTTCTGCTCGTCGCCGTCCTCGCCGTCGCGACGGACCTGGTTCGCCGGGTCGCGGACACCGATCGGGTACGGACCGGTGACGCCCTGTCGGAGCGACGCGATGCGCAGGATGCGGTCGCGCTGCAGGAACCAGCCGACGATGAGCAGCGGGATGACGATCACGAGGGACGCGATCGTGTAGGTGCCGACCGGGTAGTCGATCGCCATCAGCACGATGACCGACGCCAGGAACGCCAGGGTGAGCCAGGCGGTCACCGGGGCACCCGGCAGCTTGAACGACGGCTCCTTCGCCAGTCCCTGCTTCGCCCAGGACCGGAGCCGCATCTGGCAGAGGATGATCGTGCCCCACGCGGTGATGATGCCGAGGCTCGCGATGTTCAGCGCGATCTCGAACGCCTGGCTCGGGACGAAGTAGTTGAGGACGACCCCGGCGACCGTGAAGCCGGCGGTGAGCAGGATGCCGGCGTACGGCACACCGCCCTTCGACATCTTGGTGGTCCACTTCGGCGCCGAGCCGTTCATGCCCATCGAGTGCAGGGCGCGACCGGTCGAGTACAGGCCGGCGTTGAGCGACGACAGTGCCGCCGTGAGCACGACGAAGTTCATGATGCCGCCGACGATCGACCCCACCTGCGGGTTGCCGAGCGACGAGAAGAACGTCACGAACGGGCTCTCGCCCTCCTTGTACGCGGTGTACGGCAGGAGGAGCGAGAGCAGGATGATCGACCCGACGTAGAAGACCGCGATGCGGAACACGACGGAGTTGATAGCGCGGGGGATGACCTTCTCGGTGTTCTGCGTCTCACCGGACGCGGTGCCGACGAGCTCGATGGCCGCGTACGCGAACACGACACCCTGGATCACGATGACCGCGGGGAGCAGCCCGTTCGGGAACAGCCCGCCGTTGTCCCCCCAGATCGAGAAGCCCGTGCGGACGGCTTCGCCGCCGGCCTCGACCGGGAACGCGAAGACGAGCCAGATGATCGCGACGACGAGGAACGCGACGAGTGCCGCGACCTTGATGAGCGCGAACCAGAACTCGAGTTCGCCGAACACCTTGACCGCGACCATGTTGGCGGCGAGCACGACGACCAGGGCGATCAACGCGAGGAGCCACTGCGGTGCGGCGGTGAACGCGGACCAATACTGCAGGTAGATGGCGACGGCGGTGGTGTCGACGATCGAGGTCATCGCCCAGTTCAGGAAGTACATCCAGCCGGCGGCGTAGGCGAACTTCTCGCCGTAGAACTCACGCGCGTAGGAGATGAACGACCCCGACGACGGACGGTGCAGCACGAGCTCGCCGAGGGCGCGCAGGATGAAGAACGCGAAGATGCCGCAGATCAGGTAGGTCAGCGCGAGCGCGGGGCCCGCGGTGTGGAGTCGTCCACCCGCACCGAGGAAGAGTCCGGTACCGATGGCCCCACCGATCGCGATCATCTGCAGCTGCCGGGGCTTCAGACCGTGCTGGTAGCCCTCTTGCTCGTGCGAGAAGTCGTTCGCCGGAGCACGGTTCACGCCCGTGTCGTTCTGCGCTGTCATGCGCGCCAACCTACATGCGCACGGAACCGGGGCGGCACACAAACCTCCGAACGAGCTGATCTGTAACGAGACGGTCACGATCGTGATCCCCATGTGCGTGGGCGACACGCCGACGACGGGGTACAGCGATGCCGGGATTCCGGCGGACGTCGATTGTGATCGGGGGACAGGAAGCCGTTAGGTTTGAACGTCCCCACAGGCCCGACGGCCGGGGGCACGACGACCAGAACGCGTCCGCGGCCAGCAGCGCCGTGACCGTACGGTCGGCCGGACCGGGACCGCCCCGAGCGTGGTCCCTGCGTGCGTGTTCGCTCGCCCTGCGCCGTTGCGCGGGCTGACGTGGGCCGTGCGCGCCGTCCCGGGCGACCCGTTCGCAACCACACCGTCACCGCACGTGCGCTCCGGCGCCGCGGCGACGCGAGGAGTCCAGTTGTCCATTGCCCCATCCGAGATCCGGCACGACACGTCGCCGGACGGCACGGGCGCCGCGCTCAGTGTGCGCGGTGTCTACAAGGTGTTCGGCCGCCGACCCGGCGACGCCGTCCGCCGCCTCGCCGCCGGCGCCACCCGCGACGAGGTCCGCGAGCAGGGATCCGCCGCGGTCATCGACGCGTCCTTCGACGTCCGCCCCGGCGAGATCTTCGTCGTCATGGGACTGTCCGGCTCCGGCAAGTCGACCCTCATCCGGATGCTCAACGGCCTGCTCGAGCCCAGCGCCGGCAGCGTCGAGATCGGCGGGCGCACGGTCACCAAGGCGAGCGCCAAGGAGATCCGCGAGATCCGTCGGTCGAGCGTGTCGATGGTGTTCCAGCACTTCGCCCTGCTGCCGCACCGCACCGTGCTCGAGAACGTCGCGTACGGCCTCGAGGTGAACGGTGTCGACAAGACCACTCGGCTCGCGAAGGCCCGTGAGGTCATCGACCTGGTCGGCCTGGACGTCTGGGCCGATGCGAAGCCCGACGAGCTGTCCGGCGGCATGCAGCAGCGCGTCGGCATCGCCCGCGCCCTCGCCGCCGAGACCGACGTCCTGCTGATGGACGAGGCGTTCAGCGCGCTCGACCCGCTCATCCGCCGTGAGATGCAGGAGCAGCTCGTCGACCTGCAGCAGCGGCTCGGCAAGACCATCGTCTTCATCACGCACGACCTCAACGAGGCGATGTTCCTCGGTGACCGGATCGCCGTGATGCGCGACGGCCGGATCGTGCAGATCGGGTCGCCGGAGGACATCCTCACCGACCCGGCGAACGACTACGTCGCCCAGTTCGTGCAGGACGTCGACCGCGCCCGTGTGCTCACCGCCGCGAGCGTCATGGAACCGGCGCGCGCGGTCGTCCCGTCGACGGCGGGCCCACGTGGCGCGCTCCGGGTGATGCGCGACCTGCAGACCGCAGCGGTGTTCGTCACCGGGCGTGGTCGCACGCTCGACGGATGGGTCCGCGATCGCCACGTGATGCGACAGGTCAAGGCCGGCGACACGAACCTCGACGCCATCGTGAACACCGAGTACGCCCGGGTCTCACCCGACACCGCGCTCACCGATCTGTTCGAGCTCGCCGTGGAGTCGCCCCTGCCGATCGCCGTGGTCGACGACGAGGACCGCCTGCTCGGCGTCGTGCCGCGGGTCACACTGCTCGCAGCGCTCGGCAACGTGCCGACCGCGACCATGCCGATCCCGGTGCTCGAGCCGGTCACGCGCATCTCGGATTCGGATCTCGACGCGACCCTGGCCACCGGGGAACAGCCCGTCGTGAGCGATCCGACCATCATCTCGACCGACCGCACAGGAGCCGACGCATGACCACTCTCTTCGGATTCCGACTGCCGCTCGGCGACGCGGTCGACGCGATCGTCGAGTGGATCACGACCTACCTCGGTGGCGTCTTCGACGTCATCGCCGCGATCTTCACGTTCTTCTACGAGTGGATCGAGTACTTCCTCACGACGCCGCCGTTCTGGGCCGTGATCGTCGTGCTCGTCGCCGTGGCCTTCTGGGCGAAGGGCTGGAAGCTCGCGCTCGGCACCCTGGTCGGCCTGGCTGTCATCGTGAGCATCGGCGAGTGGAGCTACGCGATGGAGTCGCTCGCCCTCGTCGTCGTCGCCGCCGGTATCGCCGTGGTGCTCAGTCTGCCGCTGGGCGTCTGGGCGGCGCGCTCCGACGCAGCGAGCCGGACGATCAAGCCGGTCCTCGACTTCATGCAGACGACCCCGGCGTTCGTGTACCTGATCCCCGCGCTCATCCTGTTCGGCATCGGGCCGGTGCCGGGCATCGTCGCGACGATCGTCTTCGCGATGGCGCCGGGCGTCCGCCTCACCGAGCTCGGTATCCGCGGCGTCAGCTCCGAGGTCGTCGAAGCCGGTGCTGCGTTCGGCTCGAGCCCGTGGCGGATCCTCCGTCAGATCCAGCTGCCGCTCGCTCGTCCGAGCATCATGGCCGGCGTCAACCAGGTCATCATGCTCTCGCTGTCCATGGTCGTCATCGCGGGCATGGTCGGCGCCGGGGGACTCGGCGGCCAGATCGTCGCCGCCCTGAACCGCATCGACGTCGGTCTGGGCTCCGAGGCAGGCATCTCGGTCGTGATCCTCGCGATCGTGCTGGACCGGATGACCGCAGCGTTCGGTGGCGACCGCAAGAAGCGCGCTCCGAGCCGGACGACGGCGGCCACCGCGCCCACCGGCGACGACGACCAGGAGTCGGCGACCCAGCAGGCGGAGCAGCCCGTGCCGGTCGGCGCCTGACGGCTGGAGCGCCGTCGCGCACCCGGTCGACCAGATCATCCAGACCCCACAGACCGCACGGTGACAGCACGCCGTGTCGACGACGCCGAACCCGGTCCGCCGGTGCCGAGCGTCGAACCAGGAAGGAAACCATGAACACCCGAACCAAGATCCTGTCGGCCATCGGACTCGGTGCCGCCGCGGCCCTCGCGCTCAGCGCCTGCTCGCCGCCCGGCTCGAGCAACGCGTCCGACACGGTGGACAACGGCGACAAGCAGGCGATGAAGATGGTCGTCTTCAACGGCTGGGACGAGGACACCGCAGCAAGCGAGCTCTGGAAGTACGTCCTCGAGAAGAAGGGGTACGACGTCGAGCTCGACTACGCGGACCCCGCGCCGGCGTACCAGGGGCTGGCTCAGGGCGACTACGACGCCGTGCTCGACACCTGGCTGCCGAACACGCACAAGGCGTACATGGACAAGTACGGCGACGACCTCGAGGACCTCGGGTCGTGGAACGACCAGGCGTCGCTCGAACTCACCGTGAACGCGGACGCTCCGATCGACTCGCTCGCCGACCTCGCCGCGCACAAGGACGACTTCGGCGGACGGATCGTGGGCATCGAGCCCGGCGCGGGCGAGACGAAGATCGTCAAGGAGAAGGTCATGAAGGCCTACGGGCTCGACGACTGGGAGCTCGTCACGAGCTCGACGCCGGCGATGCTGTCCGAGCTGAAGAAGTCCGAGAAGGACGGCAAGGACATCGTCGTCACCCTCTGGCGTCCGCACTGGGCCTACAACGCCTTCGACGTGAAGGACCTCGAGGACCCGAAGAACGCCCTCGGCGACAACGAGAGCATCCACACGATCGTGAACGAGGACTTCGGCGACGACTTCCCGCAAGCGCAGAAGTGGCTGCAGGCGTTCAAGATGGACTCCGACACGCTCTACTCGCTCGAGGACGCGCTCGTGAACAGCGGCGCGGACCAGTCCGAGTACCAGTCGATCGTCGAGAAGTGGGTTGCCGACAACGAGGACTACGTGGACTCGCTCACCGCGAGCAAGTAGCGGTTCCGGTCGGACAGGAGGCCCGGTGCGCGTCGTGCGCACCGGGCCTCGGCCGCGTCCTGGGCCGGTTTTCTGAACGACGCCTGTCGTTTCGTTGCTTGCATGGAGGGATGGACATCCTCCTCCGACTCCTGGTCGCGATCGGGTTCGCCCTCCTCATCACCGCCGTCGCCGCGGTCGTCCTGCACCTGGTGCTGCGGACGGTCGCGCGACGGGAACGGTGGGCCGGCGTGCTCTCGCGCCGGGCGAAGCACCCCTTCCGCACCACCCTGCTCGTGGTCCTGCTCTGGATCGCGTTCACCTCGAGCGTCCCGCGCGACGCCGACGCGTACCCGTGGCGCGACGAGGTCGTGCACGGGTTCCTCATCGCCACGATCGCGGTGGGCTGCTGGCTGGCGTGCCAGATCGCGATCTTCCTCGAGGACCTCGGCCTGCACCGGTTCCGCATCGACGTCCCCGACAACCGGCAGGCCCGCCGCATCCGCACGCAGGTCCTCATCATCCGGCGGCTCACCGTCGCCGTGCTCGTCATCATCGCCGTCGGCGCGATCCTGCTCACCTTCGACGGGGTCGAGGCGGCGGGCGCGAGCGTGCTCGCGAGCGCCGGACTCATCTCGGTCGTCGCGGGTCTGGCGGCGCAGTCGACGCTCGGCAACGTCTTCGCGGGCATGCAGCTCGCGTTCTCCGGGTCGATCCGCGTCGACGACGTCGTCGTGGTCGAGCAGCAGTGGGGACGGATCGAGGAGATCACCCTGACCTACGTGGTCGTGCACCTGTGGGACGACCGGCGCTTCGTGCTGCCGTCGACGTACTTCACGAGCACGCCGTTCGAGAACTGGACGCGCACGAACAGCGAACTGCTCGGTGCCGTCGAGATGGACCTGGACTGGCGGGTCCGGCCGGGGGAGATGCGCCAGGAACTCGACCGGATCCTCGACCGCACCGAGCTGTGGGACCGCCGCGTCAAGGTGCTGCAGGTCACCGACGCCGTGCAGGGGTCCGTGCGGGTGCGGGTCCTCGCGACGTCGCACGACGCCCCGTCGCTGTTCGACCTGCGCTGCTACATCCGCGAGGAACTCGTCGAGTGGATCCAGCGCACCCACCCCGACGCCCTGCCGGTCCAGCGCGTGCTCATGGTCGACGAGACGGCGCCGCGGCGACGCACGGCGTCGACCGCTGCCGACTCGGCGCTGTTCGCGCCGGGGCAGGAGGACCGCGCGGCGCTCTTCACCGGTCCGATCCAGACGTCCGACATCCCGCCTGCGGAGCGCTGACGGGAGGGTCCTCCGCTGCGGAACCAGGTTCCGGACACAGCACCGCGGGATCGCGTGGTTCCGTGTCCGGAACCACGTGCCGTGGACGGGACTGACGACGGACGGGAGGCCCGTGGCGGATCCGCCACGGGCCTCCCGTCCGTCGTGTGGTCGCGATCGCGACCTACGGCTGGCGCGCCTTGACGGCGCGGTCGTCCTCGACCACCGTGCCGATCGCCACGATCGTGGTCGCGATCCACGCGACCCACGTCAGGGCGAGCCGCCAGTCGCGGGGTCCCTGGCGGGTGGTCTGGAGCACGCTGTAGCCGCTGATGAGCGAACTCCACACCGCACCGTTGAACATGAACTTGCGCACAGAGGCCTCCTGTCGTCGTGCTGCCAACGCTACCGGTCAGTACATTGGAGCGCCGCCGGACACCCTGCCCGGCGCACTCGTGGAGGAGCGCCCGTGCGTCAGGCCGTCATCGGAGCAGTGCTGCTCGTCATCGGCGCGGTGTGCGTCGCGCTCGGCCTGCTGCCGCTCGACGACCTCGGGGTCCTGGCCGAGCGGGTCCTGCCCGTCCTCGGGTTCGTCCTCGGGCTGACGATCGTCGCCGAGCTCGCTGCGGACGCCGGGGTGTTCGACCGACTCGCCGACGTCGCGGCACGTGTCGGCGGCGGACGCACCATCGGGCTGTGGGGTGCGGTCGTGGTCCTCGCCGTGCTCTGCACCGTGTTCCTCTCGATCGACACGACCGCGGTGCTGCTCACCCCGATCGTGATCTCACTGGCGCGCCGGGTCGGGCTGCCGCCGATGCCGTTCGCGCTCACCACCGTCTGGCTCGCGAACACCGCGTCCCTGCTGCTGCCGGTGTCGAACCTGACGAACCTGCTCGCCGTCGACCGGATGGGCCTCGGCGGCCCGCTGCCCTTCGCCGGGCTGATGGCCTGGCCGGCCGTCGCCGGGGTCGTCGTGCCGTGCGCCGTCCTGCTCGTGGTGTTCCGCGGCAAGCTCTTCGGGCGCTACACGCCGGTGTCGGTGCGGCGTCCGTCCGCCCCGGTGTCGTTCTGGGCGGCGTCCGGTGTGCTCGTCGCGCTCGTCGTGGCGCTGACCGCCGGGGTGACGGTCTGGATCGCCGCCGTGGCCGGTGCCCTCGTGCTCGTCGTCGTCGCGGCGTTCCGGTCGCCCGCCGAGCTCCGGCCGTCGCGGGTGCCGTGGTCGACGCTGCTGTTCGCCGCCGGGCTCTTCGTCGTGGTCGAGACCCTGCACAGCACCGGGCTCACCGACCCGATCGTGCGGGCGCTCGGCGACGGCACCGGGACCGGACCGCTCCTGCTGCTCGGCGCCGGGGGAGCGGTGGCGGCGAACGCGATCGACAACCTGCCCGCGTACCTGGTGCTCGAGCCCGCTGCCGGTCACGAGGCCGTGCGGTACGCGGCGCTCCTCATCGGCGTGAACGCCGGGTGCCTGGTGACGCCGTGGGCCTCCCTCGCCACCCTGCTGTGGCACGCACGGCTGTCGGCCGAGGGCGTGCACCTGTCGTGGGGCAGGTACATGCTGCTCGGGTGCATCGCGGCGCCGCTCACCGTGGTCGCCGGGGTGCTCGCGCTCGCGATCTGACGCGGGGCCGCTGGGGTGCTCGCGCTCCGACGCGCGGTCGCGGTCAGAGCCAGTCGCGGGCCTTGAAGACGCGGTAGAGCACGAGCGACGACGCGACGATGAGCGCGAGCGAGACGTACAACCCGCTCCACGCACCCTCGCCCGGGAACGTCACGTTCTGCCCGAAGAAGCCGGTGATGGCGGTGGGGATCGCGATGATCGCGGCCCAGCTCGTCACCTTCTTCATCACGGTGTTCTGCCGGTTCGACGCCAGGTTGAGGTTCGTGTCGAGGACACTCGAGACGGCGTCGCGCAGTTGCTCGACGGAGTCCGAGATCGACACCAGGTGGTCCTCGACGTCGCGGAAGTAGGGCCGGATGCCGTCCGAGATCGTCTCCGCGTCGCCGTGCAGCAGCGACGCGACGCTGTCGCGGGTCGGGACGACGAGCCGCCGCAGCACGCCGAGGGCCTTGCGGAGGCGGAACGACCGGCGTTGGATCTGCTGTTCGCGGGCGTTGCCCCGCTCGAACAGGTCGTCCTCGAGGTCGTCGATCCGTCGCTCGATGTCCTCCACGGTCTCGGTGGCGTGGTCGACGACGGCGTCGAGCAGCGCCCAGACGAGCCACGGCACACCGTGCTCGGCCACGTCGGCGTTCGCGTCGAGCCGGTGCTCCATCGCGGCGGTGTCGACGTCGGCCCCGTGGATGGTGACGAGGGCGTGCTCGGTGACGAACGCCTTCACCTCGTGGGTGACGAGCTCACCGTCCTCGCCGAGACCGCCGACGTCGTAGACCACGAGGAACAGGCTGTCGCGGTACCGGTCGAGCTTCGGGCGCTGGCCCTGCTCGACGGCGTCCTCGACGGCGAGGGCGTGGATGCCGAGCTCCTGTTCGACCTGCACGAGGTCGTCGTGCACGGGGTCGGTGTAGTCGACCCAGACGAAGGTGTCCGCGTCGGCGACGAGGTCCGAGACCCGGTCGACCGGGAAGTCCCGTTCCGCCGCGTCGCCGTTCCGCCACGCCCGTGTCCTGACCATGCGCGTCAGCCTAGTGAGACGGCCGGCCCGGGGATCCCAGGCCGGCCGTCGTCGCGTTCGGTGGTGCGTCAGTAGGCGGAGACGAGCTTCCCGTCCTCGACCTTCAGGTACTGGTACACATCGAAGCTGTCCTCGCCGTGCTCCTCGTCCCCGAAGTACGAGGTGTAGTCGTACTCGACGACACCGTCCTTCGTGCTCTGCACCATGACCGTGCCCGAACCGGAGGCCTCGACCTCGACCTCGGGCATCGTCGTGACGTCGTAGCGCACGGCACCATCAGCGTCGTACGGGCCGTACCAGGGGCACCCGCTCAGCGCGCTGAGGTCGGTCTTCGTGGCGCAGTCGTCGATCAGGTCGGTCACGTACTGCTCGGCGTCCTGCTGCAGCGCCTTCGTGGCGGTGGGGGTGAAGTCGACGTACCCGGACGACGTCGCGCCGACCGACACCTGCTCGGTGCCGCCGGTGAAGTACTTCGTCCCGCCGACCTGCACCTCGTAGGTGCCGGGGTAGGCGAGCGAGGTGAACCGGCCGTCGCTGATCTCACCGATCTCCTTGCCGCCGACCGTGACCGGGGCGCCCTCGAGCACCTCGGACGCGGTCAGGGTGACGGTCTGGGCGAGCGGCTCGGTGACGCGCCACTCGTCCTTCACCAGGAACGAGGTGCCGGTGCGCCGGAGGCTGACCTGGCCGGAGCGGTTCTTGCCGTCCTGGGTGTAGCTGACGGTGGCGAGGGCGCTGTCTCCGCTCGTCGAGACGCGGCCGACGCGGATGTCCGACGGGCGGTCCTTCGCGCTCTTCAGCACCGCGGTGTCGAGCATGGCGGCGTCGGACGGCACCTCGCTGAGTCGGGCGGCGGTGTCGGCGTCGCCGCTCGCGATGGCCTGCACGTAGGACTTCACGGTCGGAGCCGGCCCCCACACGTTGGCACGGAGCACACCGGTGGTGACGGCTCCCGCGATGACGACGACGACCACGGCGCCGCCGGCGATGAGCGAGCGGACCAGGACCTTCTTGGCGCGCGGCGACATCGGAGCGGGCGTGGGAGCGCCGCCGCCGACGAAGGGCTGTTCCGGCTGACCGGGGTGGCCGACGCCGGGCGTCGCCGCCCACGCTGCTGCCGCCGGGTCGCCCGCGGGCGCCGCCGACGGGGACGCCGGGTCGGCCGACGGGAACGCAGGGTCGGCCGGCGGGAACGCCGGAGTCGCTGCCGGGAAGGTCGGTGCGGCCGCCGGGCGCTGGTCCGCTCCGACGAGGCGCGAGGTCCGCAGCACGACGCCACCGCCGAGGCGGGGGAGCAGCACGGGCGCGAGGTACCGTGCCACGGCCTCGATCGCGCCGCCCCACAGCGCGAACACGAGCGGCGTCCACGGTGCGATCCCGATCGAACCGGTCCCGCTGACGGCGCTGATGCCCGTCGCCTGGTAGGACACCAGGCCGGTGCCGAGCACGAAGAGCAGGAGCCCGAGGGCGAACCAGACGACCGGGGTCACGACCCAGTCCAGCGTGGTGCGGAACCGGTCGTTGCGGCGGACAGCGAGTGCGAGGCCCGCGACGACCGAGGTCACGACGACGAGCAGGACGACGAGCCAGGTCCAGCCGCCGGCGCCGCCGAAGACCGACGCCGTGCTGCCCGCCGACCCGAAGCCGGACAGCCCGACGCCGCCGAGGAAGCCGAGGGCGGTGAGGCCGACCGCGACGTTGCCGACGAGCACCGGCAGCGCTGCGCCCCACGAGGGCTGTGCGACCAGGGCGACGACGATGACGACGACCGTCACCAGCACGACGAGCACCGTGAGCTGCGACGCCGCGACGCGCAGCGTGCCGAGGACGCGACCGGCGAACACGTTCCGGCCGAGCAGGGCCGACGGGCGTGCGAGCACCGCGGCGAGTGCGCCGATCACGAAGGCGCCGAGGGTGCTGCCGAGGCCGACCGCGTGCACGGGGTCGATGGAGGCGCCGGAGACGGCGGGGAACCGGATGGCGAGGATGCCCGCGGCGGCGTTGGTCAGCACCGTGGTCACCAGCCCGGACAGGACGGCGGTCAGCAGGATCGGGGTGCGCCCGAGGCCGCGGGTGCGGATGCGACGGGTGAGCACGACGGCCAGCACGACCTGCGCGGCGAGCACGAGCACCGGGACGACCGCGAGTGCGCCCGACCCCGACCCGAGGAAGCCGATCGAGCCGGACAGGTGCAGACGGCCGAGGTCGGCGAGAGCGACGAGCTGGGCGGGGGTGCCGAGCAGGACGCTGACCCCGGACAGCAGCGACTGGACGTCGGGGGTGCTCCCGGCGCCGAGGTCGGTCCCGGTGCCGGTCGACCCCGACCCGAAGGAACCGGATCCCGATCCGCCCGCTGCCAGCACGGCGACCGTGAGGAGCAGTGAGATCGCAGCGACCACGTACGCGGCGACCCAGCCGCCGACGGCGGCGAGCACGGCGGCCAGCCAGTCACGGCCGGACACGGACCGCAGCAGGCGACCGAACGCATCCGACGACTGCGGGCCGGGCTGCCCCGGCGGGACGGGCGGGACGGGCGGGTTCGGCGGGTTCTCGCTCATGGCTGGTGGGTCCTCTCCGACCGGGAGGCCGATGCCGCACGCCAGCACCCGTGTCCCCCCGACACGCACCCGCAGCGTACCGGAACCCGCCGATCCGCCGTGAATCCGCTGTCCGGGCGCTGGTAGGTTCCCACCGTGTCTGCGCCTTCTCGTTCCTCCACCAAGTACGCCTTCGTCGTCGCCTCGAACCGCCTGCCGGTGGACCGGGTCGTCGACCAGGACGGCAACGAGGGGTGGCGGCACTCGCCCGGTGGCCTCGTCACCGCCCTCGAGCCCGTGATGCGCGCGAACGACGGGGCCTGGGTCGGCTGGGTCGGCCAGCCCGAGGTCGAGGTCGAGCCGTTCGACAACGAGGGCATCCACATCGTGCCGGTGCCGTTGTCCGACGACGACGTCGAGGAGTACTACGAGGGCTTCAGCAACGACACCCTCTGGCCGCTCTACCACGACGTCATCGAGCACCCGAGCTACCACCGCGACTGGTGGAACGCGTACAAGCGCGTCAACGAGCGCTTCGCCGCCCAGATCGCCGAGATCACCGAGCAGGACGGCATCGTCTGGGTGCAGGACTACCAGCTGCAGCTCGTGCCGGCACTGCTCCGGGCCAAGCGTCCCGACCTGACGATCGGCTTCTTCAACCACATCCCGTTCCCGCCGGTCGGCATCTACGCCCAGCTGCCCTGGCGCGCGCAGATCCTGGACGGCCTGCTCGGCGCCGACGTCATCGGCTTCCAGCGCCACGACGACGCGAGCGACTTCCTCCGCGCGGTACGTCACATCAAGGGCTACACGACGAAGGGCCAGACGATCGACGTCCCCGTCGACGACCCGGACGCACCGCGCAGCCGCAAGGGGATCACGGTCCGCCACGTCGAGGCCCGGCACTTCCCGATCTCGATCGACGCCGAGGCCTTCGAGGACATCGCGCGCCGTCCCGAGGTGCAGGAGCGTGCCCGCGAGATCCGCGAGAGCCTCGGCAACCCGAAGACGGTGCTGCTCGGGGTCGACCGTCTCGACTACACCAAGGGCATCCGGCACCGCATCAAGGCCTTCGGCGAGCTCGTCGAGGACGGCCGCATCAAGGTCGAGGACGCCGCCCTCATCCAGGTCGCGAGCCCGAGCCGCGAGCGCGTCGACACCTACGCCACGCTCCGCGACGAGATCGAGCTGAGCGTCGGCCGCATCAACGGCGACCTCGGGGTCATCGGCCACCAGCCGATCTCGTACCTGCACCACGGGTACCCGCGCGAGGAGATGGTGGCGCTCTACCTGGCCGCCGACATCATGCTCGTCACCGCGCTGCGGGACGGCATGAACCTCGTCGCGAAGGAGTACGTCGCGGCCCGCTTCGACAGCGACGGGGTGCTCATCCTGTCCGAGTTCGCCGGTGCCGCCGACGAACTGAAGCAGGCCGTCATCGTCAACCCGCACGACATCGGCGCGCTGAAGGACAGCATCGAGCGCGCGATCGAGATGCCGCGCCGCGAGCGCTCGACACGCATGCGTGCGCTCCGGAAGCGGGTGCGCGACAACGACGTGGCGCGCTGGTCGCGCTCGTTCCTCGAGGCGCTCGACCGGCACGCGCCGCGGAACGCCCAGCTCGACCCGTCCGCCACCGACCCGGCGGACCGACACCGTGAGGCGCAGACCGACAACATGTCGATCTTCGACCAGGACGCCCAGTCCGCCAGGGCTGCCGAGGACACCCGGGAGGCACGTGATGACTGAGACCACCACCGACCAGACCGCCATCGACACGGCTCTCGAGACGCTCGCGGCTGCGCCGCGACTCATCGTCGCCCTCGACTTCGACGGCACGCTCGCGCCGTTCGCCGACGAGCCGTCGCAGGTCGGCGCCCTGCCGGGCTCGTGGGCAGCGGTCCTGACCCTGCACCGTGCGAAGGACACCGAGGTCGTGCTCGTCTCCGGTCGCCCGCTCGGCAGTCTCGCGGCCGTGTCGCACGCGCCGCAGGACATGGCGCTGGTCGGGTCGCACGGTGTCGAGTGGCGCGTGGACGGCCACGACGAGGCCGCCCTGACCGACGACGAGGTCGCCCGGGTCGCACGCATCGGTGCGGCGCTCGACGAGGTCGGCGCGCGGTACCCGGGCGTCGTCATCGAGCACAAGCCGGCCGGTCACGGCGTGCACACCCGTCGCGTGAGCGCCGAGGTCGCCGCGCAGGCGAACGCCGACGCGAGCCGTGCGGCGCACGAGGCCGATGCCGACGTGCTCGAGCGTGGCGGCAAGGACATCGTCGAGTTCGCCGTCCGGCACGTCACGAAGGGTGACGCGATCGCCCGGCTGCGCGAGCTCCACGGTGCCGACGCGGTGTTCTTCGCCGGTGACGACGTCACCGACGAGGACGGCTTCCGCGTGCTCGGGGACGGCGACGTCGGCGTGAAGGTGGGCCCGGGGGAGACCCGTGCCGGGTACCGCATCGCGGACCCGGCGGCCCTGACCGGCGTCCTGAAGCAGCTCGCGCGCCTGCGTGCGACGCGCTGACAGGGTGATCCGGGCCTCCCGTCCGCCACGCGGAAGCATGCGAACGCATGAAGGTGCGCGACTGGTATCCCAATCGGTCCTAGACTCGCTCCATGCCTGATATCGACGTCAAGCCGCGCAGCCGGGTCGTCACCGACGGGATCGAAGCAACCACCTCGCGTGGCATGCTGCGGGCCGTCGGTATGGGAGACGAGGACTGGAGCAAGCCGCAGATCGGCATCGCGTCCTCGTGGAACGAGATCACGCCCTGCAACCTCTCGCTCGACCGCCTCGCACAGGGCGCCAAGGAAGGCGTCCACTCCGGCGGCGGCTACCCGCTGCAGTTCGGCACCATCTCCGTCTCGGACGGCATCTCGATGGGCCACGAGGGCATGCACTTCTCGCTCGTCTCGCGCGAGGTCATCGCCGACAGCGTCGAGACCGTCGTCAACGCCGAGCGCCTGGACGGCACCGTCCTGCTCGCCGGCTGCGACAAGTCCCTGCCGGGCATGCTCATGGCCGCCGCGCGCCTCGACCTGGCGAGCGTGTTCCTGTACGCGGGCTCGGTCATGCCGGGCTACGTGAAGCAGGCCGACGGCACGATGAAGGAAGTCACGATCATCGACTCCTTCGAGGGCGTCGGCGCCTGCAAGGCCGGCACCATGTCCGAGGAAGAGCTGAAGAAGATCGAGTGCGCCATCGTCCCGGGCGAGGGCGCCTGCGGTGGCATGTACACGGCCAACACCATGGCGAGTGTGGCCGAGGCCCTCGGCATGTCGCTGCCGGGCTCCGCCGCCCCGCCGAGCGCCGACCGCCGCCGTGACTACTACGCGCACCGCTCCGGCGAGGCCGTGGTGAACATGCTCGAGCACGGGATCACCGCCCGCCAGATCCTGACGAAGGAAGCCTTCGAGAACGCGATCGCCGTGGCGATGGCCCTCGGCGGCTCCACCAACGTCATCCTGCACCTGCTCGCCATCGCCTACGAGGCCGAGGTCGAGCTGTCGCTGGACGACTTCAACCGCATCGGTTCGAAGGTCCCGCACCTGGCCGACATGAAGCCCTTCGGCAAGTACGTCATGGTCGACGTCGACCGCAACGGCGGCATCCCGGTGATCATGAAGGCGCTGCTCGACGCCGGCCTGCTGCACGGTGACTGCCTCACCGTCACGGGCAAGACCGTCGCCGAGAACCTGGCCGAGATCGACCCGCCGGCGCTCGACGGCGAGGTCTTCCGCACGCTCGACAACCCGATCCACGAGACCGGCGGCCTGACCGTCCTGCAGGGGACCTTCGCCCCCGAGGGTGCCGTGGTGAAGACCGCGGGCTTCGACGCCGAGGTGTTCGAGGGCCCCGCGCGGGTGTTCGACCGCGAGCGTGCCGCGATGGACGCCCTCACCGAGGGGAAGATCCAGAAGGGCGACGTCGTCGTCATCCGCTACGAGGGCCCCAAGGGCGGCCCGGGCATGCGCGAGATGCTCGCCATCACCGCAGCCATCAAGGGCGCGGGCCTCGGCAAGGATGTACTACTCTTGACCGACGGACGATTCTCAGGCGGCACAACCGGCCTGTGCATCGGCCACATCGCACCCGAGGCAGTGGACGCAGGTCCAGTTGCCTTCGTGCGCGATGGCGACCGCATCCGTGTCGACATCGCGGCTCGCTCGCTCGACCTACTGGTCGACCCGACCGAGCTGGAGGCCCGCCGTGACGGCTGGGCCCCGCTGCCCCCGCGCTACACCCGCGGAGTCCTCGCGAAGTACGCCAAGCTCGTGAAGTCCGCCGCCCAGGGCGCGGTCACGGGCTAGCGTTCGACACACGCACCATCGCCACCTCTCCAGGCAAGGACCACCTCATGCCCACGGAAGCAACTCCGCTGTCCGCGGCCGCCGGTGCACGCCGGTCGCCGGAGATCCTGACCGGCTCGGGAGCCGTCCTCCGGACGCTCGAGCACCTCGGGATCACCGACGTCTTCGGCCTGCCGGGCGGTGCCATCATCCCGTTCTACGACGAGCTCATGGCGTCGAAGACGATCCGCCACATCCTCGTCCGCCACGAGCAGGGCGCCGGCCACGCCGCCGAGGGCTACGCCTCGGCGTCCGGCAAGGTCGGTGTCGCCATCGCGACGTCCGGCCCCGGTGCGACGAACCTCGTCACGGCCATCGCCGACGCCTACATGGACTCGGTGCCCTTCATCGCGATCACCGGCCAGGTGTTCTCGACGCTGATGGGGACCGACGCGTTCCAGGAAGCCGACATCGTCGGCATCACGATGCCGATCACGAAGCACTCGTTCCTGGTCACGGACCCGGCCGACGTGCCGGCGACCCTGGCCGCGGCGCACCTCATCGCGACGACCGGTCGGCCCGGCCCCGTGCTGGTGGACATCACGAAGGACGCCCAGCAGAAGTCGGCGCCCTACGTCTGGCCGCCCAAGATCGACCTGCCCGGCTACCGACCGGTCACCAAGGCGCACGGCAAGCAGATCACCGCGGCCGCGCAGCTCCTGGCCGAGGCCGAGCGTCCGGTGCTCTACGTCGGCGGCGGCGTGATCCGCTCCCGTGCGACCGCCGAGCTGCTCCGCTTCGCCGAGGCGACGGGTGCGCCCGTCGTGACGACGCTGATGGCACGCGGCGCCTTCCCGGACTCGCACCCGCAGCACCTCGGCATGCCCGGTATGCACGGCACCGTCCCGGCGGTGCTCGGTCTGCAGGACAGCGACCTGATCATCGCGCTCGGTGCCCGCTTCGACGACCGCGTGACGGGCAAGGCCGACGAGTTCGCGCCGAACGCCAAGGTCGTGCACGTCGACATCGACCCGGCCGAGATCTCGAAGATCCGCTTCGCCGACGTCCCGATCGTGGGCGACGCCCGTGAGGTCCTGGTCGACCTGCTCGACGCGTGGGGCGGCATCGCCGTCGACGACCGCGCCTCGACGGCCGACTGGTGGACGAAGCTCCGCCAGCTCAAGGTCGACTTCCCGCTCGGGTACGCCGAGCCGACCGACGGGCTGCTCGCCCCGCAGGCCATCATCAAGCGCATCGGCGAGCTCTCCGGACCCGAGGCCGTCTACGCCTCGGGTGTCGGACAGCACCAGATGTGGTCGGCGCAGTTCATCAAGTACGAGCGCCCGAACGCCTGGCTGAACTCCGGCGGCGCGGGCACGATGGGCTACTCCGTCCCCGCCGCGATGGGCGCGAAGGTCGCCCAGCCGGACCGCGTGGTCTGGGCGATCGACGGCGACGGCTGCTTCCAGATGACGAACCAGGAACTCGCGACCTGCGTCATCAACGACATCCCGATCAAGGTCGCGATCATCAACAACTCGTCGCTCGGCATGGTGCGGCAGTGGCAGACGCTGTTCTACGACGGTCGTCACTCGTTCACCGACCTCGAGACCGGCCACGACTCGCGCCGAGTGCCCGACTTCGTGAAGCTGGCGGACGCGTACGGTGCCCTCGGCATCCGCGTCGAGAAGGCCGACGAGGTCGACGCCGCCATCCAGCTCGCACTCGAGACGAACGACCGCCCCGTGGTGATCGACTTCGTCGTGAGCCGTGACTCGATGGTCTGGCCGATGGTCCCGCAGGGAGTCAGCAACTCGTCCATCGAGTACGCCCAGGCCCTCGCACCCACCTGGGACGATGAGGACGCCGACATGACGGGGGAAACCGCATGAGCCACGTCCTGTCCCTCCTCGTCGAGGACAAGCCCGGTCTGCTGACCCGCGTCGCGGGCCTGTTCGCCCGCCGCGGGTTCAACATCGAGTCGCTCGCCGTCGGCAACACCGAGGTCGACGGCCTCAGCCGGATCACCGTCGTCGTCGACGTCGAGGACCTCCCGCTCGAGCAGGTGACGAAGCAGCTCAACAAGCTCGTCAACGTCATCAAGATCGTCGAACTGGACTTCTCGCAGTCCGTCCAGCGCGAGCACATGCTCGTGAAGGTCCGCGTCGACAACCAGACACGGTCGGCCGTGCTCGAGGCAGTGAACCTGTTCCGCGCACAGGTCGTCGACGTCGCGAACGACTCGCTCATCGTCGAGGTGACCGGAGACCCCGGCAAGATCCAGGCGATCCTCCGCGTCCTCGAGCCCTACGGCATCAAGGAGCTCGCCCGTGCGGGACTCCTCGGCATGGGTCGCGGACCGAAGAGCATCACCGACCGGGTGCGCTGACCAGCGGTCCGCCACCCCCACAATCCACCAGAACCAAGGAGACACACCCTCGTGACTGACATCGTGTACGACGCCGACGCCGACCTGACGCTCATCCAGGGCAAGAAGGTCGCCGTCATCGGGTACGGCTCGCAGGGCCACGCCCACGCCCTCAACCTCCGTGACTCGGGTGTCGAGGTCAAGATCGGCCTCAAGGAGGGCTCGAAGAGCCGCCAGAAGGCCGAAGAGGCCGGCTTCGAGGTCCTCACCCCGGCCGACGTCACCGCCTGGGCCGACGTCGTCGTCATCCTCGCGCCGGACCAGGTCCAGCGCATCGTCTACGCCGACGACATCCGTCCGAACCTCAAGCCGGGCGCCACGCTCGTCTTCGGCCACGGCTTCAACATCCGCTTCGGCTACATCGAGGCGCCCGAGGGCGTCGACGTGTCGCTCGTCGCCCCGAAGGGCCCGGGTCACACCGTCCGTCGCGAGTACGAGGCCGGCCGCGGCGTCCCCGTCATCGTCGCCGTCGAGGTCGACGCGTCGGGTTCCGCCTGGGACCTCGCCTGGTCGTACTCGAAGGCCATCGGTGGTCTGCGCTCCGGCGGCATCAAGACGACCTTCACCGAGGAGACCGAGACCGACCTGTTCGGCGAGCAGGCCGTCCTGTGCGGTGGCACCTCGCAGCTCATCCAGTACGGCTTCGAGACCCTGGTCGAGGCGGGCTACCAGCCGCAGATCGCGTACTTCGAGGTCCTGCACGAGCTCAAGCTGATCGTCGACCTGATCTGGGAGGGCGGCCTCACCAAGCAGCGCTGGTCGATCTCCGACACCGCCGAGTTCGGCGACTACGTCTCCGGCCCGCGCGTGATCTCGCCCGACGTCAAGGAGAACATGAAGGCGGTGCTCGCGGACATCCAGAACGGTGCCTTCGCGAAGCGCTTCATCGACGACCAGGACGCCGGCGCACCCGAGTTCAAGGCGCTGCGCGCCAAGGGCGAGGGCCACCCGATCGAGGCGACCGGCCGCGAGCTCCGCGCGCTCTTCGCGTGGAAGCAGAACGACGGCGACTACGTGGACGGCTCGGCAGCGCGGTAGTCTTCCGAGGAACACTCGATGACGAGGCGGCGGTGCAGCCCTTGCACCGCCGCCTCGCGACGTGACCCGAACGTTATGCAGCAGCTCTTCTCCAGCCCCGACGCCGTGGACCGGCGTCCCCTCGGCGTGCGCCCGGACGATGTGCGACAGCCGTCGTCCGCGGTCCGCACGAGCGGTCAGGGGCGGACCGACCAGCATGGGATGATCATCGGATGGCGGTGACGAAACGAGCGGTCCACATCGGCGCCGGCAAGATCGGGCGTGGGTTCGTGGGCCAGTTCCTCGTGGCGAGCGGCTACGAGCTCACCTTCGTCGACGTCGACGACCGTGTGGTGTCCGCGTTGAACGAAGCCGGACGCTTCGTGGTGCACGAGGTCGGCGAGATGCCGGTCGAGCACCTCGTCTACGGCTTCCGGGCGCTCAGCAGCAAGACCGACCGCGACCGCGTGATCCAGGCGATCGCCGAGGCGGACGTCGTGACGACCGCCGTCGGCGCCCGGACGCTCCCGCTCGTCGCACCGCTCATCGCCGAGGGACTCGCGGCACGTCCGCTCGAGCGCGGCGACGTCACGATCGTGGCGTGCGAGAACGCGTTCAACGCCACCGATTCGCTGCACGCGAGCATCCGGCGTGCGCCGGTGCTCGAGGACCGCGACATCGCCGCGGTCTTCGCGAACTGCGCCATCGACCGCATCGTCCCCGACCAGTCCGGCGTGCTCGGGCAGTCCGGCGGCCTCGACGTCGTGCTCGAGCCCTTCTACGAGTGGGTCATCGAGCGCACGCCGTTCCTCGGCTCCGACGCCGAACCCCCGACGATCGAGGGCGTCACCTGGGTCGACGACCTGCAGCCCTTCGTCGAGCGCAAGCTCTACACGGTGAACACCGCGCACGCGACGGCCGCCTACCACGGCTACGTCCGGGGCATCCGGCTCATCCGCGAAGCCCTCGAGGACGACGCCGTCCGTGCCGAGGTCGACGGCGTGCTCGCCGAGACCACCGCGCTGCTCGTCGCGAAGCACGGCTTCGACCCGGAGGACCACGCTCGGTACGTCGCGGCGAACCTGTCGCGCATCGCGAACCCGCACCTCCCCGACACCACCGTGCGCGTCGGACGCAACCCGCTCCGCAAGCTCGGCCGACGCGAGCGCTTCGTCGGTCCCGCCGCGCAGCTCGCCGAACGCGGGTTGCCGGTCGAGCACCTGCTCGGGGCCGTCCGCGTCGCGCTCGCGTTCGACGACGAGAACGACCCGGAGTCGATCGAGCTGCACGCGCTGCTCCGCTCCGGCGCGACGGCGCACGCGCTCACCGAGATCCTCACCGGCCTGATGGAGAGCCACCCGCTCTTCCCCGCCGTGCGCGACGTCGTCGCCGAGGTGCTCGCGACGCAGCCCGCCGACGCCTGAGCGCACCGCCCACCGGGAACCCGTGGTCTCCCCGTGCGCCGGTCCCTCGTAGGATCGAGGCATGAACACGGCAGCATCCCCACCCGACGGGTCGGTCGACCCGGACGTGACGAACGCCGTCGACCACGACGACGAGGCGCTCAGCTGGGGTGACGCCGACGACGCCACCCACGTCGACGCCGCGCACAACCCGGTCGCCGTCAAGGACCGTGGCGACCGCGACCCCGAGGCACCGGAGACCTCCGGCGCCCTCGTCGGGTTCGGCGTGTTCGGTGGGCTCTACCTGCTCTACACGGTCGCCTGGCTGCTGACGGCGTCGACCTCGTACGTCTCGGGTGTCGACACCGTCCTGACGGTCTTCGTCGAGGTGCTCCGGTTCCTCGCCATCCTCGCGCCGGCGCTGTGGTTCACGGTGGTGCTGTGGGCCGCCCGCGGCAGCCGGACCCGGACACGACTGCTCTGGATGCTGCTCGGTGCCGTGGTGCTGTTCCCGTGGCCGTTCCTGCTGACGCGGAGCTTCGGGTGACCGCCGCGACGCCGGTCGGCCGCCGGTCGCGCGGTCCGGTCGTCGGCCGCATCGCGGTCTGGCTCGTGTTCGCCGTGCTCTTCGCCTACATGACGGTGCAGGCGGTGGGGAACCTCACGCAGATCTCGCAGCGGGTGGACGAGTTCAACGCGTTCCTCGCGACCACCTCCGGTGGCGAGTCGCTGCAGGCGAGCACACCCTGGGTGTGGCTGGTCCTGGACATCCTGATCGCCCCGGTCGCCTTCGTGGTCGCCCTGGTGATCACGCGTCGTGCGCGGCTCGCGGTCACCCTCGCCGTGTTCGTCCTCGCCTTCGCGGCGGCGGGCGCCCTCTGGCTCGACCTGCAGCTGTTCGTGCCGAGCCTGCTGCAGTTCTAGGCGCCGCGGTCGTAACGGGCCGCGCACGTCGATAGCATGGTGGGATACCAACCGTCTCTCGTGAGGAAACAGCAGCTGTGTCGAAGCCGGTCGTCCTGATCGCCGAAGAACTCTCGCCCGCCACGGTCGACGCCCTCGGGCCCGACTTCGAGATCCGGAACGTGGACGGCACCGACCGCCCCGCGCTCCTGTCGGCCCTCGCCGACGCGGATGCCGTGCTGGTGCGTTCCGCCACCAAGGTCGATGCCGAGGCGATCGCCGCGGCCCCGAACCTCAAGGTCGTCGCCCGTGCCGGTGTCGGCCTGGACAACGTCGACATCAAGGCGGCGACCACCGCCGGTGTCATGGTGGTGAACGCGCCGACGTCGAACATCATCTCCGCCGCCGAGCTCACCGTCGGGCACATCCTGTCGCTCGCCCGCCACATCCCGGCCGCGCACGCGTCGCTGGCCGCCGGTGCGTGGAAGCGCTCGTCGTACACCGGCGTCGAGCTCTACGAGAAGACCGTCGGCATCATCGGTCTCGGCCGCATCGGCGCGCTCATCACGCAGCGCCTGCAGGCCTTCGGCGTCCAGGTGATCGCGTACGACCCCTACGTCACGACGGCTCGCGCCCAGCAGCTCGGGGTCGAGCTCGTCTCCCTCGACGACCTGCTGCGGCGTGCCGACTTCGTCACGATCCACATGCCGCGCACGCCCGAGACCCTCGGCATGATCTCGGACGACCAGTTCGCGCTCATGAAGCCGACGGCGTTCGTCGTGAACGTCGCCCGCGGCGGCCTGATCGACGAGGACGCCCTGCACCGTGCACTGACCGCGAACACCATCGCGGGTGCCGGCCTCGACGTCTTCGTGTCGGAGCCCCCGAAGGACTCCCCGCTCGTCGCGCTGCCCAACGTCGTCGTCACGCCGCACCTGGGTGCCTCGACGGACGAAGCGCAGGAGAAGGCCGGCGTCTCGGTCGCCAAGTCGGTGCGTCTCGCGCTCGGCGGCGAGCTCGTGCCGGACGCGGTCAACGTCGCCGGCGGCGTCATCGACCCGTACGTCCGCCCCGGCATCCCGCTCGTCGAGAAGCTCGGCCAGGTCTTCACGGCCCTCGCCACGTCGCCCGTCACGAGCATCGAC
This sequence comes from Curtobacterium sp. PhB190, assembly GCF_004365385.1. Lineage (NCBI taxonomy): Bacteria > Bacillati > Actinomycetota > Actinomycetes > Micrococcales > Microbacteriaceae > Curtobacterium > Curtobacterium sp. PhB190. Next base: position 3,903 of record NZ_SODN01000010.1, on the reverse strand, counting down.
GTCGAGGTCCACGGCGAGCTCGCCGAGTACGACGTCAGCGTGCTCAAGCTCGCGGCGCTCAAGGGCGTCTTCACCGACGTCGTCAGCGACCAGGTCTCCTACGTCAACGCCCCGCTCATCGCGGAGCAGCGCGGTGTCACCGTGCGGCTCATCACCGAGACCGACAGCCCCGAGTACCGCAACGTGCTCACGATCCGCGGCGCCCAGTCCGACGGCCCCGCGATCAGCGTCTCCGGCACGCTCACCGGCCCCAAGCAGGTCGAGAAGCTCGTCGAGATCAACGGGCACGACGTCGAGGTCCCGCTCGACCGGCACCACGTCGTCATGGAGTACGTCGACCGCCCGGGCATCGTCGCGGTCTACGGCAAGGAGTTCGGCGAGGCCGGCATCAACATCGCGGCGATGCAGATCTCGCGCGAAGCCGCCGGCGGCCAGGCGCTCAGCGTCCTCACCGTCGACTCGCCGGTGCCCGCCGAGATCCTCGAGCACGTCGGCCGGGCGATCGACGCCTCCTCGCTCCGCGAGATCGACATCACGCTCTGATGGCCGTCCGGACGCTCCAGCTCGCGGTGATCCGCGGGGACGGCATCGGACCAGAGGTGGTCGACGAGGCCCTCAAGGTCCTGCACGCCGTGACCCCGGACGACCTCGTCATCGAGGAGACCCCGTTCTCGCTCGGTGCGACGCGCTACCTCGAGACCGGTGACATCCTCACCGAGGAAGACATGTCCGCCATCGCGTCGCACGACGCGATCCTGCTCGGAGCGGTCGGCGGGGACCCCCGCGACCCCCGGCTCGCCGGCGGGATCATCGAGCGTGGGCTCCTGCTGAAGCTGCGCTTCGCGTTCGACCACTACGTCAACCTGCGACCGACCAAGGTCCACGACGCCGTCGCGACGCCGCTCGCCGACCCGGGCGCGGTGGACTTCGTCGTCGTGCGCGAGGGCACCGAGGGGCCGTACGTCGGCAACGGCGGAGCGATCCGCACGGGCACGCCGCAGGAGATCGCGACCGAGGTCTCGCTGAACACCGCGTTCGGTGTCGAGCGGGTCGTCCGCTACGCCTTCGACCTGGCGAACCGTCGGGCACGGAAGCACCTCACGCTCGTGCACAAGAGCAACGTCCTGGTGCACGCCGGGGCCCTGTGGCAGCGCACGGTCGCGGCCGTCGGCGCGGAGTTCCCGGACGTCACGGTGGACTACCAGCACGTCGATGCGGTCACCATCCACATGGTGCGGGATCCTGCTAGGTTCGACGTCATCGTCACCGACAACCTCTTCGGCGACATCATCACCGACCTGGCCGGCGCGATCAGCGGCGGCATCGGTCTGGCGGCCTCGGGCAACATCAACCCGGACGGCACCTTCCCCAGCATGTTCGAGCCGGTCCACGGCTCCGCGCCGGACATCGCGGGTCAGCAGAAGGCCGATCCCACGGCCGCCATCCTCTCCGTCGCCCTGCTGCTCGACCACATCGGTCGCAGCGACCTGGCGACGGCGGTGACGCGGGCCGTCGAGGCGGACCTGGCAGACCGGGGCACCACGCAGCGTCGCACGGCCGAGATCGGCGACGCCATCGCCGCCGCGGCCACGGCACGCACCACCACCGCCTGAGAAGGAGCCCTCCCCATGAGCACCGACACCGCCTTCGGACTCGAGTTCGCCACCACCCCGTCCGCGGACCGTCGTGCCGCCGCCGAGCGCGAGGAGATCCTCGCCGACCCGGGCTTCGGCAAGCACTTCACGGACCACATGGCCACCGTCGAGTGGACGCTCGACGGCGGTTGGCACGGTGCCTCGGTCCACCCCTACGGCCCGCTCTCGCTCGACCCGAGCGCCAGCGTGCTGCACTACGCGCAGGAGATCTTCGAGGGGCTCAAGGCGTACCGGCACGCGGACGGGTCGGTGTGGTCCTTCCGCCCGGACGCCAACGCCCGTCGGTTCCAGCGGTCGGCCCGTCGGCTGGCGCTGCCGGAACTGCCGGTCGAGGCCTTCGTCGAGTCGATCCGGCAGCTCGTGCAGACCGACGTCGACTGGGTGCCGTCCGCGCCCGAGACGAGCCTGTACCTCCGGCCGTTCATGATCGCGACCGAGTCGTTCCTGGGGGTGCGTGCGGCGCAGGCGGTGGCGTACCACTGCATCGCGAGCCCGGCCGGGGCGTACTTCGCCTCGGGCCCGAAGCCGGTCTCGATCTGGCTGTCGACCCAGTACGCCCGTGCCGGCAAGGGCGGGACCGGTGCCGCCAAGACCGGTGGCAACTACGCGTCGTCGCTGCTGCCACAGCAGGAGGCCTACGAGCACGGGTGCCAGCAGGTCATGTTCCTCGACTCGGTCGAGGGCAAGTACCTCGAAGAACTCGGCGGCATGAACGTCGTGCTCGTGAAGTCCGACGGCACGCTCGTCACGCCGGATTCCGACTCCATCCTCGAGGGCATCACGCGCGACTCGATCCTGCAGTTGGCAGAGGACCGCGGGCTCACGGTCGAGAAGCGCCGGGTGACCCTCGACGAGTGGCGTGACGGTGTGGCCGACGGCTCCATCACCGAGGCGTTCGCCTGCGGGACGGCCGCCGTCGTGACCCCGATCGCGGAGCTCCGCGGCGAGGGCTTCACGATCGGTTCGCCGACCGAGGGCGCCGGGGAACTCACGATGTCCCTGCGCGACGAGCTCACCGACATCCAGTACGGACGTCGTCCCGACCCGCACGGGTGGATGACGAAGCTGACCGACGCGTCCTGATCGACGTCCGAGCGTGGGTAGGGTCGAACGGTGAAGATCGCACGGTTCAGCAGCAAGGGTGAAGACCCCCGGTACGGCATCCTCGACGAGCGGCACCTGGTGGTGCTCGCTGGAGACCCGATGTACCAGGGGTTCGAGACCACGGGGGAGCGTGTCGCACTCGCCGACGCCAAGCTCCTCGCCCCCGTCATCCCGCGGTCGAAGGTCATCGGGGTGGGGCTCAACTACCTCGAGCACGCTTCGGAGATGGACGAGCGCGCCGGCGACGACCCGGTGGTGTTCCTCAAGCCGAACACCTCGGTGATCGGACCCGACGAACCCATCCGTCTGCCGGCGGACATCGGCCGCGTCGACCACGAGGGCGAACTCGCCATCGTGATCGGATCGCTCGCCAAGAACGTCCGGCGCGAGGACTTCGCGAGCGTCGTGCTCGGGTACACGATCGCCAACGACGTGACCGCCCGCGACCTGCAGGCCCGCGACGGCCAGTGGACCCGTTCGAAGGGGTTCGACACCTTCTGCCCGCTCGGCCCCGTGATCGAGACCGAGATCGACCCGTCGGACATCCGCATCGAGACCCGCGTGGACGGCGACCTGCGCCAGGCGGGCTCGACGAACGAGATGGTCCACGACATCCCCTCGCTGGTCGAGTTCGTGTCGTCGATCTGGACCCTGCTGCCCGGTGACGTCATCCTGACCGGTACCCCCGCCGGGGTCGGCCAGATCCGCGACGGCGAGGTCGTCGAGGTCACGATCTCGGGCATCGGCACGCTCAAGAACCCGGTGATCGCGCGCCACTGACCCGGCTCGTCACCCCACGGCCCGTTCCCCCTCGGGGGAGCGGGCCGTTCCGCGTTCGGCGCCGATCCGGGCGACACGCCCGGGATGCAGCCTGGCTTGGCGCAGCCGTTCGTCCCTGCGTAAAGTGATCACTCGTTGCCACGGCGGCGGAGAACGGAACGGCTGAGACGGTCACTGGGTTTACCCGGGGATCTTGTCCGCCACGGTTCTTCCCCGGGCAGCGGATTCACCAGCCTCTCTGGCGGAGCATCTTCGGGTGTCGAGCGGGGGAGTGCGTCTGGTCCTTGAGAACTCAACAGCGTGCACATTGTCAATGCCAATTTATTGATTGACCTCGTGCCTGGGCAGCTTCGGTTGTTCAGGT
>NZ_SODN01000009.1:0-145658 GCF_004365385.1 Curtobacterium sp. PhB190 | reverse complement strand
CAGCGGGTCGAGCAGCTCATCCGAGACGCTATCGCCGATGGTGTCCTTCTGGAGGGTGATCAGTTGCCGCCGTACCGGGTCGCTGCGGTGACGTCTGGGTTGAGCATTCACACGAGCCGGTCGATCGTCATCGTCGCCGCCGCACTGCTGACACCGAGCGCCTCCGCGAGGTCTGCTGCGCGCGCGGGGAAGCCGCCGGCTTCTCGCGCGGCGAGGAACTGCACCGTCTGGAAATCATTTGCCTTCAGGCCCATCCGAGCGCGTGCACGGTTCTGGAGCATCGTCTCCGCGACGCGAAGCCGGTTCACTGATTCCAGTAGCAGCACCCCGGCCGGAACGTGCGCACCGTCCTCACCCATCAGGCCCTCCAACCCGCAGCTGCCGGCCGCCTAGCGGCGGCCCGTCCGCATGCCAGTGCGCCAGCCGAGGCCCGGACAGACGTCCGGGCTTCCCGCGCCCTGCAGGGAGCACGCGCCACGACGACGTATCCGGACTGCGCAAGAACCGTGACCGTGTGAGGTTTGCTCGGCGTAGGACATGAGGTGTGGGCGCCTGCCCGTGGTTCGGGTCAGGGGGCAGGCGCCCTCGCGCTACGACGTCCGCTGGTGCGCGTGACGATTCCAACCCGAGCAGCAGCTCGGACGGCCAGCGGCTAGGGTTCCGCGGCGCAGCCCCGTAAACGGCACCGAGCACCACCCGGGTTCGGCCAGGTAGTTTGTGAGGTGCGGGATGGCTGTTGTAAGCCATCGCCCGAGCGCCGCGGAACGGCCGAGTTTGTACGGTGGGGGCATGTCGGAGACGCCTGTTGTACCCGTGGCCGCGTTGCTCGATGCGGTCGAGCGATGCCGGTATGCGGCTGCGCGGCTTGAGCGCACTCGGGCGGCCGCAGGACACACGTCGATCACGGAGCGGGAGGCGCTCCGGTACCTCCGGGCTGCGTCGGCGCGGGATGAGCCGTGCACGCCGAAGCAGCTCGGCGAGCACCTCGGCATCACCACGCCGTCGATGACGAGCCTGCTAGACCGGTTGGAGGCGTCCGGATTTCTCACGCGAGTGCCAAACCCCACCGATCGACGCTCCAGCTACGTGCAGCTGACTCTGGCTACACCGGATCGAGACGACACCGACCCACTTGCCGCGCACATCGCCGCCCTCTGTGCCGCCATTCCCCTAGCGGACGCGGAGATCATTACCCGGTTCCTCAACGACCTCGCAGCCCTCCACCCCACCACAACCACCAGCACCGGAACAGTGAAGGAGACACAATGAGCAACATCACCCCACCCTCCGTCCCAAACGATGACGGTGCCCTCGAGGGGCCCGGCGTGGAAGTGCCCACCACCGACTCGGATGGCACGGTGAAGCCCGCTGGTCTCGGTGACGGCAGCACCATCCCGAACCACCCGGACGGGCTCGCCGCCGGTTACTCCGATACCGACTCGCACTTTAACCCCGAAGAAGACACCCCCACGCAGTAACCCGGTTCTGCTGGGTCCGCGATGGTGCGGACTGGTCACAGACCCACAACTGTCGGATAGTGGAAGGTCCGCCGGGCAGTTCGGGTCCGCACGACGCACCGGGGGTACCGCCGAGCTTCAAGAAATCGGCCGTTACCCCGCACCCCTGGAAATTGACCCCGCTCAGGTCCATGCAGACGGTGCGCTCCGCGGCATCGACGCCGCGGATCTCTCATCGTCGTCTCGGTTCGCGTTCTCCGCGGAGGAGAGTTGAGCGGTGTGCACCATCCCGGGGACGTGCGGGATGACCCGAACGGTCCGCACACCTCCGCAAGCACGAGCCGGGGGTGGGTGCAAACTGTGGAGCAGCAGCGGGGTGGTTCCCGTTGCGAGCGGGGCGGCTGCCACCTATCCGGTGGCCGCCCCGCGCCTCCAACGGGAGCGCGAACCTACTGGGAGCCGAACAGGTCGGGGCGTGCAGTGTGTTCGCGGGTGCGGTCGAGTGGGATCTCGAAGAGGTCAGTACGGCGGTAGTCCTCGGACCAGCCTCGGCGCATGCGTGATGCTGCGCGGTCGAAGGCTTCGATGATGTCGAATCCGGGCACGAGGAGCGACTGCACGCGGAGGCCGTCGTAGAGGGCGAGGAGCTGTTCCGTGGCGCGGGCGGGCTCCATCGTGTTCGGTTCTCGACCAGTACGGATGTCGTGCTCGAGGGCGGTGCGGATGGTCTGCCGGAACCGGAGGTACAGGGTGCGGTAGTAGTCCGCACCCTCGTTTGCTGGGTCGGAGCTTGCTGCAAGGGTTGATGCGAGCAGCCGCATCAGTGCGGGTTCTTCCGAGTACGCGACGATGAGCGCGTGCAGGTATGCGACCGCGCCGTACTGCTCGGCGATGGGCAGCAAGGGCCGAGACAGGGTGCTGGACCACCGGTCGACGGTGGCGGTCAGCAGGCTCTGCCGGGTCGGGAAGTGCTGTCGGAGTGCGTCGACGCTGATCCCTGCGGTGTCGGCGATCTGGTCCATGTCGGCCCGTTCCACGCCGACATCGTGCAGCACCATGATCGCGGCGCTGATGATCTGCAGACGCGGCTCGATCGCATCGCCGACGCCCTGGTCGGTCAATGGTGCGAGGGGGTGCTTCCGGAACCACTCCAGGAGTGCTTTCGCCCGCGATGTGTTGCCGCCGCCCGGGACGGGGTCCGGATGGTCGGTGAACAGGTCGAGAAATCCCGGGATGTCCTTGATGAGAGGGTCGGCGGATTGGAACGCCATCGACCATTCTGGGAATGCCCGCGCACTGATGTGATCGACGGCCACTTCACGGACGTTGATGTGGCGTGGGTCCTGCCGGATCCCGGCGAACCGCTCCCGGACGACGTCGTCGTCGCCTTCGATGATCCCGAGACAGTTGCTGCCCTGATGGGCCAGGATCCCGGTGATGCCCAGCTGCAGGTTCTTCTCCCGGGCGATCACGAGGATCTCCGCGAGCTCCTCGTCCGTGACCGGGCGAGCCATCGTGCTCACGTACACCAGTGACAACATCTGGGACCCCTGTTTCCTTCACGCGTGTCTTACTCGCCCAGACTGGGCCACGCTTCCCGGAAACAGCAACCCGCGACTGGTTGCTGCGTCAGATGGATCACGGACAGTACCGGTGCAGGAGCAGACAGTGGTCGGTGAAAATGCCGACATCGCGGTCGCATCAATCGGAGTTAGTGTCTCCGGCAACCCGGTTTGAGCATGCTCCTGGGTCAACAGGGCGCCTGTTGCTGCACGCAACGGCGTCCAGCCGGGATGGTGTCGCAGGGGCACCATCCCGGACCCCTGCGGGCTGTGCGCCGCTCACAGCGGGTCGGGAGTTGCATACCATCGAGCAGGGGGAAGCAGATGAGACGACGCATCGCGTGGGTGAGATGACGACCGCCACGCGCGCCCCACGCGAGGACGGTGACGACGAACTCGACAGCGCTGACTCCTACTGGATCGACGCGGTCCAGCGAGCGATGCGTCCTGCACCCGCCGTGCTCGACGAGTACACGATCGCGACCACGGCACGGTCTGCGCGAGGGATCTCCGGAGACCTGTCTGATGTCACTGTGGACAGCCAGCGCGGGTACGCCACGGTCACGGTGGGGGACGTCATGGGCAAAGGCCTCGCCTCAGGGGTGCTCGCTGCGAACCTCCTCGGCAGCCTTGAGGTGTTCCGCCAGGAACCACCCGGCGAAGCCGTCGACGCTGCGGAGACCGCGACCCGAGACCACTTCGAACGCGCATCCGCGTTCGCGACCTTGTTCCACGCCCGGCTGCGATTCCGGGATGGACGGATCGAGTTCGTCGACGCGGGCCACGGCCTCACCGCGCACGCCCACACAACCGGTGCCGTTGAACGGATCCCATCGGCGGACTTCCCGATCGGCCTGCAACCCGCCGGGATACCTCGCCTGCCCCGTATCCTCCATCTCGCCCCCGGGGAGCTGCTCCTGATCGTCACCGATGGCCTGTTCGAGCTCCCCGACGCGTCCATGCACACACTCACGCAACTCGCCATCGAACTGCGAACAGCGACGCACCTGCAGCTTGCGCTCACCGCCTTCCTCGAAGCCGCGGGCCCAGACCTCGACGACGACACCACCCTCACCGCGATCCGCCGCCACCCCTGACACAGTGTTGTGGCCATGCGGCGCGTGATGCCATCGCCTCGCTGAGAGATCGATCGGTGCAGGGCAGTGCGCGAACGGCAGGTGCCTGAAGAGGCGTCGGGCTCCAGTTCGACCGCGGAGTACCCGGACGACGTGCGACGCGGTCCCCGGACTGGGGGAAACCGGTCGTGATCCGAACGCCTACGGTGAACCCATCACCAGTAGAAAGATCGGTACGCCCCACATGCCCGGCACCCAACCAACAGCTATCGACCCGTTCACGGCCGCCTACCGGCAGCACGCGTCTGGGTTGCGCGGTTTCGTGGGAACGATCATCATCGACCGTCACCTCGCTGAAGACGTCGTCCATGAAGCGTTCCTCGAGTGGTGGCAGCACCCGGCCCGGTACGACCCGACTCGCGCCACGCTCGAGTCATGGCTGCGCACAATCGCCCATCGACGAGCCATCGATCGGATCCGTAGCCGTGAAGCGTCCCGCCGCCGGGACTTTCGCCTCGGGATCCGCGATCACCACAGCACCGACCACAGCCTCGACCAGTTCGACGCTCACTTCTCACGGGCACGACTCCGTGGAGCGCTGGCAGAGCTGACCGAAAAGCAACGTGAGGCCGTCATCCTCCGCTACCTGGGTGAGCGCAGCACCGAGGAAGTTGCCCGCGACCTGCACACCACCGTCGGAACCGCGAAAACCCGAGTCCGAGACGGGTTGACCGCGCTCCGTCATCGGCTACAACCCCAATCGTCAACCACCTGACCACTCACGCGCCACGCCACCAGCACATCGACCGAAAGGCACCTCTCATGTCCAGCAACGCAGCAGCTCCGCGCACCGGCTTCGCCGCCACCCTCACCCAGAAGGGCGCCCTGCTGTTCGGCGTGGTCTTCCTGATCGTCGGCATCGCCGGCTTCATCCCCGGACTCACCATGGACATGGGGTCCATGTCGATGGCCGGTCACGGATCCATGGCCCTGCTCCTGGGCCTGTTCCAGGTATCCGTCTTGCACAACATCGTGCACTTGCTCTTCGGCATCGTCGGCGTTGCCGCAGCCCGTTCTGCCGGCGGCGCACGGCTCTACCTGCTGGTCGGCGGCATCATCTACGCGGTGCTGTTCATCTACGGCCTCTTCACCGCCAGCATGACCGGCGCGGCGAACTTCGTTCCGCTCAACAGCGCCGACAACGTGCTCCACGCCTTCCTCGCCGTCGCGATGATCATCCTCGGCATCGTCCTGCCCCGAGTCAGCGCACGCGAACGAGCTTGACTTACAAGCGATGATGTGAAGGGCACCGATCACACGATCGGTGCCCTTCACGGTCCCTGGCATGAGACACGGCGCATCTGCTCAACCCGTCTCGGTGAACGATCGGCTACTCAGTCGGACTGTCGGAATTGGTGAACTGTCGGATCCATCGTTCTGCGTTGAGTCCGGTTCCTGGGTCGAGCTGCCGTCTGCCGATGCGCTCGAATCCGTGCTTCGCGTAGAAGCGCTGGGCGCGCAGATTGAACGAGAACACGAGCAGGTGCGCGTCGTCTCCGCCGATCGCGGCGTGGAGGAGATTCGACGCCAACCCTGTTCCGTGTGAGCCCTGATCGACGTACAGGGTCGACAATTCGAGTGCGGGAAGGCCGTCCCGTGCTTCGGATGTGTGCGTCGTGCTGGCGACGCCGAGGAGCCGGCCGTTGGCCGACTCGGCCACGAACACGTGCCGACTTCCGGCACGGACGCGGCGGTGGCGGTGGCAAGGGTCGGACAGGCTGAGATCGCACCCTCGACGTCTGGCGCTGGCTAGCGTGGTCGCATGAAGAAGGCAAGGTTCTCCAGGGGCCCGATGCTCAGGTTGCGCGCAGCGTCGGGGCGTCAGCGCTCCGCGAACGCGACCGCCTCGCTCCCCGTCCTCGTGTTCGCCGTGACCGACGGCACCTGCAGCGTGGACGCGACCCCGGTGCCGAGGTGGACGAGGGCGGTGCCGGGCTCGATGCGGCTGGAGATCGAGGACCGCGAGATCCGGACGCCGATGAGGTCGCCGGCAAGCGTGTCCTGCGGGGAGAGCAGGGCACCGCGACGGTTCTTCTTGGCGTCGACCTGCCAGCCGCCGAAGCCGGCTGCGAGGCCGGTGGTATTCCCGCCGAGCAGGAGCCCCTGCCGGTTATCCGCGGCGGCTCGCCCCCACTCGCGGAGCCACTTCGCGGCGGTGCAGTCGATGAGGAGCTCGCCGTCGTCGACGACGAGGACCGTCGGTCTCCCGGACGCCGTGAGGACGGGGGACAGGTCCTCCACGGTGACGTCGTCGCCGGAGAACACTGCGCGGACCCCGGGCAACCCGTCGAGGTCGCGGACCGCACCCTGGCGTGGCGCCAAAACCACGAGTTCCGTCCCGCCCGCGAGCAGCGACCGCGCCATCGACGCGAGCATCGTCGACCGCCCGGACCGCGACGGGCCCGCGACAATGAAGGTCCCGCCACCGGTCGACAGGTCGACGGTCTGCAGCTCCATGTCGTCGCCGCCGATCCCGGTCACCGCGACCATCGGCGACAGCGACGGCGCTGACTCGAGCGCGAGTGCCCCGTCGAGGTCCAAATCCTTCGGCAGGGCGTCGACGCGGAACGGTCGCGGAGACGGCGGCACGGCGGCACCGGCACGCAGTGACGTCGCGAGGTCTCGGACGGCGGCGGTCTGTCCCGCTCCGGACACGTCTGATCCGAGCGAGGCGAACTGCACCTCGATGCCGGAGTCCGCCCGGAAGCCGCGTCCCGCAGGGATCGTCGCCGGGAGCTTGCGGTGGTTGATGCCACCGAGCGAGTAGTCGAGCCGGTCGGTCAGGCGCAGCACGATCTTGTCGTCGGTGAGCGTCGACATCCGGGACGACAGGAGCGTCCGGTCGCCGGAAACGACGACGTGGATGCCGGCCGCGGCGCCGTCACGCAGCAACGCTTGCAGCGCGTCGGTGAGGGCACCGCCGTCGACCTCGCCGAGCGACGTCGTGAAGTTCTCCCACCGGTCGACGAGCACCAGCACGTGCGGCAGGCGTTCGCCCGGATCGGCGAGGAGCCGCTGCTCGGTGATGTCGGACGCGCTCGCGGCGGCGATGACGTCGTGTCGCCGGGCGGTCTCGCGCGTGAGTCGGTCGATGAGCCGGGTCGCGCGCTCGACCTGGGTGCGCTGCACCACCCCGCCGCAGTGCGGCAGCGTCTGCAGCGACGCCATGGCGCCGTTGCCGCAGTCGATCGCGTACAGGTGCAGTTCGGTCGACGGGATGGACGCAGCGGCGGAGGCCGCGATGGTCCGCAGCGCGAGTGAACGGCCGGAGCCGGGTGCGCCGACGACGTAGAGGTGGCTGAAGCGATCGAGGTCGATCTCGGCGGCGCGCTGCTCCTGGGTGTCGGGGAGGTCCTCCGTGCCGTAGGGGAACCGGAGCACTCCGTCGATCGCGGCGCGGGTCCGTTCCGCGCCGACGGCTGCCGTACCGACGGCATCGAGCGGGAGCAGTTCGGGCAGCGGTGGGAGCCACGGACTGTGCAGGGGACCGATTGCGAGCCGGTCGCGCGCGTCAGCCATCGCGCCGACGAGGACCGACAGGTCGGTCGCAGCCGTCGCGCGGTCGCTCCGGACGGGGCGCGCGGGCGGTGCGGTCGCGAAGTCGCGCCAGTCGAGCACGCGGACGAACGGGAGGCTCGTGGCCGGGTCCTCGTCGCCGGCCCACTTCCCGCCCACGCGAGCGGACTGGAAGGGCACCACCGAGGAGTGCCCGAGGCGCGCGAATGCGCGCCCCGGCACACTCTTCGGGATGCGCGCTGCGTCCGCGATGTCGATGACGTCGGTGCTCTCACCCGAGTCGGTCATGCGGAGGGCGACGCGCAGGTTGGTGTTCGCGCGAATGTCCGGTCCGACCACGCCGCCGGGGCGTTGCGTCGCGAGGATGAGGTGCACGCCGAGCGACCGGCCGCGCTGCGCGATGCCGATCAGCCCGGCGACGAAGTCAGGCAGCTCGGTGACCATGGCCGCGAACTCGTCGATCACCAGGACGAGCCGCGGCATCGCCTCGCCGGCACCGCCGCGCTCCAGGTGCGCCTGGTGGTCCTCGATGTCCTTCGCCCCGGACGCCGCCAGGACGTGCTCGCGACGGGTGAGTTCGGCGCGGAGCGACCGGAGCGCGCGCTCGACGAGGTGCTGGTCGAGGTCGGTGACGAGCCCGACGGTGTGCGGCAGGTCGGACGCCACGCTGAAAGCAGCGCCACCCTTGTAGTCGACGAGCACGAAGGTCATCTGGTCCGGATGGTTCGCGAGCGCGAGCGACGCGACGAGGGTCTGCAGGAACTCGGACTTGCCCGAACCGGTCGTTCCTGCGACGAGACCGTGTGGGCCGTCCTTCACGAGGTCGAGCGCGAACGCCCCGTCGATCCCCACGCCCACAACCGCCGAGGTCGTCGCTGGGCCGCGCTGCCACCGCTCCGCGACGATCGCCCCGGACGGCTGCGGCAGGTCGACCACGTCGAGCAGCCGCGCAGCGTCGGGCACCAGGCCGTCCCCGTCCGAGCCGCTCGTGTCCCGCAGCGGGGACACGGCACGGGCGACGTCGTCGAACCAGTCGTCCTCGACGCGGTCGGCGAGCACGAGCTCCACGGGCGCGGAGAGCTGCCGCCGCAGGACCAGCTCGGTCTCGGTCCGGTGCGTGACGGTCGCGACGCATTCCTCGGGGAGCTGCCACTCCTCCTCGTCGATGCACACCAGTCGGATGCCGCACGCCGGCCCGTCGCGGAGCAGTCCCACGACGCCCGGCATCGCACGCAGCCGACGGGCGCCGTCGAGCACGACGACGATCTCCGGCAAGAAGCGCGCGCGCATCGAGCCGTTCTTGGTTCGCTCGGCCCGGCGCTCGGCGAGCACCTGGGTCAACTCGGCCAGTCGACGACCGATGGTCTCGCCGTCCGCGCCGATGAGGGCGAGAGCGTCCTGCCCGCCGGTCGGCCGCAGGTGCGGGAGCCAGAGCGTCCATGCCCACTGCGGAACGTGCTGCTGCGCGGTGAGCACGACGAACTGCACCTCGCGCGGACTCTGCGTCACGGCGAGCTGCCCGAGCACCCACCGGCCGAGTTCGCGCGGCGACGCTCCGGCCCCGGCGATGCCGAGCACGCCGACCTCGGCGAGCGGCACGGTTACTGGGACGCCCCTGGTGATCCGGTCCTCGTGCGCGAGGCCGTCGAGGTCGCGGTCGTCCTGCACGGTGACCGTCGAGGGCAGGTCACCGATGCCGATCCGGACGTGCAGGTGGTCGGCGTCCGAGGGGCGCCGCTCCCAGAGTCGACGCCCCGGGGTCGTCGCGACGACGCGCAGCGACCCGGCGTCGGACGATGACGACCTGCGCTCGTCCCGCTCGGCGAGCACCGCGGCGTCGATCGCACGCTCGAGCGCCGAGACCCGCTCCCGGTGCTCTGCGGTCTGCTTCCGGTGGCTCTTCTTGCCCGTCCGTCTGGCGGTGACGGTCTGCCCGATGACCATGATCGGCGTCATCGCGGCGAACAGCAGGTAGAACGGCGAGTGGAACACCGTCGCCATGACGATGCCGAACATCGCCGGGACGAACACCATGATCCACGGGATCGCGGACCGCTGCGGCGGCACGGGCGGCTTCGGGATCCGGAACTGCGTCGTCAGAAACGGGGGCAGTAACCGGGGAGGCCGGTTGAAGTCCAGCTGTCCCGAGTCCGGCGGCCGGAGCAGCATGCGATCCACGACCTCGACCGGGCGCACCGTGAGGACGGTCGAACCGAGGCGCACGAGCGCGTCGGGGACCCATGCCATCCACTCGTCGCCGATCTCGTCCTGCTCGATCGTGACCGAACCGGCTGAACCGATTACCGGCTCGTCCGTCGGTGCCTGCCGGACCGTCACGCTCCCGTCGAAGGCGATCCGGGCCTCCAGTCCGGGGTGGTCCGCAGCGTCCGCGCCGACCGTCGGCGACCCGTCGTCAGCGGCTGCGATCCGGAACGTGCCCGGCGAGAGCCGACGCGTCCGGCCTGCGTCGACACCACCGACGACCAGCAGGTGGACGACCCCTCGCTCCGTCTCGGGGCGGTCCGTGCCGCCGACGTGCAGCACTGCACCGTCGACCAACCCGCTCCTGGCGAAGGGGACGTCGCCGTCGGGTGCGTCCTGCGGCATCGCTGCGCCGCCGGTGCGGCGAGCGAGCGCGTCGACGACACTGCGCATCGGGGTCTGGCCCGGTGCGTCGACGAGCACGTCGGAAGAATCGCCTGTGACGTCGTCGACGACGGTGACGACGACGCGCATCAGGCGTCCGCCTCCATCGGGAGCACTGTCGGATCGAGCTGCGTTGATGCCGCAAGGGGCATGGACAGGCCGACGTCCATCCACCGGACCGTCCCGAGGACGTCCGAGACGTGTGTGCCGTCGCGGCGGGCCTCGACCGTCCACCGGGCGAGCGGGTGCGGCGCGGCCGCGACACAGGCCCACCGGCCACCCGGCCGCTCGAGGAGCCGGGCGAGCTCGCGACCGTCCTCCCCGGACGGCACCTTCGCCACGACCAGGAGGCCCGGGGTTGCGTCCGCCGCGACGGCCGCGATCGCGTCGTGCACCGACACGGCCACACCGAACGCGGAGCCGGTACCCACGCTGAGCAAAGCGGTCCCCGTGGCCCACGGAGCGGTGCGAACCTGGTCGACCACGCGGCGGAGCACCGCGTCCCGTGCGGCCTGCTCACCCCGGAGCGCGACGATCCCGCGCACACGACGCAGGTCGACGAGGACGTTCTCGTCACCATCGGTGCCTAGGGAGACCACCGTGGCGAATTCGCTCGGGGCCGGCGCGGTGAGCGGCACGGCCTGCAGCGCCCACATCGGGGCCGACCACGAACGGCCGTCCGGGGTCGCGGCCCATGGCTGCGGCGGTGCGATAGTCGGGGAAGCGAGGTCGAGCCGCACGGTCGTGCCGACCAGGATGCGGACCGCGCCGGGGAAGACGACCCCGGCGGCTGCGCACGAGGCGTCCACCGCGCGGAGGACCCGGTCGATGCCCCACGGCGCGGCCGGGTCACGGCGGACCTGATCGGCCCACGCGAGCGCGTCGGTCGCCGTGCGCCGACGGACGGTGATGATCGTCGGGATCACGAAGGCCAGGGTCCCGAGGAACAGCACGACCGACATCGTCAGGAGCAGGTGCGACTCGGGGTGGGCGAAGGACCAGGTCACGCGGCTCCTCCGAGCTCGGCCAGACGGCGTTCGAGGGTGGTCGGTTCGGCTCCGGGGACGTCGGTCCACCGGAACGTGGTCATGATCGCGTCGAAGAGCGAGACGAGCGCATCGGTGAGCCGCTCGTCGGTGCCCGGGAGGCTGATCGCCGAGAAGGACATCACGACCCATCGGCCGGGCCGATGCGGGACCGGGATCGTGTACACGACCTGGCGGTCGTCCACGACGGGCAGGTCCTCGCCGATGCTGGGGAGCTCGGCGCCGGGGTCGGCGCGACGGACCACCGTCTCCGTGCGAGCGGCGATGCCGCCGTCCACCTCGCGGATGCCGGGGTCGTCCTGCTCCCGACGGTCGGGCAGGGCATCGGCGAGGATCTCCGCGATCACCTGCTCCGGGGCCTCGTCGGACTCGTCGTCCACCTCGGTCTCGATGACGGACACCGGGGGCGTGAAGCTGTCGACGGGCTGCACGGGCAGGTACACCGCCGTCGCGCCGTTGTCGCCGGCCTCGACCACGGTCGCGGTCAGGCGCTTCCGCATCTCCTGCCGCAGCGGTTCGGCACGGTCGCGGGGCAGGTCGTCCGGGAGCGCGTTGGCGATCACCTGCCGGACGATCTCACCGAGTTCTTCGCGATGGGGCACGTCTGCGGGGAGCCGAGCCCACCCCGGCGGGACGACCATGAAGAAGGACGCGGTCGGTTCGGTCATGCGGCCACCTCGTTCCGGATCGCAGCGAGCAGGTCGACGACCTCTGGTCCGAACACCGGGACGACGTCGAGGTCCCTGGTGCGCCAGAGGACGCGGGTGTCGACGGCGGGGCCGTCTCTACCGCCTTCCCGCCGGACCGCACACACCGTCGCCCAGATCGCGCCGTCGTCGTCGAGGTCGTACCGGGTGACGACCGGCCCCTCGCCCCCGACGTGCTCGGGGAGCTCGTCGACCGCGGGCTGCTCCACCGGGAGCCCACCATCGGCACCGGCGAGCTCGAGGAGCGCGCGGGTGCCGCGTGCGTCGTCTCCGTCGGTGACCCCGACCGAGACCACGACGGGGAGCGGCCACCGGTTCGGGACACCGAGACCCGCGACGAGCCGGTCGCCGCCGTAGAGCGAAGCGCGGAACTCGAGCAGGGTGTCGAGTGCCGTCTGCGGGTCGACCTCCCGCCCGTCGTCGAAGATCCGCTGCTCGCCCTCGGCCTCGCGGTCCACGTGCACGATCGCCTCGAACAACCGCAGCACCTCGGCACGCCACTCGGGGGTCGCGTCGGCGACGTCCGGGATGACGAGCCACTGCGGGGACTCGACGTCGATGCTCGACGTGACGGCGGGTGCTGCTGTGGTCATTGCGCTGCTCTCAGACGGCGATCGGGTGCTTGATCGCGTTCCAGTCGTCGGTCCACGGACGCTTCTTGTCCGCGCCGTCGCCGATCGGGTTGATGACGAGCCCGGCGATGGAGTAGTTCTTGCCCCACACGGCCATCCCGCCGTTGACGTAGGTGTGCCACTTCGGGGCGTTCCCGACCAGCGTGCCGAGCCCGTTGGCGCCGCCGAATTTGCCGAGGTCGTTCCGCAGTAGCTGGAAGTCGACGCCGCCGATCCGTTCCGCCCAGCTCGTGAAGCCCTGCCTGGTGAACCGGTCGGCACCGAACTGTTTCGAGATCGTGGCCCAGTCGTTCTTGATCGTCGTGCCGACCTTCGGGATGTTCCACCAGTTCGGGTTGTCCTTGAACTTGCCGGCGAAGTCGTCCAGCTTGTTCAACCCGTTCGTCCTGACCTCGTTGCCCAGCTGGTTGGCGTACCGCACCTTGGTTGCCGACCCAGCGCTCGTCCAGTCCTTGATGGCGGCGTCCCGGATCTTCGAGATCTTCCCGAGGTCGACCTTCGTGGCGTTCTGGATCGCAGTCTTGCCGGCGGTGACGCCCTTGCCGACCGCGACGGAGGTCGCCTTCGTGATCCCGGCACCGACCCCGAGCGTGACCACGCCGACGACCGCCATGACCAGGTCGAACACGTTCCCCTCACCGAGCGCGGTCAACCCGATCTGCGCGACGAGACTGACCCCGGCCGCGACGGCGCCCATGATGGCCAGCACACCGACGCCGGGGATCAGGATCGCCAGCGCAGCCAGGGCTATGCCGATGTACGTGAAGATCTTGACGATCAGCTTCAGCAGCTTCGAGAAGAACGCCTTGATCTTGTCGCCCAGGGTGTCGTGCAGGCCGTCGTCCCATGCCGCGCGGATCGTCGACGCCGCCGCCTTGCCCGCACCGTCGAGTGCCGACAACGCGTTCCGCAGCTTGGTCTTCGCCGCGTCCATTGCGTCGTTCGACCTGGTGGTCGCCGCGTGCTTCGCGTCGATCTGCCCCTGCTCGTCGTCGGTGAGCGGGGGAGCGTCGTCGGCGCGGTTCTCGGAGGGGTCCGGCATCGCCGACGCACTCGCACCCGACTGCTGTGCGGTCTCCGCTGCCTGCAGTGCCGCGGCCGACTCGCTGAGCCCGTCCTCGAGTGCCGGCAGGTACCCCGTCAGCGCATCCCGGATGGCGTCGTACCGGCCTGACATCTTCTGCAGGGACTCCGCGACCTCCTTGCTCTTCTTCCGGACGGCGTCAGCGGTCTCGCCCTTGAACTTGCTGTCGTCGCCGTCGCCGATGCTCTTCAGGACCGCCGCCTCGGAGGTGATCTCCGACGCCATGTCCCTGTAGTACGTGATGAGCTCCTGCATCACGCCGGTGTCCGCGATCACCGGGTCGGTGGACTCGCCGAGCAAACCCCAGTTGCCCTCGCGCACCGGCATCAGGCGTTCCCCGCGTCCGTCGTCTCGGTGGTGAGCTTCTCGCTGAGGTCGTGCTCAAGGTCCGTCCAGTTCTGAGTGACCTTCTGCATCTTGTCCCGCAAACCGGCGATGGCGCCCTTCATCTTGTTGCGGTGGATCTTCCAGTCGCCGGAGAAGTCGTTCATGGCCTTGTACACGTCGTGCTGGCCGTAGACCTGGTCGAGCGCGCGGTCGTCGGACTTCTGGTGCTCCAGCTCGTCCGAGATGTGCTGCAGCTTGGTGGTCGAGTCCTCGAGGACTTCCTTCGTGATGATGAGGTCTGCCATGACTGCTCCTGGTCGGTGAACGGGATCGGAACCGGATCGGCCCCGGTGCTCGTCGTCATGACGAGGACCGGGACCGATTCGCGGTCGCTACTTGATGGCGTTCGCGAGTTCCTGGTCGGTCTGCTGGAGCGCCTCGGACGCCTTGTTCAGGTACATCGACATGCCCTCGAGGCCCTCGATCGTCTTCGTCGCACCGTCGTTGAACTCCTGGTACGAGCTGCCGAAGGCAACCGACGACTGGTCCGTGACGTAGCCACCCGAGATGAGGGAGTCCACCAGCGACTTCAGCTCACGCAGCTTCGAGGTGATGTCCTGCTCACCGTTCACGAGTCGGGTCGCGGCGTCCTGCATCTCGCCGTAGGTCACGTTCAAGTTGGGCATTGCCTGCTCCTGTCGTTCGTCTGCACCCCCGATCGAGGGACAGATCAGAGGTTATTTCACGATGGAACCGGTTGCCGGGGTACGTTTCCCGACGTGTTGCGGAGTGCACTTCTTCACACGATTGTGCAGATTCCAGTACATCGCCGCCGGCACACGGTCGATGCCGAGCGGTATTCGTATGTCACCCGTTATGAAATTCTGGGCCATCCGGCGTGTCGGGACGCGCCGAGCGGATGTCCGGTCCCCCGAAAGGAGGACTCAGAAACCGTGCACCAACGCGCCGGACGCCTCCTTGTCGCCGGGGACCCGCTCCTGGTCCGAGCCCCACCCGGTCTGTTTGACGCCCTGGCTGTAGGTGAACGGGTTCGTCCAGCTGGCGACGACACGGCCGCCGGCGACGTACTTGTGCCACGCGGGGAGCGCGGCGATGTCCGCGCCGTAGTCGCGCTTCATGGTGACTTTCATCGCGTCCATCTCGATCTGCCGGTTGACGCTGAAGACCGCGCAAGAGCCCAACAGCGGTTGCGGTCATGGACGATCGGCATCGCCTGCCGTTATATCGAGGGCATCGGTGCGTGGTTGACCACAGTGCGGCACCGGTCACGTACCCGGTTGTCGCGGACCCGAAGATCACCGCGGGGATCACGGGCACGCCCTACAGCCCGGGCGCCTACATCAACCTGACCGGCGCGGAAATGAAGGCGATCGCCACGGCCGCGACCGCGATCGCCGGACTCAGCGCCGTCGCCATCTGCTCAGGAACGACCAAGCTCCCGTCACCAGTGGCAAAAGTCGCGGCGGTCCTGTGCACCGCCGCTGGAGGTGTGACGGTGAAGGCAGTCTTCAAGAGCATCGCCAAGATCTACTCGAACAAGAAGTACGCCAGCAACTCCTGCTACCAGACCAAGGTCGGCTCCGCGAAGCCCTTCGTGAAGACCGCCCGCAAGAACTGCAGCAGTTAGGGTCGATCCGATGTTGCTGAAGTTCATCGCGGTACCGATCGTCGTCCTCGGCCTGATCGGCTTCCTCACCGACACCAGTTGGTGGTTGCTCGCCATCCTTGGAGCTGCCTCGGCGCTTGCACTCATCGCGGGCGACGCCCTGATCGCTCGACACAAACGGCGGACGTCACCACGCCGATAGAGCAATGACGTAACAGAGCCCCAGCACCCAACGGTGCTGGGGCTCTCGCGTTGCGTCTCACGTCACAACCGTGTGAAGGATCGTGCCCAGAATCGGGCAGATCAGCGTGGACCACCACACACCCGGATCCCCAGATCTCCGCGGGCGCCGGATTCACTGCCGAGGCGTGCGGTAGCCGATCGGCTGTCGGACACGTCATCCGCCGGGAAATCGCCCCATCCACTTGTGCACGAGACTCCCTTCCCACCGCATCCCTGCCGACGACGGTCGGGGTCGCTAGGGTCATGGAAGGATCGACCCACACAGAATGGGACTGCTGCAGGTTTGGTTGACTCGTTCGATTAGGCCGGGAGTGCGACCTGTGGGTTGATGATCGTCTCGTACTCGATCGGGGTCAACTTCCCCAGACCACGTTGGCGCCGTTTCCGGTGGTAGGTCGCTTCGATCCAGGTGATGATCGCGAGCCGGAGCTCGTCCCGGGTCGCCCAGCGTCTCCGGTTGAGGACGTTCTTCTGCAGGAGCGCGAAGAATGATTCCATCGCAGCGTTGTCCGCGCACGCGCCGACCCGCCCCACCGATCCGAGCAGCCCGACGTCCGATAGCGCCCGGACGAACTTCTTCGATCGAACCTGGCTGCCCCGATCCGAATGGACCACCGTCCCTGACGGGTTCCGGCGGTGCACCGCCATCTGCAGAGCCGCGACGGCGAGCGAGGACCGCATCCGGTCACTGATCGAGTAGCCGACGATGCGCCGCGAGCACGCGTCCTTGATCGCGCAGAGGTAGAGCTTGCCCTCACCGGTCGGGTGCTCCGTGACGTCCGTCAGCCAGAGCTTGTCGAGGTCTGGTGCCGTGAACGCACGCCGGACCCGGTCGTCGTGCACCGGCGGCCCGGCCTTGCGATTCAGGCCGCGCTTCTTCGCATGCAGCGACCAGAGCCGCTGCTGCGAGCACAGCCGCCACACCCGCCGCTCTGATGCTCGGTGGCCGGCAGCATGAAGGTCATCGGCGATGAACCGGTATCCGAACGTCGGATCGTCGCGGTGCGCATCGATCGTTGCGTTGGTCAGGTGCGCGTCCGCCCAGTCGCGATCGGTCACCGGATCGACACGCCACCGATAGAAGGCCTGCTTCGAGAAGCCCAACACCCGGCAGGCCACCGCGACCGGGATCCGATCGTCGGCGAGTTCGAGGACCAGCGGGTAGATCATTTTGGGAGTTGCGACTGGGCGAAGTACGCGGCCGCCCGGCGGAGGATCTCGTTCTCCTGCTCGAGCAGCCGGATCCGTTTCTGCGCGTCTCGCAGCTCCGCTTGCTCGACAAATTTCGCCGACGGCGACGCTGCAACCCTGATGCCGTCGTCGCGGTCCGCGAGCCGCAACCAGCGGGCCAGGCAGGACTCGGACACGCCGAAGTCCTTCGCGACCTGCCGCACCGACGTCTCGCCCTTCCGGGCGACCGCGATCACGTCGCGGCGGAACTCTTCCGGATACGCCTTCACCATGGCGCACATCCTTCCAGCAGGAGCCAACGCCCCTACCCGTCAGGAGTCAACCAAACCTGCAGCAGTCCCGAGGTACTGATGCCTGCCGCAGATGTGCGAAGACGCGTAACGCGCGGCGGTCGGGCTGACATGGTGCGCCAGGTCATCAGCACGTACGGGGTGAGCACGCTCGCGGCCGCGATCCGCCTACACAGCCTGCAGCTGATCGAGACGGTGGACCTGGAACAGGTTCGGCAGGAGTCCGATGACGTCTGGCAGCGCGAACGCGACCAGCTCAGCGCCGCCGACGGCCACCCGCCGTACGCGACGCTGCGATACCGCGACCTCGGCCCGACCTATGTCGGCCGAGTGATGCGAGCCCTGCACCAGAACCGCGTTGACTACCTCGAGGCCAGCTACATGCTCGGCGCGAAGATCCCCACGGTCGAGAAGCTCGAGCAGGAGTACCAACGACGAGGTAGCCAGTGACCGACTACACACTCGACACGAACATCCTCATCCTGCTCAACCGGCACTACCCGCGCGACATTTTCCCCGGCCCCTGGACCGAACTCGAAGCGCTCATCGACGCCCGGCACGCCTGCATCTGCCGGGAAGTCCTCGACGAACTCGCCCGCGGCGGCGACCAGCTGCACAGCTGGGCGAAGAACGAGACCGGTTTCGTCTGCGAGATCACCGCCGAGGAAATCCCGATCGTCGACGCGATCAGCATCGCGCACCCCGGCTGGGTGCAAGGCACCGCCAATGCCGCGGATCCATGGCTGATCGCACACGCAGCGGCCAGTGGCCGAACGATCGTCACAGAGGAACGCCGCGCTGGCGACAACGTGCAAGACCAAAACCAAAAGATCCCCACCGTCGCCACCGAACAACAGGTCGACACGATCAACTTCTTCGCGCTTGCACGCGCCGAAGGATGGCAGTTCTCCTCCAACGTGTGATCATCCTTGGACCGAATGTGGTCCCGGTTGAGGATCCGCTAACGGGCGCGCGAGGGGGTTCAGGATGCGGCTACGCCGGGCGATCAGCGGTGGGTTCCGAGTTGCGCGATGGTCCGATGATGATGCGACCGACCGTCTTTGGTGGCGCTGCTACGGTCTTCTTGTGCGGATAGCAGCCATTTCCGACGTCCACGGGAACGTCTTCGCCCTCGAAGCAGTGCTCGACGAAATTAGTTCCTTGCAGATCGATCTCATCGTGAACCTCGGCGATCTCCTCTCTGGTGGTGTCCGACCCGCGGAGACTGCCGATCTGCTCATGCGGACCCCTGCGGTCACCGTCCGCGGCAACCATGAACGGCAACTCCTCGAGCTCCCGCGAGACCAGATGAGCCGGTCCGACTCGCTCGCTGCGGACGAAATCACCGCGACGCACCGACAGTGGATCGCGTCACTTCCCGCGCGCGTGGTGCCCGTTCCGGGCGTTCTCGCGTTCCACGGGGCACCCGATGACGACCTGGTGTACCTGCTCGAAACCGTCACTCCCGACGGGGTCCGTGCCGCCACGATGGACGAGGTCGTCGCGCGACTCGGCGGGCTTCCGGACGAACGGCTGCTCCTGTGCGGCCACACACATCTGCAGCGGCAGCTGCGGCTCAGCAACGGTGCGCTCGTCGTGAACCCTGGAAGTGTGGGCTGGCCGGCGTACGACGACGATCGGCCCCACCCGCATGTGATCGAAGCGGGCTCACCAGAGGCGCGTTTCGCGGTTATCGAGGATGTGGCCGGCTCCTGGGAAGCCACCTTTTACAGCGTCGCTTACCCGATCGAGACGGCCGCGGAGGTCGCGCGCGCGAACGAGCGTCCAGATGTCGAGTACGCGCTACGCACGGGCCGCATGCCCAGCAGCGGCAAGTAGCGAACCGTTGCCGGAATACTCAAACGGGGGGCGTTGACATCGTCGTGCCATCCGACCGCTTCGCGGCTGCGCGGTTCAGCCCTATGCGATTCGAGAACAGTCACCGGCCAAACCCGCACGTGGCTGAGGCGGTACTCGACGCTGCGCGACTGGCACCCTCTGCCGGAAACTCGCAGCCGTGGGGTTTCATCGTTGGCCTTCGCGGAGACACCACACACTCGCGGTTCTCACGCCGCCTCGCGCGGAGTTCGGCCCAGTGGGCGCCGGACGCGGACTTCTTGTCGCGAACCTCACCCAAGTGCGCATCATCGACAGCGACATGGAGTACTCCGAGTTCGCACGGTACGACCTCGGGCAGGCAGTAGCGCACATGACCTTCGAAGCGCATCGTCGCGGGCTGTCCGCCCACCAGTTCAGAGCATTCGACAGGGAGGCACTCAGCCACGAGTTCTCCCTCCCAGGGCACCTCGAGCTGACGAGCATGACAGCATTCGGCGTCCCGGCGCACGCAATTGGTGAGGTCGTGGGACCCGGTACGAATCGTCAACGGCTCTCACACGATGAGATCCTTTGGAGCCAAACCGATGGATGAACGACCACGGCACGCTGCTCGCTGAACCCAGCGTCGCCCCCCCCGATCCGCATCGCAGTCACTCACTCACTCAGCGATCCTGATCCGAACGCGCGATGAGGCAGCTCGGGGACTGCAGCAGTCCCATGGCTGCTCCGGGCCGGTGTCCATTGCGGGTCGGAACGGTTGCGCCTTCAGTCAAGATTCGCATCATTTGTAGAACTGGGCGACGCCGCCGTGGTGTGAGCACGCGCCTTGGTGGTGCGCAGCGTACGAGAGAGAACCGTCAACACAGAGAGCGGTGGCGCCGCCCCCGTCGGGCACGGCCGGTGCCGGTGCAGGCGCCGGCGCCGGGGCTGGTGCGACGTATGTGCCGACGCTTGTGACCTGCGCCACTGGTGGTGTGGTGACTTCCTGGAGAACCTGTTGGCGTCTGGTCTCTTTGCCGTCGGTGATCGTGACGCGGTACGTCGTGGTCTGGACGCCGCGGACGCCTTTGGTCGTCACGGTGGTCGTGCCCTGCGCGAGAGTGTCGTTTTCGACGGTCGTGGACTCGAACGGGATTCTGGCGGTCTCGGTGACGAGCTTCGTCGTTACCGTCGGTGTCGGTGTCGGTGTCGGTGTCGGTGTCGCCGCCGCGTGTGGTGTCTTGGTGGGGGCGGGGGAGGCGGCCATCGCCGCCGGCTGATCGGCTGCGGGACTCGACGGGTGCGCGGCGCCGAAGGCTGATCCAGAGCCGAGGAGTACAACGAAAGCGAGCCCTGCCCCGAGCGCCGCTGCGGAGCGTTTCCGGGGGAGCCTGAGCCAGGTGGTGCGCCGGAACAGCAGACCGTAGACGGCAGTGATCAGGACTACGAGGGCGGTCATCAGGAGCATCGACCACACACCGCCCGAAGCGAGAGCGATCAGCGCCAGCACCAAGGTGACGACGATCCCGACCCACGTCGCGGTGGGGAGCTTCCTGCGGTTGGTGCCGATCGGGCGGTGGCTGCTCGGGCGGTGTGAAGGCATTGCGGCTCCCTGGTGATGAGGACCGCACAAGTCTGCGGGGCTGCTCAGCTCAACGCTTTCCCCCAGATCGGGGGTGCGTTGTGCGCCAACGACATCGGCGGAAGACCGCGCCGAAGGACGCCGCCCGGTTCCTCGCGGTCGCGCTGACCCGCCACGCCGCCACCCGGTACGCGTCCGGCATGGTGTCCGCCCGCGGGCTGCTCGGCATCGAGACCACCGGGTGGGAGGGCGACACGCTCTCCCAGTGGGTCGAGGAACACCCCACGAAGGGGCTGCACCTGTCCCTCGCGGTGGTGTTCTCCGGGTTCGAGAACATCGCGAACCGTGAGTGGTGGCGCACCCCGGACGCGGAGTCCCGCGGCTACCTGAACCAGTTGGCCGCGTGGGGGTACCCGCTCAGCCACGTCGAGCAGTTGGCCGCAGGCATCCAGCCCGACCCCGACCAGGCGGACGGCGAGGACGCGGCAGCCGAGTAGGTGACACGGCATGAGGGTCGCAGCCAGCGGCCCTCACGCCCACGCGGCACCGGTTCGTGTCCCATCCGACACCGAAAATGTCCCACGGACTCTCCCGACGTCCGTGGGCTGCGCGTCGGCTTCGCCACCGCATGAGGGGCGTGCCCCTCATCGCTCCCCAGCGCTGCTCGACGGACCTCGCACCGTGACGACACCGCAGAGCGGCGCCGCATCAATCCCGCTCAGACGCCCGCAGGATCCGCCGCCGGCGACGTTGACGAGCGATCCTGGGTGGCCCATGCGATCTGGTGGTCGTCGCAGAACCGTCCCGGCGGTTCCTCGCCCGTGTCGAGGTCCAGTAGCTCCCACGCTTCCGGACCGGCCTGAGCGGTGCAGCCGGCGACGTCGCACGGCTCGAGTACAGCGAACTGCACCCAGAACGCGTTCGACACGACAATCGCGGTCGGCGCGGTCGTCGCTGCCGCATATGGGTCTGCGGCCGCGGACGGCAGGGGCTTGGGTACCAGCTCGAGCAGCGCGTCTGCTGGCTGAATCCGGGTTCGGCTCTGTTTCCTACGGCCGCCGCGACGAGATCCCATACCGGCGATGCTGCCAGCGGCACCATCGACGCTGCTGTACGACATGCCGTCGTTGGGAGGTGAAACCGGGGCGGGAGTACGCACGATCACTCAGAAAGAGTTCCCGCCCCGGCGCCGGCCCCAGGGGAGGGAAACCGGCACCAGCAACCATGCCCGACCGACTCGCTTCACGTCCACTGCTTCTGGCCAAGCTCCCACCGCCACCAGCATGGACTGTGCGGTAGCTGCCTGCAGCGATCAGTTCTGTGTCGGCCCCGACGAGGGGAAGGCGGCCGCGGGATCTCCGCCGCGTGCCGCGACGTCATACCGTGCCCACGACTCCACCTGCAGCGGAGACGGGGTCGCGCCGCCGTGGACGGTGGCCGCGATCTCGTTCGCGTACATGTCACGCATCTCTTCAGCATGCTTCCGCAACAACACCATCGACTCCCCTCAGGCCGGAGCACGCATCGACGATGCGCCCCCATAGCAGCGCTCCACCGCATCGTCGATGCGCTCGCATGATTGTGCCTCACTTCGTGCGATGTTGCACAAAGTCGTGGATCCGAACATGCCGAAGTGCTCGCCGCTGAGCGCACGGATCAGCAGGTTGATGACGAGCGCCAGGCCGGCGAGGACGCCGAGGAAGTCGAGCAAGGGCCCGACCGAGTCGAAGAACCGGCCGATCGCTCGGAACGGGCGCCGGCGTTGCCGCGGGGCGGGGTGTCCGGCGTGCTCGCTCATGGGACGAGTATCCCAAGGCTTCCGGCCAGAGGCCGGGAGTCGCTGCGCTCCGGGTGGAACCGGCTCCGCCGGCACTGTGGGCCCTTCGGGCAGTTGGTTTGCCTGGAAGCCTTCGGCAGCGTACGGACGTCCAGGTTCCGCGCAAGCGGCAAGCGGCAAGCGGCAAGCCGCAAGCCGCAAGCCGCCGGATCCTCCGAGATTTCCGGCACGCGCTTCGCTTATTTCGCGCCGAAATTCTCTCCCCTCCGCCCTTCGGGTTGCACTGCACCCTCCCGTCCTAGCGGCGACAAGTCGCCTTCCAGGCAAAACAACGAGAGGGAGAGAGGAAACCCAATGCAGCACATTAACACCGTCACCACCATCGTCCCGGTCGTGGACGCGGACGACATTCCGCGCCAGTTGGCGAAGATCGCCGAACGAGACGAAGACCTCCGGGTCCGCGCCCGTCAGGGGTACCAGCTGACCCACACCGCCACGGTCGCAGGTCCGCACTTCACCACGTTCGTCGACACCTTCACCCACGACAGCGGCCGGGAGTGAGCAAAGCGGCCGGGACCAACACGAATTTGGTCCCGGCCGCCCGAATCACTCTCCCACAACCGATCCCGAAGGAACCGGCACCACCATGACTACCACCATCCTCCCCACGAAGGCCGTCGCGGCCTTGCTCCGCAAGGAACTGCGCACCCGGTTCCCGGGCATCAAGTTCTCCGTGCGCTGCTCCACCGGCACCGCGGCCGCGTGGATCAACGTCCACCACGAAGACGGCCCCACCAGTGCGCAGGTCGACGAGATCTGCGGCAAGTACGAGGGCCGCTCGTTCGACGGGATGGCCGACACCTACACCGACCACGGCACCACGTTGATCGCTGGGGAGGCGGGGGAGATGCCGACCGAAGTCCAGTACGGCTGCGACGGCATCAACACCGCCCGCGACTTCACCCCAGCCGGACACATCGAAGCCCAGCGGATTGTCCGCGAGTCCAGCAACATGCCGCACCTGGTCCTCTGCGACGACGCCGGCGTCCTCGTCGAGGGCCGCGACATCACGGACGGGCAGGGCTGCGAGTTCAACGACGGCTGGCACGCCTGGGACCGCTCGCACCTCTCCGCCTGGTCTGCGGTGCGGTTCCTGTTGCAGCACGTTGACCTCACACCGGCCCCAGCACGCCAGTAGCCGAGCAGGCCGCGCCGCCGATAGCGACGGCGACGCGGCCCCCTATCTCCCACGGAACGCCCGCCGACCAAGCGGGCACCCCAGCAGCACTGTAAAGGACTACCGCTCATGTTCATCACCTACGAACGCCCCACCCACCTCACCGACGAGCAGACCGACCCGCAGGCCCCGGCCGCCGACCTGGCACCCGGCGCGGACGTCGACCCCCGCGTGCCGGTGTGCGGTGCGTCAACCTACGACGTCGACGGCACCCGCTGGACCTGCACCCGTGGTCCAGGCCACGCCGACGACGAGCACCGGGCCGTGTTCGACCGCTACCACGGGGGTGCCGTCGGCCAGGTCGCGTTCGCGTGGCAGTACGAGTGGGGCGGAGCCGGCCACGGCCCGTCGTCGACCGTCCCCATGACGACTGTCACCGTCACGGTGTCGTTTCCGTCGACGGCGTGGACGAACGAGCAGCTGCCCGAATCGATCGCCGACGAAGTACGGTCCGTGTTCTGGGAGTGCGACCACGACGACGTCACCGTGCAGACCATCGCGACCAGCACCACGCACCCCGTCGCGGGCTGACCCGCCGGGGCGGTGACGGTCGGCGACGTGGTGAAAAGCGCCGGGGTGACACATTTAGAGAATGCGCAGCACGCTATTTCTATCGGGTGACGGTAATAGCAGCACGACGTTAATGCGCCAGGGGATAGCCAGCCCTCCCGCCGTGATCGATGCCCCAGCCGTGCGTTCGTAAACGTCAAGCGTTGGTGCCAGATAATGCATATGCAACAACCTGCCAGCAGTAGTGCCGCCCGGTAAAAAATAGTAGAAGAATGTGCGAAAAAGGCTACCCATATAGGCCCGCGTGTTATAGAATAGAAGCATGCAACGGGGGAGAGTCCCCCGGCATCACAAACTTTACGAAAAGGTGATTTCGATGAGCATCACGGTGTACACCAAGTCCGGGTTCTGCGGCATGTGCAAGGCCACCGAGCGTGCTCTCGCATCCGCCGGCATCGAGTACACCGAAGCCCACCTCGAAGACGTCGACCAGGCGCAGATCGACGAGTGGAAGACCACCCTCGGCATGAACGCCCCCATCGTCATCACCGACACGGAAGTTGGCGCATGGTCTGGGTTCCGCCCCGACAAGATCGGCGAACTCGCCTCGAGCGCGGCCGCGTGATGTCGATGACCCTCGAACGTCCGACCACCGTCCGCCCCGACGTCATCCAGCCGGCGACCCGTGCCGCCGTCGACGAGCTCTACGCCGGCGACACCGTCACCGCGTTCCGCGCCATCGACCAGGCCACCGCCGACCCGACCGAGCACGTCCACGGATGGGAACTGTCCGACGAGCAGCGGCAGGTCTACGAGGCCGGGTTCATGGTCGGGTTTCAGATGGCTGCGCCGGAGCTCATGGCCGAGGTCGCCTCGCTGCGGGCCCGCCTCGAGCAGGCCGAGCACGACGCCGACCGGTACTACGCCGAATTGTGCCGCCGACCCGCACCCGCGGAACCGTTCGCATCGGACCCGACGTTCGCGGAGATCTCTCAGTTCCGCGGCGAGCACGACCGCGCCGCCCGCCACGATGCAGCGATCGACCGGATGTTCCCCCAGTACGCCCGCGCATGAGCAGGGACACTAGAACGATGGTGACAAGCGACGACGACGAGTGGCTGCGTTCCCGGCCGGTGTCGCGGGAGCTGCAGCGTGCGTCTGCTCGTGCGCGGCCACCGCACATCCGGGTGCACGACGCGGAGCAGTTCCGCCGGGACGTGCTGCAGCACATCGACGCCCTCGCGCGCCTCGACGTGACCGCGGCCGAACGCGCCGAGACCGCCGCATGGCGGCACCGCATCGAGGCGGCACCCTCCCACCGGGTGTGGGTCGAGTACCAGCACCCCTCCGCCGACGACCAGGAAGCACCGCGGTGAGTGCCGGACGGAAGCGAGTCCGCGTGCAGGGGTTCGAGATCCCAGCAGGGGAGATCATCGGACTGATCCGCTGGTTCCCCCTCGAGGGGGAGTGGCAGCACGAACTCGTCACCGGCGCCCTCCACGGCCTCACCGCCGACGGCCGAATCGAGCTGATCAACGGCGACGAGCTCCGCGCCTACGACGCCGACGTGTGGGCCGTGTGCTCGGCCGTCCCGGAACCGCTCCACGGTCTCGCGTCCTGATGTCAGCGCAGCCCACGTTCACGTTCGCACGGCAAGCCGAGACACGGGAGCCTCAGCCGTTGGTTCCGGACGTGTTCGCGGCGCCGGCGGATCTCGACGAGTTGGCAGCACCGCCCGCGGATCGCGGTTCGGGTGAGACCCCGATGGGGGAGTTCACCGCGCGGGAGTGGGCGATCTTCCGGCAGGGGCAACGGTGGGGGTATGAGTCACGGCAGGCGGAGGTGGACGCGGCGTGGAACGCGTTCAACGCTGCGGACTTCGACGCCGACCGGTACTACCGGGCCGCGTACGACCACGACAACCATGACTGCGCCATCCATGCGAACAAGGGCCGCTACCAGGGTGCGTCGATGCGGCTACTGCACTGGGTGGATCCCGACGACGCTGAACCGTCCGATTCTGCGGGGCGCGCATGAGTGGTGATCGTGGTGGTGTGTCCGCGGCCGAGGTGGACCGGCGGGTGCAGTTCGCGGACGCGGCGCTCGGCGCTGCAGGCCATCAGGTCACGGACCCGGTACTCCGCGAGTACGTCCGTCGCGTCGCCGCCGAGACGATGACAGTCGACGCCGCACTCGCAGCCGGGCTCGCGCACCTTGACGCCGAACAGGACCGGGGCGGGGCCGACACGTGACCAGGTCGACGTCGGCCGCTCCGGAACGGTTCTGGTCGCACGTGGTCAAAGGGCCGGGAGCGGCGGACTGTTGGATCTGGACGGGCGCGATCGGTGACGACGGGTACGGCCGCTTCTGGGTCCCGCAACCCGACGGTGGCCAGCGGGCGATGCGGCCGCAGCGGTGGCTGTACGAGCATCTGACCGGTGTCGCGCTTCTGCCGGAGGTGTTGCTGCTGCACGCGTGTGACGTGCCGTTGTGTGTGCACGTCGACGTTGACGCGGAGTGGTCGCACCTGGCGACGGGAACGCATCGGGGGAACATGCTCGAGCGGGTGCAGCGCGGACGGCACCGCAACGGGTCGACCGCGATCCGCACGGCGGGCATCGCGCGTGCGGAGCGGGTGCGGTTGTCGCGTGCGCTCCGGGCGGCGTTCCGCGAGCACGGCTGGGATCCCGCCGCGATCGCCGCGCACAAGACCGGGATCGAGTCGGACACACCGACTCTCTGGTGAACGCAGCCCAGCCGCGTGCGTTACCCGACGCGTGGGGTGGCCGCGTGTGTGGGGCAGAGATCGGTGTAGCTGCTGGAGGTGTCCGCGGTCGACCATCCGTGTTCGCGTGCGAACGATCGTGCTTCGGCGCGACTGCTGGTGTCGTCGGCCGTCGCGATCGGAATGATGACGCGATCGCAGCCGAACGCGTCGCAGCTCACGATCATTGCTGAGCGGGCAGCCACCGTGCGCCCCCCCTACCTGAGCGGCCCGGCGAAACCGCACGCGGCGAGAGTCATGATCACGCGGCCGGGTCTTCGCCGCGATCGACGTCGCACTCGTCCGCTCGTGCGCTGTCATCGACCGCCGGCAATTCGTCCGGCCGCTCAGCAGTGGACGTGGCCGTGCCCCGCTTGGGGCGCTTCACCTCGCGCACGGGCAGGCCCAGGCGTTCGGCGACCTCGTCGCGGGTGACCTTGGTGTCGAGCATCTGCCCGACGATGTCGGCTGCGTCCGCGCGGGACGCTTCGACCTGCTGCTCGGTCTCGGCACGGATCGCGGCGATGCGCTCTTCCGCGGCCGCCTCGATGCCCGCGACTGCGTCGACGGCAACGAAGTATTCGACCGCGAGTTCTTCAAGCTGCTCCTGCCGGCGGCGGAACTCCGCGGCGCGCTGCGCTGCCTGTTCCCGCGCCGCCTTACGGGCAGCGGTCTGCTTCGCTGACTTCCGGTTCTCGGCCATGTCGATCTCTCCCAATCATCCGCCCGGCCGCCCTGTCACGACCTAACGGCCACTACACCGACCGTGAGCGGCCGGAAGCGGACCGGCGGTCGCCGGGCCGTGTTCATCCGAGCCAGAACCGGACTGCGGTTCTGGCTCGGATGCTGCCCTCGACGCACTCCCAACCAGCTGCAACGACAGTCTTCGGTCCTCAGCCGTCGAAGCATCTGGTTTCATGGTCTCAACCAGCATCCGCGCTCACTCTAGCTCGCGTGCAAGTTCCCCTCATCCTTCGGTCCACTAGCTGTCACACCATAGGCATTATGAATGAGTGGGGTACCCTTGCCGCATGTTCGCCGCCGCATACCGTCCCGCTCTGGGGGGCTGCTGATGACGATGAGCTTGCACGTTCTGTCCACGGGTGACGGCTACACGTACTACACGTCGGAGGTCGCGACCGGCGACGTGCGGCGTGCGCAGGGCCGGGAGATCGGCGACTACTACACCGTCGAGGGGAACCCTCCGGGGCAGTGGGTCGGTGGCGGGATCGGTCTGCTCGGCATGGCCGGTGAGGTCTCCGAGGCGCAGATGAAGGCCCTCTTCGGTGAAGGTCTGCACCCGGACGCGGAGGCGATGGTCGCGAGCGCTATGGAGGCGGGGAAGAGCTACGAGGACGCGGAGAAGGACGCCCGGCTGGGCCGGGCGCCGCACCGCATGTCGGCGTCGTCGACGAAGCTTGCGGCCGCGATCAAGGAGGCCGAGGACCGGTTCGAGCGCACCCGGCACCGGGAGCCCGACGCGTCGGAACGCGCGCAGTTGCGCACCGCTGTCGGTGCGCAGGCGTTCCGCGAGGCGAACGGCCGACCGCCTGCAGACGGCGAAGAACTCGGGAAGTTCATCACCGCCGCGACCCGCTCCGACCGGAACACCGTCTCGGGGATCGACTTGACGTTCTCGCCGCCGAAGTCGGTGTCGATCGCGTGGGCTGCCGCGATCGCGCAGGACGACCACGCCACCGCACGGCTCATCGAGCAGGCCCAGGAGCGCGCGATCGCTGACTCGATCGCGTGGCTTGAGGAGAACGCGATCGCCACCCGCGCCGGCGTGAACGGCGTCCGCCAGCTCGACGTCGAGGGTGGGCTGATCGCGACGAAGTTCCGCCACCATGACTCCCGCTCCGGGGACCCGCAGCTCCACGACCACGTCGTCGTCGCGAACCGTGTCCTCGGCTCCGACGGGAAGTGGCGGACCCTGGATTCGAAGCTGCTGCACCGGCAGGCGATGGCCGCCGCGGCGATCCACAACCGTGCCGTCATGGACTACGTCTGCGAACTGACCGGCGCCACCACCCGCGCCCGTGTCCTCCGCGCCGGTGACCCCCCGGTAGTGGAGCTCGCGGGCGTCAGCGACGACCTGATCGCCGAATCGTCCACTAGATCGCGTGACTCCCGGAAGGTCGCCGCGGACCTCGAGCGGGACTACCGACGCGACCACGGCCGTTCACCTGACCGTGCCACGAGGCGCAAGATCGCCCAGCAGGCGGTGCTCGCGACGCGGCCGAAGAAGGAGCACAGCCGCCCCGTCGCCGAGGTCGCGAAGACCTGGTTCACCGCCGCCCGGAAGAGCACCCGACGTCAGGACCTCGAGGTCGGTGCGCTCCTCGGCCGCGGTCTCGGCTCTGACCAGGAGACCCCGTTCGACCCGGAGGACGCCGCACGGGCGATCCTCGCGAGGGTGTCCGAGGATCGGTCCATGTGGGGCGTCAACAACGTGCAGATCGCCGCCGAGCAGTGGGTGAACGAACACCGCGGCATGCCGGGCCTGGACGGCAAGACCGGTGCCGCGGTCATCACGAAGACCGTCATCGACGGCCACTCCATCCGCCTGACCCCGCCGCCGGCGCACGGCGCGTTCCAGCCCGTCGCGATGCGCGACGGATCCTCCCCATACGCCTCCAAGGGTGCCGTGGTGTTCTCCTCGCAGGCCGTGTTCGACGCGGAAGCGATCATCCTCGACGCCGCAAAAGATCGCACCATCGGCCCCGTTCGCGCGGAGACGTTCGCCGCCGCACGGGCGGAACACGGAGCGCACCTCGACGACGGGCAGGCCGCTCTCGCCGCGGCGTTCGCATGCGACCCCCTGCGGGTCTTGGTCGGTGTCGGGCCCGCCGGCACCGGCAAGACGACCGCGCTGAAGGTCGCCGCGCGTGCGATCGAAGCCGAAGGCGGCCGCATGATCGGTCTGACCCCGTCCGCCGCGGCGGCCGCGGTCATGTCCGACGCCGTCGGCATCCGCGCCGTCACGCTCGACAAGTTCCTCGTCGGCACCACCCTCGAGCAGCTGCTCGAGGCGAAGTCCATCACGGGCGACATCGACCTGCTTCGTGGGGACGTGATCGTGGTCGACGAAGCCGGCATGGCCGGCACAGTGAACCTCGCCAAAGTCGTCCGCATCGCCGAGCTCACCGGCGCGCACGTGCGGTTCATCGGCGACGACAAGCAGCTCGACGCCGTCGCCTCCGGCGGCATGCTCCGCCTCCTCGAGCACGAAGTCGGCGCCACATACCTCGACGAGCTCCACCGGTTCAGCAACCCCGACGAAGCCGCCGCCACCCTGCTCCTGCGCGACCCGACGGTTAAGGACCCGTGGGCGTGGCATCTCGCCAACGACCGCGTCGTCGGCGGGGACGCGGACCGGATGGCCGACCACGTCTTTGGCGGCTGGCAGCAGGACATCGACCAGGGGCTCGACGCCCTCATGGCCGCCCCGACCCGTGTGCAGATCGCCGAGCTCAACGCCCGCGCCCAGGCGTACCGGTTCACTACCGGCGAGGTGTCCGGCCGCCGTGGGGCGAATCTGATGGACGGATTCCAAGCCCACGCCGGCGACCGGATCGTGACGCGGAAGAACGACTACAAGCAGCGCACCCTCCGGGGACGGGAGTTCGTCAAGAACGGCGACCGCTGGACCGTGAAGCACGTGAACCAGGACGGATCCCTTGACGTCGTCCACGCCGGCCACGGCGGAAAGCTCCGCCTCCCCGCCGACTACGTCAAAGACCACACCCAGCTCGGCTACGCACGCACCACCCACGGCGAGCAGGGCAACACCGGCGACACCATGTGGCAAATCGTCGACGCATCCACCACCCGGAACGCCGCGTACGTCGGCGGGACCCGCGGCCGCCACAGCAACACCTTCGCCGTCATCACCGAACCCGGCCAGGACATGCGCGACGTCCTGACGAAGATCGCCGGGAACGTCGACCCGAACCTCACCGCACGCGAACAGCTGCGGATCACCCACCGCGACGCGGATCGCATCGTGACCCTCGCCGACCAGTACGCCGACCTCACCCAGCAGGCCGACCGGATCCGCTTCACCGCAGCCGCGGAACAAGCGCTCGGCCCCGACGTCACTAACACCCTCGGTGGCGAGGACACCTGGGGTGTCACCGTCACCGCAATGCGCCGCGCGGAGCGGGCCGGGCTCGACCCAGCCGACGTGCTCTACCGGGCATGGACAGAACGTCCCGTCGACGACGTCGACAACGTCCCAGCCGCACTCGGCTCCCGCATCACTGCCCTCACGAAGCAGTGGAAACAGGAACACCCACAGCCCGCCGTCGAACGGGCCGTCCCGACGTGGATCGCCGACACGGCACCCATCCGGTCGCCCCACCTCCCGCAGGCATGGCGGGACGAGCTCCAGGAACGCCACGACCACCTCCGCGCCCGTCTCATGGAGCGCGGTGAAGCGATGGCCGCTGAGCAGCCCGCTTGGGCAGCGCAGCTCGGCTCCGTGCCCGCCGAGCCCGATCGGCGAGCGGCGTGGGTGCGGCTCGCCGCGGAAGTCGACACCTTCCGCGACCGCCACAACGTCCCCCTCGCGGAGACCCAGGCCATCCCCGTCGGTCGACGCGATGAGGGCGTCGGGAAGGACCTGCAGGAACGTGTTGTCGCGTCGCACAAGTCACAGAGCCTTCGTGAGCAGGCAGCGGACCGGAAGGACCGCCTTGCTGCGATCCGTGGCCGCAACGCCGACGACGCTCGGCGACGCCGCGAGGCGTGGGAACAGGCTCACGGCCGGCAGGTGCCGACCGTTCGGCCGGACGACAGCACGACGAGCCGCGACCTCCCGAAGCCGCCGAGCCGCGACAATGAACGAGAACGCTAACGCGGACCGGGCAGTTGGGTTGGCGGGTGGTGCCAGAATGCTCGCGTGGGGGTGTTGTGGTCTGTCCTGGTGGGTGTGGGTCGGCACGTGCTGAGCTGGTGGCGCAGAGCCTTTCCGAGAACCCCTGAGCATGTCCACTCGGATCTGCGGGCGTTCGAGCAGCGCCTCACGGCGTATCGGGCCGCAAGCGACTCCGCGCGAGCTGAAGCCCGCGCGGTCCTCCGAAACAGAGCGGTCGCGGCTGGGAGCGCCCTTCCCGGCACAGTCCTCGGCGCGGGGCTCACCGCGATCGTTGCTCTCACCGGCTTGATCGGCACCTACACGATCTTCCTCATGCAGTCC
Organism: Curtobacterium sp. PhB190; assembly: GCF_004365385.1. Taxonomy (NCBI): domain Bacteria; kingdom Bacillati; phylum Actinomycetota; class Actinomycetes; order Micrococcales; family Microbacteriaceae; genus Curtobacterium; species Curtobacterium sp. PhB190. Next base: position 113,306 of record NZ_SODN01000009.1, on the reverse strand, counting down.
GGCGTCTCCGCCGCGCGTGACGCGCAGGTCCGATCCGACGCTCTCAACGACGTAGGCAAACTTGATGACGCCAAGACAACCCTCAGCGCAGCGCTCACCGGCATGGACAGCCTGCTGCACAGCGGCGGCGAACTCCTCATCACCATCGGTGCGATCGTCCTCGGTGCGATTTTCCTTGCCTGGGTGATCGCCCGCGATCGAGCCGCGCTCCATGCCATCGCGAGCGCTTGGCTCGAGGCGTATCTCGAAGTGGAAAACCCTGCACCGGCTCCCCTGCAGCGTTCGCGCTGGCTACGCCGATAATCGCCGTTATGTCAGATATATATGTGGACAGCGCCTGGGTCTCTCCTACGTTGCCCCAGGGCTGGTACCAGCCGTAGCCGGATATCGATGCTCCCGGGTCAGGACTTCGCGCATCGGATGGTGGGAAACCGCCACCAGGTCATGCGGCCACCACCGTCGAGGGTTGCTCGAAGTCGCCCCTACTGTGAAGGCGTGCAGAAAGTGATCGCCCTCTGGAAGTCCGCGGTGGACCTCCTCTTCGACGCGTTGCTCGGGCTGATCTGGGTCGTCCTGTTGGTGACACTGTTCGTCACCGCTGTCGGGACGATCCCGGCAGGCGGGGTCGGTGTGCTCCTGCTGGTAATCGCCAGTGCGGTCGCGCGCGGTGCCGCGCAGTCGGAGCGGCTCCGCGCCGTCGCGCTCCTCGATCTGGCGATCACCCCGCCCACCCGGAAGACCACCCGGGTCACCGGTCTGCGCCGACCGTTCGCGCAGGCGTTCGTTGACATGGCGGATCCAGTGACGTGGCGGGCGCTGACCCATCACCTCGTGTCCGCGGTCCTCGGGTGCGGCTTCCTCGGCATCCTGGCCGCAGTGCCGTTCTTCGTAGCTATCGTTCGCACCGCGAACCTGCCGGGCTTGCCAAGCGGCACCGCAACCTGGGTGGTCGCCGGTGTCGTGGTTCTCGCCCTGGCGCCGCTGTACGTGTTAGGCGCTGGCATGCTCGACCGGTTACTCACCGTCGCGCTCCTCGGCGCGAGCCGAACCGTGGCACTGCAGGAACGGATCGATACCCTCGCTTCCGCTCGACAGGGCGCCGTCGATGCCGCCTCGACCGAACGGCAGCGGATAGAGCGCGATCTGCACGACGGTGTGCAGCCCCGACTTGTCGCGCTGGCGATGACGCTCGGTATGGCTCGGTCACGTTTCGACAGCGACCCCGCGGCCACGCGGGAGCTCCTCGACCAGGCGCACCGCGATGCGAAGGAATCAATCACGGAGCTGCGGCAGCTCGCACGGGGCATTCATCCTGCGATCCTCACTGACCGGGGGCTTGATGCTGCCCTCTCGGCGGTGGCGGCACGAAACGTCATCCCTACCACCGTCGACGTCGCGCTCATCGGCCGGCCACGGCCCGAGATTGAGGCGGTGCTGTACTTCGCGGTAGCCGAGGCGCTCACGAACGTGGCCAAGCACTCCGGTGCGTCGCAGTGCACGGTGACCGTCGCTCAGGTGCGAGACGGCGTCCGGACCGTGGTGTGGGACGACGGACACGGCGGCGCCGGCTCCGAGGGCCACCCTGGTGGCGGGCTGAGCGGCATGCGCGACCGCGTCCGCGCCGCTGGCGGCACCCTGTCCACCGACAGCCCCGTCGGTGGGCCAACCCTCGTGACCGTGGAGGTCCCGTGCGCATTGTGATCGCCGAGGACGCTGTCCTCCTCCGTGCAGGCCTTGTCAGACTCCTCACCGATGCCGGACACGAGGTCGCCGCCGCAATTGACACGGCACCCGCGCTGCTCGACGCCGTCAACGTCACCTCCCCGGACCTTGCGATCGTCGACGTCCGAATGCCTCCCACCTTCACCGACGAGGGGGTGCGCGCGGCGGTCCTCATCCGCGCGCAGCACCCGGGCGTCGCCGTCCTCGTGCTTTCGCAGTACGTCGAGGAGCGCTACGCGGCGGACCTCATCACGAGCAACACCGCGGGACTCGGCTACCTACTCAAGGACCGTGTCGTCGAGGTCGACGAGTTCCTCGGCCACGTCGCAAGAGTCGGCGCCGGCGGAACCGTGTTCGACCCTGAAGTCATCGCACAGATCCTCGCCAGGTCGCGCCGTTCAGACGGCATGGAGACCCTATCTCCGCGGGAACTGCAGGTCTTGCAGCTCATGGCCGAGGGCCGCTCAAACAGCGCTGTCGGCAACGAGCTGCACATCGCCGAGAGCTCGGTCGAGAAGCACGTTTCCGCCGTATTCACCAAGCTCGGCGTCCCCACCGAGGGATCCAGCAATCGGCGTGTCCTTGCAGTGCTCCGCTACCTCTCCGAAGCCACCGGCGCCGGCCGCTGACCTCCACACACATCCGCCTTCACCCCACAGATCGAGGACCCCATGACCACCTCCTCCGCGCCCTCCCCGGCCCCGCGACGCCCGCGCACCCTTCGCATATTCCTGCTCATAGTGGGATCGGTACTCATCGCGTCGCTGCTGGCGCTCATCGCCGTACAGCTACTCGCGTCGTCCGACCAGCAGGGCCAATCCCAGACCAGCTCGATCAAGGGCGACTTTGACCGGGTGACACTGCAGACGGCAGCGACAGACGTTGTCGTGGAGCACGCCGATATCGACCAACCGCAGCTAGTGTTCGTGCCTGGAGACACCAAGCTGCGCGAAACACACGAAGTCACGGATGGTGAGCTGACCGTTGCTATCGACGGACCCGCATGGAGCTTCTCCGAGCTATCCGTCGTCCGACAAGGAGCCCACCTCACTCTGCGCCTCCCGACCGCCGACGCGAAGCCGTCGGTGACGGTTACCGCGACCGCGGCCGACGTTAATCTTCGCGGCAGCTACGCAGACGTGACGGTGACGAGCGCGGAGGGTGATGTCACCATCGTCGGAACCGTCAACACAGTGAAGATGCAGAGCACGCAAGGAGACGCCGCCCTGAATCTGTCTCGCGCACCGTCAGCGATATCGCTCGAAAGCACATCGGGAGATCAGGACGTGCGTCTGCCCACCGGCCGATACGCGATCACGACCGAAACGACCGCCGGCGATGTCACCAGCGACCTCGACAGCTACCCGGACGCAGCAAACCGGTATCGCTTCACCACAACCGTCGGCGACATCGAACTCCGCACCCGCTGACACACCGGTGTAGCACGCTCGGTGTGGGCGCATTTGAACCGGCCCGAGAATGCTGCCCGTGAAGGTTGTCAGATGACGGTGGCCTAACCCGCACGGCGGATCCACTGCTGCTCTTCGAGCCCAGTCCCTGGGTCGATTTGGCGGTGGCCGCTCTGCAAGAAACCGTGCCGGGCGTAGAACCGCTGCGCCCGCTGATTGAACGAGAACACGAGCAGGTGAGCGTCTTCCGCTCCGACTGCGGCATACAAGAGGTCGTCCGCGATGCCGGTCCCGTGCGAGCCCTGATCGACGTATATCGTGCACAACTCCAGCGCGGGAAGAGCGCTGCTCGCTGATAGCGCTCGAGCGGTACTCGCCACCCCAAGCAGTTCCCCACTCCCCGAGCGAGCCATGAACACATTCCGGGACGAGGATCTGATCCGATTCGCCCAACGCCGGATACGCGCTGCAACGGTCGTTGCGTCGAGCGACTCATTTGAGATCACACCTCGGTACGTCTGCTCCCAGCACGTTGTCTGGAACTGGCCAATCGCCTCCGCATCTCCGGAGGTTGCACGAACGATGTGCGTCATCGGCTCGCCCGATCGATGTGATTACGGCGTTCAGCAGGAACACAACCGCTTCCCTGGCCGGTTTTCACCGAACGACCGTGCCGGTCGTCTGTTGCGTCGCCGGACGGTGCATCGCGTATGGGTAGCCGCTTGCGAGGAGCCCCATACTTGCTTGATCGGTGAACCCGAAGCGCTTGTAGAGACGACGGCTTCCCGGCGTTGTCGCTTCCAGATAGGCAGCTGCGTGCTCTTCATCAATTGATCCGAGCCGGTGCTGAAGAAGGTTGGAACCGATCCCCTGTCCGGCGGAGCGTGGATCCACCGCGATGTCCGCCAGGTACCAGTGCGGCGTCTGAGGGCGGTTCTCGCTGTAGACACGGGAAGCGCGCGTCGTCGCTGGCAAGTTCCGCAAACCGATCGCGCGAACGTACGTCGGCAAGTAACGAAGCCGCCTAAACAGCGACGTCGTCGCCCCAGGCGCCTCCCACACTGCTACCCCGATGACGTGCCCGGCGGCGTCCTCAACGACATCGACGAGACCGTTCCTGAAGGCACCCGCGAGAAGGCTGGCCGTGTAGGACAACACCAGACGCTCCTCGCGCCGGCTCCGGCCCGGAATCAGCACACGCACAACTTCGTCAGACTGCAGCGCCCGTGCCAGCAGCCGAGCACACGTCGTCACCTCAGAGCTAACAGCTGTCCGAATCAACACCCGACGATTCTGTCAGCCGGCCAGACACCACACGGAGCGAAGATCACCCGTGACCGTCGAAACGCCTCTGACCAAGCCCGACTGTCGCCACCGTCGTCGACTAGGTGATCAGCATGAGGCAACGCCCGTCGTCGTCAGAGATGCGTGGCTACTGTTCTGGCGGTCTCGCGGGTGTGATCGCGTTGATCTGGCCGCGGTCCTCGTCGTAGAGGTGTCCGCGTTGCATGCTGCAGTCCCGGAAGGGCCCGGTGGCCGCGTCGAATAGCACGGCACGGTGCGGGTCCCAGTGCCGGATCCACCAGTCCGAGAGCGCGGCCATGTTCCCGTTCTCGTCCTCCTGCTCCGCCTCCGCGGCGATGTGTGCGGTCCACAGCGCCTGCAGCCGGTCGACGACCTCGGGATGTTTCCACCACTCCGGGCACCAGGTCGCCCGCTGCGCTGACCCGGTGACTTCCACCCGGGCGAATCGTTCCTGCACCCAGTCGTAGAACATCGACTGGAACGGGTTCCCGCCCTCCGCCGCCGATCCGGTGTCGACGTCGTCCGCCCCGTCCACGTCGACTGCCTCGATCTCAGACATTCAGGGCCTTCTTCCCGCCGTTGATGCGGCGGCGGAGCCGGAGGTTCCGAAACCACGGCTTCGTTCGAATCAGGATCGGGTCGACGCCGCTGGCGAAGACGACGGCCCGCCACTTCCGCAGCGATCCCAGCGCCCCGGCGGTGAGGATCGGACGCAACCGGGTGGCGCCGGTTGCGCTGTCGATGACCTCTTCGTACTCACCGATCAGCGCGGAGAGCTCCTGCAGCCGCGGCTGGTCGACCACGCCCCCGCCGAACACCCGCATTGGGGCGGCGGACCAGATCGCTTCCCACCCTTCCTTCCCGTACGCGGTGATCGCCTGTGCAGGGGACTGGAAGTACGCGTTCAGCACGATCCCGAGGGAGCCGTAGTACGAGTACACCTCCGGCAGTTCCGGCCACTTCACGACGTTCGCGCACTCGTCGAGCTCGACCACAAGGGGCACCCGCAGCCGCCCACCGTTGGCGTGGGCCTGCTCCTCGGCGGCCTTGCACACCGCCCGGACAAGCGCGGTCACGAACGCCGCCGCGGACCCGCCCTTCTTCGACAGCAGCACCAGCGTGTCCTTGCTCTGAGCGAGCGTGGCCGGGTCGAACTGCCGGATTCCCGTCGTGGGCACCGTCCACGCCATCATCGCTTCATTCGACAGGGCGCCGGCCATGCGCTGCGCGGTGGCGTACATGCCGGAACGGGTCTTCTCCGTCCACTCGGCGAACCCGTCGAGGGTCGCGGCAAGCCCGACAACGTCGTGCCTCCGGAGGATGTCGGCGACGGTGGTCACCTTCTCCCGGGTCAACCACCCGTACACGTCTCGCAGTTGCCGCTTCTCGAGCGCGGCGGCGAGGAAGCAGCCGGCGAGCATCTTCCGTCCTGACTCGTCGAACTGCGCGTCCCCGCCGCGGTCTGACGCCTTCCGTGTGGACGCCTCGAAGATCTCCGCGAGCTCGTATGCGTCGTCGTCGGTGCGGATGTCGGTGAGGAGGTTGAACGTGAAGTCGGGCGTCGACGAGCGGCGCACCACCTGGTTCGGGTCGAGGACGTAGGTCTCGCCGGCGCCGTGGCGGGCGGCGAGGATCTCGCGGATCCCGTCCGGCTTGTTCGAGGTCACCATGACCCCGCCGGGCGCGACCGCGCAGTGCGGGACGACCTCGGACGTGGTCTTGCCGCGCCGGGTGCCGTGCAGGTGCACGCCGGCGTCCTCCCACGACTGGAACACCTTGTGGCGGCCGCGGGTCGCAACCGCGCCGATCGGCAGACCCGGGCCGATGTCCGGTTCATCCTCGTGCAGGTCCTCCCGGGCCTGCTCAAGGCGCGTCTTCTCCAGCAGCGCCTTGTACTCGTACGGTGGTGCCATCCGGCGGACGGTCTGCCGCTCCTCGCGGCGGATCCGGCCGAGCCGTCCGACGGCGATCGCGGCCGCCACGACAGCGGCGGCGACGACGGCCAGGATCGGGATGGCCGCACCGGGCACGCGCGCGCCGTCGATGAACTGCCCGATCAGCTCCACGACGTTCCAGGAGTATTCCGTTCCCGTCGGGGTGAACACGGCGCCGATGTGGATGCTGAGGTACGCAGCGGCCACGACGACCGCGAACAGCGCCACCGTTTCCAGCGTTGACCGCACCTCGGTCATCGCTTCAGGCCCCGCTCCCCCAGCGTCGGGCTCATCGCTGCTGTTGCTGGGGTTGTGTCATGCGTGTGGTGGCTCATGCGACGTTCTCCGTCGATGCGCCGGCGTCCATCGTGCCGGGATCCGCGAGCAGCTCGGGAAGGTCCGCGGCGTCGGCGTCCTTGTTGTCGATCCACCACCGGGCCCGGTCCAGCGGCCGCGCCGTCACGAGGACTTGCTCCTCGAAGTCGGCGTCGGTGAGCTCCCCGCCCTCGACGAGCGCCTCGTACGCGCCGCGGATCAGCTCCGCGCGGATCCGCAGTGCCCACGGCACCTGCTTCTCTGTGCCGACGAGATCCAGCGGCAGGCCGTCGCGGTTGGCGTCCTCACGGATCTGCTTCGCTTCCTCCTTGTGGCGGGCGTTGCGGTCGGCGTCGGATTCGCCGGAGCCGTTCTGTTGCTTGAAGCAGCGGCCGCACACCAGGTGCTCACCGAACCACTTCGCGGACGCTGCCCGCTTCCCGGCAGGCTTGTCGGACAGGTCACGGTTCTCGATGTGCCCGCACGTGTATTCCACGGGCCAGATCGTCTTGACAGCCATGATGCGTTCTCCTTCGGTCAGCGGGCCCGCGTCGACGTCGACGCGCCCTGGTTGCGGTTGGTGACGAGCTGCTGGATGCGGGACATCGACAGTCCCGACGCCTCGGCGACGGCTTCGCGGCCGACAGCGATCGCGGCGGCCGCGATCGCGTCATCCCGTGCTTGCCGGGACGCCTGGTACGCGGCGACGGCGCGGCGCACCTGGTCGATCGGGTCCGTGTGCGGCTGGGTGGTCGTCATGAGCGGGACTTCCCCTTCGCAGCGGACAGGGTGAGCTGCTCCGTGGTGCTGCCGAGGTCGACGTGCTGGTGCGAGCACGGGTCGGAGAATTGCCGGAAGTTCGACAGCGGCGTGTTTGGCCGGCACTGCACCTGCCCGACTTGAGAGCCCTTCGGCATGATCGTGTTGAGCCAGGTGAGGAACTCGATGTCCTGCGGGCCCGAGCCGAGGAGCGGCTTCCCGCCGACGGCATTGAAGTCCACGGCCACGGCCGGGTTCTTGCAGTGCAACGACCCGGACGTGCAGTGCGTGCCGATCCCGACGCAGGGCCGGTTCATGTCGGAGATCTGTACGGACCCGTACCGGTTGAGGGCGGCGACGAGGATCTGCAGGATGCGAGTGTCGACCTGGCAGCCGGGCTTGGTGGTGCCGTCGACGATCGGGAGGATCTCCTGCTCCACCATCTGCGGGTGGTACGTGTCGGTGAAGGTGCCCTTCTTCCACGCCGCCGCCAGCACCGACGCGAGCTCCTTCTGATCCCCGGAGACGTCGCAGCCCGACGTCGTGGCCGTCCCGGTGAGCGCCCTCACGACGTCTTGGGCTTGGGAGAAGAACTCGGCGTAGTGGTACGGGTCGGCGTTGCCCTGCACGGCATGCGCGGCGAGAGTCGGCTCCATCGACTCCCACCCGTCGACCTGCAGCAGCTTCGTCAGGAACGCCTTCGCCGCGGTGGGGATGTCGAGGCGCTGGTCGCGGGTGCCGTAGGCGGCGTTCTGCTGCAACACCCCGATCGTGGTGTTGTCGACCGCGTCACCGTGATTCGGGTTCGACAGCGACGACTCCCCCATCGCGGTCATCACCACGATCGTGGTGGCCTGCTGGTTGACCTGCATCTGTTCCGCTGCGGCGATGAGCTGCGCGGCCACCGTCAGCTGGTCATGGCCCCACTGCCCGACCTTGTCCGGCACCTTCTTGGTCACCGTCCCGGTCGTCCCGGACGCGGTGCCGCATGCGGCTGCGGCCGCGGCGGGCGGGTTCGATGACGCGGCGACTGCGAAGTAGATCCCCCCGACGATCAGCAGGATCGGGGCGAGGATCAGCGCGATCGCCGCGAGGATCCCGCCCTTCACTGCCCACTCCTGGGCAGTTGCGCGGAGACCACCAGCCACCGGCCGTCCTGCTGCTGCAGGTTGACCGTGTACCGACCGGCGTCGGTCGGGACGGTGACGATCGCGGGCACCGGGTCGGACTCGCCGTCATCGTCCGCACTACCCGGCACGGGAGCGGCGGACACACCAGCAGTGACGACCGCCTTTCCTGTCACCCGGATTCCGGGCACCTGGGTCCGGTCGGTGCCGGCGTAGGCGGTCTTCGCCTGCTCGGTGAGGTAGCCGCTGAACGTCTTCTCCCACGCATCCGCCGGCGCCTGGTGATCCGTGAACGCGGTCACGAAGCCGGCGGCCGCCGACTCCGGCGTGTCCGACGGCGCCGACGGTGGTACGGGTGCCGTCGACGCTGTCGTGGTCGGTGTCACGGCGGCGCGTTCCGGTGCGGGCACCGACGTCTGCCGGGCGATGCCGAGAGCAAGCCCGGCGCCGAGGATGATCACGACGGCGCCGAACACGACGGTGAAGACCACCCATGCGGGAACGTCTCGGTCCTGCCGGGCGCTCATGCCGCCACCAGGCTCGGCAGCTGCGCGTTCTCGTCCTCGAGCATCCCCATCGCGTAGTTCGTCTCGGTGATCTTCTTCTCCAGGCTCGAGCGGATGTGCGCGACGCGGGTTTCGGCGTCGATGCCGACCTTCTTGAAGTGGTGTCCCTGCGGCAGCGTCATCAGGTAGTCCGACGCCCCCGTGCGCAGGCCCGCGATCGCGGCCGCCTGCTGCGCGTCGTCCTGCCGTGCCTGCCGGAACAGGTGCAGGGTGCCGGCTTCCTTGATGAACGAGATCGCCGGGTCATCGGTGGGGATGTCGGCGACGTGGTGAATGTTCACCACGTTCGACAGCCCCAGCGCGCGGGACAGCTTGGAGTTCGACCGGATCACGGCGCCCATGGGACCGCCGACAAGGAACCAGCCTTCGTCGACGCAGAAGTTCGTCTGCTGCTGCTCCGTGGAGGTGCGGATCGCGCCGATGGTCCACGCGTTGGCGAGCATCATCCCGATCGACCGGGCGGGCCCGTCCTCGGGCAGCTGGCTGAAATCGAAGAACGTCGCCTTGTCATCCAGCGCCACCGACGAGGACGTGTCCCCGTCGAACAGGCCGGGCATCTCTTCCGGGATCCGCTCGAGCAGGATCCGGGCGCCGTAGCCGGCGAGCTCCTGGTGATCTTTCACGAACGAACTGAGGCCGGCGTACTCGGGGACGTCCATGTTCCCGAGGTGCTCGAGCACGTCGAGGATGTTCGCCGACCGCCGCTTCTGCTCCGCCGAGCGGAGCGCGTGCAGGACCGCGACGCGGACGGCCTTCTTCTCGAACCGGTTCAGCTCGATGTTGTCGTTCAAGACCGCGGCGGCCTGCTGCACCATCTGCACCATGCCGGTCGGGCCGGGCACGAGCTGCGTCTGCAGCAGCCGCTTGTCGAGCAGGTTCAACGTCACACCCTCACGGGCGGCGGACGTGGACGTGTCAGCGATGATGAACCGGATCGGATCGACCCCGATCGCGGCAGCGACGGGGGTGTACTCGCCGAACCCGGAGTCACCAGTAAACGGCTTGATGTCGATGACCACCACCCGGCGGCCCTTCAACACCAACGGGCGGAGCACGTAGTCGCACTTCATCAGCGTCGACTTCCCCACCCCGACATCGCCGATCGTGCACACGTTCGCACTGGTGACCTTCCCGGCGCGGAACGCCGCGAACTGATCGTTCGTCGCCGGCGTCGACGACAGCGTCTCGATGCCCGACAGCAGCCCCTGGAACTCCATCGGCGACGCGATCGGTGCGGGGTTGAGGATCTCCACCTGCCGCGTCGTCGACGGCGCACCCTTCACCAGCGGGCCGTAGTAGCCGATCCGGGTCAGCAGCTTCCGCCGCTTCGGCTGATATCCGCCGTCCGCGGCCACGGGGAACCCGTGCGCGTCCTTCCCGGGGGCGAGTTCGTCGGTGACGTCGTCGACGACGACCGGCGCGGACCGGATGCTCCGCTTGACCCGCTGCTTCGCGGACAGCAGCCCTGCGCGCCGAGCACGACGAGTCGGCTCGTACGGCTCGTCCGTCTCGTTCGGGCTGTTCGTCGTCGCGCTCATCGAGTTGGTCCTGTCTGTTCGAGGGTGGTGGTGTTGAGCTGCCGGATGCGGCGCCGGAGCAGCCACGCAGCGAGGGCTGTCACGGCAATCAGCAGCACGCCGGCGACCGGACCGAGGGCGTTGCTGATAGCCAGCGCGGCGATGGCGACGACCGCGAGGCCGAACCCTTGGAGCACGCGGACCTGGTTGCCGGTGAAGAACCCAACTGCGAAGAGGGCCGTGCCGGTGAAGATCAGGACGACGGTCCCGGCGAGGAGGATCCAGCCAATGACAATCACAGCGACTCCGCCGCTTCCTGATCATCGGTGTGGCGCTGCAGCCGTCGCGTCGCCCGACGGGACCACCCGTACAGCACCGCCAACGGGAGCAGCACCAACACGCAGATCCCCGCCACCGGCCCCACCAGGGTCGCAGCCGGCATGCTGAGTGCGATTGCGGTGAGGAACGTGATCGCAGCGCCCATGGTCGGTCGCACCGCCGACAGCAGCGCTGTTCCCAACGCGAGGAAGAACACCGCGCCGAACACGGTGAAGAAGATCTGATCGAGGGTCACAGCGATTCCTTCGCTTCCTTGCCGGCGGCGAGCTTCTCCACGCGCGTCCCGATCGACGCGTTCGACGACGCGATGCCACGGCCGACGGGCCACGTGTACGCGGCGACGGTCTGCTGGTGCGGGTCGAGCCAGGTCAGCTTGCTGATCCCGGCGTTCGATGCTGCGGCGGTGATCTCCTCGACAGCGTCGGAGAGCTCCTGACGACTCCCCGCGGTGACGGTGATGTAGCCGACCCAGTTCGCGCCGGCGTACCCGGTGCCCGGGGTGAGGTCGGCGATGCGCCGTTTCGCGGCTTCCTGCTCGACAGTAAGGGTGGTGTCTTCGATGCCGCCGCCGCGGGCCCGCCGGTTCGCGTCCGCCATATCGGACACACGGTCCTTCTCTGCGAGGAACAGGGCGTGATCCTGCGGGGTCAGCTCGAGGTGGAAGCTGATCGTGCGGACGACCTGGTGTTCCATCTCGCCGAGCAGCGGCGCCATCCACAGCGACGTGCGGTGCGAGATCTTCACATCCTTCGCCGTCACCCGGCACGTCCGCGACAGCGACTGCGATAGCCGCCCCTCGGGGGCGCCGACGTAGGTCATGTAGGACCAGTCCTCTTGCGAGGGCAGCCACGCCCGGTCCGGGGTGATGTCTCCGGCCTGGTCCATCGGGAACCCGGGGTGCTGCAGGTGCCGCAGCACCGCGGCGGTCTGCCGCGCTGTCATGGCGTGCACGTTCCGGAACCGGGCCGCCGTGAACGCCGCCGTCACGGACCGGATTTCCCGGTCCATGACCGCCAGCCAGCCGTCGATGCCGTCGCCGGCGCGTTCGGCGCGGGCGACGAACCGGTCCGTGACGGGCCAGCAGACGACGAACATGGGCCGGTTCACCAGTTGCGCGGCGGAGATGTCGTCGACGACTTCCCGGTAGGACTCGTGGATCTCATCCGGGACCCTGTCGTCGCCGTGCTCGGCGAGCCACGCCTCGTGCGGGGCGGGGTCGGAGGGCAGGATCCGGGAGATCGTCTGCACCCGGTTCGGCAGCGTCAGTGCCGCACCGAACTGGGCGAGGACCTGCTCGTAGCCGGCGGCGGAGGCGTCGAAGACGGCGTCGGATTCGATGCCCTCGACCTGCCCGGTGGTGCTGAACACCACGGCGAGGTACTCCTGCCCGAACGACGGACGGTGCCACTGAATGCCGGGCATTCGGTTCCGCTCCCGCAGCCACAGCATCCCCTCGACCCCGTCAGGTGTGAGCCGCATCGCGTGCATCTGCCGCTCCGCCGCACGGCGGGCCCTCCGACCGCGTGCGGACGCCCACGCGTCGGTGAGTGCGTCCCACCCGTCCGTGTCGTATGGGACGAACGTCGTCAGACCACGCTGCACACGGTCGCGGTAGGAGCGTTTGTCGATGTTCCGCTGCAGGACGGTGTTGTTCTCGGTGTCGATCGTGACGAACCACGCCACCAACGGCAGCACCGCCAACGCGATCAGCCCCCACAGCTGCCAGAACGCGGCCGCGGCGAACCCGGCAACCAGTGCGACGGTCAGGGTCCAGAGCCGGGTCTTGGAGATCCGTCCGCCGAAGAGGCCACGGTGGGTGACGTCGCCGCCGATCAGTGAGGTCCGCATCAGCGCACCGCCCCTGCCTGCGGCACCCCACGGGGGTCGTCGACGCTGAACCGCCCCCACCCGACAACGAGCAGCGACACGAACACGGCCATGACGGAACCGGCGATCAGCTGAATGTCGAGGGTGGTCATCTGCTGCCCGGCTCGAGCAGCGGTCCACCCGAACACACCGGCGATGTACCCGACCGACAGCAGGAGCACCAGGTCGGTCACCTTCCGCCGCACTGCACGGAGCGCCGGTGTTTCGAGGAACACGGCAGTCCAGGTGGGGCCGGTGAACCGGCCGGTGCGCTGCCGCCACCCCTGCCCTTCACCCCACAGACCCCAGCCCTCGGACGCGACGACGGTGCCGGCGGTGACGGTGGATGGGTCCGGCAGGTTCGCCGGGTAACGCTTCGCGGTACGCATCAGGAGCACTCCTTCGATGGTCAGAGCGGGTTAGTCGTGGGAGCCGGCGTCGCCGGCCTGCTCAGCGGCCTGGTGGCCGGCACGCACCGCGGATGCGGCAGCTTTGAGGGCAGCGTTGGCGAGGACCGCGCCGACGGCGACGGGCGCCCCGACACCGGTTGCTGCGGTGCCGGCGGTCGCGGCCTTGCCCGCTGCGGTGGTGGCGCCCTTCTGCGCGGCCGCCTGCGCGGTCTTCCGTCCCCCGGACTGCGCTGCCTGATTCGCCGCACCACCAGCCCCAGCGCCGCTACCGCCGATGGCGTTGATCGTCGTAGAACCACCGCCCCCGCTGGCCTGTGCGGGCTGGGTGGACGGTGTCCACCCGCTGCCGCTGCCGTTCTGCGCAGCGTCGTTGGGGCTCTGCGGCCCCGCACCGCCACCGCCACCGCCACGACCCCCACCGTTGGTGGGGATCTGCGGGACGGAGTTCCCGTTCGGGCTGTTCAGCCCGCCGTCGCGGGACTGCCCGCCGCCGCCGACTGCGGCGGTTGCTGGGGAGGCGATCTTCATCAGCGCCATCGGGGCGAAGACCATCATGCAGATCAGTACCGCGGGCAGGGCGAGGTTGACGAACACGGCGAAGTCGCCGGCGTCACCGTTCACTGCCTTCATCTGCAGGCCGCCGACGGCGCGGAACACGATGCCGACGAGGAGGATCAGCAGGGCGTGGGCGAAGTTCAACGCGATCCACACCGTCGGGCCGATCTTTCCCAGGTGCCGGGTGCGGGCGTTGATCAGCCACACCAGGAACAGCGACATCAGCGCGCCGGTGAGGTACATCGTGGCGAGCTGGATCAGCAGCACGAACACCACCACGATCATCCCGAGCAGCAACCCGATGAGGGTGATCTGCGAGATCAGCGCGGTCCCCCACAACGCTTGCGCGTTGTCGGACGCGGCGGCGTCGCCGAGGCCGGTGAAGTAGTCCTTCGTCGACGACGACACCGACCACAACGCGATCGAGTCCTCGAGCTGGACGAACACCTTCCCGACCAGCTGGCCAACCAGCGGCCCGAACGCTGCGGAGATGACGAACCCGGGCAGCGCCACGAACAGGGTCTCGGCGAGCTCCTTGCCGGAGTTCTTGCCCTTCTGGGTCTGCACGAACGAGATCACCAGCAGCACCGCGGCGACGAGGAACGCCATCCCGAACGACACCCGGTACGACGAGATCCACCACTTCGCCGTGTAGTCCGGGTGGAGCGCGTCGATCATCGGCGGGACCAGCTTCGTGGCGACCACGTACACGCCCTGCTGCAGCAGCGACGTGATGTATCCGGCGGGGTCCTTGGTGAACTCGACCGCTTTCACCACGTCGGATGCTGCTTTCGCACCGTGGCCGACGATCCCGGCGACGATGCCCGTCAACCCGCCCGCGAGGTTCGCGCCGGCGTCCTGCCACCAGGCCATCAGCAGCCTCCAGTGAACGTGGTGCCGGTCTGGGTGGCGTTCTGCCGCCAGTCGCCATCACCGGACGCCCCCGACACGACCCAGCCGCCGTCCGTGGCGGTGAGGGTGAACTGCCCGCCCGTGTAGTTGGTCTGCCCGTTCCGCACGTCGGCCTTGCCGTCCGTGGTCGTCGCGGCGGCGATGTCGATCGTCACCGTGTGGGTGGTGAGGTCGACGACCTTGAACGCGCCCTTGGACAGGTCGGCGGTGTGCTGCTGCGCGTCCGCGTACGGGGTGCCCTCGGAGACTTGGTTCTGCAGCAGGTCGTGCGCTGCGCCGGTGGTGGCGATGTTCACGACCTGTTCGATCCCGGACCGCCACTCCGGGTCGGCCGCGGATGTGACCTGTAGGAACCCGCCGAGGAACTCCGCGGCGCCCTCGACGGTGAAGTCCTTCGTCCGTCGCAGCTGCAGCAGGTCCTTCCCGGTGATCTCGACCCCGGCGACGCAGCCCGACACAGTGCGCCGTTCTGAGGTGCCGAGGCTGTCCACCGTCGGCGCCGAACCCGGCGTCGCCGACGACGTCGTCGCCGGCGCAGAGGCGGACGCGGCGGGAGCGCTCGTCGGTCGGGGCAGCAATGCCACGACGATCAGCACCACCAGGGCGGCCGCAACAACTGCGGCGGCGAAGATCAGCGCAGCCTTTCGGACGCTGACCCGCTTCGGATGTCCGGTGTTCGTCTCGTGCTGATCGGGGGTGCTCATCAGGCGCCTCGCTGCGCGGCGGTCGTGATCGCGACGAACAGGGTCGGGGCGAGGATCACGCCCGCGATCGCCAGCCCGGTTCCGAACGCGACGTTCCGGGCGTGCTCGGCCTCGTTCGGCTTCTTCGCATCGAGCGCTTTCCGCAGACCGAGCAGGGCCTTGATGAAGAAGAACGCCAGGATGATCAGCGCGATCCCGAGCGCACCGCCAAGGGCCGGCACCCAGACAGCGTTGAAGCCGTCACCGAGCCAGTCGAAGTTCGGCGTGACACCGCAGAAAGGGTTCGTGTTGTTCCCCGAGCACGCTGCGACGACGCGCGTCGGCACCGGGGCGGTGGGGATGGGCAGAACAGACATGGATGGTCCTTTCGTGGGTTACGCCGACACCCGGCCGGAGCCGGAATCGGAGTCGTCGTCGGAGTCGTCATCGGTGGGGACGGGCGGGAGTGCGCGCAGCTGCTCGGGGAGGTCTTCCGCGGGCTCGGCGTACCCGGAGGCGCGTCGGCCGCGGTTGTAGAAGCGCTGCAGGTTGACGTTGTCGGTCAACTGGTGCTTGCAGAACGAGCAGTACGTGTAGGGCGGGGTCTGCTTGCCGCACTCCGAGCACGTCACCCAGTCCTCACGCGGATCCGACGCCACTGCCGGCACCACCGACGCCCGCGGTGCGGCCGCTGCCGACACCGGCGCCGGCGTAGGCGCCTCGTCAGCGTTCGGCGCGGACTCTGCCCCGTCGGGGTCCTCGTCATCCTGCGGCGACGTTGCCGCAGTGGGTGCTGCTTCGCTCGGCCGTGCAACGGCCGTGCTGGGGGCCTCGCCTCGCACGACGCGGACGATCTCCGCGGCCGCGAACGTGAACGCATCCTGCGTCTGCTGGGACACCTTCGCCCAGGTGATGTCCCGCCGCTCTGCGATGTGCGCATCGAACGGGATGTCGAACTGCCGTGCACCGCCGCGCTCCTCGAGGTAGCGAACGACGTCGTCCCGGTCGACGCTGTTCTCCGGCCGCCCATCCGTCATGCGGAGGATCACGGCGTTCCGAGCGAGCTCGGCAGCGTGCCCGCCAGTCGCGATCAGCCCGTCGAGCATCTCGATCGCTTTCAGGCCGGAGTCGCGGGCCATCATCACCGGCACGACCAGTACGTCCGCGACGTCGATCGCGCCGAGGAACGGCCCCGTCGTGACGACGTTGCCGGAGTCCATGAACCGGAACCGGTAGTACTCGTCAATCACCCGGGACACGTTCACGACGTCGTCCGCGGTCAACGCGGGACGGGACTCCCCCGGCCGGGAGCCGAACACGTCGACGAACGAGGACTGCTGCACGGCGTAGCCGGCGAGCTGCCCGGAGGATCGGATCGACGTGATGTCGCGCACCAGGTCGCCGAGGTCGAGCTGCGGAACACCCTCCGCACGCAGTGCAAGCGTGCCGGAGTCATCCGCGACCTCGAGCGCGCAGATCCCGTTGCCCTTCACCGCCGCGAATGCCGACGCCAGCCCCAGGGTCGCGGGCGTCTTCCCGGACGTGCCCTTCGGGTTCGCGATCAGCACCCCCACCGGGCGGGTAAACGCACTATGCAGGATCACCGCCCGCGCGCTCTCGAGCGCCGCGCGGCGCTCGCGTGCCTGCTGCTCCGCCGCACCTGGCGGCAGCTTGAAGCCGATCCGGTTCAGCCCGCCTCTCAACCCGGTCTTTGCGAGCCCGGCGGCGTCCCCTTCCACCTCCACGGAGCGGAACAGCGTGTGTGCCGGATCGGGGGCGTGATGCACGCTGGTCTGGTGCTGAGTCTCCAAGAGAGCCCTCCAACTTAATAAGTTGTGGGTCCCCCACCCCTGCGGAGGTCGCGAACTGCGGGGGCAGTGGACCCCCATTTAGGGGCAGAATGTGCCGCTAACAGTAAACTACTGTGCCGGCAGCGGCGCAAGCCGTTCGAGGCTTTCTCTGTGCCGCTAGCGGTACGTGCCGCTAGCGGCACACTACATACTTCCCTGGTGGGAGTCCCTATCCTGGGTGGATGCCGGATGTACCCCAAGGCGCCGCGGACGAGTTCTCGCAGGCGATTGCGCGAGCGATCGAGGACGCCAAAGCTGCCGCGGGACTGACCACCCGAGACCTCATCAAGCGCTCTGGTCTGTCGGCGAACTACTACTACCGCCGGGCCCGCGGTGAGCTGCCGTTCACGACGAACGACATGTCAGCCCTGGCAACCGCGTGCGGTGTGACCGTCGGCGACCTGTGGTCTCGCGCGCAGGACTCCCTCACGCCCAAGGTGAAGAGCCCGGAAGAGGTCGTGTCGGAGCGCGTGCACAAGCTGCTCGCAGTGGCGCAGGCTCAGTTCCCGAAGCTGGACGTCCAGGGCGCCCTGCTCGCTAGCGACGTCGCGCAGGAGTCCCACCTGACCCTCCAGCGTTGGCAGGCCGTGCTTGCCGGCGAACACTCGGATATCACCGCTGAACAGCTCGTCGCGATCGCAACGTTCTTCGGCGTTGATGAGTCCTACCTGACGCAGCTCGAGCTCTCCGGCACCATCGACGACATCGACGCGCGCCTAGACGTGCAGCAGGCGTTCGCGCAGACTGAAGCGAGGGGCGCGTCGTCACGTGGGGTCGCCGGCGCCAGCCCCGCATCCCTCCGCGCACTCGCGCGCGCGATCCGGGAGAGCAAGCGGGCAGAGGAGTAGATGTACGTGAGTCAGAGCGACCAGGTCGAAGTCGCCGTCGACGAGCAGCTGCAGGGGATCTTGGATCGCCTCGCACTCCCGGACGATGACCGCAGCTTTGACCGTTTGTTCGGCATCGTCGAGTCCCTGTACGGCAAGCGCCTCAACATCAGTTCGATCAGCAGCCCGGATCAGCACCACACCGGCTACTGGATTGACCATGACGACTACGGCGTGATCATGTACCGCAAGGCCGATACGGCCACGGTGCGGCTCCACACGCTCCTGCACGAGTTCATCCACGTCGTGGGACGCCACAGCGGCTGTTCCGCACGCCCGGAGGCGGCAGACGCGATCCGGAACGCCGGCGGCGGCAGCATCATCTCGATCCGAGGCCGGTCGGTCACCGACGGGCATCTCAGCGACGAGCTGCAACTTGAAGAGGCCGTCGCAGAGCAGGGCGCCTTCGCGCTCGCGAGGTGGCTCCGTGGCGCTGGTAGCGAGGCGGCGGCGGACATCTTCTGATGCCCGTCGTGCTCTCCGCGACCGCGCTCGCGCTCGCGCTCGCGCTCGCGGTCTTCATCGGCCGCACTCCACGAGCACTCCGCCGGCGATTCTCCACTGGTGAGCAGCAACCGCTCCCGCCGGCGTGGGTGGCGTCCGGCTATGCGATTCTTGGCCTCCTAACCCTTGGTCTCCTCTGGCCAGCAACCACCCTGGACCAGGCGCTCCCCTTGGTCGGTGGGCAGAACTTCCTGAACCTCATCGAAGCGCTGACCGCGACCGCCGGCTTCTGGTACCTCCGCGACGCGATCCGTCTCTACAGCGGAGATCGAGAACCAGGGCAAATCCGCTACCTCGTTCTCATCGCCGCGGTCCTCACCGGCTTCTTCATGGCCATCCCGAATCGGGAAGGGCCAACAGAGACGTTCATCGACGAACACCTCGCGTCCCTCGCCTGCTGGGTCTACATCAGCCTGTACATGATCGGGTTGCTGTGGATCTCGCTCAGCTCGCTCTTCTCCGCACTGCCACGTAGGAACGCCGTCGCGGGACGCCTGTTCATCGCCGGGTTCTCTCTCGTCATCGCCGCGGCGATCGCCGACCTGGTGTACACGGCCATCGGGCACTTCGCCGGCGAGCTCACGCCGCTCGGGAGCGCGTTCTTCCTCGCCTTCCAGCTGCTGTTCTACCCCGGAATGATCACGATCATCGTGGGCTACGTGCTCGCCGGCGTCAGCCGCACCCTGTGGCGATACAGCGCCTGGCAGCTCGAACGGATGCTCGGCACACCGAGCTCGCTCAGCCTCATCAAGCGGATGGTTCAGGCCCCCGACCCGCTCGACCATGCCTACGGCCTCACCATCGAGATCCAGAACCGACTCATGAACGAGACCCTGCAGCTCACCGGCGCCGAAAGCCGGCGGTTCCGCAGGACCGAGCGTTGGATCGCCCGCACCACCCTGAACCCCTCCGGAAGGACCTGGAACGAATGACCGGATCAGCAGCACTCACCACGGGTATCGCGATCGGCGCCGGCCTCGTCCTGGGCGCCGCAGCGCTGGGCGTCGTCGGCGGCCGACGGGCCATTCACCCTCGGCCGAAACGACGCCCCGTCGTCCGATCCGTCGACGTGCAGCAGATCCGACTCGAGCGCACCCCCGCCACGAGTGCACCAGGTCAGTACCGCATCCGCTTCGGGGCGCAGGACGCCCTCAGCGCCCTCGTCGGCGACATCGAGGGCCAGGACGAGACAACGGTCACGCGCGCGCTCGTAGACGCCAGTCAGGGCCTCCCGGCCGTTGACGACGCTGTTCTGTGGACCGGGTACGTCTACCCGGATCCTGCTTCGGTGGACGCGCCGTACGAGGAAGTGCAGATCCACGCCCCCAGCGGCCCGCGGAAGGCGTACCTGTTCCAGAGCGGCACGCCGACCACTCGTTGGGCTATCCACGTCCACGGCATCCACTCGTCCCGCACCTCCGCGCTCAGGAGCGTGCCCGGCGCACTGTCGGCCGGGCTCACCTCCTTGGTCGTCTCCTACCGCGGCGACGTCGAGGACGCCGCCGCACCTCCCGCGACGCTCGGCCAGGAGGAGGCGCACGACGTCGAAGCTGCGATCCAGTACGCCGTCGACCACGGCGCGAAGGACGTCGTCCTCGTCGGCTGGTCGATGGGCGCCACCATTAACCTGATCCTCGCCGCCACCTCGAAGCAGCGGTCGCGCATCGCCGGCCTGATCTTCGTCGGACCCGCCCTCGACTGGCGGTCCATCATCGGCGCCGCCGCTCGGCGCTCCGGGATCCCCGGATTCCTCGCACCGCTGTTCACCACCGCGCTGACAGTGCCCGGTCTCGCACAGGCTGCCGGCCTGCGCCGGCCGCTCCGCGCCGCCCACCTTCGCCCGTCCCTTGACGGCACAACCGCGCCAGTGCTGATCCTGCACTCCGAGGGCGACACGGACGCCCCGATCGGGGCATCCGAGGACCTGATGCGGACTTACCCGGCCCAGGTCACCCTCGAGCGGTTCGAGCCCGTCCCGCACGGCATGGAGTGGAACAGCGACCCGGAACGATTCACGACGCGCGTCCGCCAGTTCGTCGAGTCTCTGCCGTAAACGGCACTACGGTGTGCCCGCTGCGGTAACCTATCGAACATGCCAACCGCTCTGTCTACCGCGAGCCCAGCCAGGACTCTTCTGACGAGCGGTATCCGACACACCGTCCCGGCCTCCCCGCATAAGCCACCCGTTAACACCACACTCGTGCGTATGACCGGATCCAACGCAGGTGTGAAGCGCAATCGTCTTCCCCGCGGTGTGAACGCCGCGCGCCCGGATATCGCCCTGCACCCGGACACGGGGCAGGACTACCTCGATGCCGCTCGCGCATCCGGGAATCTGAGCGTCTCGCTCTACCTCGAGCGGCTTCGTGCCCAGCTCGTGGCGGAGTACGGCGCCCTGCCGATCCTTGACGACTCGCTGGAGGTCGCCCACACAGCCGCTTAAACGACAAAACCCCCGCCGAAGCGGGGGTCCGGGGCTAGGCCCCAAGTCATGTGTCTCACTGCCTGTACAGGACGCCAATCAGGTCAGGTTGTGAGGTTCCGAGAGAAGAAGCCCGGTTGGAGCCGGGAGCCTTCGTCGTACCACCACCCCGAGAGGAGGAGGTGTCGCCATCGTAACGCACGTTGCTGCGCCCGGTATAGATCAATCTGCCCGCGTGTCCTCTCCGGATACCGCCTGGGCGTTGACGCGCTCGATCGCGCCTCGTCGGTACGTGAACCGCATGATCGCGGAGGCGGACGGGATGGTCCGGTCGAACAGCTACCCGTCGAAGTTCCCGACTGCCGGGCGTACTCCCCCGTCGACGCCGTGGACGATCGATCTCACCGACCTTGATGGACGGTTCTGGTTCGCCGCGTTCGACCTCGACGCGAAGACCCCGGAGGACTTCGACCAGGCGGCCGAGGACCTTGGCGTGCTGGTGCGGATCCTCCGCGACGCGCAGGTGCCGCACGTGGTGTGCCGCTCGAGCCCCACGGGCGGGTTCCACGTGTGGGTGCCCCTCGCCGGCGTCGACAAGGCCACGATGGTGCAGCTCGCCGGCGCCGCGCGCGCTGTCCTGCCGTCCCTTGACCACGGGCTGCTCTGCAACGACCGCACGGGCGCCGTCCGCCCGCCCCTGACTCCACACGCACGCGGTGGCGCGTCCGAGGTGATGGCCGGTGCCGACGACGTCGACGTGCTCCGCACCCCGATCGTCACCGCCGGCGATCTCCTCCGTGTCACGGCCGCGTTCCGTGAGCTCCGGCCCACCGTGGATCCCGCGGACTCCTCCCCCACCGGGCCCGTCGACGCCGGTCACCGGGTGCACCGGTCCCTGCCGGCGTGGGGTGAGGCGCACATGGGAACCGTTGCCGGCGGCCGCGACCCGTCGCGCACCGGCTACCTGTGCCTGCTCGCGGCCGCGGTGTCCGGGTGGACCCTCGCCGACGTCGAGCACGCCGCGAAGACCGCACCCGGCATGGAGCACTACCGCACCCGCAACCGCCCCACCGGCGGCCGCGAGCCCCGCACCGCGGCGGAGGCTGCCGCGCGCCTCGAGCGGCAGTGGGCGAAGGCGCAGGAGCGGGCCGTGCTGTACCGGTACGCGCCCGAGGAACGCCAGCAGCGCGACCTGACCCAGCTGACCGGGATCGTCGACATCGTCGATGCCATGCTGCAGGCGTTCACCGCCTCCCCCGGCCGCTGGACCCGCACCGAGGCGGACCTGCACGACAGCACCGTCCTGACCCACCTCGCCTGGCTGTCCCTGCGCTCCGGCTCCCGCGACGTCGGCGCCGCACTCCGGTCCGTGGCGATCGCCACCGGGATCCCCTCGAGCACCGCCGACCGCTCACTCCGCCGCCTCCAGGCGGCCGGATGGATCACCCGCCGACGCCAGGCGGACGGCCCCAACGCGGCAGTTTGGCGACTCACAGACCGGTTTTCCACACCCTTCGTACATGTCGGGCCACTTCACGATGTGACCGCCCGCCCCCCGGCCGACCTCTTCGACACGAGAGTCACCCTCCTGGACGTGCTGGAAGACCGGCTCGATGCCGGACGGCACGACGTCTTCACCCGCGCAGGGCTGGGGCCCACTGCGCGCCGTGTCTACGAGAGCCTGACCACTGACGAGAACGCCCCCGAGGTCGTCGCTGACCGTGCAGGACTCCCCCGCGGCCGCGCACGTGCAGCGCTCGCACGCATGCGCCGCTGGACACTCGTGATTGCCACACCTACCGGCTGGCGTCGACGGCTCCAGGATTTCCGGACACACGTGGCCAAGCAGCTTGGAGTGGACGGGATCCTCCGGCGACGGGAACAGCAGTATGCCGACGAGCGCGACCTCTGGGCGTGGTGGCAGAACCACCTCATCCGCAAGGCCGGCCGTCGCGGCCGCGACCGCACTCCCACCACGCAGGTCGTCATGTTCCGATCCGTCGACGACCACGGCGGCCCCGAGGCATACCCGGCATACCCATGCTCGGGCGACGGCCGAGCCGACCACCAAGAAGCCATGCGGTTCGTCCGACGAGGACTCCTCCAGCAGCTCCGTGATCTCGAGTTGGCCGCATAGTGCTTCCTGCTAGCAGTTGATAGCACCCACTAGTGCTATCACGTACTTGCGTCTGCTAGCCTGCTAGCAGGAACTATCGCCTGCTGGATTGGGCTAGCGGCTAATAGTGCGTGATAGCAACGGCACACGAAAGGGGTTGCGATGATCACCCTCGTAGGAGGAACTAAGGGAGGCCCGGGCAAGAGCACCGTGGCCACCAACATCGGGGCGGCGCTCGCTCATCAGGGCAAGAGCGTGATCCTCGTCGACGCCGACAAGCAGCGATCGCTCGCCAAGTGGCACGCGCGTCGCGTCGACGCCGGCGTTGAACCCGCGATGACGCTCGTCGAGAAGCGCGGCAACGTTCACGCCGCCCTCCGTGACCTGGACAAGCTCTACGACCACGTGATCGTTGACGTCGCCGGTGACGACAATCAGGAGATGCGAACAGCGATGACCGCTGCGGATCTGATGATCGTTGTCCTCCGTGCCAGCCAATTCGACGTGGAGACGCTCGAGGAGTTCGACGAGGTGATCTCCACGGCCCGCGACTTCAACCCGGACCTGGAGGTCCGTAGCCTGCTCAGCCAGGCGCCCACCAACCACAACGAGACGGAGACAGAGGACGTCTCCGAGTTCATCGTGGAGTACCCCCAGGTCAAGCCCCTCGAAACCGTTCTGTACTCGCGCAAGGCCTACCGCGACGCTGCCGCGCCCGGTCTTGGAGTGATGGAGCTCCCGGCATCCAAGGCGAAGCAGGCGCGGGCTGAGATCCAGGAACTGACGGCGGAGGTGTACGGCTGATGCCTATCGCACGGAACAAGAAGACGACGGTGGATCCCGATGCGATTGCCGCGTTCGGTGCCGCGGCTGAGGCTCTGCCCTCCGAAGCACCGAAGTCGCCCCAACCGCCTGCTCGGGCGAAGGCGAAGGCGCCGGCGCAGGGGGCGGGTGATGCGCCCCTGACGGCCCTCGTGCGCTGGCGTGGCCACGAAGCCCTCCGTGACCGCATCGCCGACTACAACAAGGCGACCCGGTATCCGAACCACGCGATCATGCTGCGCGCTATGGAGATCGGCATGGAGCACATCGAGAAGAACGGCATGGAGTAGCAGGCGGTAGCCGCTGCTAGCCGCTGCTAGTCGCGGCTAGCACGAACAAGCATTGAATAGCCCCTGGTATCACGCGATATCAGGGGCTATCTCGTATCCAGTCTGGGTCAGTATTGTTTGACAAGGCTGGCTCCCTTCGTGCCCGCCAGCCAGATGCCCCCGGCCCAATCCGGGGGCATCACTCGTTACCGGTCGTTCCACACCCGCCGGAAGTTCGGCGGCACTGGCAATGAGGCATCGGTCCACGCGAGGTCATCCCGACCGCCGCGACGGCCCACGGTTTCGAGCGCCGTCTTGTAGCCCAGCAGTGCGGCATCGATCGCCAGGTTCACCGTCGCCAGGTTCGCTGACATCGTCGCGGTGACCGTGCCGTCGCCGTTGGGCTGCTTCAGTTCGACGTCCGCCATGCTGATAGCACGTGATAGTGACGGGTGAGTCAGTCCTGAGACGAAGTGCCACACGCCGCGCACTTCGCCGATACTCATCCCGATCACCGGTGCGATCGCCTGCAGAAGCGGACCGAATCCCGGTCGACCGGACAGGTCGAGCTCAACGCCGACGCGAGCGGCATGCTCGCGCAGCCGGCGCTTCTCCGCCCGCACTCGGCGAGCGTTCTCGCGAAGAGTCTTCGACTTGTCGGACAGTTCGGCCGCGTTGTCCGAAGGTTCGATCGTTGCTGCCACGATCACTGCTTTATCGTCGTGGATCAGGTCAGACAGGCGAGTCTCGAGGGTCCGCTTCACGCGCTCGAGACGATCGTCGGGAGCTACAAGCCACGTGGCGAGGGCTGACCCTTCGATGACGGTGCGAAGGAGCGGGTAGAGCCCGATCATCGGGACCCGGATGTCGGTGCCATCGTCCATGAGGAGCAGCGTCGTCCTGAGTGCATCGCTGGCCACGCCGAGGG
Organism: Curtobacterium sp. PhB190; assembly: GCF_004365385.1. NCBI lineage: Bacteria > Bacillati > Actinomycetota > Actinomycetes > Micrococcales > Microbacteriaceae > Curtobacterium > Curtobacterium sp. PhB190. The sequence continues at coordinate 88,089 of NZ_SODN01000009.1, read as the reverse complement.
CATAGTGCACCAGGTGCGAGGTGTGGAAGGGAGCCGTTACGCGATCATCGCCGGCGAGCTCAGATCCTGGTCGCGCGATGTCGGGAGTGCCCGTCCGGTCATCGTGCGCCACCATTGAGCGCAGCACCTGCATCTGCCAGTTCAGGCGTTCGTTGGCCTCGGCCTCATCCCCGCCGGGACGCACGACACGCACCATCGTTGGAACCCTTCGCCGTCCGAAACTATCGCATGATATCAAATGCTAGCCGCAGCTATTGGTCTATAGCTGAGAAACGCTAACCTGGGACCTGGTCGGCGGCGCACCATGTTTTCTGACCGGCGCCGCTGGCTCGAGCCAGTCGCTACATCTCACGACGGGGAGGATTCGATCCGCCGTTCGAGCATTGATCGGAGCAACGAAGCGATGGCGGGACCCTGGGACTTGACGCTCACACTGGTCGTGGCTGGTGGGGCGGCGATACTGACAGCCGCAGTCGCAGTCGCAGTAGTAGTTCAACGCATGTGGGCTGATCGGCGAGCGCAGCTGTGGGGACGTATCGAGAAGGCGCTTACACTCGCGACATCAGACGCCGACGACACGCGGACAGTAGGGATGTTGCTCGTGGAGGACTTGGCAAAGTCGAACCGCTTGAAGCGGTCCGAGGCCCCGCCCGCGCGCATCTCTGAGTGGGACCGCAACATGCTGATCGAAGTGACGAAGGTTCTAGGACCAAAGGAGCCGCGATGAAGAACTCAGAGATCGCCGCTGCGCGTGCTCGCGTCGCCCTGATGCGCGACGGCCGAGAAGATCCGCCTGCGTGGCTTGTCGAGATCGCGGCCCGGGAGTTCAACGAAGAGCCGGAGCCGGTGGCCCACGGCGAGGGGACACCGGACTCATCTGAAGACTTGGGTGGAGTGCTGCAGAACGCGCTCGAGGTCGCTAGCCAGGCGCTCTCAGTAAGTGCCCGCGTGACCGGTCGGGGTTCGGGACAGGTAGGGAGGCAAATAGCTTCTGGATCACTGCCCCAGTCTCTTAGGACGGCTGGCATGAGGGCGTATGGCAGCCGGAGTGCAATCCAGGGCCGGTTCGTTACGGAAGCGCGCGCTACACGCCAGCCAAAGTCAACCACCACTGAGAAGGTGGGCCCGGAGGCGGTCCGACTCTTTGTCGACGGGAACTCCATCATCGTGCCGGTCCGGATCGACGAAGAACATGGCTCGCTTGCTGAGTTGAGCGAGTTCGACCACGCACTGCTGTTCACGGCTGACGAAGTCGACAGTGGCGAAGTCGTTGCCGACGATGTCGACGAACGGCGATCACCTGATACCGACTAGTCCCAGGGCGCGAGTATCAGTCGTGCACACCAGTGCGTTCGTCCGCGCGGGGGAGTGCGAGCTCTGGGTCGCTTCGACCCGATGGCGATCGATCGCGCGCTAGATGGTTGCTCGTCCGATCACTGGGTGATGTCGGCGACTAGGTGGCCGACCCCACAAACAGGCGCATCTCCGAACTGGCATGAAATTTCCCTGAACTCGTGACCTTCCGACGCCCCGCCCTGCAAGCGGCAGTAGGTGCTGCGGGATCGATGTCTGGGGAGTCTCTGCATCGCACGGTGCATCGCAGCGGGGTATCTCACGGTATGTCTCATTATGTGGTCCCGGACCGCAATCGGCAACGCCGGGTCAACGGGATCAAGAATCGGCGTTCGTGGTGTGATTGCGTCATGACAGCGAAATCGGGAGGCTCGACTCCGGCACGAACTCGAGCGGAGATGGCCCGCCTCTCGGCGCGGGGTTACACCCAGATCCGGCACATCCTCGTTCAGCTCCCAGAGCGGGACAAGCCTCGTGCGGCGACGCTCGCCAAGGTGATGCATGAGCGTAAGCATCGCGCGCTGTTGCTCTACATCCTCCTGCTGACGTGTTGGCCCTGGCTTCAGGAGCAGTGGAAGCCGCTCGAGGGCAGTGTGTGGATTCGCGCGCTCACGGCGAAGGGTGCACCGACGTGGTCTGCGTCCACGTTGTCGCGTGCCTGGGCTGATCTGGTTGAACTTGGGCTCGTCGAGAAGAACCGGGAGAACCGGCTTGTGCGTGTTGTGCCGCGCCGCGAGGACGGCGGCGCCGAATATGACGCTCCCGGTGGGCGGCGTGACGGTTGGAACAGGTACTTCTCGATCCCCGATGCGTTCTGGAACGACGAGATCTTCGCCAAGCTCAACCTGTCCGCGTTGGTGATGTTCCTCGTGGTCGCGAAAGAGACCAGCCGGCAGAGCTCTGTCTGGCTGACCTACGACGACATGGAGAAGTGGTACGGCATCAAGCCGAAGAGCGCTCAGAACGGCCTTACGGAGCTGCGCCAGCTTGGCCTGGTGAAGCGGACGGTGGAGAGCATCGACGCGCCGCTCGCCCCGGACGGTAAGACCGTCCACATGCACTACGCCCTCACCAACGAGTTCGGCTACGAGTCGCGGAAAGCTCTGCAAGACCGGGCCAAGAAGGCGATCAAGAAGCGGCAGAAGAAGTTGAAGAAGTCAGACCCGACGCAAGGAACCGAAGCCCCGTGACCATCTCCCGCATGCTGTACGTCGATGACTCCGGCTCCGAACCGTCTGGGCTGATCGTGTACGGCTGGATCGAGTGCGATCCCACCCGTTGGCGCTACGCCCTCCGCTCGCTGCTCGAGCTCCGCAAGGCCCTGTACCGGGACCACCAGGTACCGCCCACTGAGGAGCTGCACGCCACGAAGTTTGTCAACGGCCGCACCCGCATCTCCACCGCCGGCAGCGACAGTGACAGCACAGAGTGGAAGACCCTAGGGCGTGCAGTAGCCATCCAGTGCCTCCAAGCGATCGCGGCGTGCGCAGACCTTCGCGTCGGAGCCATCTACCGAAGGACCACGCTGCGCGGCCGGGAATACCATGAGGAGCGCGGGCGGGTGTACCTCGACCTCATCAACCGGTGGAACAACGAGCACCGCGCCGACGACACCTACGCCTTCGTCAGCATGGACGGTAACGGCACCGACCCGAACTACTTCAACGCCCATCGGGCGCTCTCGCTTGACACCCGGCACATCATCGAGGACCCGATGTTCCATGACTCGAAGCGGTCACAGCTCGTACAGATGGCCGACCTCGTCGCGTACACGACGTTCGTCAGCCTGAACCCCCACCAGGGCAACGAGTTCGCCCGAGACTGGAGGAAGAAGTACCTCGACGGGAACGACGTCAACAGCGGACCACTCATGATCTGAACCCGATCCGAGAAACAGCAAGACCCGCCATTCCACGAGTGTGGGGCGGGTCCGCATCTGCACACTAACACACAAACACACACGCGCACTTACTCACGTGAGCGTGGACGCTTGGCCTTGAAGGGCGTGCGCTCCGTGACCGTCGGCGAGCCGATGCCGGTTCTCCGCGAGTCGCAGGAACGCGGCGCCGTCTGCTCCTAACCCTCAACGCGGGGGAGCGCGAGGGTCTGGTCAGCCGCTTCGCCTCGAGCGATCGCCCGGTACACGGTGGCGCGGGCGACGTCGAACAGTTCCGCGAGCTCGGCCGAGGTGTAGTCGCCGGATCGGTGCATCGACACCAGGAGCGCTTCCCGCTTCTCGGAGAGCTTGGGCTTGCGGCCCTTCAGCCGGCCCTTCGCTCGAGCGGTGGCCATGCCCTCGCGAGTACGGGCGCTGACCAGGTTCGCTTCGAACTCCGCGAACACCGACAGCATGCCGAAGATCATCCGACCCATCGGGTCGAGCGGGTCGTACACCGCTCCGTTGAAGCTCAGACGCACGTCCTTGGCCGCAAGCTCGGCCGCAATCGTGCTGGCGTCGACGGCGGAGCGGGCAAGTCGGTCGAGCTTGGTGACGATGAGCGTGTCACCAGGCCAGCACGCCTCGATCGCCTTCTCCAGCCCGGGGCGGGCCCGGTTCGTGCCGGAGCGGCCGTGGTCGACGTAGACCCGTTCGGGTGCGACGCCGGCGGCGACGAGCGCTTCACGTTGCACGGTGAGGTCCTGCGCGTCGGTGGAGACGCGGGCGTACCCGACGAGTTGACCAGCCATTCCGGAAGTGTCTCATATAGGGGGCCGCAACCGGGCATTCGTCCGGGCGGGTCTATTGAGTGCGACTGTCCACGTTGTGCTGCAGGGTCCTTGTCACGGTCTTCTGCAGTGTCTGGCGACGAGGGCGGGTCGCTGCCTCGATGATGTCGCCGGCGATGGTGTCGAGGCAGGCGCCAGCCAATAGGCTCACGACGTGACGGTGAAGAAGAACCGCGGAAATGAGCGGCGGCCTGTGGTATTTCGGGCCGCAGCTCGCCGTGCGAGCGCATCGACGGGACTGCGATGAGGCGGGTGCCGGTACCTGGTGGCGATCTTGTATCGGTGGGCTACGACGAGGCGCAGAGCGTGCTCGAGGTTGAGTTTGTCGGCGGCACCGTGCGCCTCTATCTCGATGTGCCGCAATCTGTGTTCGACGGCCTCGTCGTGACGCGCGATGCCGGAGCGAACACCGCTCTGTACTTCGATACGCAGGTCATCCAGGGCGGGTACCGCTACCTCGAAATCTAGGGCAAGAGCAGCCCCTCCCGAGCTCCGCCGGCGGATCCCCGGTGGCCGACCCCGCGGCCCCGGCGGTGCACGCGAGCCGGATAGCGCAGTGACCCGTACGCGATGGTGTGCGGTTTTACGCATGTCTCCGTTTGCGGGGTGCGCCGAATCCATAGATACCGTTAAGTTTCGAACAACCCTCATCTGAGCTGACATCGCTGTCGACGGGTGGTGCGGGCGTTTCAGGCGTGGCTTTGGGGTGTCTTGGCCACGTTCCATCACCGCGTCAGCGTGTTGCTTCCATTAGGGGAACCCGTGCTCTCTGCTCCACGCCGTAAGGCAGTCCATTCATCGTTCGGTTGGAAGGTTGCGCTCGTTGGCGCGGTCAGCGTTGCGCTCGTGGGCGGTGTCACCCAGGTTGCGCACGCCGCGATTCCGACCGGGCCGGCCGCGACCGGCCTGACCGGTTCGCGGCCGTCGGCGACGACGTTGCCGTTCGCGGTGTCGGACCAGGTCGGCGTTGCCGTCGACGTCGCGACGGGGAACCTCGAGGTCACGACTGCAGGTCTGGCGTTGCCGGGCGCTGGTGGGACGAATGCGATCACGCAGACGTACAACTCGCTCGGATGGCAGACCTCGAACGCGAACACCGCGCAGGCAGTCCGGTGGACGACGGGGATCGCTGGTGCGGGCTCCTTCTCGTCGGGCGCTTCGGGATCGGTCGTGTACACGGACGCTGATGGTGCGACGTGGAACTTCCCGTCGGCCACGTCGACAACGTTCACGGCTCCTGCCGGGTTCCTCCGCAAGCTGGTCGCGTCGGCGACCACGAACCCGACCTACACGCTGACCGATCCGGCGACGGGGCAGGTCATCACCTCGAACACCAACGGTGTTCCCGTGTCGGTCGCAGACAAGAACGGGAACACGGTGACGATGTCCAACACCGCCAGCGTGCCCACCACCATCACCAGCACCGCCGGGACGGCAGCGGCGAAGACCGCGAACGGCGCCTACGACGCGTCCACGCGGACGTACACGGTGACGCAGGGGAGTGGCTCGACTGCCCGGTCGGTGAAGTGGGTGAAGGACACCAACGGCAATCTCACCTCCTACGTCGATGGTGCTGGGAAGACGACGACGTTCGCGTACTCCGGCAACGACCTGACGGGGATCACAAGCCCGACGGGCGCGACAACGACGATCAGCTACTCCGGGACCACGCACAAGGTGTCCCAGGTACTGCAGTCCAACACCACCGCCGGCGCTGCCGGCGCGTCGACGACCCGGTTCGACTACGCCTCGGCGACGTCGACGCTGGTCGCGTCCCCGAACACGAGCACCGCTTCCGCGGTGTCCGCGGTGCCGCACACGACGTACGCGATCAACTCGTCGCAGAAGCTCGTGAACAGCGTCACGGACCCGGTCGGTCGGGTGCGGTCGAAGACGTACAACGGCGCGAACCTGCAGCCGTCGACCTCGACGATCGGGTCTGGTTCGGGTGCGTCGACGACGACCGCGACGTATGGCGCGAACAGCAGCCAGTCCCTCACGAAGGTCGCCTCAAGTGGCGGCGCATCGCAGTCGTTGAGCTACAACGCATCTCCTGCTGCGACTGCCTACCTGCCGGCATCGACCACCGATAGCGCCGGGAACGCGACCGCACGGACGTATGACGGCGTCGGGAATCAGCTGACCAGCGGCACCGGCACCGGCGCCACCGCCGCGACGTCGACGCTGACGTACACGGCTGGGCAGGTCGCGACCGCGACTGCGCCGGGCAACGGTTCGAACAAGACCAGCTACACGTACGAGAACAAGCAGCTCAAGACCGTCACCCCGGTGACGGGCACCAGCCTCGCGGCTCGTGGGTACTCGTACGACGCGCTCGGCCGGATCGCATCAGCCTCTGACGGTGCCGGTCGGACGACGAACTACACCTACGACGGCAACGACCGGGTCCTCACCACGAGCTTCTCCGACGGCACTGCGTCGGTGACGAACACGTACGACAACGCCGGACACCTGCTCACCCAGGCCTCCGCCGGCGGGACGGTCACGAACACCTACGACCAGCTCGGGAATCTCCTCACCACTACCAACACCGCGAATACTCCCGGCCTGAGCGGCATCACCTACGGCTACGACAAGGCCGGCAACCAGACGTCCTACACAGACCAGGACGGCACCCTCACTTCGACCTACGACGACTCCGGCACGCTGACTTCCACCACGACGCCGGCACCGAATAACACCACCGAGACCATCCGCTTTGTCGCCGACCCCGACACCGGCCGTCGTACCGACACCTACGTCGACTCGAACGCGGACAACAGCACCTGGGCCAGCCGTACGCACACCGACTACGACAGCAGCGGCCGCATCCAGGAGGTTCAGGGATGGGTTGGTCCGTCCTCGAGCAGCAACCAGCGAATCTACGACCTGTACTACTGCTACAACGCCGGCAGCACCTCACCCAACTGCGGCACCACGAGCGCAAATGACCGCGCGGAACTCCAGTGGGTCACCGACAACGTCTCCGGGCAGAGCACCGCGTACACGTACGACAGCCGAGGCCGCGTCACGAAGACCGTGACCACCGGCACCGGTTCCGCAACGCCTGGGACGTGGGAGTTCGGGTACGACATCCGTGGGAACCGCACCTCGGCGAAGTTCACCACCTCCGGCGGCACCGTCCGCACCAACCAGACGTTGACCTTCAACGCTGCGAACCAGATCACCAACACCGGATACACCTACGACGGCGCCGGCAACCTGACCGCAGCACCCGAGTACACGTTCACCTACAACGCCGCCGAGCAGATGACCCAGGCCATCCACAACGGCTCTGAGGTCACCAACTACACCTACGCCGGCGCCGACCAGAAGTCGCTGCTGTCGCTGTCCACCCCGAACGGCGACACCCGTACGTACCAGTACGGGCGCGCCGACCAGAACGGCACCCCCACCCTCACGAGCTCCACTCGCAACGGCAACCGGGCGAACATCGTCAACGACGCCAAGACCGGGCAGCCCATCGCCCTGTCGACCCCGTCCGACGCGCTCGGCCAGTACGCCTACGACGGTTCCGGGAACCCCTTCGCGCTCCTCACCGGCAGCCCAGCAGCGTTCGTGAAGACCGTCGACCCGTACGGCACAGACACCGTCTCCTACGACGGTGGCGGCGATGGTCTGCCGTCGAACCCGTTCACGTTCAAGGCCGGGATCGACGACATCCACACCGGGCTCGTGAAGTTCGGCCAGCGCTGGTACAACCCGTACATCGGCGCCTGGACACAGCAGGACACCCTCGACAGCCCGCTCGACCCGAGCAACGGCAACCGGTACGCCTTCGCTGCCAGTGACCCCATCAACAACTCCGACCCGACCGGCTTCGACTGCGGTGGCGCCATCTTCGGTGCTGTCACCGGCGTTATCACCACGGCAGCTTCGGTCGCCGTGATCGGCACTGGCGTGGGTGGTCCCATTGGCGCTGTCGGATTCGCAGTAGGCGTGGCAGGTACGGTCTACAGCGTCGGAGATGCCATCAACACCTGCGGAAGTTGATCCCATGAATCGGAAACTCGCGTACTGGCTCATCCTCGAAGCCGTGTTCGTCGCAGTCCTCGTGATCGCGATCTTCTTCCTGGAAGACCCCGTGACCCGCGTGTTCCTCGGGATCTCCGGCGGCCTCGGTGCGATCGCCAGCATCATCATGGTCACGAAGATCTCGGCCCAGCGGCGCAAGCCAAACCCAGAGCACGACGGGAAGTAGCAACCGCCAAGAGGGGGCCACCGCACGGTGGCCCCCTCTTGCGTGCCCGCATCCACCGTCGTCACCGAACGCGACCGTTCCGGATCTGCGCTCTTGGAAGACACGGCAGTGCTGCACGTGGACAGTCCGCTCGCAGTTGGGGAACATCATGGAACCTATGAACCGGATCGACACCACGGCACTCCAGAGACGCCTCGACGGCGTGAGCGTCGCCACAGCTCAACGGTCGTTCCCGGCCACATTCGCACAGTGGCGGGCTGGGGAGCTCCGGCCGTTCTGGATCGCCAACGCGGTACGCCGTCTCCCTGGTGGCGCAGCAGAACTTGCTGCCGCGCTCGGCCAAAACGACACCATCGTGAACGGGTGGGGAGCTGGGGAGCTCTACCCCGGGTGGGACGCGGTGTGCGCGGTCGCGGCCGCGGCGAACCTGACGGTCGGGGAACTCGAAGTGCCGGCTGAGGAATATGTTCCCCAGCTCACGGGAGACCACCTTTCGGACGCCGCCGCTGCAATCTGCGCGATGCAGTACCACCAGGCCGTCATCGACGCTGCGAAGCCGTTGCGAGGGCATCTGCTTGGGCTTCCGAGTACGGCAGCTGAGGTGGCCCAGGTCGAGGCCGCACGGAAAACCGCCGGTGTTGACGCGCTGATGCTGGCCTACAAACAGTCCGGCGGGCACCTTGCCGAGTCGGCACCAGAAGACCCTCTCGAGGCTGTCATCTGGACGAACCACGAACCCGAGATCCGAGCGTTCCAGCAAGCCCTCTTCACGGCCGCCGGGGACTCCACCGACATTCTCGCCACGCACGGCGGTAAGCAGGGCGCCGAGCTTGAAGAGACGGCCCGGTCGCGGGCTGCGACGATGCCACGTCTCGGGCCGATACAGGCCGTCAACGAACCCGACACCGCCTTCCTGTTTACAGCAGACTTCACCACCGAAGAAGCCTGGACGGGGGATGCGGCCGGCGACGGCAAGGTCCTGACCGTGTCAGTGTCCGCCCGCCGTCCCGGCACTGACGACAGAGTCCCGGTCACACCAGCAGTCCGCCCCTGGGTGCGAGTCCTCGTCGGGAAGGCATGGGCCGACAAGATCGCCGCTGTCGACATGAGCGCTCTTACCGACGCAAACCCACTCACCGCCTACTTCCAAGTGTTCCTCGATGCCTCCGGCGCCGCTACTGACCCGCCCGAAGCGTTTCGTGGAACCCGAGACTGAAGACCGATCTCCATGATTCTTGTACCCGATGCGAACGCAGTCGTGCCGAACCCCGAGCTACAGGGCGGTACGTGGCGCGCAATCACGACGGCGATCCACGATGGCACCCTCACCGTGTTGGTACCTCGCATCGTTGCCGCTGAGATCACTGGGAAGGTTCGGGAGAACCGTCGCGATCAGCGTCCCCGGGTCGACGTGCACCGAGCACCGGACGAGGTGAAGCGGGCGATACGCGCCGCGTCCGATGAGGTAGAACGCTGGGCTAGCAACTACGACGCCACAATTTTCCTCGAAGCGGAAGGGGTAGTCATCAGGGACACCCCGGTCGTTGCGCACGACGAAGTTGCTCAGCGCGCGATCGACCGCGGCAAGCCGTTCAACCAAAATGGTGGCGGCTACCGTGACGCGCTGCACTGGTACACCGTGCTCGACATCGCCCGCGAGTTCCCGGACGAGGAGATCGTGTTCATCTCAAAGGACCTCGCCTACCGCAACACCAAGGGCACGGACCTTCATCCAGAGCTCCGCGACGAGATTGAATCGATTTTGGCAGATGGGACCATCCGCATCTGCAAGACGCTCAACGACTTTGAGCCTCCCCAGAAGTACTCCAGCGAGGAAGACCGCGTCGTCCCGGAAGCGGAGGATCTGAGCAATCTGGTTCGTGCACTGTTCCTCGATGGGAAGCTTCATGCGCCCGAACTGTGGGTCGCTCTCGATCTGAGTGAATCGGTCGATGCTGATGTCAGCGACCCTGGCACTCCCGAACTCGTTTGGGCGTTTGCCCGCAATCTCGTAGATGGAGGCCGGTCGTACCGGACAAGAATCCGTATGACGGCCCGCGTTGCTTTCGACTGGATCGACTGGCCAGATGATGATGACGAGAGCTCGTACCAAGAGCTCGACATCACTGCCTGGTACACCGTTGGTGAGCACGGGATGCGCATCGATAGAGACCGCACCGACATCCAGCCCGCCCCCATCTACACCGGGCCACGTTTCGGCGTCGTAAATGCGCAGGGTACACGGACGCTCACATCAAGCGCTTTCTCTCTTTGGGAGCGTCAGCAGATGAACTCAGCAGTCTTTGCCGCGCAGGCGGCAATGCCGAAGTTGTCAATAGCTGCGGAGATCCAGCGGCGTGCGACTGAGGGGGCAACCCTTGGGTCGATAGCTGCGGAGATCCAGCGGCGTGCGACTGAGGGGGCGAACCTCGGGTCGATTGCTGCTGAGATCCAGCGCCGTGCGGCCGACGGGACGAAAGTCGGGTCGATTGCTGCTGAGATTCAGCGGCGCGCGGCCGAGAATTCAGGCGTGGGGTCGGTCGCCGCAGCACTTGCGCGTCGTGAACTGAGCGGTATTGACCCTGCTTGGTCCGCACTTTCGGAGTCTGCACGCCGTGCAGCGCACCACGCCCTCGACGCCGAGGGCGCCTTCGCAGAGTCCGAAGAAGACCCCGATGCCGACACTGAGAACGAAGTGAACGGCCATCCGTCCGGCGATCTACCAGACCAGGCCCCGGGGACCCGTCCTTGACGGTACAAGCGGCCAACGTCAGCGCCCAGGTGGAGTACACCCCAACTAGACGTCAGGCTCGTGATGCGGCGCGCGTCCGAATAGGGTCCGATATGGGCTTGTCTGACACTGTGGGCAGCTTCGCTCCGTGTCGTCGGAATCGCTTCCTTCGGTGTCGGGACGTCGCGGGTGCGCGAGACGGCCCGCGTGACTTGGGGTTCGGGTGCATAATGGTGGTGTCTTCGGACCCGGTAGTGGGGCTTGCCGGACCCAACCTCGACAGTTGTCGACAACAGTCCCTATCTCAGCTGGTCGCGCTTCTGCGCGCCTGAGGTAGGGAGTGTCATGACAGCACCAATCGGTTCCGGACCGGTCGTCGTCGGCGTCCTGCCCGGCCTCGCTCCGGGGGTCATCGAGGTTGCGTCGTCTATCGCGCGGCGCTTCGGTACGACGCTGGTGTGCGTCAGCGTGGATGCATCGCTCTTCGATGCCGGTACGCGCTCGGACGGGTCGGTGATGGTGGAACCGATCGACCCTGACACCGCTGACACGACACCGCAGGGCTTGTCGGACAGTGACAAGGCGGCAGTACGTGCTGCCGCAACGACCTACGGCGTCGACGTCACGTTCGTCCCGGGTGTCGGGGATCCGAGCCGGGCACTGTCGCAGGTGGCCGAAGACCGCGACGCGGCGATGCTGGTCGTCGGGGCCAGGACGGGAGCGGGTCGAATCGCGGAGTTCTTCACGGGGTCGGTCGCGGTACGGCTGACCCATCAGCAGCACCGTTCAGTGCTCGTAGTGCCCGTTGATCCGGTCGGGTTCGATGCCCCACTGCCGTTGGACACCCCGTGACCGGCCAGCTTGTTCTGCTCCGCCACGGACAGAGCACTGCGAACGCTGCCGGTACCTTCACCGGCTTGCGAGACGTCGCGCTGACCGAACAGGGCAGCGCCGAAGCGAATCGGGCTGGGTTGCTACTTCTGCATGCCGGCATCCGACCGGACCTCGTGCTCACGTCGACGCTCGAGCGGGCGCTCCACACGGCGGAGCTCGTCACCGACGTCCTCGGACGTGATGCGCCGATCGAGTCGACGTGGCGGTTGAACGAGCGGAACTACGGCGCCCTCACCGGCATGTCCAAGCAGAATGCGCAAGCGGCGTTGGGGGCGGAGCAGTTCTTCGCTGTTCGTCGGACCCGCACGGGACGGCCACCACGCATGTCGATCCGCGCGTGGCTGGCGCTCCGGCGGACGCCGGCGCTTCGTGGACTGCCGTGGGCGGCACTTCGTCGAACCGAAACACTCTCCGACGTCATCCGCCGGGTCCAACCCGTCCTGTCGCACAGCATCACCCCGGCACTCCGCGACGGGCAGACAGTGCTCGTCGTCGCGCACGGCAACTCACTGCGGGCACTGTGTGCCTGCATGGACGGCCTAACTGACGGTGAGCTCGCGGACCTGAACCTCCCCACGGGCGAACCCCTGATCTACCGGTTCGACGGCGACGGTGGGTTCTGTCCGCGGGGTGGGGAGTACCTGCATCCGGCAGCACGAGCAGCAGCGGCAGCGGTCGCTGCGGAAGGTGGAACATGACCTCCCGAACGGACACGCACCTGCCCGATGGGCAGCTCCCGCCCGACCCAGACATCGACGCCAACGACCCGGAACGTATCGACCGGCCAGTGCATCTGCGGTGGCGGTACCTCGGTGTCGTCGCACTCGGCGGCGCCATCGGTACCGCCGCACGCGACGGACTCAGCACCGCCTTCCCCGCTCAGCAGGAGGTGTCCTGGGCGATCTTCTGGATCAACATCGCCGGCGCGCTCCTACTGGGTGTGCTGCTGGAACACCTCGCGCATCGCGGACCTGACGAGGGTCGCCGCCGGACACTGCGCCTGCTTCTGGGAACCGGTGTCCTCGGCGGGTTCACCACCTACAGCACCCTCGCGACCAGCACCGCGGTGTTGTTCCTCGCTGGCCGCGGGTTGGCCGGCACCGGGTACGCGCTCCTGACGGTCCTCGCCGGCGCGATCGCCACCGGTAGCGGCCTCGCGATCGCGGGTTTGGTCCGACCGAACGGGGCCACATCATGAGCGCCCTGGCCTTCCTCAGCGTCGCGGTCGCTGGCGGTGTCGGCGCGGCCGCACGGTTCTTCGTGGATGGTGCGATCAACCGGGGTCGGCAGTTCCGGCTCCCGGTCGGGACGCTGACGATCAACATCACCGGCTCGTTCCTGCTGGGCTTGATCACCGGCGCCGCCGGTCACCTCGGCGCCACCCCCGTCGCGGTGCTCGGAACAGGGCTCATGGGTGGCTACACCACGTTCAGCACCGCCAGCTTCGAGACCGTCCGCCTCGCACGCACTGGCCGCACCACCGCGGCTGCCGTGAACGGGCTCGGGATGCTCGTCGTCTCCGTCGCCGCAGCCGCCGGGGGCGTCACCCTCGGCACCCTCACTTGACCATCCGACTGGGAGACGAACAGCTCATGCACTTCGACATCACGATCGAGATCCCCCGCGGCAGCGGCAACAAGTACGAGGTCGACCACGCCACCGGACGGATCCGCCTGGACCGGGCGGTGTTCACCAGCATGGTGTTCCCGCAGGACTACGGCTCGATCGACGACACTCTCGGCGATGACGGCGACCCCCTCGACGCGCTCGTGCTGCTGCCCCGGCCCACGTTCCCCGGCGTCGTCATCGACGTCCGCCCGGTCGGGATGCTCCGCATGGTCGACGAGAACGGCGGCGATGACAAGATCCTCACCGTCCCCGCCGGAGACGTCCGCTTCGACCACGTCCAGGACATCTCCGACGTCGCCGAGCCGGTCCTGGCGGAGATCGAGCACTTCTTCGCCCACTACAAGGAGATCGAGCACGGCAAGCACGTCACCACCAACGGGTGGGCGAACCGTGTCGACGCCGAAGCCATCATCCGCGCCGCACAGGAACGGTTCACCCCGCACCCCTGACCGGCACCCGCGCACCCGACACCATCCAGTGCGCGCCCTGAACCGCCGTGGGGAGGCAACTGGCGCCCAGTGATCGCCAGGAGGTCGTCCCTCCGCCTCCCCGCGGCCCACACCCGCACGACCAACCCGAAAGGCGACAACCGCCGTGAACGACTACATCAGCAACGTCCACCACACCACCCACCATCAGGGCGAGTACGTGACCCACACCAGCCGCCCCGTCACCATCAGCAGCCTGCACGGCTCCCGGATCCTCGACTCCCGCGGCTACCCGACGATCCAGGTGCGTCTCGAGCTCGAGGACGGCACCGTCGTCACCGGTGACGCCCCCGCAGGCGCATCCACTGGCGCGCATGAGGCTGTCGAGCTTCGCGACGGCGGCAGCAGCTACGGCGGCCGCGACGTGAGCCAGGCACTGCACCTCATCACGACGGACGTCGCACCGATGATCACCGGCCAGTCGTGGACCTCGATCGGGCAGGCCGACGCCGCCCTCGCTGCCCTCGACGGCACCCCGAACCACCGCCGGCTCGGCGCGAACAGTGTCGTCGCGACCTCGATCGCGATGGCACGCGCTCTCGCCGCCGCAGCGGAGCTGCCGCTCTGGCGTTGGATCGCAGACGTCACCGGCAGCACGCCCCGCCTGCCCGTCCCGCACTTCAACGTGCTCAACGGCGGAGCGCACGCAGCGAACGCGCTCGACTTCCAGGAGTTCATGATCGCCCCGGTGAACGCCGAGACCATGACCGACGCGGTTCGGATCGGATCGGACGTCTACCACGCGCTGGCGGCACTGGTCCGGGAACGGTTCGGCAGTCTCGGTCTCGGGGACGAAGGCGGCTTCGCCCCGTCGATCGCCGCGCCCGAGGAGGCCCTCGACCTCCTCGTCGCCGCGATCAGTGCCGCCGGTTACGAGCCCGGCGTGGACACCGTCGCGATCGCACTCGACCCGGCGGCGAACGAGTTCGCGCTCGGTGACGGTAGCTACCGGGTCGTGGACCGCCGGCTCGACCGCGCAGGCATGGTCGACTACTACCGCGACCTCATCAGCCGGTATCCGATCCGGAGCATCGAAGACGGCTTCTCCGAAGATGACCACGGCGGCTGGAAGGCGATGTCGTTCGCGCTCGGCGACATGCTCCAGATCGTCGGCGATGATCTCTACGTCACCGATCCGCAGCGCATCCGCGACGGTGGGAAGGACGGGCTCTCGAACGCGGCGCTCATCAAGCCGAACCAGATCGGCACCGTCTCCCAGACCCTCGACGCGATCGGCGTCGCACGCTCGCTCGGGATGCGGAGCATGGTGTCGCACCGGTCCGGCGAGACCACCGACACGTTCATCGCGGACCTCGTCGTCGGCACCGGAACCGGACAGATCAAGTCCGGCGCACCCGCCCGCGGAGAACGCGTCGCCAAGTACAACCGGCTCACCGAGATCGCGGAGAACAATCCGGAGCTGCCCTACGGGCTGCGCTGACCCCGACCGGTCACCTCGTGGGCGACGCGCAGGAAAGCAGAACCAGCTGGCTGAGGCTCTCCCGACCAGATCGCCCGCAACGGCCGGGCAAGTGGCGGCCCAGCGAGCGGGACCCGCACCAGCGACCCGTCGTTGATGTCGGCGGCGACCGTGCGAAGGCTCATCACCGCCGGTGCAATTCCAGCCTGCGCGTTCGCCCGGATGATGCTCGTGGTCTCCAGCACCGCGGCCGGAACCGACATGCTCAAACCGGCCTCCCTGAGCCATGCGGCGAGGGTCGCGCGAGTTCCGGAACCTTCTTCCCGCAGGAGCAGAGCCGTCGCCGCCAGGACCTCCGCAGTGATCCCGGTCGACCGAGCCCAGGGATGTTTCGGCGCAACGACGACCGCGAGCTCATCGTCCGCGATCACCTGCGCGGACACACCTGCCGCCGTCACCGGGGTCTCCGTGAACCCGAGGTTCGCGCCACCCGACTGCACGAGGTCCGTCACCGCGGCGGAGTTGCCCGCGATCAGGCGCACCCGCACGTCGGGTTCGCGGCGGCGGAATTCGAGCAGCCAGCCCGGCAGCAGCAGCTCCGCGATCGTCTGTGACGCTGCGACGACGAGCGAACCCGTGGGAGTCCGCAGCGCAGCCACTCCTGCTTCGAGGTGGCGAGACGCGTCGAGGACCGGTCCGGCCAGCCCGACGACGAGCCTGCCGGTCTCGGTCAGCACCGACCCCGTGGTCGAGCGGTGCACCAACAAGTGACCGACCATACGCTCGGCGACCCGGATCCGAGCAGACACTGCCTGTTGCGTGACGCCGAGCGCTCCAGCGGCAGCGGAGAGGGAGCCGGTCTCGGCGACGCGTGCGAGCACGTCGAGTGTGTCGAGGTCGAGGGTTCGGTCCGTGAGTCGCCGTAGTGCCACAATCATTGATTGTGCCCTGCCAAGAGGTTCCGGGTACCGCCAGAGGCAGGATTCGCGCAGGCTTGGCCCATGACAACGCTCCGCACGGACCCTGCACCCGCGAACGGTAGCCAGCTGCCCCAACGGCCGCAGACGGCGTTGTTCCGTGACCTGGAGCGGCCAGGCCTGATCGTGTCGAATCTCACACCGAACTGGTTCGCGTCGATCATGGGCACGGGGATCGTCGCTGTCGCAGCTGCGTCACTGCCGCTGCAGTTCCCCGGGCTGCGCCTCGCGGCGACGGTCGTGTGGGCGATCGCCGCGGTGCTCCTCGTCGCCCTCACGACCGCGACGGTGCTGCACTGGATCCGCTACCGGAGCACTGCAGCCGGGCACCAGCTCAACCCGGTGATCTCGCACTTCTACGGCGCACCACCGATGGCGTTCCTCACCGTCGGCGCCGGGACACTCCTGCTCGGCAAGGACTGGGTCGGCCTGCCCGCCGCCGTCACCATCGACTGGGTCCTGTGGACCATCGGCACCATCGGAGGACTGCTCACGGCAGTGCTCGTGCCGTACCTGGCGTTCACCCGCCACGAGAACAAGCCCGACTCCGCGTTCGGCGGCTGGCTGATGCCGATCGTCCCGCCGATGGTGTCCGCCTCCACCGGTGCGCTCCTGCTGCCGTACGCCCCCGCCGGGCAGGCGCGGGAGACGCTGCTGTGGTCCTGCTACGGCTTCTTCGGCCTCAGCCTCATCACGTCGCTGGTCGTGATCACGCTGATCTGGAACCGTCTCGCGCAGCACAAGGTCGGGGCCGCCGGCATGGTCCCGACTCTGTGGATCGTCCTCGGGCCGGTCGGACAGTCGATCACCGCGGTGAACCTCCTCGCATCGAACGCCCCCACCGTTGTCGATGCGAGTACCGCGCATGCCCTGCTGGTCGTGGCGCTGGTGTACGGGTTCGCGATGCTCGGCTTCGCGCTGCTGTGGACCGTCATCGCCCTCGCGATCACCATCCGCACTGCCCGCGAACACTTGCCGTTCAGCCTGACTTGGTGGTCCTTCACGTTCCCCGTCGGGACCTGCGTCACCGGCCTGAACGGGCTCGCCCTGCACTCAGGCCTGACCGTCGTTGCCGTCCTCGCCGTCATCTACTACGCCGGCCTCGTCGCCGCATGGATCACCGTTGCCCTTCGCACCTTTCACGGATCCGTCATCCGTGGCACCCTGCTGGCACCGCCACAGCCGGCATGAGTACCCCCGAGGAACTCGCTGACGTTCGATCGCTGAACGGTCTCGCGGAGACGTGGCGGACCGCGCCCGACGGCAGCCGACGGTTCGTCCCGAGCTTCGACCCACGATCCGGCGGCAGATTCAGCCGTGTCCTGGTCCTGATGCAGTCGCCTGGCCCCCAGACCATCGCCGCAGCGCACGCAGCGATCTGCAGCGAGGACAACCCGGGCCCGACCGCGGCCGCGTTCCGAGCAGCCCGTATCGAGTCCGGACTCGCACGCGGCGAGTACGTCCGCTGGAACCTTGTCCCATGGGAACTGCCCGACCGCGTGCGACTCGAGGACATCGACGAGGGGCGGCATGCCCTCGCCACACTGCTCGCGGCCCTCCCCGCTCTCACTGCGATCGTCACGTACGGGGCCGTTGCCCTCGACGGCGTCATGCGACACTTCACCCTGGACGAGCACCCCCGACTCCTTCCGGTCATCGCAGCACCACATCCGTCTCCCGCCAACGGCCGCCACCGATCGGAACAACACCTCCGTTCCGTGCAAGCACTCCGGCTCGCCGCGCGAGCGCGGCAGACGTAACAAATACGAACGATTCCGCTACAACTATCCGTACCGGCGCTCAGTCCGGGTGCGAGGCGCCGTGTCTTGTAGCGGAACCCAGTCCCAGAATCTACGTGCCGCCACTACCCCTCCTGGTCGAGTTTCGCTACGTTCTCTTCATGGGTCACCTTCTCGGGTATGCGCGCGTGTCCACCACAGACCAGGACGCGTCGCTGCAGATCGACGCGCTCAACGCCGCTGGCTGCTACCGCGTGTTCGTCGACACCATGTCCGGGTCGCTCCAACACCGGCCCGAGCTCGACAAGCTCCTCGACCAGCTCCGCCCCGGCGACACTCTCGTCGTCTGGCGACTCGACCGGCTCGGCCGGTCCATCCGGCACCTCATCGATCAGCTGCACGCTCTCGCCGAGCGCGGCATCGGGTTCCGGTCCCTGCAGGAGACCATCGACACCACCTCGCCCGGCGGCCGGCTCGTGTTCCACGTCTTCGCCGCGTTGGCGGAGTTCGAACGGGACCTCATCAAGGAACGCACCAACGCCGGCCTCGCCGCCGCTCGAGCCCGCGGCCGCACCGGCGGCCGACCATCTCGGCTCTCCGCGGACCAGGTGCGCACCGCACGCCGGCTCTACGAACAGCAGGACATGACCGTCGCGCAGATCGGCGACGTGCTCGGCGTTAGCCGCACCACCATCTACCGTGCACTCGCGAAGCACGCCGAGCCCGTCGCGGCGCGACGAACCAAGCCTTCCCCAACGATGTAGCTGGCTATGGACGCGAGCGAGCGGTGGGGCATCCTTCGACTGCACGTCGAGGACGCCATCCCGCTCGCCACCCTGGCCCGCACCACGGGCGTCGCTGAGCGCACCCTGCAACGCTGGTTGGCCCGCTACCGAACCGGCGGATACCCGGCTCTCGCCGACGGCACCCGCACCGATCACGGCGCCCGACGGACGGCACCGGAACTGGTGCGCCTGATTGAGGGGCTCGCACTCACCAAGCCACGACCTTCGATCGCCACGATTCACCGCCAGGTCGACAATTACTGCACCAAACGAGGTCTCTCAGCGCCGTCGTACTCCGTTGTGCGGTCGATCGTGAACGGGCTTGATCCCGGGATGGTGACGCTCGCGCTTGAGGGGCCCGCGTCATATCGGGACAAGCACGAACTGCTGCTCCGACGTCGTGCGGATCGCCCCAACGCGATCTGGCAGGCGGACCACACGATGCTCGATCTGCTCATCGTCGGACCCGACGGCAAGCCCGAACGGCCGTGGTTGACGGTGATCCTCGACGACTACTCCCGCGCGGTCTGCGGGTACATGGTGTTCCTCGGCGCCCCATCCGCCGCGAACACCGCGCTCGCGCTCCGGCAAGCGATCTGGCACAAGCCGGAACCGGACTGGCCTGTCTGCGGGATCCCAGACGTGCTCTACACAGACCACGGGTCCGACTTCACCAGCCACCGAATCGGCGACACCGCCGCCGTGCTGCACCTCCGCATCATCCACTCGCAGGTCGCTCGCCCCCAGGGCCGCGGGAAGATCGAGCGGTTCTTCGGCACCATCAACACCGAGCTGCTCCCAACGCTCCCCGGCCACCTCGCACCCGGATCCTCGGCGCCGGCGCCGACGCCGGCGCTGGATCTCGCCGGTGTCGACAGTGCCATCAACACGTTCATCCGCCGCTACAACGCCCGCATCCACCGCGAGCTCCGGAAGAGCCCACTGGAAGCGTGGATCGCAGACGGGTGGCTGCCACGAATGCCGGACTCCCTCGAGCAGCTCGACGGGTTCCTGCTCACCGTCCCGACCACGCGTGTCGTGCAACGAGACGGCATCCACTTCGAAGGGCTCCGCTACACCGCAACCACTCTCGCACCCTTCGTGGGCAGCACCGTCAGCGTCCGGTACGACCCCCGCGACGTCACCGAGATCCGTGTCTTTCACCGCGACGCGTTCCTGTGCACCGCGATCAGTACCGCGCATCAGACCGAGACCATCAGTCTCAAGCAGATCCAGGCCGCCCGGAACGCGCAACGAAGAGCCCTGCGCGGGCAGATCCGCGAACGCATCGCGATCGTCCGCCCCACACCCGATGATCACACCCCACCAGCACCCGCACCGGCACCGGATCAACCGCGACTGATGACCTACGAGGAGGACCGGTCATGACGAGCCAGTTCATCATCACGAAGGAACACCGTCGGTTCGCGGAGTTCGCCGACGCCGTCCGGAAGCAGAACACCATCGGCGTCTGCTTCGGCCCCGCTGGCGTCGGCAAGACCCTCTCCGCACGCCGCTACGCCCACTGGGACAGCATCGGCCCGTTCATCGCCAGATGGGCCGCACGCAGCGAAGACGACACGAAGATCTACGCCGCCGCCCACCGAGCCCGCACCGTCTTCTACACGCCCGAGGTCTCCGCCACGATGCGCGCCCTGCAGGACGACCTCCGGCACGACATGCTCCGCACCGAACGCTGCATCGAGGAACACCTCCTGCTCCAGGGTCGCCACTTCGACCACGCACACGGCCCCAACCCGTCCCTGCTCGAGCTGATCATCATCGACGAGTCCGAACGCCTCACCGGCAACGCGATCGAGTGGCTCCGCGACCAGTACGACCGCACCGGCATAGCGATGATCCTCATCGGCATGCCCGGCATCGAGAAGCAGTTCAGCCACTACCCGCAGCTCTACAGCCGCCTCGGTTTCGCCCACCAGTACCGTCCGCTCGGCCACGACGAGCTGCTCTTCGTCCTCGAACGTCAATGGCGCAAGCTCGGCAAGACGCTCGACCCCGACGACTTCACCGACGCGCAAGCCATCGCCGCCGTCGAACGCATCACCCGCGGCAACTTCCGGCTCCTTGAGCGCCTCCTCCCTCAGATCCAACGCGTCCTGAAGATCAACGAGCTCGACGTCATCACCAACGACGTCGTCGAGGCCGCCCGCAGCACCCTCGTCATCGGCACCACCTGACCCGACACCGATCGCAGCGAAAACGACGACACAGAGCGAGGCTGCTCACATCTGACACTTTCTGTTGAGGGTCTTAGACTTCAACTGGACAAGTAGGGGTCGGAGGCGTGGTGTCGGGTCAGCGGGTCGGGTATGTGCGGGTGAGCACGTTGGATCAGAGCACGGTGCGCCAGCTCGATGGTGTCGTGCTGGATCGGGTGTTCGAGGACAAGGCATCCGGGAAAGACGTGGATCGCCCGCAGCTCGAGGCGATGATCGGGTTCGTCCGCGACGGTGACACGGTGCTGGTGCACTCGATGGACCGGCTTGCGCGGAACCTCGAAGATCTCCGCCGGCTCGTGCGCCGGCTCACGGACAAGAAGGTCCGTGTCGAGTTCGTTAAGGAGCAGCTGGCCTTCACCGGAGAGGACAGTGCGATGGCGAACCTGCTGCTGAACATGATGGGTGCGTTTGCCGAGTTCGAACGCGAGCTGATCCGGGAACGCCAGCGTGAGGGGATCGCGTTGGCAAAGCAGCGTGGCGTGTACCGCGGCCGGGCGCGATCGCTTGGCGTAGTGCAGGTCGCGGAGTTGATCGGCCGCGCTCGCGCCGGCGTGCCGAAGACGGTGCTGGCGAAGGAGTACGGCGTCAGCCGGGAGACGGTTTACGCCTACCTCCGTGCCGCAGCCTCACCCGCGAGCGAGTGAGGCAAGAGAGCATGACCAGAATCACGCAGGACAGCGTGAGCAGTCACAGCCGCAGGTCCGAGCGGGTGGGTACGCCGCGACGCTCGAACGAGCAGGCATCGTTGCCCGATCCGCCATGAAGACGAAGGATGTGGCCGGCTTCCCTGGCTTGTAGCATCCTCGGCCCAGCGAATAGGGGAGCGACAGGGCGCGACGTTCGCCATACTCGTGGGGTGCACCTTTGTTACGTGGACGACTCGGGGGATTCGAAGCACGGTGTGACGCTCACCGGGCTGCTCGTGGAGGACGCGCACTGGTCCACGGTGCTGAACGCATGGCTAGAGGGTCGTCGCGCGATTCATCGCGAGTTCGGTGTGCCGAAGACTGCCGAGCTGCATGCGACGAAGCTCTACAAGGGTCGGGGGGAGTACTGCGAAACGACCAAGCAAAATGCCCGGTTCGGGACTTCAAGCCGGGCGGCGGCGGCGCGGATCATGCTTTCCACTCTCGCGAAGCACGCGCAGTTCGAAGTGTTCACCATCGGCGTGCGCGACGTGTCGAAGCCGGTAGCGTACGCCCGCTTTATCGCGTGGCTCGAAGACTGGGCGGATCGTGCTGACACGCAGGTGATGGTGATGTACGACGGCCAGCAGGGGCTGGGCAATCCAGGTGAGGAGCTCACTGCCCCGCGGGACCGAGAGTTGTGGGAGAGAGCGCTCCGTGACGCCGCTCCGTACCGAGAAGTTCACCGTTCCCTCGAGATTGGCCAGCGCCGAATCATCGAGGACGTGGTGATGCAGGACAGCCGGTACAGCCAGCTCATCCAGGCCGCGGATCTCATCGCGTATGGCGCCTACCAAAAGCATCGGCAGGAACACCCGGATATCTGGGGCAGCAAGGGGAAGCCGGTTGAAGGAGCGATCGTCGCGTACATGCAGCTCGCCACCCGATGGGCAGCAGGGTCAGATTTTGGCGTCCACTGGCTGGACTAACGCAAGAACCCCCAGCCAAGGCCGGGGGTTCGCGGGGTGCAAGACCCCTTGGTCGACCACAAAGATCGCATAGGGCCTTGCGTCGATGACTGTACCAAGGCTCTCTCGGCTCCGCAACGGCAGGCTCGCGCAGGTGTAACCACGACGTCTCCGGGTGGCCGGCTGGTGTTTCACGTGTTCGCGGCGTTGGCGGAGTTCGAACGGAACCTCATCAAGGAACGCACCCACGCCGGCCTCGCGGCAGCGCGTGCTCGTGGACGGACTGGTGGGCGTCCGCCGCGACTGTCGGCGGATCAGGTGCGGACGGCCAAGCGCTTGTATGAGCAGCGGGACATGACGGTCGCGCAGATCGGGGACGTGCTTGGGGTCAGCCGGACGACGGTGTATCGGACGCTGAGACGCGAGGTCGAGCCGGTGGCGGGGCGGCGCGGCAAGATATCTCCGTCTCGAGGGACTGGCGAACATTGGCGCCGTCGCGGTGGTGGTGGGGTCGGTTACGGTGGTTTGCCGGTGAGTATCGGCGACACGACGGGGGCAGATGTGGGCGATTTCCAGGCGTTCCGGCCGGATCCGCAGGCGTTGCAACAGCAGTTCGCGCAGTCGCGTGCTGCTGTTGCTGCCGAGTTGGCGCGAGCGGGCCGTAACACTCCAACTAGACCGGGAGATGTCGAGCCGTATGTCACTGAACGAGTGTTGAGCGAGCAACTGCCGGAGGTGATCTCGCGTGTGTATGTGGTGACTGGGCACCAGTCGGAAGCGTTCGACGATTTCTATGGTGCGTTGGCACAAGCGCAGCGGCCCATGGTGGAGCGGCGCTCTGTGTCGTTGGGGACGGCGGACACTCCTGCTGAGATCGCGGCGACGTTGTCTGCTATCCCGTCGGCTTCCAATCATGTGGTCGTGTTGGTGCGGGGCGGCGGGAGCCGCGGGGAAGATCTGTGGGCGTTTGACCATCCAAATGTGGTGAACGCGATCATCGAAGCACGCAACCCGATCCTCACGGCGCTCGGGCATCGCGGCAACGTGTTTTGGGCCGATCACGTCGCCACGGCGTCGATGCCGGTCCCTGGAATGCTCGGCCAGGCCATGCGTGTCGCGCTCAGGCAGCGGTACTTCGCAGCTCAGAAACCCCGGCTGAACGCAGCACCCAAGACAGCGGCACCGCAGCCGCGCCGGAGTACCCCGACGCGACCCACGTACCGAGCGTCGTCGCCTCGACATGGACGGGCGGAGCGACCAGCTGCGTCAGCCTCGCCATTCCAGGCGCCCGCACCGGTGTACCCAACCCAGCCGGCACGGCCTGTCCCGATGTTTGCCCCGGGACGGCAGCCACCTCCCCGGCAATGGACCTGGGGCGCAACCTCGATACGCCGACCTCGAGGGTTCGGAGTCGCCTCGCTGGTGCTGGGCTTGATCTCCGCGTTCGCCGCTGGCGGGTTCCTCATCCTGCCGATCGTCGGTCTCGTGCTCGGAATGATCGATCTTCGCCGGCGCCCACGAAAGGCAGCGATCGCTGGCGTGATCATCAACAGCTTGGTGCTTGTCGGGATGGTTTTATCGCTCCTCCTCCTCGTCGCGGCCGGCATGAACACGCCATCACCAAGCCCGATCCCGAGCTCTCCGACGGGCTGAGCGGTCGTCCGTGCGAGATCGTGCTTGCTCCTTCCCCTGCCGCGTGATCCACAGCAGGTAAGACGGCCGGTGAGTTCGGGGCCCACCTGGCTTGTCCGCCTACGGCTCAGCTCACACGCCACGACTACCACCGACGCTTTGGCGGATGTACCGGTGAGGGATCGGCTACCGGTCGTGAGTCACTCCAGGAGCGATTGCACCGCGTTCCAGAGGTCCATCTGCTTCCCGCTGGAGAAGAGCGCTCCAGCCTTCTTGAATCGGTAGGTCGTAGCGCCCGGCATTCCCGCCCCGAGTAGACGCACATGACCCACCAGGCGGCCATCCTCTGCGCTGGACACATCCCAGTCCGACGGTGAGCCAACAGGAGGGCCCTGACACACGACGAGGTACCTGTGGCCAGCGTCCGTCTCAACCTCGAACTGTTGCACATGGTCCAGGTCCGCATCGCGGCCCTGCTGCTCGCCACGGACGGTCACCAGCCGGATGTTCGCCTGCATACCCGAAGGATCCCACCAAATCCCGTGCGCGCCCGGTCAACGATCGATCACCGGACGTCCTGACCGGGCCACTGCGTCGACCAGGTCGACATCACGGTAGGTCGTGAGGCCCTCTGAGCTGACCCCATCCGAATCGGCTCTCCGCGATGAAGTCCTGGAGATCACTCTGCACGTTGCGAACGAGGGCGTCGAGACCGTCCTCGACCCACAAACCGCCGGACCAACCGCGTTCGCGCATGATGCGCCAGCGGACCACGGCGCTGTTCTGCTCGACGAGATCGTCCCCGTCCAGCGCTGAGCCGGTGACGTCGTCGATCGGCAGGATGTCCAGCGTGAGCGTCGCGAGCTCAGGGGTCGTGAGCATGACCTGGAACATCGGCCGCAGCAGGGCGATGACTTCTGACACCTCGAGGATCTCGTCCACCCCTCGAAGCTAATGCCTGCAACCAGCGGAGGCTCTGTGTGCTCCGGACGGACAGCTCATGCCCGTCGGTGATCCGCGCGACCCGCACGACGGTAACGAGGTGCTCATACGATCATCGCGACCGCAGGGAGGTCTCGTCCCTCAGACCAGCCCGTCCGCTTGACGATCCGCTACCCGGACCCTAATTGCCCCTGGCAGTGCCTCAGTGGTCGGAGTCTCGGTCCTCGCACTCCGCGAGCTCGATAAGCCACACCCAGAATCGCCAGGCCAAGGCCGCAGACCACCGCTGCGCGTGCTCGACGTTGTGGCGCCACCGCCTCGCTCCTGACCCGGGCGTAGGAGGACAGCGGCGGACTCGCGAACTCGGTGCCGGCTCGAGCTCGAGCTCCCACCGCGGTACAGAACGATGCGCGATAGTCGCCTCGTCTCTCGATGGGCCACGTGGCAGCCGTCGAGACGATCGACTGACGGGACCGCTTACGGCCGCTGGCCCGTATGGCAACCAGGCATGACGCGCTCGTCACCACAGGGACGGCTGACATTCATCTCCGTTCGTCGCTCAGGCCCTCGCCGTGCCTCCTGCCGATGCGCGGTAGGAGCTGAAGTCGCAGGTGTGGATGGCGGTGGCGTCCATCACTGTCGTAAGGGCGTACGCCGCGCAGTCTCGGAACGTGGCGACGCTGAACGCCTTCTCTGACCGATGCAGCGCGCCCTTCGACGGGCCGTCTCCCCCGATGCCGGCACGGTGGACCATCCACTCGATGTCACCTGCCTCGTCGGTGAGGTACCTCATCACCGCCTCGTTGTCCTCGTGCTGACCGATGTACCCGCGGGCGATGGTGGCCCGGATCAAGCGGAGCGCTGGCGGGAGCCCGACCCCGGGAGCGGCGCTGAGCCCGCCCGCCTGGTAGAGGAATCGGCCGACGCCGTGCCGCCGCATGGCAGGGATGAGCCGCCGGACGAACTCGGTGTTGATCGGACGCTCGCGCTGCGCCGCAGCATCTCCGAGCATCGAGACCACGAAGTCCGCACCGGACACGAGCGCGTCCAGATCCAGGTCCGAGTCCCCCGTGATGGAGCCGCGGACGATCTCCAGATCGGGATGCTCGATCGTGAGCTTCGCCGGCGTCCTAGCCAAGGCCCGCACGCGGTGCCCCTGCTCGAGCGCCAGACGGATGAGGTGCTGCCCGGTCTGGCCCGTCCCGCCGAGCACCACGAAAGTCTTCTGTCGATCCATGTGCATCGTCCTGTCATCGAGCGCACCCCGAGAGGCGCGATCCGGAGACGACGCGTGTGCGCCGTCTCATCAATCTAGGCGGTGACTAGAATCTAGTCAATGCCTAGTCGAGCGTTAGGATCAGGCCATGACGATGCGGCCGTTCCATCACGGGAACCTGCGCGCGGTGCTGCTCGAGCAGGCCGAGGCGATGCTCCGGAAGAACGGAGTCGACGACCTGTCCCTGCGTGAGCTCGCGAGGCAAGCCGGGGTGAGCCACGGCGCTCCGAGGACCCACTTCATCGACCGCCAGGCACTACTGGAGGCTCTCGCCGCGCGCGGCTTCGCCCGACTCACCGACGACGTGCGATCAGCCCTGGCCGGACCAGGGCCGCTCCGCGAGCGGCTCGGCCGCGTGGGGCAGGCATACGTGGACTTCGCCGTCGACGACGCCGCCTTGATGGAACTGATGTTCGCCGCCAAGACGAGCGCTCACGAGGGCCCCGTCCACGACGCCGCGCTCACCTTGTTCAGGGTCCTGGATGAGGCCATGGGCGCGTCTTACGAGTCGGAGGCGGATGGCGGCGCCCGAGAGATGTTCAAGCTCCTGTTCGCGGCCACGATGCAGGGGATCGCAGCGCTCATCGCCTCCCAGCGCATCTCCCGGAAGCAGGGGGACGCGCTGGTGCACGAGGCGATGGACACGATGCTGGAGTCGCGCCTCGGCGCGCAGGCCGTGACCGGGCACTGACGAGCGAGGGCACGAGGCCGCGCCCGGCAGGGGATCTCTCAGTGAGACGTAGGTCGACGCTGGATGCGAGGAACAGCAAGTGCCGATGCGATTGCGACTCCCGTGGCCGATATGACCGCTGCGCAGGCGACGCCGGCGACGCCTGCCGAGCTACCGATGATGAGGCCGGCCGCAATCGTTCCGAGCGCAGCGCCTCCGACGGCAGCCACGACGATCAGTCCGTACGCGCTGGCGAGCATCCCCGGCTGCACGACGTCGTCGAGCGCGGCGGATAGGAGGATCGTCACGGGGCTCGACAGCGCCCCGGCGATGAACACCAAACCAGCCACGAGCACGAGCTGGCCAGCAACGAGCGCCAGTGCCGCGTACCCGCTCGCGGTTAGAGCCAGAGCAGTGACCAATTGCGACCGTCGACTGCTCGGCAACGGGCGGGCGCCGAAGAGGAGTGCACCAGCCGCTTCTCCGAGCGCCAGAGCCGCCAGCACGGGTCCTGTCAGTCCTCGGCTCCCGACCGCCTGTGCCACTGCAGGCACGATGGCGGTCAGCGATCCCGTCGCCATGCTCACCAGCCCGCTGATCGCGAGGATCCGGCCGAATGTCGCCACGCCGGCCACCGGAAGGGGCGGACCGGAACGGTGCGAGGGTGCGCTTCTTCCAATCGATAACGCCAGCAGGGAGCCAGCGGTCGCGATCACTGCCGCAACGATCACGAAGCTGAGACGTCGAGTCGCTGAGGTCGCGAGGAGGCTCGCCACCACCGGCCCGACGGCGAGTCCCGCTTGGAACGCGACCGAGAGCAGCGCGTAGGCGCCGGTGCGTTCACCGGGCCTCGAGAACGAGCGCGGGATCGACGCTCGAAGTGCCGCAGCCAGGGCCGGGAACGACACCCCGGCTCCAACCAAGAGGACCGGCTGCCACGCCGAACCGGGCGACGCAGCGACCGCGAGCATGACGCCGCAGCTCATGCCCGCACTGGAGCCCACGACCCAACGCGCAGCGATGCGAGCCATCAGCGCCCCCTGGATCGGGACGCCCACCGCATTCGCCAGGCCGAACGCTCCCGCGGCGAAGGCTCCGTCGACCAGGGACGTGCCAGAGGAAAGGATCAGTGACAGCGGGATCATGCCGAGCGCGATAGCCGAGAGGGCAACCGCTCCGATGCCGGCGACGAAGGACCGATTTGCCACGAGACGTCGGTAGACG
This sequence comes from Curtobacterium sp. PhB190, assembly GCF_004365385.1. Lineage (NCBI taxonomy): Bacteria > Bacillati > Actinomycetota > Actinomycetes > Micrococcales > Microbacteriaceae > Curtobacterium > Curtobacterium sp. PhB190. Next base: position 59,546 of record NZ_SODN01000009.1, on the reverse strand, counting down.
ACAGCCATGAGAGCTCCATGATCGGAGCCCACCCACCCGGGAGACATACTCCCCATCTGCCGGCGAAGCGCCGACAGCGTCGATCGTACGCACGCTGAACCGGTCATGTCGACGTCTCGGTAGCCGGTCGTTCACCGCTACGCGACAGTCGTCGCTCACAACGGGTTCCGTTGCCTACGGCCGCCTGAACAGGGGTATTCCCGTATGCCTGTCCCGCGAAAATGCCCGCTACACACCGACGACGTCGCCAGCGGCTGAATCGGTGGCAGCGGGGGAGATAGGTGTGGCGAGCATCCGGTAGAGAGTTGTGCGGTCGATGCCGAGCCCTCGAGCGACGGTGGTCTTCGGCACGCCGGTGCTGATGAGGCGGCGTGCTTCGGTGATCTGGTCGTCGGTCAGTTTGCGGTTGCGGCCCTTGTACTTGCCCGCAGCCTTTGCAATGCGGATGCCTTCTTGTTGGCGTTCGCGGATGAGGGTGCGTTCGAACTCAGCGAACGCGCCGAGGAGGTTGAGCATGAGCCGGCCGATCGCGTCGTCGGTGTCGCGGCTGTAGGTCTGCTGCTCCTTCACGAACTCGACTGAGGCACCCTTCGCGGTGATCTCGTCGACGATGTCGCGCAAGTCGCCAAGGGAGCGTGCGAGCCGGTCCATCGATGCGACTCGGACGGTGTCGCCGTCCCGGACGTAGCCGATGCAGTCGGCAAGGGCCAAACGGTCGGCGCGTGCACCGCCGGAGATCTTCTCCTCGAACACGCGGTCGACGTCGCCGATGGTCTCGAGTTGCCGGTCGAGGTTCTGATCGACCGAGCTCACCCGAACGTAGGCGACGGTCTGCGTCTTGTGTTGCACCACTCCTAGACCCTCGCACACTCCTGTGGCAGAAGTACGAAACAGCACCCTAGAACCACGCGATTTGACTACTCCCGGCACTGTTGCGTTGGGGTATACCTCACTACCACGCGTCTCAAGGAGCGTAAGCGGCCCCTCTCCACGCGCAGGAACTACGACCGAATCCAAACCGACTTCTTGCGCCCGAGTTGTCTAAGTCAACATGAGTGCACGTGCCGGTGATGCTATCCGATCCAGAAACTGTCATCGATCCATCCCACATTGTCGGTCAGTCGACGTACAATCTTCTCGAGGCATGTGGAAGAGCATGCACCCGACTCGAAAGGTTTCTTCATGGCACCGTCCGTCCCCACCATCACCTGCCCGTACTGCCGAAACGTCTTCGTTGGCGTCAAGGTGACGCGGCACGGCCTCATCAATTGCGGCAAGTGCGGTCGAGCGTTCCGCATCTGATCATGTCGCCCGGCCGCCGCTCACGGCGGCCGGGCGACACTTCTTCCGATAGAGCAGAAGCGAGGGTGCCATGAGTGCCAGTCAGTACCGACGGCAACTGGAAAACAAGCAGAAGCAGCAAATCGACGCCGAAAGGCGTGTCGGAGAGTATCGAACGAAGGAATCAAAAAAGAGAGCCGATGCCAGCAAAGCACGCTTGGCGGCGACTAAAACGACAAGCGCGAGTACTGCCTCGAGTCGACTTCGCGAAGCGCAGCGACGGGATGCTGAAGCAGCGCAAGCGGGCAAAGATGCGGCGAGCTGGCAGACGCGGGCCACGGCGTACGCGAAGGATGCTTCCGGACTGCAGACAAAGCTCTTCAAGGCAGAGCAAGCCGAGACCTTAGCGGCTCAGCGCGATCAGGCGAAGGCTTTGGCAAGCGCCAGCCGCTCGGCAGCGGCGAATCAGTCCGCGCTCGAAGTTCGTGTAGCTCGGAGTGAAGCCACTGTTCGTGACGCCGTTCAGCAACTTCGAACTCCTCGCCAGGAAAAGCTGCGCATCTTGATCCTCGGTGCATCCTCCGACGGGGGGTTGAGGGTGGGTCGTGAGCAGACCCGAATCCGCCGAGCGGTTCAATCTGCGGAGCATCGGGATCTCATCGAACTCGACGTCCGCCCTGCCGCCACCACAGAGGATCTTTTGGACGGATTGACTAGATTCCGGCCGCATATCGTGCACTTTTCGGGGCATAGCGATGATGACCTGATCGAGTTCGAGGATGAGGTAGACAAACCTCACGATGGCGTTGTGGTCACCGCGCGAGCCTTCGCGAATGCAGTACAAGCCGTCGACGAACCACCTCTTCTCATCGTGCTCAACTCGTGCAACTCAGCCGCTCAAGCCGAGGCGCTTGTAGAGACGCTCGCTCCATTCGCAATCGGGATGTCTGATGAAATCGACGACACTGACGCGATTGCGTACGCTGCTCAATTCTATGCAGCGCTCGCGAATGGTCAGTCAATCGGCGCAGCGCATGGCCTTGGTAGAGCAGCGCTCGAGCTCGCTGGACTGGGTGGCGCGGAGCTGCCCACGCTCGCGGCCATGGACGGTTTCGATTCCGCGGCCGCCGTGCTCGTGAAGGTAGTCGAGTAACGGCAGCCGTCTTGTCCCTCCAGAAAGCTGGGCTGACATAAGAGCGCCGTATCGGCGTCAATGAAAAGAGCCGGCTGCCCTCGAGGGCAGCCGGCTCTTTTCGTGGGGGAGTGGCGTCAGTGTGCGGCGTCGTACGCGTCGCGGACGGCCTGGCTGATACGGCCACGCGAGGAGACCTCGTGGCCGTTCGCGTTGGCCCACTCGCGGATCTTCGCGAGTTCTTCCGAGTTCTCACGCTTCGGCGCGCTGCCAGCACTGGTACGCGCGGCGCGGCCGTTGACCTTTCGCGCGGCAGCGACGTAGTCAGAGAACGCTTCGCGGAGCGCGTCAGCGTTGTCGTCGGTGAGATCGATCTCGTAGTGCCCGCCGTCAAAGGAGAAGGACACGGTGCGGCCCTTGCCTTCCTCGATGGTGTCGCCGGTGAGGTCATCGACCAGGTGCGTGGTGACTTTCTGCGCCATGGTGGAGGTCGCCTTTCGCTTGGGGATCATCTCCACCCTGGCATAGCTGATCCCGGAGAACGCTTCGTTCGTTCTTCTTCCGATCGGCTGATCGGACAGACTGGGCAGTGATGTCTGATTCGTCGCCAGCCGTATCCGGGTATGCCGCTGCTCTTGCCGAGCTGACGCGGCAAGTGCATGCGGCTCGGTTCACGGCGCAGCGCCGCGTGAACACAGAATTCATCCGCCTCTACTGGGGGATCGGGACGACGATCCTGCAGCGTCAAGGCGATCGGTCTACGGACAGCCTCGAGCGATCTTTTGGCCGTACCCGCTTAGGTCCAGGACGCTCCTCGGGAGGGCCGGCCAGTCCTGGCAGACTGCGGCTATGACTGAATCGCCCATCACTCGATCGACTCTTCTCGACCAGGCTATCGGCGGCAGCATGGACGTATCGCACGTCGAGGTGCGCCGAATCTCGATCGCGGCCGGCACGACGGGTGGCGCCCATGTTCACAACGGCCCTGTGTTCGGGACCATCGAGAAGGGGTCGGTCACTTTCCAAATCGGCGACGAGGCAGAGACCACTCTCCGCGCGGGTGATGTCTTCTACGAGCCGGCGGAGGTCGTCATCTCCAAGTTCGACACCACGAGCGAGGACCTCGTGTTCCTCGGCTACTTCCTCCTCGCGGAGGGATCAGCGCCTGAGATCAAGTCCCGGCACAGGGCTGACCGGTAGTGGATCGGTTAACGAGTCGGGCTGTCGGGATCGGGGAGCTGCCGGATCCATCGTTCTTCGTTGAGTCCGGTTCCTGGGTCGAGCTGCCGCCTGTCGATGCGCTCGAATCCGTGCTTCGCGTAGAAGCGCTGGGCGCGCAGATTGAACGAGAACACGAGCAGGTGCGCGTCGTCTTCGCTGATCGCGGCGTGGAGGAGATTCGACGCCAGCCCTGTTCCGTGTGAGCCCTGATCGACGTACAGGGTTGATAGTTCGAGTGCGGGAAGGCCGTGCCGTGCTTCGGATGTGTGCGTCGTGCTGGCGACGCCGAGGAGCCGGCCGTTGGCCGACTCGGCCACGAACACGCGCCGGCTTCCGCCACGGATGCGCTCCGCCCAGCGTCCGGTTCCCGGCTGGGCGGCCCTGGCGTCGAGGAACGAGTCCGGGACGACGCCGCGGTACGTCTGCTCCCATGCACGCATCTGGAACAGTCCGATCGCTTCAGCGTCCCGGACGGTTGCTCGGCGGATGTTTGCCATCTCACCAGTTTGAGGGATGGTCGTGCGAGGCGTAGCGGGCGTCTCGGTCACCGATGGGCTACTGGAACACCTCGGGCAGTGCGGCGACGAACTGGTCGAAGTGGCTGTACCAGACAGAGTGGGCAGCACCGGGAACGTCACGGACGATCACGCCCCGGCTACGGTGCCGAGCCGCCGTCTCGTCGTCGACATACGAGCTCGGCTTCGCTCGAACGATGATCGATCCGGGATCCGGCTCGAAGGAGACCCCAGCGCCCGTCGCCGGCGCGGCCACAGTGGCCGGATCGAAGTGCTCCGCTGCCCGAGCCTCGACCACGCAGTCCTGGTCGCTGTAGAACGGCCGCGATGCTCGGAGCCCGTCATAGGTGCGAGCCCGCTTGTCCTGCTCGTACTCGGCGGTGAGCTCGGCTCGATCCCAGCCGCCGCGTGTGGTGAATGGAGTGTCGATGTAGACCGAGAGTTCCGGTGTGAGCAGCGCGGTGTCCACAGCCGCGGCGAGGAGCAGCCCACCGTACGAATGCCCCATCACCAGGTTGAGCACCGACCCGCAATCGTCGGCAATGGACTCCGAGATCGACCGAGCGGCGCGATCCACCGTCATGGTGTCGTCGCGGGGCGACAGCCCGTGGCCCGGGAGATCGACCGCAAGAACGCGGTAGCCGCTCTCGACCAGCAGCGGGACGACTCGCCACCAACTCTCATGTGATCCGGTCATCCCGTGTAGCAGCACCGCCGTACGTTTCCCCCGGCCCTGCACCTCAACGTGAAGCTTCATCGGGGTATCGAAGCACATCCCGCGCCACCAGCCGATTGCCTCGATAGCCGATCGGCTATCGGGCCGGTCTTCGCGCCTCAGGCTTGGCTATCCGCTTGGCTTCGATGTGTCGCACGGGTACCTCCCCGACCGCGTTTGCTGAGGGTTCACTAAGCCCGCCACGGTGCTACCCGGTTTGACCAGGGCTTTTCCGTTTTTCCCCGTTCGGGGGTCGGGTACAGACACTCAGCTTCCTCATATGCTGCGCAAGCTGACAGCAACCCGTGCTGTCGTTCATCTAGGGGGTCTCGTGCGCACACTGCTGCACGCTCCGCGCACGAGGAAGCGCAGCATCGCTGTCGTAATCCTCAGCGCCATCGCACTTGTTGGATCGCTGCTCGTCGCCACACCGGCGCAGGCAATCAACGACACCGGAACCGGTGGAGTGTTCGTTCCTGCCACTGGCCGTGTTCTCGACACCAAGAACGGCGTCGGTGGCTACAGCACACCGATGGAAGCCGGGAAGTATCGGACCATCAAGATCGCCGGTCTCGCTGGGATCCCCGACGACGGCTCGGTGGGCGCGGTGTCGTTGAACGCCACCGTCGGTGGTTCTACCGACAACGGCACGCTCTTCGGTCGACCGAACGCGGACACGTCGCGGACGATGATGCTGATCTACAACGACAACACTGGGGAGTATGTGTCGAACTCGGCAATCGTCGCCGTGAACTCCGATGGCACGATCCAGGTCGCGACCGAGACCGCCTCGCGGCTCATCCTGGACGTGCAGGGCTACTACACCAGCGGCGAGGATGGCACCGCTGCCGGCGGGTTCGTTCCCGTCGCTGGGAAGCGGATCGTCGATACCCGAAGCGGACTCGGTGCGCCCAAGGCAATCCTCACCCCTGGCAGCAGCATCGACGTGCAGGTCGCCGGCGCCAACGGCGTTCCCGCGAACGCCTCCGCCGCGGTCGTCAATCTGGTGCCCCAGAGCACCAGCACCTCCGACGGCTACCTCACCCCGTACCCGACCGGCACCACCGCCCCGAAGAACGCCCTTCACTATGCCCCATCGACGAACACGTCGATCCAGGCGCAGGTGCAGCTGTCTTCTTCAGGAAAAATGACTATCGCGAACCCGTCGGGCACTGCGAACCTCGCCGTCGATCTGCAGGGGTACTTCACCGCTGCTGGCACCGCAGGCGCCACCTTCACCCCTGGAATTGGCCGCGTGTACAACTCCACCGCAAGCGGCGAAACAGTCCTTGCCGCGAACGAGACGCGTTCCATTCAGGTCACCGGCAAGGCGGGCGTTCCCGTGATGGGCTCCGGCATCAACGCGGTGGTCCTCACCCTGACGGCGTACCACGGTGGCAGTGAAGGCCGCGCAACCGTCTGGGCGGACGGCACCGCCAAGCCAGACACCACCTCGATCAACTTCCGCGCTGACGAGATCCGCACCAACACGATCACCGTTCCGGTCGGCGCAAACGGCAAGATCAGCCTCAACAATATTGCGTCCCCCACCAACTATCTGATCGATGTGCAAGGCTGGTACGCCAATGCGCAGCTGCCGCGAATTGCCTGTGACGCTCCCTTCGCGGCCGGCGCGTGGGCAGAGGCGCCGACGACTGGCGCCGGTGCGATTAACTGCACCTTCTCAGCTCCTTCCGCCTTCCGTACGGGTCAGGAACTGCAGGTCAACGTCAACGGCCTCCCGGAGGCGGCATTCGCGCTTAGTGAGGGGCAATCAAGCTCCTTCGCGTATCAGCTGCAGAACCTTACTGGGTCAGTGAAGGTGGAAGCGTTCGTAACGGACGGCGTTTCCGACGGGCCAGTGTCCAGTTATCAGTTTGGTGTCGGCGATTGGTCAACCGCGGCGCTGATCCCCTCAATCGCTGACAACTCAGTAATCTCTGGCGAGCAGGCTGTACTGGCGGCAATGTCGTCCTTGACTGGATCCCTTCCGGCAGACGCGAGTGTGGCGTACACGGTGGTCGACCAGACGGATGGTACCGTCTTCTCGACAAATTCCAACGAAGGTCTACCGACTGCCCTCACTGGCCTTCCCGCAGGCCACTCGTTCGAGTGGAGCGCGAAGGTTCGGGCTCTCAGTGACTGGACTCGTACCACTGAAGTGTCCACTCCGACGTGGCGTTTCCGCGTGGCCAACGATGGAGAGCCGGTGACTTCGACGGAACCGGAAGAAGATCAGACAGCGAACAGCGGTGCCATGAGTAGCATGGCTTCTAAGTCGACTGTGAATGGCTGCACGGGAGTGCCGCAATCGTGGGGCAAGGCTTACTTCAAGCCGGTCTGCAACAACCATGACCGTTGCTATGCCAAGGAATCACGTACCAGCAGGCTTAGTTGCGACAATGCATTCCTCGCTGGGCTGCAGAAGGTTTGCCGTAATGCTTATTCAGCGGGGAGAAACCGAAACCTCTGCTATGGCATCGCTGCGGAATACTACTTCGGTGTTCGAAACCTCGGACTCCTGTTTTACAAGGGTAAAGGAAGCAAGGTATGAGTAGCTTAAGGACGCCATTTGGCGCAGCCGCTATTATCCTGTCATGTGCGTTCGTGCTCATTGCGGTGGGATCGGTCTGGGTTATCTTCACGCCGGAGGGGACCGGTGTCAATTTTCCAGCAGGACTTCTGTACTTACTCGGATTGGTCACCGGTGTTGTCGGCCTGGTGTTCACCATAGTTGGGCTTTTTCGTCGGCAGTAGCTAGTCTGACGTGCAAGGTCGTCTAATTATTTGATGCAGAGGGGTGAGTCGAGCAATCCACTCACCCCTCTGTCATATCCAATGGCCGCACTCCGAGCGACCTCCCGGCGCTAGCGGGCCGCAAGATCGGTCACGGGACGTCGTGCAGACTGCTCGGCGGCCGGGTTCTGGGAGTCCGAGGCCGAGCTGCAGCGCACGCTCGCGCTCATCGGACTGGTGCAGGAGGAGCGACGTCACCGCTGACCCTGAACGGTGTCCCGTGAATCGAGGGCGGCCTGCGCTGCCCTGCAGTTCGGGCACCAGTCGACGTCGTCTACTGAGCAGTCCCACCCGTACGACTCGGCATGCCCCCGAGCACCGCCGTAGCTGACCGCGTTGGGGCCGATAAGGGCGAGCTTTTCGCTGCACTGGTAGCCGTCGCAGGTGAGCACGATCGCTGGGTGGATTGCCATGCCGTCTCGTCTCTCGCCGGCGTCAGGCGTCGACGGTGATGCCGAGGCTGATCCACCCGTCGGGGATCGACTGCCGGTACGCCTTCAGGGCTGCGTCGCAGTTCGGCCCGGATGCCTCGTGCGGCTGGATCTCGGTCGACCGGGCGACAGCGCGGACGGCCGCGGTCGAGCTCAGCCTGTTCGTCTGCACGACGTCGTACCCGGTGCGGTCCAGGCCTTCGACGTCGCGGGCCCGGGCGATGCTCTGGTTGTCTGCGTGGCCGTCAGCGGTGATGGCGTTTGTGGAGCGGATCGTGCCGCGGACGGTGGTCATGGATCCATCTTCACCGATCGCGCCGACACCAGATTCGCGCTGCGCGCGTGCGCCCTGTCTGCGCTGCGCTGCGCAGGCCATCGGCGGAGCCGTGGCCGGTTCGCCGACGTCGGCAACAGCTGCACGAGGTGGCGGGGTCATGGTGGATGGATGATCGGTTCGCGTGTCTAGCCGGCTGATTGTGGACGATGAGCTCGCGCGGTTGCAGTGGATGTTGATCGACGAGCTCGCGGCCGCAAAGCGGAGGGTCATCCGCCGGCTGAACCGGCGCGACCGCTGAGGCCGGGTGTCGGCGGCCGCGGTCATCATCGGACTCATGCCCGAACACCGGTGGGCGCCGCCGAGCCATCCCGATCCGCCCGGGGACCAGCCCCTCGGCATCGAGGCCCCGCCGGCACCAGATCGAGTGTCCGGTTACCCGGCGGTGTGGGTGCGGGTCGAGTTCACCCGGTCGGGCCCGCAAACGTGCCGGGTTCGTTGAGCAAGTCGACGGGGACATGGTTTATGTGCAGCTCGTGTACACGGGTTTCGTGCACCACGTGTGGGTGCCGATGGACCGGCTCAAGAAGCGTTCTCTGTGGCCGCAGGCGCGCCGCTGATGGGTCAGCGCCGGCGTGGCCGCTGGTTGCCCGAAGAAGCCGTCTCCATCCCGCAGGAGGCCCGTGGCGGGCCCGTGGGCGACGTCCGGCCGCCGGTAACGGTGTGGGCGTGGATCCGCACTTACCGCGGTGTCGACCGGCGAGTGGAGGCGAAGGCGATCGCGGCGACCGGTGACGCGGTCCTGGTCGAGTGGGGGAGCGGGCAGGCGGCGACGGCGGCGTGGGTGTGGCGGACTGCGGTGAAGCATCGAGCGGAGTCTCAGCAGGCTCATAACGTGTCGGGGTGACTCGCTAGACGTTCTAGCGATACCGTGGAGTTGCGCTCGGACTGTTCCCCCAACACGTTCGAGCGCGGCCGCTTGGATCAGCCCCCAATTTTGATCCGAGCAGCACCGGCCCCGGTACTGCTGTCCCCCCTTGCAGGCCGGGGCCGCTTCATGCCTGCTGGCCTCTGCGCGCCGGTGAGCTCCTCGAGGGGGAGAGGTGAGCGGGCCGCCTTGCCGGCGGGCTGTTCTGGTCTGAGCGGCCCCGCCTCCGGCGGCCTGTCCTGACTGGAGGGAGCCGGCGAGCCGGCCAGTGCTTGTCGAACCCTGCCGGGTTCGTTGTTTGCCCGGGAAGCCTTCGGCGATTGTACGGACGAGGTTCCGGGCCGCAAGCCGTCGCCACCGCCGCACGCGAGAACTTTCGACCGGCCCCGTCGTGTAGATCTCCTGCGTCGGCGGGACGGGGCCGGTCGAAACTTCTCGGAGCGTCGCCGCTTTGGGCTTGCACCCCGGCTCCTCGTCCTATCGGCACTACGTGCCTTCCCGGGCAAACAACGAAAGGGAGAGGAAGAAGGAAATGAAGTTGATGGGTATTCGAGCGACCGCAGATGGTGCGGTTGAAGGCGTCGTCGTGAACGCACGTGAGTCGACCCTGCAGGGCACGCGGGAGCAGATCGGGTGCCGCCTGGTGGACGTGGTCCGCCTCGACGGCCGGATCGATGCGTGGATCGATGACGAGGGCATGTACGCGGGGGAGCGCAACGACCTCGCCACTGTCGCAGCGGTTGCCCTCGGCCGGTCGCGGGCGGCGTCGCCGCTGTACGGGACGGTCCTGTTCCTGACCTACGACGAGGCCGGGGACACCCGGTCACTGTCGCCGGATCAGTACACGGCGATCATGACCGCGTTCGGCCGCGCACGCGCCGCACTCACCCGAGCGGAAGCGCTCACCGCGGCACTCCACCAGTAAGACACCGCAGCACCCATAGAAAAGACCGGGTGCGGAATTCCCGACAACTGCAATTTGCCAGGACCCGCACCCGGTCACTACCGGAAAGCGTAGCAAACGACATGACCATGACCGAGAACACCCAGACCACCACTGACACCGCTGACGCGGTGGGCGTGGACCTGGTCACCATCCCGGCCTCGGAGGCCGTGATTGAGGACAACGTCCGTACCGCGGCTGACCTCGACCCCGCGTTCCTCGCGTCCGTGAAGCGCCACGGGGTGCTCCTGCCGACCATCGGCTACCGCAACACGGACGGGGCCGTGGTGGTCCGCGACGGGCAGATGCGCGTCCTCGCCGCCCGCGAGGCCGGGACGACCGTGACCGTGTTCGTCACTGAGCGCGGCGACACCCCCGCCCAGCGGATCGCGGAGCAGTTGGTCGCCAACGAACGCCGCACCGCCCTGACCGACGGGGACCGTCTGAACGCGTACCGGCAGTTGGAACTCGCAGGCCTCTCCGTCGCCGGGATCGCCCGCGAGACCGGCACCGACAAGGAGCAGGTGCAGGCGACGTTGACCGTGGCGAAGTCGGAGGCCGCCACCGCCGCGGTGATCGACCGGCAGGTGTCGTTCGACGCGGCGCTGCTGCTGGCTGAGTTCGAGGGTGACGAGGACGCGACGGCGGAACTGAACGAGTGCATCAGCGAGGGCTACGACGATGAACTGCCGTTCGTCGCCCAGCAGCACCGCAACCGCCGTATTGCGGAAGCGGAAGCTGCGAAGGTGGCGGAGCAGTACCGGGAGCAGGGTGTCGCCGTCGTCGACGACGACGCGGCGCTCGGGTGGAAGCGCCTCGACGGCCTGTCGGACGAGTCGGTCCCCGAGAACGATTCGCGGGCCATGCTCCCCGCCCTCGACCCGGAGGCCCACACCGCGTGCGCGGGGCACGCGGTGCTGGTGCAGCCGATCGGTGGCGCAGCGTCCGTAGCCGCGGTGTGCACCACCCCGGAGCAGCACACGGCTCGGCACTTCTACGACCGCCCCGTGGCCGAGTTGACCCCGGAGGAAGAAGCCGAGCGCGCCGCCGAAGCCGAAGCGGCCGCGGCTCGCCGTGAGCGGGACAACCGCCTGCAGGACGAGTGGACCGCTGCACGCGAGGTCCGTCGGGTCTGGCTCGCCGGACTCGTCGGATCGAAGGCGATCCCAAAGGACGCAGCCCGATGGACCGCGGCGGCGCTGCTGACGCCGATGCGGGACTACTACGGCCAGCGCGTCACCGCCGCCGACCTGCTGGGCGTCCCCGAGGACGCTGACGCGGCCGAGTGGGCGCGGAAGCGGCCCGGGAAGGCCGGACACGTCGCGTTCGCGTTCGGCCTGGCGGAGGTCGAGTCGGCGGTGGGCCGGTACGGGTGGAGCATGGCCGCCACCGTCGCGGTGCCGTACCTGACCCAGTTGACCGCGTGGGGCTACACCCTCTCCCACGTTGAGCAGATCGTCACCGGCCAGGCCAGCGCTGGCGACGCCCCCACTGAGGCGGCAGCCGACACCGCGGACACCGCGAACGAGGACACCGCGGCCGAGTAGGTGAACCGGCGTGAGGGTCGCAGCAAGCGGCCCTCACGCCCACCCAGCCCACGATCGTGTCCCATCCGGCCCCGAACATGTCCCATTGGACCGTCTGGGTGTCCGTGGGCTGCGCCGCACCCTGCGGGCACGGCGGCAAGGGCTTCGCCCCTCCCGACCCGGAGCCGCTCGACGGAGCTCGCGGCTGTCACCGCCTCCGGCGGGCCAGGGGAGCAGCCAGGATCGACGCTCGAGCGGGCCGGCTGCCGGTCAGGGCCGGGACGATGGGAATGCGGCCGCGGGATCTCCGCCGCGTACCGCGGCGTCGTACCGCGCCCACGACTCCACCTGCAGCTGTGCCGGTTCGACGCCGCCGTGGACGGCGGCCGCGATCTCGTTCGCGTACATGTCACGCATCTCTTCAGCATGCTTCCGCAGCAGCACCATCGACTCCCCTCGGGTCGGGCATGAGCAGCATCGACGATGCGCCCCCCAGGGATGAAGCGCTCGCATCGTCGACGCGCTTGCATGATCCTGCCGCACTTTGTGCGGTCTTGCACAAAGTCTCGGGGTTAGAACATGCCGAAGTGCTCGCCGTTCAGCGATCGGATCATGAGGTTGATGACGAGCACCAGGCCTGCGAGCAGACCGAGGAAGTCGAGCAGGGGCGCGATCGAGTCGAGGAACCGCTGGATCGCGCGGAACGGGCGCCGGCGTGGCCGCGGGGCGGAGTGTTCTGCGTGCTCGGTCATGGGGTGAGTCTTCCAGGGCTTCCGGCCGGGGGCCGGGAGTCGCTGCGCTCCGGGTGGAACCGGCTCCGCCGGCACTGTCAGACCCTGCGAGCCGTTGTTTTGCCTGGAAGCCTTCGGCAGCGTACGGACGTCCGGGCTCCGCGCAAGCCGCTGCGCGGCCGGATCCTCCGAGATTTCCGGCACGCGCTTCGCTTATTTCGCGCCGAAATTCTCTCCCCTCCGCCCTTCGGGTTGCACTCCACCCTCCCGTCCTAGCGGCGACAAGTCGCCTTCCAGGCAAAACAACGAGAGGGAGAGGAAAGCGAATGCAGCACATCGACACCGTCACAACGATTGTTCCGGTCGTGGGCGAGGACGACATTCCGCGGCAGTTGGCGAAGATCGCCGAACGGGACGACGACCTCCGGGGCCGCGCCCGTCAGGGCTACCAGCTGACCCACACCGCCACGGTTGCGGGTCTGCAGTTCACCACGTTCGTCGACACCTTCACCCACGACAGCGGTCGGGAGTGACCAAGCGGCCGGGACCAACACGAATTTGGTCCCGGCCGCCCGAATCACTCTCCCACAACCGACCCCCGAAAGGACCGGCACCACATGCCTACCACCCTCATCTCCACCAAGGCCGTCGCGGCCCTGCTCCGCAAGGAACTGCGCACCCAGTTCCCGGGCGAGCGCTTCTCCGTGCGCTGCTCCACCGGTACCGCGGCGGCGTGGATCAACGTCCATCACGAGGACGGCCCCACCACTGCGCAGGTCGACGAGATCTGCGGCAAGTACGAGGGTCGCTCGTTCGACGGGATGACCGACACCTACACCGACCACGGCACCACCCTCGTCGCTGGGGAGCCGGGGGAGATGCCGACCGAGATTCGCTACTGCTGCGACGGCATCAACACCGCCCGCGACTTCACCGCCGCCGGGCACCTCGAAGCCCAGCGGATCATCCGCGAGTGCAGCAACATGCCGCACCTGGTCCTCTGCGACGACGCCGGCGTCTTGGTCGAGGGCCGCGACATCACGGATGCGCAGGGCTGCGAGTTCAACGACGGCTGGCACGCCTGGGACCGCCCGCAACTCTCTGCATGGTCCGCGGTGCGGTTCTTGCTGCAGCACGTCGACCTCACCCCGGCCGCCGCACGCCGCTAGATAAACGGCGGGGGCGTCCCGGATTCGGAACGCCCCCGCCTCCCTGAGGCGCGGTCCGGACGTCTCGACCCAGACCGCCCACACAGCTTAGAGAGGCACCACGACCATGTACATCACCTACGAACGCCCCACCCACCTCGACGACGAGCAGACCGACCCGCAGGCTCCGGCCGCGGACATGGCTCCCGGCGCGGACGTCGATCCCCGCGTGCCGGTGTGCGGTGCGACGACCTACGACGTCGACGGCACCCGCTGGACCTGCACCCGGCCGCTGCAGCACACCGACGACGAGCACCGGGCCGTGTTCGACCGCTACCACGGCGGCCCCGCCGGACACGTCGCGATCGCGTGGCAGTACGAGTGGGGCGGCGCCGGCCACGGCCCGTCCTCCACCGCCCCCATGACGACAGTCACCGTCACGGTCTCGTTCCCGTCGACGGCGTGGACGAACGAGCAGCTCCCCGAATCGATCGCCGACGACGTCCGCATGTTGTTCTGGGAGTGCGACCACGACGACGTCACCGTGACCACCGCCGCGACCAGCGCACCGCACCCCGTCACGGGCTGACCCACGGGAGGCGGCGGCTGTCCCCGACGTGGTGAAAAGCGCCGGGACGACACAGTTCAGGAATGCGCAGCCCACTATTCCTAACGGCTTCCCGTGATTGCATTACCGGTTCAATGCTCCTGGGGATCCCCAGCCCTCCCGCCGTTATTGATGCCCCAGCCGTGCGTTCATAAACGCCATTCCCTGGTGCCAAACAATGCACACGCATGGGTCCGCAACAGGTGTGCCGCCCGGCTAAAAAATAGTAGAAGAATGTGCGGAAAAGGGTACCATTATTGGTGCCGCCGACGTAGAATAGAAGCATGCAACGGGGAGCGGGTCCCCGGCAAACAGACTTTACGAAAAGGTGATTTCGATGAGCATCACGGTTTACACCAAGTCCGGGTTCTGCGGCATGTGCAAGGCCACCGAGCGTGCTCTCGCCTCCGCCGGCATCGAGTACACCGAGCTGCACCTCGACGACGTCGACCAGGCGCAGATCGACGAGTGGAAGACCACCCTCGGCATGAACGCCCCCATCGTCGTCACCGACACGGAGACCGGCTCCTGGAGCGGGTTCCGCCCCGACAAGATCAGCGAACTCGCCTCGAGCACGGCCGCGTGATGACGATGACCCTCGAACGTCCGACCACCATCAGCCCCGACATCGTGCAGCAGTCCACCCGCGACGCCGTCGACGAGCTCTACGCCGGCGACACCGTCGCAGCCTTCCGCGCGATCGACCAGGCATGCGCGGACCCGACCGAGCACGTCCGCGAGTGGGAACTCACCGACGAGCAGCGTCAGGTCTACGAGGCTGGGTTCATGGTCGGGTTTCAGATGGCCGCCCCGGCACTCGTGGCTGAGGTCCTCGAGCTGCGGGCCCGCCTCGAGCAGGCCGAGCACGACGCAGACCGGTACTACGCCGAAATGAGCCGCCGACCCGCACCCGCTGAACCGTCCGCGTCGGGGCCGACGTTCGCGGAGATCTCCCGCGCCCGTGGCGAGGACGACCGTGCCGCCCGCCACGAAGCGACGATGGACCGCATGTTCCCCCAGTACGTCGGCGCCCGCGCCTGACCGGAGGAGACTGAAACGGTGAACTGGGAGCGGAACCAAGCAAGCGCCGGGCAGCCGTCAGCCGCCTCGGTTCGCGCCGGCACAGCGTTTGGTGGCGGAGCAGGGAGAGCACTTGCTGTAACGGTCGTTGTGCTCCTGCTCGTCTATCTCGGCGCAATGGTGTGGTCGGTTGTTGCCCCTGGTGTCGGCTCGCTGATCGTCGTGCTGAGTGTGATGCCCCTGCTTTTCATCGGGGTCGCGCTGGTTCCGTGGGTGTGCGGCGGGTACAGACTCCTCGGGGCGGGAGACACGGCGTCGTTGATGTCCGGATCGGTGTGGCACGCCACCGCGGAGGACTGGGCTGTCGGTGACATGGTCATGCTCGAGCAGGCTCGGTGCCGACGGAGTGCCCGCATGTTCCGATCCGATTGCCCGTTCACTCGCTCGCAGCAAGCGGTCTACCTGTTCGCTGAGCCGCCGTCTCGGCATCACGTCAACGGCAACGTGAAGGGTGCTCGCGCGAGATACCTCTACACACTCGCCCCAGTACGCCTCGACGGGCCGGTCTATCGCCGAGAGACTGCGGTTGCGGTGGCGGGGAACGTCGTAGCGACCGTGACCAGCCGAGACACTTGGACTCGTTGATGAACGCCGTCGGAATGAGCGAGTGGCCCGGCGCCATCCCCAGCATGCTCGTTCGTTGTGCACTGAGCGACTGATGCCGGGACGGCAGCCGATCCCCGCGGAGGATCGCTTCTTCTCGCACGTTGTGCGGGGGCCGGCGCCCAGTGACTGCTGGATCTGGACCGGTGCCATTGGCGATGACGGCTACGGCCGCTTCTGGGTTCCGCAGCCCGGCGGTGGTCAGCGTGCGATGCGGCCGCAGCGGTGGCTGTACGAACACCTCACCGGCACGGCGCTGCACCCGACGGTGCTGCTGCTGCATGCCTGCGATATCCCGTTGTGCGTCCACGTCGACGTCGACGCAGCGGTGTCGCACCTGGCGCCGGGAACGCACCGGGGGAACATGCTCGAGCGTGTACAGCGCGGCCGTCACCGCAACGGGTCGACCGCGGTTCGGATGGCTGGCCTGCAGCGCAGTGAACGTGTGGGCTTGTCTCGTGAGCTCCGCGAAGCGTTCCGGGATCACGGGTGGGATCCGGCAGCGATCCGTGCGTGCCGCACAGGGATCGCGCCGGACACTCCGACGCTCTGGTGACCACCGACACCTAACGGCCAGAGGCCCCGACCTGGCCAGCGGTCCGAGCGCCGGCGCCGCCTGAACCGGCCGCAGTGTGCGACGGACATGTGTCGGTCCAGCTGGGGGAGTGATCGGCTGTCGTCCAGCCGTGAGCGCGGGCGTAGGCGCGTGCTTCGGTGCGGCTGCTGTTGTCGTCGGGTCCGGCTATCGGGACGATGACCTGGTCGCAGCCGGCGACGTCGCAGGTGATGACCATCGCGGCTCGTGCACCCATCGTCCAGCTCCTCATCCCTAACGGCCACAGCGCCCCGCGCGTCGCGGCACCGCGGCCCGGCGGTTCCTATCTTGCCTGCCCGCTTGCGCGCGGGCGGCGCTGCTTACTGCTCGTCGCGCGGGCCGTCCGGGTGCGTGCCCTGAGCGAGCCGCACTCGCGATTCGATGCCGGCGGTGAGGGCTTGGAAGTCGCGGATGGCCTGATCGCGGCGAAGCTTGCGGACCACGCCGATCACGATTGCCGGGACGGCACACACGGCGACACTGCCGATGAGCACGTTCGTCGAGAGGTCCGACTCGAGCGCGTCGGGGCCGGCGAACGCGACGAGGAACACCACCGTCAGGAAGACCCCGACGTACGCGATCGCGAACCACCAGAGCACGACCACCATGGGCACGTTGTCCCAGCTGACCGGTCGCGGTTCCGGCGGGTACCCGTTGAGCATGTCGCGACGTTGCGCGGCGCGCTCGGCGCTGCGGTCCACGATCGCGATCACTCCGCGCAACACCAACCAGAGCGGCAGGAGCACGAGCACCGCGCCGAGCGCCGGCGTCCACACGAGCGTGCCTGTCAGCACGAGCCCTTCGAACGCCGCCCACCCCATCACGGCGTTCGACGCGCGACGCGCTCGGTCGGTTCGGCGCAGACCCGTTCGGCTGCGAAGTCGCCACCCGAGGTACCAGACGATCCACGCGACGCCGATCGCGGACGCGACGATCGCCGTTCCGATGTTCACGCCGCCCGCCCGGCTTCACTCGCGTGCTCCGCGGCCGCGGAACCCTCGATGGCCTCCACGTCCGATGCCGCGCCATCGTTCGCGCTGGCGGACTCCGCGCCGAGGTCTCGCAGGCGGCGCACTTCCGCCACCGGAATGTCGAGCAGTTGTGCGATCCGCGGGTTGGTTTCCTTCAGCTCCACGAGCGTCTGGACAGCGAGGGCGCGGTCTACGTCGATCGCGTCGAGCTTGGCGATGAGTTCTTCGCGATCGTCGTTGGCGTCGAAGAACGTCGACGCGGCTTCTTCGATCGCGGCGTCACGTCGGGCTCGTTCAGCGTCCAGTTCCGCCCGGCGCTGACGTGCTCGTTCTCGGTTGTCCTTCTTCGTGCTGGTTCGAGCCATGGTTGGTTCCCTCTCGCTGGTCCCCTCAACGAGTTCCGACGATCGCAACGACAGCTTTGGTAGGTGCTGACGAAGTCTGACCGACCGCCTGACATCACACTACCGAATTTACACACCTCTTGCACTAACAGTGTGTGGTCCTCCAAAACCCGCTACGGTGGGGGTGTGGGAGGAGGTGATCGCTCGTGATGACGGTGCACGTCCTGCACGCAGGTGACGGATACTCATATCTGACGAACCAGGTTGCTGCGGGCGATCAGCAGGTCCGACGGAGCGAAGAGCTCACGGACTACTACACCGCTGAGGGCGCCAAGCCCGGCCAGTGGTGGGGCAACGGCCTGGCCTCCCTGGGGGTGTCCGGGCAGGTGTCCGCAGAGCAGATGCAGGCCCTCTTCGGCGAGGGGCTGCGCCCTGACGCAACTGCGTTCATTCAGGAGCAGATCGCCGCCGGCGCGTCCGCCTCCGAGGCCATCGACGCCGCCCGGTTGGGCCGTCGATTCATGACCACGAACGACCCCGACACCGAGTGGCAGGTGCAGATCCACGCCGCGTCCGTCGCGTTCGAGCGGGACCACCAGCGCGCCCCTGCGGACGCGGAACTGTCCGGCATCAAGGCCGACGTCGCGTCCGCCATGCTGCAGAAGTCGTTGCGTCGCCCGGCCACATCGGACGAGGTTTCCTGGTTCGTCGCGCTCCGTGTTCCGGACTGGAAGCAGCAGGTCTCCCGCGGCTACCAGGGGTTCCGTGACGAGGTCGGCCGGAACCCCGAGACCGGTCCTGAGCGCGACTTGGTGAAGCACAACCTCGCCGCTGATCACCTGCGCGGCGCGCTCGGCCGCGAGGCCACGACCGGTGAGGTCGCACGGTTCCTGACCGAGCGTGGCACACCGCCGCGCCAGCCCGTCGCGGGCTACGACCTGGTGTTCAGCCCGGTCAAGTCGGTGTCTCTGCTGTGGGCGTTGGCGGACCGGAACGACCCTCGTGAGGCGCACATTGCACGTGAGGTGCACGCCTCCCATGAGGCTGCGTGGCAGGGTGCGATGACGTTCCTGCAGGAGGAAGCAGCGTTCACCCGGACGGGTGCCGGCGGCGTCGCGCAGGTCGAGACGAAGGGTCTCATCGTCGCTGCGTTCGAGCATCGCGACTCCCGCACCGGTGACCCGGACCTGCACACCCACGTCGCCGTCTCGACCAAGGTTGAGGGCGTCGATGGCAAGTGGCGATCGCTCGACGGGCGCATGCTGCACCGCCTCGGTGTCGCCGCATCCGAGCGGTACAACTCGCTCGTCGAGGAAGAGTTGCGGAACCGTCTCGGTGTGCAGTTCGTCGACGAGTCCCGGGGTGCCGGCAAGCGTGACGTGCGCGAGATCATGGGCGTCGATCGCAGCCTCCGCGAGGGCTTCTCTTCCCGCCGCGTCGGGATCGAGCAGGCGTACGCGGAGCTCGTCGACGAGTACGTGGCCTCCCACGGCCACACTCCGCCGAAGAACATCCAGCACAAGCTTTACGAGCAGGCCAATCTCGCCACCCGCGACCACAAAGCACCCCCGTCGTCGGAGCAGGACCAGGTCGCCGAGTGGCGTCGTGCGGCCTCCGAGAAGGTGCATGTCGACGGGTGGGCGGCGGGCATCGTCGCCCAGTCGAAGGCGATGCCAGCGCAGGATCTGCTCGCTGGGCAGAGCGTGCAGCAGCTCGGGAATCTCGTCGTCACGCGGGTCGAGCAGGACCGGTCGACGTGGAAGGACTCGCACCTGCAAGCCGAGGCAGAGCGCGTCGCACGCCGCGTCGCGCAGGCCACCGGGCAGGACGTCCAAGCCCTCACCCGTGACATCACCGCCGCCGCGGTGCAGCGGTCGATCTCGCTCACCCCGCCGGAGCTGAACCCCACGCCTGCGCAGCTGCAGCGCAGCAACGGTGAGAGCGTCTTCCGGATCCACCGTGCCGACGAGTTCACCTCCGAGAAGACCCTCCGCACCGAAGAAGCGATCCTCCATGCTGCCCGCACACGGGGCGGTTTCGCGATGGAGCCGCAGGCGTTCGACGACGCGATGCGTCGCTTCAACGACCGCGCGATCGCCGACGGACACCACGAGCTCAACGCCGGCCAGATCAACCTCGCCCGGCAGTTCGCGACCGGTGGCCACCGGATCGAGACCGGTATCGGCCCTGCCGGCACCGGAAAGACCACCGCGATGCGCGCCACGATCTACGCCGTTGAGGCGGGCGGTGGTCGTGTCCTCGCGCTCGGCACCACCGGCAAGGCGGCGGAAGTTCTCGGCCGCGAGCTCGGCGCGACAGCGGACACAGCCGACATGCTCCTGCAGGCGCACGCGAACGCGAAGCGCAGCGGACGGCCGGTGGCGGAGCAGCACCGCATCGACGCGAACACGCTCCTTCTCGTCGACGAGGCATCCATGGCTGGCACGCCGCTCATGGGACGTCTCCTCGCCCTCGCTGACGAGCACGGCGCCGCCCTCCGACCCCTCGGCGACCCCGCACAGCACGGCTCCATCGGCGCCGGCGGCGTCCTCCGCCTCCTCGAGCGCGAGACCACCGTCACCCGCCTAGAAGAGGTGCACCGCTTCACCGGCGAGCACGCCACCGCCGAAGCCGCCGCCTCCCTGAAGCTCCGCACCGGCGACACCACCGGACTCGACTTCTACATCGAGCGGGGTCGTGTGTTCGCCGGTACCCGCGACGAAGTCATGGACCGGATCTACACCGACTGGCACGCCGACACGACCGCCGGGAAGTCGTCGCTGATGATCGCCGGCACCAACGAGGAAGTGTCCGCCCTGAACGCCCGGGCCCGCGCCGACCGCGTCGCCCTGGGCCAGGTGCAGGAGGCCGGACGGCTGCTCGCAGACGGGAACACCGTCGGCACCGGTGACGTCATCCTGACCCGCAACACGGACCGGTCGCTGCGGATGAACCAGGGCAAGGACTGGGTCACCAACAACGCCATGTGGACCGTCACTGCGGTCGGCCCGTACGGCGTCATGGCGAAGTCACACCTGCACGGCGGCACCGTCACGCTCCCGCTCGAGTACGTCGACGAGCACGTGCAGCTCGGCTACGCACGCACCAGCCACGGCACCCAGGGTGACACCGTCTCCACCGGCGGCGCCGTCATCGACCCGGACCGCACCACCCGCGAAGAGCTCTACGTCGACAGCACCCGCGCGAAGGAGGAGAACCGCCTCTACGTCGTCATCGACAAGCCGCTGGACTCCTCCGGCCACACCGACGACGAGCGGGAGAACTCGATCCGCGGCGCCCTCGAGCAGGTCCTCGGCCGCGAGGGCGCGACCAAGAGCGCCACCGAGACCCTGCGGGCCGAGCAGGACACCGCGCACTCGCTCACGACGCTGCTGCCGCAGTACGACCACGGCCGCGTCACCGCCCTCGACCCGAAGGCACTCGAGCGCGCTGAGCAGGCCGTCCGCGACGCCCTGCCCGCGGATCTCGCGAGCCGCATCGTCGACGACGAAGCATGGTCGACGTTCGCCGCGCGCCTGGTCGACCACGATCTCGCCGGCACCGCCCTCCAGGACCGCCTGCAGGGCCTCGTCCGCCCGCGCGACCTCGACACCATCGACCCGATCGAGTCCCCGGCCCGCGTGTGCTGGTGGCGGCTTGGCCCAGCGACCACGATCGGCACCGACCTCAAGCCGGTCGACGGCCTCCCGAAGTGGGTCACACCGTTCAACGACCGGATCGGCGATTCCGAGGTCCGGACCTGGCTCCACGGCCAGCAGGAGCTGATGCGCGACCGCATCACCTCCCTCGTCGACCAGGTCGTTGCCGAACCGCCGGCGTGGGCAGAACCGTTCGGCCGGATCCCCACGGACCCCGCGCAGGCGGAGCAGTGGCGGGAGAACATGGGCCGCATCGTCGCCTACCGAGAAGCGTTCGAGGTGCCCGCGAGCGAAGCCGTCCTCAGCGAGGAACCCCGCGGCTCCCACGCCGTCCAGGCATGGCAGGACGCCCGCGCAGCGGGGCTCGACCTCCGCACCCAGCAGGACCGCATCGCTCGGGAGCAGGCGTCCGCGAACGCCCTCGAGCGGATGGGCATCGACCCGACAGCGCGCACCACGGCGGCGGCGACGCTGCCCGAGACGACCGCCGTCGTCGACGTCGACCGGCTCCTCGAGCAGAAGCCCGCCTGGGTGGCGCAGTACGGCACGCAGCCGGCGGACGGCGACGCCCGCAACACCTGGCGCGAGCAGGTCGCTACCGTGGCCGCGTACCGCGACACCTACGGCATCCCAGACGACGCCTACCGGCTCACCGACCCGGGCATGGTCGACCGCGACACCCGCCACGCGTTCGCGGCCGCGGAACAGGCACATGAAGACCTCCGCCGCACTGGATGGATGCGCGATCGCGACGGCGTCGAGCGGAACACCCCTGCCCCCTCGGCCGAACGAGCAGCCCCAGACCCCTCCGACGCTCGCGAGCCCGAGCGGCAGCCCGACGTCGTCGAGGGCCAAGCGCCTGACGCCCGTGAGGAAACCGAGCAGCGCGTCGCCGTCGAGCACCCCCGAGCCCAAATGGCTGAGCCCGAAGCTGGTCCCGCTGAAAAACAGACCGCGGATGCCTCCGACGCACTCCGCAAGCTGGCCGACAACCCG
This sequence comes from Curtobacterium sp. PhB190, assembly GCF_004365385.1. Taxonomy (NCBI): domain Bacteria; kingdom Bacillati; phylum Actinomycetota; class Actinomycetes; order Micrococcales; family Microbacteriaceae; genus Curtobacterium; species Curtobacterium sp. PhB190. Next base: position 37,050 of record NZ_SODN01000009.1, on the reverse strand, counting down.
GACGCCCTCGCCGACGCGCTGCGCCGGCGCCAGGAAGCCGCCGCCGCACGCGAGGCGGCGGCCGCGGCGCGCGAGGCCGAGCAGCAGGCCGAGGCCGCGAAGCGGAACACCTACGACCAGTCGGGACCGCGCCTCGACCAGGGCGGCCCACAGCGGCACCTCTAACTAGGCGTCAGCTGCTTCAGCGCCTGCCTCAAATAGTGGAAGACCACACGTCTTATCGAGCGATCGGTGATTATTTTGGTCGGGGCAGAAGGCTATTGCGAGCGCGCATGCTTTCAGTCGGATCGGTAGCAGCGGTGCCATAGGGCCGACCGCTGCCATTGCACGTATGAGAAGAACCCGCACTACCGATGCCAGAATTCGCGATCCGCCGACTTTGCTGCCCACGACGGTTCGAATGACAGCGTTTGGAGCATCGATCAACTCGCTAAGCCCGATTGCGACGTGTTCGAATAGCACGCAGAGCAGGTGGTTGCCCTTGGGTGGTGTCTCGCTCGACGGTGTAAGCGCCGTGATGAGGTCGATTGTTGCAGTTTTCACTCGCGCGTCAGGTGCGGTCAGCATGAGCGAAAGCACCTGATCGGACAGGTCATCAATGTGATGCTGGAACATGTCGCCATAGTTGGTGCGAGGCTGTGCTGGCCGCACAGCCGAGGGCACCGAAGTGGAGACCGATCCTCGCCTCGAGGGCCAGTCAGCAGTCCGCGGGGACCAGCTCGATGAGGCACTCATCCTCGGCCCACAGGCCGGGCAGCGCGCCTCCGCCAGCGGACTCCAGTGCTTACCGGTCACCTTCGCGGTGCATTGGCCATTTGGCATGGTGCCCCCATCTTCCTGCCGGTCGTACCGACAGGCAGATGGTGTCCTACCCGACTCTTTCCGTCAACCCGGGGTCATGCAACAACGTTGATCGTTTCCGTCGCTGGGTCTGCTGGCCCCGTCGGCACCTCCCCGGTCCTGGGATCTGCGGCGCCGGTAGACAGGGCGCGCACCGATACCTCGGCCGCCTTGCCGAGCTGTGCCGCTGCGTCATCGGCTGTGACCGCCGGTCGGTTCCGAGGAACCAACCCGTTGTCGTGGAACACGTTGAGGGACTGCAGCCGTTCGAGGGCGGGCCACAGCGCCCGCTCGTGCCACTCGGACAGCGCCGACGATGGGTCCGCCAGCATGTCGCTGTAGGCCGCCTGCCGCGCGACCATGACCGCGGTGAGGACCTCGACCACGACCGGGTTCTCATACCAGTTCGCAGGGAACTGGTACTCCTCGCTGCTCAGGTGCCGCAGGTACCGTTCCTCGAGCCAGTGCACGAACGCGGTCAGCTCCTCGGCCAGCCCCGTCCGGCGCTCGGTGTCGACGCCGACCCAGTTCCAGGGCCCGCCGGTGTCAGCGACCGACGTCTCGGCGACCGGTGCAGCGCCGATGTGCGGTACCTCCGGTTCGTCGTCGGCGGCGGCGCCGGCGTCTGCGAGGAGGATCCCGGCGACGAGCTGCTCGAGGCGGCGGACCTTGTCCTCTAGGCTCTCTGGCTGCTGCTCGGCGGCCGCGCCCTCGTCGATCGGTTCGGGGGTGCTCGTGTCGTCGGTCACGCTGCGATCCCTTCCTGCTTGAGCGCCCACGTCTGGCCCTCTTCGATGCTGTCCTTGTCGGCCTCGTCCCACCAGCCCGGCAGGTCGACGATCGCCGGCGGGAGCTCGCGGTAGAACAGCAGCCCCTTGCCCGGCTCGAGCTGGTAGATCGCGCCGGCGGAGAGCACCCGCTCCTTGTACGTCGACGTCGACGTGGACGTGCCGTTGGTCGACTCTGTCGTGCCGACCCGCTCGGCCTCCCGTTCGGAGCACAGCTTCGACAGGCTCTCCAGGAAGTCGTCGTCTTTGAGGCCGCCGAGCACCATGAACAGGTTCGAGGACTTCAGGATCTTGTTTCCGCCGGCCTTCCCCCATCGTGCTTCTGCATCCTTGGGGTCCTGCAGGATCGCCCAGGTGATGATGCCGCGGTCCCCGCCGTCGGTGATGAGCGCCGGCAGGCCCGGGATCGGTGCGATGTTCGCGACCTCGTCGAGGACCAACGTGAGGGGCTTCGGCAGTCGGTTCGTCGCGTAGTGGGTCGCCTTGGCCTTGGCCTCCCGTTCGATCGTCGACACCAGCGCGGTGATGACCGGCGCCGCGAGCGACGCGTCCCCGGACTCGCTCAGCAGGAACAGCGTGTCGCGGGACTCGATGAACGCGGCGACGTCGAATACCTGGTCGCCTTCGGCCGGGCAGACCGCGTCGAGGATCTTCTGCATGCCGAGCGCGCCGAGTGCGAGTCGGAGGCTCATGTCGGTGCTGTCGACGGTTTCGTGCGCCTTGGACCGGCAGAACTTCCGCAGGTCTGACAGCCATCCCGGGGCGGCGTCCGGGTGGTCGCGCAGAATGTTGTACGGGGTGTCGTCGGTGAAGTTCTTGGACCACAGGACGACGTCGCGCATCGAGTGGCCGCCGAGCGCGGCGGCGTGGAGAAGGCACTGCAGCACGGTCTGCGCGGTGCCGGCGAAGAAGCCCGCGTTGCTGGCGCCCTCGAGCGGCCGGGCGGCGATGATCGCCTTCGCCCGCCGGGTGGCTTCCATGTCGTCCTCGCAGCCGGCGACGATGTTCCACTTGACCCGGTTCGGCCACTTCGTGACACCCTCCGGGTCGAAGACGTGCACGGTGCCGACCTTGGACCGTAGCCAGGCGGTGAGCCGGACGACGTCGGGCTTCGTCGACGTCGATACGACCGGCCCGAACGCCTTGAGGATCAGCCGGATGACCAGCCGCATCGTCTTGCCCGACCGGGGTGGTGCGACGACGGTGGCCACGTCTTCGGTTGTCGCGCGGATCGGGTGGTCATCGATGTACGCGTAGGGCTCGGTGGTCTCGACCTTGTGGCCGATCTCGGCGCGGTCCTGCAGCTCCTGGACGCCGGCGAAGCCCTCCTCGGCCTTCGGCTTCGACGGGCCGAACGCTGCGCGCCAGATGGCGGGGACGGCGAACCAGAGCACCATCAGGATCACCACGGCGACGATGATCGCGCCGATGGTGAACACGATGCCGTTCTCCGGCATTCGGAACCGGCCCTTGAGCGCGGTGAGAGCGACGTCGAGCGGGTTCCACGACAGGTGCCCGACCTTTGGGTCCTGGTCGGCGGCGATGTGCAGGCCGGTCCAGCCCGCGAGGACGACGACAGCCATCCACACGTACACCTGCGCCGACGCCCAGAATTCCTTCATCGTGTCCATCAGCGGTTCGCTTCCTTGTCGAAGAACGACACCCAGCCGGCGGCGGGTGCAGGGTCGGATGATGCAGCGGCCGGTGCGGCCGGTGCTTTCGCGATCGCGCCGGGGCCCGGCTCGGCTAGGAGCTCGGGCAGGTCGACGGCGGCGATCTCTCGGTTGTCGATCCACCACCGCGCGGCCGTGACCCGGCGGGCTGCCTCGAGCACGTCGGACTGGAACACCGCGGCGTCGACGAGGTTCGTTTCGACGAGCTCACGGAACGATGCGCGGAGGAACTCCTGCCGGATCCGCACAGCCCACCGCACGGCGCCGTCGTTGCCGACCAGCTCGGGCATGCCGTCCCGCTCGGCTTCCGCTCGCAGCTCGGCATCCTCAGCGGCGCGCTGCGCTGCCTCGCACTCCGGGCACTGCCGGTTCTTCGCGAACCACCGGGCAGTGCCGGCGCGTTGGCCGGCGGGCTTGTCGGAGAGGTTCTTGCGGACGGTGTGCCCGCAGGTGTGGGTGATGTCCCACTCGGTGGGGATCGGGGTCATAGGAGGTCCTCCAGCTGCCATTCCCAGTCGATGCGGTCGAACTCGCCGGCGACAATCACGTTGCCGGCGATGAGGAGGGCGACGCCCAGCAGCGCCCACACCGCCTGCGCGGTCAGATGCAGCTCCACCGGGCCCGTGACGCCGCCGGGGAGCAGCTGCACGACGGGCAGCCCCACCACGGTGGCCGCGATCGCGCAGATAGCGCCGAGCAGCAGGCACAGCCGCGCGATCGCCAGCCGGCCACGGCGCACCGTCGCCCGCGGCTCAGGCACTGGCGCTGTCGGCCGCTTCATGCGATCGCCGCCAGCACGAGGAAGAACAGCGCGGTCATCACGCTGTAGACACCTGCGATCGACGCGGCGGCGACGAACGGCTTCGGCGCCGTGGCACTGATCGCTGTTCCGGCCCCGATGCAGACGGCCGCTACTGCCGCGAGCCACCAGGCGGTTGCGGCGTCGTTGGCCGGAACGGCCCGCATCGGCGCGCCCCAATACGCCACGTAGGGCTGCCACCCTGCGCGGAAGGACTCGACCCCGCAGCCGATGCCGACGAGAACGGGCACCACGGCGAGGATGAGGAACACCACGCGGGTACGGGACATGCCGAACCGCAGTGCGTCGGAACGGTCCGTGTCAACGGGCTTGTCGGTCATCGTCGTGTCCTTCAGCTGCAGGTGGTCAGGGTGCGTGCGAGCGCGTGCTCGTCGTCGGTGGCGATCGACAGCTGCCACTTCGTGGCCACGGTCACGAACGACGCCGCGTAGCTGCAGGCGTCGCCGGTGTTCGCCGGCATCCACTCCGCGGGCCCGGAGTCGGACTTCTCTTCGTTCGCGGGCCCGTCGACGGCGACGAGGTTCGTCGCCTGGTCGTTGGCGAACAGCTCACGCTGCGCAGCCGTCCACGACGCGGCGCCGTGCCGCCATGCGTAGGACAACGGGACGCGGTGGTCGATCTGCACGGCGAGGCTTGACGTGTTCCCACGCTCGAAGACGATCGTGCGGCCCGTGTACGGGTCGTGGAGCGTCCCGGAGAGCACGACGCACCCGTGGGTGCCCGGCTTCGTGACAACGGCTGTGAGGTCGCGGCGGAGGACGTCGTTGCGGGTGTCGCAGCCGTTCCGGTCGGTGTCGGCCCACGCCTGACCGAACGCGTTCCGGTCGTAGTCTGCTGGCACGTACGCGTCGGAGATCTCCAGGCCGCGGAGATCCCGCAGCGCTTCGGCCGCGGACACCGTGCTCGAGGGCGACGGCTGCCCCGTCGACGTCGACCGGATCTCGCCGGTCGCGGTCGTGGGGTGCGCGTAGGGTGCGGCGATCGTGCCGACAGCCGCGGCCGCGAGTAGGGCGGCCGCCGTGACGAGCTGCTGCTTCGTGCGGCGTCTCACTGGGGGCCCCCTTCCCGGTCATCGTGGTGGTCCTGCGGCGTAGTGACGTCGTGGAGGATCTGCCGCACCCGCGATGGGGAGAGGCCGGCTTCCTGCGCGACACGGTGGTGGCCGACCGTCAGGGCGGCCTCGGCGATCGCGAGGTCGCGTGCTTCTCGGGCGGCCTTGTACGCGGCGACGGTCCGGTGCACCTCGTCAACCCCGCCCGTGACAGCGTCGACGATCTTCCCCACGACGCTCACCAGACCCGCACCGTCAACGGGTGCCCGGGCCCGCGCGTCGAGACCACGAATGACTGCACCTCAAGCGCGTAGGGAAGATCAGCAGCGGCTGCGAGCCAGGGCACCGCCCAAGTCAGCACATCATCGAGGGTTCGGAGGTCCGCGCCCGACTCGTGTAGTTCGGATGGCATCTGCGGGCCGGACCGCAGCGTCCACTCGCGGCACGACGGGTGCTGTTCAAGGATGATCTTCGGGTGCGGCAGCAGCCCGGGGTCTTCGTCCCCGATGTTGGTCCGGTCGGAGAGTTGATTGCGGAACACAATCCGGCCGCGGAGGTTGCCGTGACCACCGGCTGCGGGGACAAAGGCGGCATCGACAATCGGGCCCGTCCAAACAGCCAATGACGGTGACAAGCGGTCACCATCTGGATCCAGGGGATCGAGGTCGGTTCCGACTTCGAAACGCCAGACCGGTTCGGTTGCGTCGATCCACTCGAGCGCCGCGCCGAGGGTCCTGGTTCCCACATGGATCGGTTTGTGCGTGTCGAGCGATCGCGGCACGCTTCGGAACACGTACAAACGATCCGGACGAGTGGGGTCCGGGAACACGGTGTAGTCGGGGAAGGCCGCGCCGAGTGACGGGGAGTACATGTGCGACTTCGCCGCAGTGAGCTCCCCCCAGGCAATCTGGGTGTCATCGCGGAGCTGGGTGACGCTCGCGAAGTCGAGAGCGGCTGCGTCGAGTGGCATGCCGAATCTGCTCATGAGGCGTCCTTGCCGAGGGTCAAGGGCTCCGTGGTGGAGCCGAGGTCGATGTGCTGGTGCGAGCAGGGGTCGGAGAACTGCCGGAGGTTCGACAGCTGCGTGTTGGGCCGGCACTGCACCTGCCCTGCCTGGGAGCCGTGGGGCATCACGGTGTCGAGCCATTGCAGGAACTCGATGTCCTGCTTCCCGGAGCCGAGGAGGACGTTCCCGCCGACGGCGTTGAAGTCCACGGCCACGGCCGGGTTCTTGCAGTGCAGCGACCCCGACGTGCAGTGCGTGCCGATGCCGACGCAGGGACGATTCATGTCGGAGATCTGCACGGAGCCGTACTTGTTGAGCGCGGCGACGAGCAGCTGCAGGATGCGAGTGTCGACCTGGCAGCCGTCTTTCGTAGTGCCGTCGACGATGGGGAGGATTTCCTGCTCCACCATCTGCGGGTGGTACGTGTCGGTGAAGGTGCCCTTCACCCACGCAGCCTTGAGCGTCTTCGCAAGCTCGACCTGGTCGCCGGAGACGTCGCAGCCGGACGTTGTCGCGGCGCCGGTGACGGCGGCGACCATCTCTTGCGCGCCGGTCCAGAACTTCGCGTAGTGGTAAGGGTCGGCGTTGACCTGCACCTTGTGCGCGGCGAGCGTCGGTTCGAGCGTCTCCCAGTCCGGGACCTTGACCAGCTTCGCCAGGAACGCCTTCGCGGCCTTCTCCGGGTTCAACCGGTCGGCGCGCTCTCCGTAGCTGGAGTCCTGCTGCAGGACACCGATGGTGGTGTTGTCGACGGCGTCGCCGTGGTTCAGGTTCGTCAGCGACGACTCACCCATCGCCGTCATCACAACGATCGTGGTCGCCTGCTCGTTGACCTTCACCTCGTGCGCGGCCGCGACGAGCCGCGCGGCCATCTTCACCTGGTCGGCGTCCCACGTGCCGACCTTCTTCGGCAGGTCCTTCGTCACCGCTCCGGTGTCGCCGGCGCCGGTGCCGCACGCCGCGGCCGCGGACGAGCTGCCACCGGAGGCTCCGAGGAGCATCCCGATGAACAGCACGATGACCGCGACGGCGCCGACAACGAACTTGACCATGTCAGCCGTCCTCGCCGGGGAGGATCGCGCGGAGCACCTTCCAGGAGCCGTTCACCTGGTTGAGCTGCACCGTGTACGTGCCGGCGTCGGTGGGGACGTCGACGATCGCGGCGCCGTTGGTGCCGCCGTCTTCGAGCTGCACCGTGCCGGAGAGGGTGGTGCCGGGGACCGCCTGCTGGCTGGTGCCCTCGTACGCGGCCTGCGCCTGCGTGGTGAGGTACGGCATCCATCCCTTGGCCCACGCGTCACCGGTGACGCGCTTGTCGACGTACGCGGACACGAACCCGGAGGCTGCTCCCGTCGCGGCGCCTTCCTGCGCGGGTGTGATGGCATCCTCCGCGTCGGCGGGGGCGGTGGGTTGCGCGGACGCGGTCACCTGGCCGGGGCCGGTGATCTTCGGCTGCTCGGCATCCGCGGTGGCTGTCGCGGACGGCGCTGCTCCTGGGACGGACACCTGCGGCTGCGACGACGTCGCGTCGGAGTCGGTGCTGGCACATCCGGTGAGGGCGGCGGCGATCACCACGGCGGTCGCGATCGCGACGCTGGGGCGGGTCACTTCGTCACCGTCCCGGTGAGCGCGGCGGAGGTGTCCGTGATCTCCTTCTCGAGCTCGGACCGGAAGTGCGCGATCCGCACCTCGGCGTCGAGGCCGACCTTCTTGAAGTGCTGCCCCTTCGGCAGCGTCATCAGCTGCTCGGCGGCGCCGGGCTTGAGGCCGGCGATCTGCGCGGCCGCGACCGCGTCGTCGGCCTTCGACTGCCGGAACAGGTGCATCGTGCCGGCTTCCTTGATGAACGCCACCGCCGGGTCGTCGGCGGGAATGTCGGAGATGTGGTGGATGTTCACCACATTCGACAGGCCGTAGTTCCGCGACAGCTTCGCGTTCGACTGGATGACTTTCCCCATCGGCCCGCCGACGAGGAACCAGCCCTCGTCGACGCAGAACGTGGTCTTCCACCCTTCCTCGGACCGGCGGATGGTGCCGAGGGTCCACGCGTTGGCGAGCATCATCGCGATCGACACCGCGGGCCCGTCCTCGGGCAGCTGGGAGATGTCGAACACGGTCAGCTTCTTGCCGAGCTTGACGCTCGAGGAGGTGTCTCCGTCGAACAGGCCGGGCAGTTCCTCCGGGAGCCGCTCGAGGATGAACCGGACGGTGAGGCCAGCTTCGTGCATCCGCTCGAGCGCGGAGGGGCTCAGCTGCTTGTGGAGCTCATCGCTGATGACGCCGGCGTGGTCGAGGACGTCGTAGATGTTCGCGACGCGGCCGCGGTCCTTGGCCTGTCGGACCCCGTTCTGCAGCGCGATCCGCAGCGCCTTCAACTCCCACGTGTCGAGCGGCGTGCCTTCGTTCAGCAGCGTCGCGGTCTGCTGCAGCACCTGCAGCGCACCGGCGATCCCGGGAACGTCACGGGTCTGCCACAGGGCGGGGTCGAGGATGTTGATCGTCACACCCTCGGGGTTGCCCAGAGCGAGGAGGATGCGGGTGCCGTCGGCAGCCTCGGCGGTGGTGGTGTACTCCCCGTACGGCTGCGTCGGCGAGATCTGCTTTTTGTCGACGACGACCACCCGGCGGCCGAGGAGCGTCAGCGCGCGGAGGACGTAGTCGCACTTCATCAGCGTCGACTTGCCCACCCCGACGTCGCCGATCGTGACCACGTTCGCCGAGTCGACCTTCCCCATCGCGTACGCCTGGAAGGGGTCGTTCACGGATGGGGTCTTCGACAGCGTCTCTACCCCGGACAGCAGGCCCTCGAACTGCATCGGGGACTCCAGGATCGCGCCGTTGAGGATCTCCGCCTGTCGCGATGTCGACGGGGCTCCCTTGACGGGGCCGCCGTAGTAGCCGGTGCGCTTCAGCGGCCACCGGCGCGGTTCGACGTAGCCGCGGGGCTCCAGGCGCGGGAACTCCCAGTCCCCGACCGGTAGCGCCGCTTCGTCCGTGCTGAGCGTTGCCAGATCAGACATCGGTTTCGCTCCCTTCGGTGAGCAGGTTCCGCGTGTTCTCGCCAAGCACGAACTGGTTCGGCGTGCCGAAGTACTCGGCGAGCTCGGCCATCACGGTCGACTTTCCGAGGCGCACGACTCGGCGGGGCGGCAGCATGGACGTGTCGAGGAACCGGGTCTGCGCGGTGGTCGTCGGCGGCGTCGAGGTCCCGTTGGACGGGATGTGGCGGATGAAGGCTGGTGTGTTCATCGGTTGGTTCCTGTTCGTTCAGCGGGTGTGGCGATGCGGCCGGTCACAGGGCTTCCTTCGCTTCCTTGCCCTGCGCGAACTGTTCGACCTTGGAGCCGATCGACACGTTCGCGGGGGCGATGCCGCGGCCGACGGGCCAGGTGAACGCGTTCGCGGTCGCGGAGTCGACCTCGAGCCATTCGAGCTTCCGGATGCCAGCACGGCTGGCGGCGTCCTCGAGGAGCTCGGACACGTCGGCCAGGCCCCGTTCGGTGCCGTCGGTGATGGTGATGTAGCCGACCCAGTTCGCGCCGGCGTGCCCGGTACCGGGCTTGAGGTCCATGTGTCGGCGCGCGGCGGCGTCTGCTTCCACGTCGAGCGCGACGTCTTCGAGCTGGCCGTCCTTGCGGCGCTTGATCTGGTCCGCGGTATCGGAGACCCGGTCCTGTTCGGCGAGGTGGCGGGCTTCGTCCTGCGGGGATCCTTCGATGTGCCACGCGATGGTGCGGACGACCTGCTGCTGCATCCCGCCGAGCAGCGGCGCCATCCACAGCGCGTTCCGCTCGATCACCTCGAGGTTCTTCGCTGTGACCCGCGCCGTCCTGGACAGCGACACCGACACCTGCCCGCCCTTCGGCGCGCCGACGTAGGTGGTGTACGACCAGGCGTCTTCGGAGGGCAACCACCCGCTGGTGGGGGTGACGTCGGCGACCTGGTCGATCGGGAACCCGGGGTGCTGCATGTGCCGGATCACGGCAGCGGTCTGCCGGGCCGAGAGGGCGTGCACGTTCTCGAAGCCGGCCCCAACGAGCAGGCGCCGCATCCCTTCGATCTCGTTCGCCATGAACAGCCGCCACCCGAGGGCGGCGTCGCCGAACCGTGCGGCGCGGTTGACGAACCGGTCGGTGACCGGCCACGACACGGTGAACATGGGCCGCTGCATCAGCTGGCCGGCGGCGACGCCGTCGATGACGTCCTTGTAGGAGTGCAGCAGCTTCGCCGGCACCGACGGGTCACCGTGCTCGGCCATCCATGCCTCGTGCTGGGCGGAGTCGGTGGGCATGTCCCGGCTGATCGACTGGATCCGCTTGGCGAACCCGAGCGGGTCGCCGAGGGATGCCAGCACGGTGGAGAACCCGGCGGAGGCGACGTCGAACACCTGGTCGGTTTCGATGCCGGTGACCTGCCCGGTCGTGGCGAACGTGACGGCGAGGTACTCCTCCCCTTCCGGGGTCTGGTGCCACTGGATGCCGGGCTCGCCGACGCCGTCCTGCAGCCACAGCATCCCGGTGACCCCGTCCGGGTTGTCCCGCATCGCGTGGAGCTCCTGCATGGAGTCCCGCTTCTCCTCGCGGGTGGCAGCCTCCGCCCACCGGTCGGTGAGCATGTCCCACCCGTCCTGGTCGTACGGGACGAACTTCGTGGTCCCGCGCTTATTGCGTTCCTTCCACCGGGCGGCCTTCATGCGGCGCTGCAGGATGGTGTTGTTCGCCGTGTCGATTGTCGCGAACCAGGCAAGGCCGATGAGGACCACGCCGATTGCGAGTGCCCACAGGCCGATGATGAACACCAGCACGAGAGTGAGCGCGATGCTCGAGCCGACGGCCCAGAGGCGGGCCTTGGAGATCCGGCCCCCGAACAGGCCACGGTGGGCGCTGTCGCCGCCGATGATCGAGGTACGCATGCTCATGCCTCCTGGTGGGTGCCGTGGTCGACGGCCTGCTCAGCGGCCGTCGACGCCGCCTGGGAGGCCTGCTGCGCGACCTTGAGTGCCGAGTTCGCCAGCAGCATCCCGACCGCCAGCGGCGCACCGACACCGGTCGACGCGGTCCCGGCCGCGGCCGCCGCACCACCGGTCGCACCGCCGGCGCCAGCAGCGCCCACGCCGGCCTTCCCGGCGGCCCCTGCCGCACCGCCGACGGCGTGCTTCCCGGCGGTCCCGGCAGCGTTCGCGGTCACGTTGAGCCCGCCACCACCAGCAGCACCACCACCGGCGCCGCCGGCGGCGGCCTTGCCGGCAGCGCCGATCTGGGAGCCGCCGTACCCGTACCCGCCGGCGGGCTCCGCCGGCGCGGTCGGCATGTTCCACTGATACCCGCCGCCACCGCCGCTCTGTCCGCCGGGCTGGGCGGCTGCGGTCTGGTGCGCGGACTGCGGCGCGTGGGAGGGCATGTTCGGGATCTGCGGTGCCACCTGCGGCGGCGTGAACCCGCTACCGCGGGCGGTTCCGGCACCGCCGCCGGGGCGAGGAATGAACTTCAGCATCGACAGCGGCGCGAACACGACGATGAAGGAGATGACCGCCGGCACGGCGAGGTTCACGAACGTCTGGATCGGGTTGACGAGCTTGCCGAGGGTGCCGGGATCAGCGGTGATCGAGATCCCGTTGATGGCCCGGAACGCCAGACCGACGAGGAGGATCAGCGCGACCTGCGTGATCCCGATGACGAGCCAGATCACCGGGACGGCCTTGCCGATCTTCCGGGTGTCCGGGTTGACGATCCACACGAACCCGAGCGGCAGGACCGCGCCGACGAGGTACTGGGTGGCCAGCTGCAGGATGAAGATGAACGCCACCCCGAGCAGGCTGAGGAACAGGGTCCCGAGGACCACGATCGACACCACGGCCGATCCGAGCAGTGCGCCCGCGTCGCCGTCGGCTGCGAGCTCGGCGATCTTGGTGAAGAACTCCTGGGTGGTGGAGTTCACCGCCCACTCCGCGATCGAGTCGCCGGCCGCGGTGAAGACCTTGGTCAACGCGATACCGATCACCGGGCCGAAGGCGGCACCGATGAGGAACGCGGGGGCGGCGACGAAGATCGACTCGATCAGCTGCTTGGAGCCGAGGGAGCCGTTCTTGCGGCGCAGGGTGATGAACAGCAGCTGCAGCGCGAGAACGAACATCGACATCGAGAACGACACCGCGTAGGACTTCAGCCACCACTGCGCGTCGTAGTTCGGGTGCAGGGCGCTGAGCAGCCACGGGATGAGGACCCCGGCGACGGCGTGCACGGCGTCCTGGATCTGCTGCGTGATGAACCCGAGCGGGTCCTGGGCGAACTCGATGCCCTTCTTCACACCCTCGACGACGCCCTTGCCCTTGGCGAAGACGCCGGAGATCCACGACAGGCCTGTGGCGACTGCGTTACCGCTGCCGCAGACGATTGCTCCTCCTTGGCATGCCATCAGCAGCCCTCCTTGTACTTGGTGCCGGACGTCAGGCCCTCGTCCCAGCCGGGAGAGGGGTCGGCGTCGGAGATGACCCAGCCCTGCGCGCTGGTGGTGAGGGTGAAGGTGCCGCCCGTGTACTGGTACTGGGAGGCGCTGTCCTCGGCGGGGTCGGGTTTGCCGTTCGTCGTGGTGAGGCCGGCGAACGCGATGGTGACGGTGGTGTCGGTGCTGTCCCGGACGAGGTACGCCGAACCGGACAGGTCGACGCCGTGCGTCTGCCCGTCGTCGTAGCCCGACTTCGACAGGTCCGACGCGGCGAGCATCGAGTGGGCGGTGCCGTCCGTGACGTCGTTGACGGTCTCCCGCAGGTTCGGTCGACGGTCGGGGTCCGCTGCGCTGTAGAGCTGCATGAATGCGCCGAGGAACTCCGCGGCCCCGGCCGGGGTGAACTGCTTCTGCTCGCGGAGCTCGAGCAGATCCTTCGACGTGATGCCGACGCCGGCGACACAGCCGGACGCGTAGTCGACGCCCTGGACCGGGGCGGCACTGCCGGTGCCCGTGGGGGCCTTGGTGCTCGCCCCGGCCGGGGTGCGGGTGGTGTTCGGCGAGGCGAGGTTCGTCACGGTGACGCCGACACCGACCAGCACCGCCGCGGCGACGATGGCGACTGGGATCAGCCACCACTTCCGGCGGCGGCGGGTGCTGGTTGCGGGCTGCTTACTCATGGGCGATTCCCCTCGCTGGTGTGGACGGATCAGCCGTTGACGGCGCTGAGGATGAAGCCGAAGATCGCGGGCACCATCACCGCGGCGCCGGTCATCACGGACGTGCCGATCACGGCGCCCTTGGCCTGCTCGGCCTTCTGCGGCATCTTCGCGTTCTTGAAGTGCCGCAGGGACGTGACGGCGCGGAGGAGGAAGAAGGCGCAGAACAGGATCACGACGAACCAGATGCCGCCGAGCGCGAGCTTCCACTGGGTGGTGAAGTTGTCACCGAGCCACGACGGGTCCGGCTTGACGCCATCGAACGGGTTGATGTCGGCGTTACCCGCGACCACGTGCAACGGGGTGTGGGTTGCGACGACGGCACTGGTGGTGATGTTGATCACCGGGGCGAGGAGTGCGCTCATGAGACAAGGCCTTTCTGGGTTAGCCGGCGACGACCGGGAGGGCCGTTCCGGGGTCAGTAGTGGTGTGCTGGGGAGTCGGGGCTGCACTGCTGCTGCCCCGGGTCTGGGAAGCACCGGTGCTGCCGGTGCCAGTGGCCGAGGACGACGACGATCCGGAGGCCGACGGCGCCGGGGCCGGTGCGGCGGGCTGCGCCGACGCGGACGGTGCCGGCGAGGTCGTGCCGGGGTCGGTCGGCTGGGTCGGTGCTACCGGTGCCGGGTCGCTCGGCTGCGTCGGGTCTGCCGGTGCGGGCTCCGACGGTGCCGGCGTTGGGTCTGCTGGCGCGGGCTCCGGGTCGACCGGCGTCGGGTCTGCGGGTGCAGGTTCGGAGGGCTCCGGGACCGGATCGACGGGCAGTGTCGGGTCGGTGCCCGGGTCGGTCGGGTCCGTTGGGTCGGTCGGGACCGGGATCGGGTCCGCCGGGATCGGGTCGACGGGCAAGGTCGGATCGACCGGGAGAGTGGGGTCGGTCGGCTCGTCGACGGCGGCGACAACGCCGGGGTCGAGGGTGTCCGCGTGGCTGATGGCCGCGGGGCCGAGGACGAGGGTGGCGATCGCGGCGCTGGTGAGCGCGATGCGGGAGCGGGTGTGCATGGAGATCCTCACTGGTTGGTGGTGTGCTGGTCGGTGGACGGGTACGCGCTGATCCGGCCGTTGGTGACCGTGATGAGGTCCCCGCCGCCGGTCGTGGCGATCGGGACGACGGTGGGCGCGGGGCCGGTGCGGACGGTGTCACCGTCGAGGTAGGCGGTCTTCCCGGCGCTGTTGGCCCCGTAGAGGTGGTTCCCCACGAACCCGTCGGCGACGAATCCCTTCGGCAGCTGCACGGTCCGGCCGGACGTGGTGAATGCGGTGCCCTCGATCAGGAGCGCCGACCGGTCCTGGCTGGTCGCGATCGCTTCGTCCGAGCTGGTACCGGTCGTGCTGACGATCTGCCCGGTTCGGACGCTGTGTGCGGCGAGGACGCTGCCCTTGCCGTCCGTCTTCCACCGCACCCAGACCGTGTTCCCGGTCGCGACGATCCAGGAGGAGATCTCCGTCGCGTTCTTCGGGGCGGCAAGCTTCGCGGTGCGGGTGACGGTGCCGTTCGTGGCCGCGGTGAGAACTTCCCCTCGAGCGGATGCCCACAGCACCTGCCCGTTCGCGGTGCCGCCCATGATGAGCGCGCCCGGTCGGGGGAACGTGACCGGGACGGCGCCGTGGCCGGTGAGCATCGCTGCGGTGGTGTCGGTGGTCACGAACGGCACGCCGGCGCGCACCTGGAATTCGCCGCCGGTGGGGATCCCCGCCTCGAGCTGCACCTTCCCGGCACCCCAGACGGTCACGGCGCTCTTCGACGCGGCCGCGAGGGCAGGCTCACCGTCGACCGTCACCGCGCTGACGCCGCCAACGGCCTTCCCCGGCAGGGTGAGCGTGGCCGCGGTGCGGCCTGACCCGGCGTGCAGGACGGTGACGGTGCGCCCATGGGCGTAGCCGACGTAGTTACCGTCGCTGGTCACCCCGACCGCACCGGCCGCGCCGGTGCGCGACCAGGTCTGCTTCGTGCTCCAGCCCGGCAGCGTCGTGGTGGGCGCCGACGCGACCTGCGCTGTCGGGCTCTGCGTGTCCTGGTGGCCGCTGCTCGCCACGAGCGCCGCGGCTGCGGCCACTACGACCACGGCTGCCCCCGCCGCCCAGAGCCACCCGCGGCGGCTCAGGAACGGCTGCGGCTGGTCACCGTCCGCCGTGTCTGCATGCTCGTCGTTCTCGTTCGAGGCAATCGCCGGCGCGCGGTGGAACCAGCTGGCGAACAAGGTCCGCAGGCTCGGGTTCTCGTTCTCGGCGCTCGGGACGGTGTCCCCCTCGTCGCCGGTCGTGTCGTCGGCGGCGGCATCGGTCGGTCGTGCGCCGCGGCCGAACAGGCCACCGAACAGCACGCGGAGCGTCGGGCGGGCGTCCGGTTCACCCACGGGCTCGTCGTGCTCCACCTCGGGCTCGTCGAGCACCGCACTGTCGACGTCGCCAGTCCGCGCCAGTGGAGCGCGCTGGTCGACCTCGGCGTAGCCGGCGGCACGGTGCGAGGACGTGAAGATCTTCGACAGGTCCGGCATGCCGAGCTGGCGGCCGCAGCTCGCGCAGAACGGCGCGTCCGGAACCGTCTCGCTGCACTCCGGGCAGGTCACCCAATCCCGCTCGCCAGGAGGGGGCGTCTCGTGTGTGGTGTCCGTCATCGTGCTCTCACTTCGTGATCGTGATCGGAGTACCCAGCGGCAGCCCGTTGACGGCCGCGATCGCCTTCGCGGTCAGGCGAATGCACCCGTGCGAGACCGCCCCGGAGCTGGTCGTGTTGAAGTGCACCCCGATCAGGCCGCCGTCCGAGCCGCCGAACGGCTCGTCCTTCGCCGCGGAGTGCAGCGACGTCAGCTCGATCGGGTGGACGCTTTGCCCCTGCTTCGGGTCGAGGTAGCGGGCCTGCAGGTACCCGGTGACTCCGGTTGGTGTCGGGGTTGTCTTCGTGCCGACACCCACCTGGTAGGTGGCGACGTCCTTGCCGGTGACGATGCTGAGGGTCTGCTCGCTCACGGACACGACCACGCGCGACGGCAGGGCCTCCCCCGCGGTGAGGGCGTCAGTGCGGATCCACGCTGCGGTCTGCGCTGCCGCGTCACCGTTCGTGCTCGAGGGGAGCTGCTGGCGGGCCGGTGTCAGGATCAGCGTCCACGCGCCGTCCGTCCGGACCGGGACGACGGTCGTCGGGTCGTCGAGGAAGTTCGTTGCAGAAAGGTGCGCCACTGCACTTTTCTGCGCGGCACCGTAGAGGGCGACGTCCTTCGTGACCGTCGCCGATCGGGTCAACGCCGTGGTGTTCGTGCTGTCGTAGCGGATCAGGCCTGGGATCACCGCGTCGTACCGGGCCTCCGGCAGGGAGGCCACCTGGCCGGCGGTCAGAGCGTGGAACGGGCCGGGACGAACCGGGATCGAAACCGCAGTGCTCGGTGCCGCCGTCGGTGCAGAAAACTGCTCGGTCGGACGAGCCGCCACGGCGACCGTGATGCAGGTACCAACGACGACCGCTGCAGCGGCGGCCACGAGAACGTTCCGCGCGATGGTCGCGCGTGGGTGGTGGGTCAGGTGCAGGCGCGTGAGGGGTCGACGCGTCTGCACCTGACCGTCGTCGCCGTTGCCGACGACGGACGCGGAACCAGAGCCGTCAGAAAACTCGGTCCGCGAGCTCGGAGTTGCCGTGCCCTTTAGCTCAGCCACGGTGGCCCCTCCCCCGGGAACCACCGGTTGGCCCCCGTCTGGGGCAACACTAACTCAATTTGTCAAACTCGGCTAGTAAGACACCGTGGCATGTGCTAAGTCACACTTGGGACGTGCCGAGACCCCAGGACCCGCTAGACCCGACGGAGCCTGATCTCGACGTCGCCAGCGCGATCATGGGTAACCGAACGAAGGCTCTCGTTGTGCGGTACCTGTGGCTGAACGGTCCGACGCCGGCGTCGGAGCTTGTCCGAGAGCTCGGCATCCTCCAAGGCACCATCAGCGCTTCAATGCAGCAGCTCGAGCAGTGGGCAGTCGTCTCAACCGACGTTCCCGCCGATCGCAGGCACGGCCGTTCCGTCACCTACACACTCGACCGCGAACGCCTGCAACAGCTCATCGACCTGTGGCGCGCATTCGTCACGGACGGAGACTGGGGCTCCTAGTCGACGCTCAGCGCCGACCTACGGACGCTGTTGTACTTCTGCGTGCCCATCTCGCGGTAGGCCAAGATAAAACCCATGACGACGCAGATGGCGGCGAGGCCATTGATTGCCTGGTCTAGCCGGTACATCGGAGTGCTCTCGGCGAAGACTGGCAGCAGGACCGTGCCGATCACGCTCAAGAGGAAGCCCGCGGCGACGAGCATCGCGTTGCGGCGCCGTTTCTCGGATGCGGCTGTGTCTCGGATTGTCGCAAGCACGTGTGGGGCGAGTACCACGCCGATGACTGCCGGGTAGGCGTTCGCGAGGGTGTTGTACCAGACCACCAATGGGTCGCTCCGGTACGCCTCGAGCGCCGGGCTTGATCCGTGGGCACCGATGAGCGCGAGCATCACTGCCAGCGCGATCATGAAGGCGCCGAAGATGGTCCACCCCAGAGCGCCGTTCATACGACGCGCCAGCTGTGGCGCGCCGTTGGCGTCAGCGAGATCCACACACACGATGTTGAGCGAGAGGAAGAGCACTCCCTTGACGACGAGATCTAGGGCGTTGTTGTGCCCGACGTCGAGTGCGGTGTAGACCCCCGGAATCATCAGCGAGAACGACGCGGACAGCAGCAGGAACGCGCTGATCGCGCGAAGGTTGCGGCGCCGGTTCCACTGCGGAAGCCTCGTTACAGCCAACAGAGCAGCCGGAATTGCTACCGCAGCCATGATGACGGTCAAGCTGATGTTCACGTGCTCACCCCAGTGTCTTCCAGTAGTTCGCTTCCACCTGGTCAGCGCGGATCTTTCTCCGAAGCGTTCTCAGCCGGGCACCCGCGAGGTCGATCAGCTCCGTGTCAGAGGCCTCAATGAGGGCCGTGTCCCGCAGGGTTGGTGACCACCCTGCCTCCGCCGGAGACACAAGGCCAGTGACGACCAGCCCAACAGTGGGCGTCCCGTCCGCGATCGTCGCTGCCACGACTGCCTGCTCTGGACTCAGCGTATTCGCGCTGATGGCACGTGAGAGAGACGCCTTATCGAGCGTCGTGGCGTCGATCAACTTCGCCCGAAGGGTCCCGTCGGTGTCAATGGCATCGAACCAGTACCGGGTCGAGTCCTCGAACGGGAACGACTGCAGCTCGTACCCTGCCCCTCCGACCATCCGCGCGATCTGCGAGCGGCGCCGCTTCGAGATCTCGAGCAGGACGTCCTCGACCTCCACCTGGCTCAGCGCTTCGGGCGCCGACGGCTGGACCGCGTCCACCGCGGCGAACGCCGGGAAGCTCCGAAGATCCTGGACAGGGTTCCGGCCCAGTGCACGACTCACTGCGACCACGACCGACCATGACACGCGTGAGCGAAGTCGCTGCGCCCTGATCTTGCCGACGTTTTCCCCGATCAGATGCGCGAGCTCGCTGGACCGGGACGGTGCACCCACCATCACCAGCCATGCCGCGAACGCATCTTCCGAGAGCATGCTCTAGAGTACCATTCGACAACAACTTACCCTGGTTGACAATCTGCTCACGAGACCCGACTCGCAGCCCGGAACTACCGGAGGTCATCATGACTACTCGTAGCAAATTACAAGCGGCCGTCTCTGTTTACGACATTACCCCAGAGCTCATCTCGCACCTCGGTCCCGCCCCGGAGCTCGCGGCCGTCCGTTCCGCAAGCACCGACGAGTTCGACGCAGCGATCGAGGGCTGGTTGCCCGGGTACGCACAGTGGTCGAACGCAGCGTGACCGCGACCCACCGGCGCGCCTGCACGCCTAACCGCTTGTTAACGCGACAGACTGCGGCCATGGGTGTGAACGCCGGGACTCGACGCAACCGACTGCCGCGCGGGCAGAAGGCGGTATACGACCACGTTTCCTTCGCGCCGACCACGGCCGAGGACTTCGGACAGGCTGCCCGCGCTTCGGGCAACCTGTCCCTCTCGATGTACCTCGAGCGCCTGGCGCTCCTGGTCAAGACCGAGCACGGCGCCCTGCCGCTGCTGACCGACGACACCGCGGAGGCGCTCAAGAGGACCGCATAACGACAAAACCCCCGCCGAAGCGGGGGTCCGGGGCTTAGCCCCAAGTCATGTATCTCAGCACCTGGCACGACGCCAATCAGTTCAGGTTCTGAGGTTCCGAGAGAAGAAGCCCGGTTGGAGCCGGGAGCCTTCGTCGTACCGCCACCCCGAGAGGAGGAGGTGTCGCCATCGTAACGCACGTTGCTGCGCCTGGTACAGATCAATCTGCCCGCGTGTCCTCAACGGATACCGCCTGGGCTCTCACGCGCTCGATCGCGCCTCGTCGGTACGTGAACCGCATGATCGCGGAGGCTGACGGGATGGTCCGGTCGAACAGCTACCCGTCGAAGTTCCCGACTGCCGGGCGTACTCCCCCGTCGACGCCGTGGACGATCGATCTCACCGACCTTGATGGACGGTTCTGGTTCGCCGCGTTCGACCTCGACGCGAAGACCCCGGAGGACTTCGACCAGGCGGCCGAGGACCTTGGCGTGCTGGTGCGGATCCTCCGCGACGCGCAGGTGCCGCACGTGGTGTGCCGCTCGAGCCCCACGGGCGGGTTCCACGTGTGGGTGCCCCTCGCCGGCGTCGACAAGGCCACGATGGTGCAGCTCGCCGGCGCCGCGCGCGCTGTCCTGCCGTCCCTTGACCACGGGCTGCTCTGCAACGACCGCACGGGCGCCGTCCGCCCGCCCCTGACTCCACACGCACGCGGTGGCGCGTCCGAGGTGATGGCCGGTGCCGACGACGTCGACGTGCTCCGCACCCCGATCGTCACCGCCGGCGATCTCCTCCGTGTCACGGCCGCGTTCCGTGAGCTCCGGCCCACCGTGGATCCCGCGGACTCCTCCCCCACCGGGCCCGTCGACGCCGGTCACCGGGTGCACCGGTCCCTGCCGGCGTGGGGTGAGGCGCACATGGGAACCGTTGCCGGCGGCCGCGACCCGTCGCGCACCGGCTACCTGTGCCTGCTCGCGGCCGCGGTGTCCGGGTGGACCCTCGCCGACGTCGAGCACGCCGCGAAGACCGCACCCGGCATGGAGCACTACCGCACCCGCAACCGCCCCACCGGCGGCCGCGAGCCCCGCACCGCGGCGGAGGCTGCCGCGCGCCTCGAGCGGCAGTGGGCGAAGGCGCAGGAGCGGGCCGTGCTGTACCGGTACGCGCCCGAGGAACGCCAGCAGCGCGACCTGACCCAGCTGACCGGGATCGTCGACATCGTCGATGCCATGCTGCAGGCGTTCACCGCCTCCCCCGGCCGCTGGACCCGCACCGAGGCGGACCTGCACGACAGCACCGTCCTGACCCACCTCGCCTGGCTGTCCCTGCGCTCCGGCTCCCGCGACGTCGGCGCCGCACTCCGGTCCGTGGCGATCGCCACCGGGATCCCCTCGAGCACCGCCGACCGCTCACTCCGCCGCCTCCAGGCGGCCGGATGGATCACCCGCCGACGCCAGGCGGACGGCCCCAACGCGGCAGTTTGGCGACTCACAGACCGGTTTTCCACACCCTTCGTACATGTCGGGCCACTTCACGATGTGACCGCCCGCCCCCCGGCCGACCTCTTCGACACGAGAGTCACCCTCCTGGACGTGCTGGAAGACCGGCTCGATGCCGGACGGCACGACGTCTTCACCCGCGCAGGGCTGGGGCCCACTGCGCGCCGTGTCTACGAGAGCCTGACCACTGACGAGAACGCCCCCGAGGTCGTCGCTGACCGTGCAGGACTCCCCCGCGGCCGCGCACGTGCAGCGCTCGCACGCATGCGCCGCTGGACACTCGTGATTGCCACACCTACCGGCTGGCGTCGACGGCTCCAGGATTTCCGGACACACGTGGCCAAGCAGCTTGGAGTGGACGGGATCCTCCGGCGACGGGAACAGCAGTATGCCGACGAGCGCGACCTCTGGGCGTGGTGGCAGAACCACCTCATCCGCAAGGCCGGCCGTCGCGGCCGCGACCGCACTCCCACCACGCAGGTCGTCATGTTCCGATCCGTCGATGACTACGGCGGTCCCGAGGCGTACCCGTCATATCCATGCTCGGGCGACGGCCGAGCCGACCACCAAGAAGCCATGCGGTTGGTCCGACGCGGGATCCTGCAGGAGCTACGAGACACGGAGTTGGCAGCTTGAACGTATCAACTCCAAGTTAACAACTCCAAACTAGTAGTTGCTACTTTATAGCTCGGCCTGTAGGATCTACTTGGCAGCTAACAACTGCGAGTTGTTAGTTGACAGTTTTGACCTGTCAAGTACACTCTACTTAGGAGTTGCGAACTCCCAACTACGAACTTGCAGTAGCAAGTTGGAGGATCAGATGCGCATCGTTACTGTGCTCAACCAAAAGGGCGGCGTCGGCAAGAGCACTGTCGTCATGAACCTGGCGGCCATTGCCGCAAAGCACTCTCGTGTGTTGGTTGTCGACCTTGACCCGTCTCAGCGCACGCTCACTGACTGGGCGGAGACCGCCGACGAGCAGGGGATCGCATTGCCGTTCGACTTCACAGACGAGAACGATCCCGCAGTGCTTCGTCAGCTTCGCGCCGCCGACAGCTGGGACACGATCTTCGTAGACACGCCTGGCAACCTTGAACCCTCCGCGGCGGAGCGCATCGGCTTGGTGCTGGACTCGACCGACTTCGCGGTCCTTCCACTTGAGCCTCAGCCGGCGAGCATCCGTCCGTTGCTCCGGACGATCAAATCCCTCGTGGAGCCGCGGGGCATCCCGTATCGCGCTGTCATCAGCCGTGTGGGCCGCAACGAGGCGTCCTACGCGCGGAAGGACGACACTTTCACAGCCCTCGATGGCGCCGGGATCCCGCATCTGAACACCTGGATCCGCGAGTACATCGCCCACTCGGATGCACAAGGAACCGGCGAAGTCGTCACCAATTACGCGTCGACCCGCAACACGAGCCTCGCGGTGGACGACTTCATGTCAGCAGCGCTCGAGCTGACAACAATCTGGGCCAACGAAGGGAAGTAGTGATGGCACGCGCGAACCTCGCCGGCATCATCGGCAAGCAGGTAGAGACCGTTCCGGTGGCGGACACGAAGGCACCGCCGAGGCCTGCGGCGCAGTCGACGCCGGCGCCCTCGACGCCCGACTCGGACGTGCCCAAGTGGCTCACGTTCGAGCCGAAGCCCACGCGCCAGCGCCGCGATCAACTCGACTGGGTCGAGGCAAAGCGCAAGGAGCTGAATGCGCTCCGGGGGCGCGCGGGAGAGCGGCTGACTGACAACACGTTGATCCGTGTCGCCATCGACCTTCTGATCGTGAACGGCGAGCGGCTGCAGGGCACCACCGAGGCTGAGCTGCGGGCGTCCCTGGGCATCACCGACGACGCCCTGCCCAAATGAGTTTGCAGTTTGCAGTTTATAACTTGTGACTAGTAACCTTGAGCGTGGTTAGCTGCTGGTCTTCGCTGCGCTGTGGCTGCCTGGGTTGTGTTCGTTCTTCAACGCGGCCGCCGCAGCTGGAATGCCGAGAGGTCTCGTGCCTCCGGCTTCCAGTCAGCCGGTCGCGACTCGAACTCGGCCAGAGACATGGGGCTGGGGTCGTTGCCTTGCACGAAGGCCATCAACGCTTTCTCCCGCATGAACACCGCTTCACGCGGAGGCGTCGTGGACACCCCGCTGTGCGCGGCGACCGCGACCAGCAGTACCCGTGCCGACGCGAGGACCGCGAACGTTGGCGCACCGAACTGCTCCACTTCGCTCGACAGCTTCTCGTCCGTGAGCCCGTCCAGCACGCTCGGTAGGAACCACGCCTTCGAGTGAGTGCCACCGCTTCCCATGTTCCAGTGGTGTGCGTCGGCTTTGAGGTACCGCTTGGCGGCGTCGGTAGCGTTGAACATGACGTTCTCGCGGTGGCCGTCGTAGGCCAGCGACGGCGTGGACCCCTTGTGGAGCGGAGCGAGCTCGACGCCGTACCTCACGAGCATGGCGCGGAAACCTTCGACGCCCTCGCGAATCTCAGCGGCACGGTCGCCGATGACCGAACGAGGGAATGCCGCGGAGTTGCGCTCCGACCCTTCGAAGGCATCGAGCTGCCGGGCGAGGATTCGGAGCATGGACCGCGCCGGGGCTGCGTCAGCGTCATGGACGTAGCAAAGCGTCAGAACGGCCTCGATCAGCGCACGCTGGAGCGTCACGAGCGACGTTGACGCCGCGCCGGCTTCCATGACGAGCTGCATCGCATGCGCGTGTTCGTCGATCGCGGTCAGGAGGCGGGTGGCGTCCTCCAATGACTCGTCGGCCATGAATCGGAAGAATCCCGCGGTGTCTGGGTCGTCAATGCCGGCGACCCAGTGGATGAGCCGGCCACGGCCGGACGAGTCCTCGCCTTCATCCCGACGCTCCACGGCTTCGACAATGGCCGCGGCGACGTCTTCTCGAGTCCGTTTGAGTAGCCGGGCACAGTAGGCCGCTGGCGTAACTGCACTCATCGACTAAGCCTCGACGCGGGGGAGCGTGGGGTCGGGAGCCTCGGCGACCGGGTTCCGGTCGCCCGCCCGGTACACCGTCGCGCGTCCGATCCCGAACAGCTCCTGATGCGCGCTCGCGCCGACGCCGGCCACGACCCCGTGCCACTGACCCATATCCGTCTCGATCAGCTCGTCGACGTCGCCCTCGACGACTACCCCGACCATCACATCCCCCTCGAGACAACACCGACCGTCGTCCTCGGCAACGGTGAACTTCTCACCCGGAACCTCGTCGACAACGCCCTGAAATAGAGCGGCGACACCCCGTCGGTCCAGGTCCGCGACGCAACGCTCACCGTCACGGATCACGGACCGGGGGTACCCACCGCGCAGCGACGCCTCGTCCGGCAAGCCGGGTACGGCTCCAGCGAGGGCACCGGGACCGGGCTTGCGATCGTGGAGTGGATCGCAACAGTTCATCACACCCACCTCCAGCTCGACACCCCACCCGAAGGCGGCCTCCGCGCCACCCTTCGCTTCGATCCGCCGCAGGACGAAAACACCCGCATCGCGCTCCTAGCGCTGATCCGGTACACGCAGGTTGGGTACGACATAAGCACCGGAACGGTGTTCATCGACCGCACCCATTCCTGGAACGTAGATTTCAGCAGCGTGTTCGCATCACGCAGTGAGGCGCCCCTGCAGCTTGCCCGCGGCGGCCTGGACCTGCGCATCCTGGTCGACGCTTCCTCGATCGAAGTGTTCGGCGCCGACGGCCAGGTCGTTCTCACCGATCAGATCTTCCCGGACTCCACCAGCACCGGGGTCAGCGCGTTCGCCACGGGCGGCACCGCCCGCGTCGATGACCTCCGAGCCTGAACTCTGAAGTCGATCTGGAAGTAACGCGGAAACGAAGTGCGCCTGCCCCGTCGTCCGGGGCAGGCGCACTTCGTCCGTGCCAGCGTTAGCGAGTGCGGACCGTCAGGCGGTCAAGCGTGAACGCGCCGTCCTGCACGAACACGCCGACGCGGCCGGCAGGGCTGTCGTAGAGGCGTGTGCTCAGCGCGACGGCCCCGTCGATGACAGCGACACAGATGTCCCCGTCCAGGTGCACCTCGATGTGGTGCTTGCCGGGGGCGAGCTCTACCGAGCGCTCGAGCTCGACGGCGTGCGGCACATCGCCGAGGATTTGCCACTGCTCGGTGCCAGTCGTGCCACGTGGCCACCGGTCCAACACGAGCCGGTTCCGGTCAGGTTCGAGGCGGAGCGCGTAGCCCTCTTCCCCGTCGTCGCTGGTGCGCAGGAGCAAACCCAGCGAGCGGGTGTCTGCTTCCAGGGTGAGGTCCACAGCCACGAGCGCTTCCTCTGGTAGCTCCGGGCCAACCCAGGATGCGTATCGGGTGGTTGCGCCAGCGCCGACGGTTGCCTCCGCACCGTTGGTCGGTTCAAGCTCCGCGGTGACGTCGACCTCGTTCGGGTACGCAGCCTTCACCCCGTCAGGTAGGTCGAACCGCAACGACCCGTCGGCACGCTGGTGGGCCTGCAACGTCGCCATGGTGCCCGCCCACTGCCACGGGCCGCCATCGCGTTCGTCTTCCTTCGACGCGATCCACCCGACGAAGTACCGCTGATCGCCAAGGGCAACTGTCTTTGCTGCGTAGAAGGCGCGGCCGTCGACTGTGTCATCAGCGGGCGCGAGCCATGGGCCGTCTGGTGACTTCGCGATACGGTATCGGGTGCAAAAGGCGTCGGAGAACTCCGAGTACACCAGGTACCACCAGTCGCCCCACTGGAACACGTCCGGGCACTCTTGCGTGATGAAGCGGTGCGGCTCCCAGATCGGCTCGGCGTCCCGCCAAGTGACGAGGTCATCGGATTCGAGGCGTGCAACGAGGCCGGAGCGCCGGTACGGCTCGCCGAGTCGCCGCGTGGCGAGGAGCATCTGCCAGGGC
This sequence comes from Curtobacterium sp. PhB190, assembly GCF_004365385.1. Classification (NCBI taxonomy): domain Bacteria; kingdom Bacillati; phylum Actinomycetota; class Actinomycetes; order Micrococcales; family Microbacteriaceae; genus Curtobacterium; species Curtobacterium sp. PhB190. The sequence continues at coordinate 11,232 of NZ_SODN01000009.1, read as the reverse complement.
CGGTCGGCCGCCGGGCGGAAGACGAAGGGGTCTCGCCAGTCTTCGGGGGAGTAGCCAGCGAGCGCCGGGAAGTTCCAGTCGGGGTGCTTGACCCAGTCGGTCAGGTCGCCGGACGACGTCGCGTGCGCGATGACCTGCGCGTCCTTGCCGCCGCCATCGGATCCGGTCTTGATGTGGGGGTTGTGCCCTGTGTAGAACAAATGCAGCGTTCCCTCTTCATCGCGGACGACGCTGCCGGTGTAGCAGTCGAAGTCGCTCGCGTCGGGGCCGCCGGAGGGCAGTATGACGCCCTCGTTGGTGAAGGTGACGAAGTCGGTTGTGGTGACGGCCGCCCAGGGCATCCCCGTTGTTCGTTCGAGCGGCGGAGCGTCCGGTCGTTCGTCGAGGAGGTAGAACAGCCACGCGGTTCCGTCGTGTTCGAACGGGATGACGTCGCCGACGTAGCCATTCGGGGGTTGGAAGTGGGTGCTGGGCGGGGGAGTCACTTAGGTTCCTTCGGGTCGTGGGGCCGCGAGCGAGCTGCGGGAGACGTATTCGCAGGGCACGAGGTGTCGGCCGGGCTGTTCCGCCTCCGCCAGGAGCAGCGTTCCGGCTTCGAAGCCCATCTGCTGGTGCGGGAGTGCGACGGTGGTGAGCGGTGGATGCATCTGGTCGGCGAGGTCGGGCTGGTCGTCGAATCCGACGATGCTGATGTCCTCCGGGCAGCGCATTCCCAGCGCCTGGGCCGCCATCAGCGCACCGACCGCCATTCGGTCGTTGCCGCAGATGATCGCCGTCGGACGGGTGGCAGCGTCGTCGAGGACCTCCACCGCGAGGTCGTAGCCGGATCCCACCTGGAAGGTGCCGAACGTGATGCTGATCTGCGTCGAGGGAATGCCCGAATCGGCGGTGGCACGTTCGAGTCCACGCTTGCGCTCCTGACAGGCGTAGTCGTCCGCAGGGCCGCCGAGGAAGGCGACATTGGTGTGGCCGGCTGCGAAAACGGCGGCGGCGACGTCGTACCCGCCCTGGTATTCGTCAGCGAGTACGGTCACCGCGGGCGTATCCCCGGGCGGGAAGCAGTTAACGAAGACTGTCGGGACCGTGTCCAGTCCGTCGACAGGGGTGACGTACTCGGGCCCAGGCGCTGCGTAGATCAAGCCGGCGACGCCCTGCTGTACGAGGTTCTCAACGGCGGCCTTGCCGCCGTCGGTGGTTTGCGCGGTCTCGACTACGAAGCAGACGTACCCGGCCTCCTGCACGGCCTGCTGCACGCCGAGCACGATGTGACCGGCGTAGGGCTGGGAGACAAGCCGGTCGGCGATCACACCAACTGTGTAGGACCGATTCGATCGCAGCGACTGCGCCGCCCGGTTGGGCTGGAAGTTCAGCTCCTTCGCGGCCTCGAGGACACGAGTGCGCGTCTCAGCAGCGATTGAAACGTCCCGGCGATCGTTAAGGACGAACGACACCGTCGGCTGGGACACGCCAGCGTGGCGCGCGACGTCCTTCATGGTGACGCGCTGTGACTGCGTTGTGCGCTTGCGGTTCGCCATTGAGCCTCCTCCGTTGCCATCATCATGCCAGAAGCAAATACGTATTGCGTCCGCTCTGCATGCTGTGTACGCTCGCCATGCAAATACGTATTGGCCCCGACCTAGCGGGGTCACTATCGCTCAGAGAGGAGCGACCCATGGCGAACGGATTCAGCACCCCGATCGACCGGCGCACGCTGTTCAAGTTCGGTGGCGCAGGCCTCGCGCTGGCCGGTATCGGATCGCTGGCTGCTTGCTCAACCACCGGCGGCGGAGGCAGCACCTCCGGCACGGTGAAGATGCTCTACTTCGGTGAGCAGAGCGCAGCGACGGCCCTGCAGAAAGCCATCGAGCCGAAGATCAAGCAGCTCGACAAGAAGGCGAGCCTGCAGGTCACGGCGATTAACGGGACCGACTGGAACGACTTCCTCGCAAAGGTCCTCACGCAGATCGCCTCGGGTGACGTGCCAGACATCGTCAGCGTGGCAACCGAGGGGCAGCAGCTGCTGGCGTCGAAGAACCTCCTCACCCCGCTCGACGACTACGTCACGAAGAACCTCTCGGACCTGCACACCTACTTCACCGGGGCCCACCCGGCGCTGCTCGAGTCGACGATGTACCAGGGGCACCTCTACACGCTGCCCGACAGCTTCAACGCGGGCAGCATGTTCTACTCCACCGACCTGTTCGACAAGGCCGGCCTGTCCCGCCCGACGAGCAAGTGGTCGATGGACGACTTCCACTCCTCGGCTGAGAGCATCGCAAAGGTCGGCGGCGGCACCTACGCCTTCGACTGGGTCGTTCGCCTCTGGGGCAGCTGGACCTCGTTCCTCTACGCCAACGACGGGAACCTGCTCGAGGAGGGCAAGTACTCCGGCGGCGACTGGCTGTGGAACAGCAAGGCCTTCTCCGACAACCCGATCGGTGTCTCCGGACGCAAGGGCGGCTGGAAGTGGGGCGACCCCACGGCGAACTCGGATGCCGCCATCGAGGCGCTGCAGTACGTCATCGACCTGCAGAAGTCCGGTGCGTCCCCGTCGCCCGACGTTGGCGGTGGCGCCACGCTGCAGGGTCTGATGGCATCCGGACGGATCGGTATGACCATCGGTGGCGGCTTCTGGGCCGGTGGCCTCCACAACGCCGGGATGAAGAACGGCAGCTTCGATGTCGTCGAGTTCCCCACGTGGAAGAGCAACAAGTCGCTCTTCGGCGCCGGCGGCTACGGCATCTTCAACTCTTCCAAGAACAAGGAACTCGCGTTCGAGGTCATCAAGGTCATGGTGCAGCCGGAGAGTTTCGACGCCCTTTGGCCCGGCAACGTCACTACACCGGCACAGAAGTCGCTGATGACCGCCGAGCGGTACAAGACAACCGGGCCGGAGCACTGGTCGGTGTTCTACGACCAGCTCGACAACTCGGTGCCGATCTCCGCACCGCCGTACTACAACGCCCTCGCCACGGCTCTGAACCAGCGCACCACCCAGGCGATTTCCTCTGGGAACGCCAAGAAGGCGCTCGACGGCCTCCAGGCAGACATCGAGAAGGCAGCGTCGCAGGCTTCGTGATGACAGCAGCAACAGAAACACCAATCCGGCGGGCTGCCAAGGTCGCAGCCCGCCGGCCGGCGGCCAAGCGCGCCCGCCGACGTGAGTCCACGTTCGGGTTCCTGATGATCGGGCTCGCGGTGCTCTTTGTCGCCGTGTTCACCCTCATCCCCATCCTCGCCTCCCTCGGGCTCTCGTTCACGTCATGGGACGTCATCAGCAGCCCGAAGTTCGTGGGACTGGACAATTACAAGCGGCTCTTCACCGACGGGCCGGTCCTGGCATCGTTCGGTGTGACCGTCGCCCTCGCGATCGCCATCGTCGTGCTGCAGATCTCGCTCGGCCTGCTCCTGGCGGTGTTGGCGAACAACCGGAAGCGCAACGCCACGCGTGTGTTCTTCCGGACGTCGTTCTACCTGCCCCTGCTGGCGTCGACGGCGGCCGTGTCGATCTTCATGGGCTACATCTTCGACACCAAGTTCGGCCTCATCAACTACTACCTGAACGAGATCGGACTCCCCGGGGCGCACTGGTTGAACGATCCCTTCTGGGCGAAGGTCACGGTCGTGATGGTGGTGGTCTGGCAGCAGGTCGGCTTCACCTTCGTGCTCTTCGTCGCCGCACTGCTCGCGGTGCCCGTCGACGTGCAGGAAGCTGCAGCGATCGACGGTGCCGGCCCCTGGCGGACCCTGTTCCGGATCAAGATCCCGCTCATCAGCCCCACGATCCTGTTCGCGACCGTGATCGCGATGATCAACGCGATGCAGCTGTTCGACCAGCCGTTCATCATGACCAAGGGCGGCCCCGGCACCGCGACGACGACCGCGACGATCTCCATGTACCAGGCCGGCTTCCAGAACCTGCAGTTCGGGTTTGCCTCGGCCATCGCGATCCTGCTGCTGGTCATCATCGGCATCATCACCGGGATCCAGTTCATCGCCGCACGAAAGCTGGTGTTCTACCAATGACGACCACTGACACCCTCAACCCGTTGCACGCCCCGGAAACCGTCGCGCAGCCGGCCGTAAGCCACATCGTTCGGCGCCGCAAGCCCGTCGCCAAGGTGGGAAGCATCCTTGGGATGATCATCCTGATCATCGCCGCCGTGTTCGCCCTTGGGCCACTGCTCTGGACGCTGACCACCTCGCTGCGCACCCCGGCGGAGTCGTTCCAGAACCCGCCGCAGTGGATCCCGCTCTCGTGGGACTTCGGCAACTACGCGGCGGTGTTCAACCAGATCCCGATCGGGCAGTTCTTCGTCAACAGCGTTCTCGTGACGTTGCTCATCGTCGTCGGACAGACCATCACCTGCACCTTGTCCGGGTATGCGTTCGCGATGATCAGCTTCCCCGGGAAGAACACCATCTTCGGCATCTTCCTCGCCACGATGATGGTGCCGATCCAGACGATCATCATCCCCGTGTTCGTCATCCTGAAGGACTTGGGGCTGACCGGTTCCATCGCGTCCCTGATCGTCCCCGCGCTCGGCAGCGCGTTCGGGACGTTCCTCATGCGCCAGTACTTCATGCAGATGCCCAAGGAGCTCGGGGAGGCGGCCCGCATCGACGGCGCGAGCCAGTTCGGGGTGTTCTGGCACGTGTACTCGCGGATGGCCAGCCCGGCGATCGCGACGCTGGCGATTCTCAACTTCTCCGGCTTCTGGGCCGAGTACTACCGGCCGCTGATCTTCCTCAACCAGCAGGACACCTTCACCCTGCCGCTCGGGCTTGTCGGTCTGCAGGGGAACCTCGGCACCGGATCGATCTCAGTCGTCCTCGCAGGCGTCGTGCTGACCATGATTCCGAGCGTGCTGCTGTTCATCTTCGCGCAGCGGTACTTCATCGAAGGCGTCACCGCGGGGTCGTCCCGATGACCGACCTCCACGCCCTGCCACCAGCACCCCAGGAAGCCGCACCCGCCGTGACCGCAACAGACCACCTCCTTCCGCAGTTCCACGTCCGACTCCCTCGTGGGTACGTCAACGATCCGAACGGCCCCATCGACATCGGCGGGCAGGCGCACCTGTACTTCCAGTCCCGGCCGCGGGTGGACCTCGAGATCCCCGTCGAGTGGGGCCACGCCACCAGCGACGACCTCGTGCACTGGACGCTCCACCGGCCGGCGATCGTCCCCGTCCCCGGTGGCGCCGACTCCGGCGGCGCATGGTCTGGTAACACGGTCCTGCACAACGGCACCGTCCGCGCCTACTACTCCGGCAAAGTCGATCACAGTCCGTTCCAGTCGGTCCTCCTCGCGGAATCCACCGACGGTGGGATAACGTTCGGCCCTCCCGTGCAGGTCGTCGCCGACCCGTCTGCTGACGAGGCGATCACCATGTTCCGCGACCCATTCGTCTGGCAAACGGATGACGGATGGTCGATGGCGGTCGGCGCGGCGGCCAGGAATCACACCGCGTCTGTCCGCCACTACCGATCCGTCGACGGCATCAGCTGGAGCCACGCGGGCGATCTGGTGTCGATGGCACGCGACACGGTCAACGGCATCGATACCGGCGAAGGGTGGGAGTGCCCACAGATTCTCACCGTCGACGGCATCGACATCGCGATCGTGGCGTCCTGGTCCCACGCCGCCGGCCCGGGCGAGGTGGTCGCCATCCCGCTGGCCGTGTCTCCTTCGCCGTTCAAAGTCGATGAAGGGCAGCACTTCTACGCAGCTTCCGTGATGCGGACCAGCTCGTGGGGGCCGGTGCTCTTCGGATGGGTCACCGAAGGCCGAACCGAGCAGTGGACCGAGCAAGCAGGCTGGTCCGGCGCGATCTCTCTACCGCGCCGGGCGTGGATCACGAACGGTCGGCTCGGCACCGAACCCCACCCCGCAATCGACGCCCTTCGCGTCGGCAGCTCGCAGGCTGCAAACGGTGCTCGCATCGGCGCGCAAGCCGAAATCGTGCTGCCCGTCGCCATCACTGGCTGCATCCGGCTGCGCTTCTCCGATGCCGAATACCTCGACATCACGGTCGACGTCGATGCAGACACCCTCACCGTCGACCGGGCGCACGCCAGCACGGATTACCGCGCTGACCCGAGCCCCGCGGTGATTCGTGCTCCCTTCGACCGGACCGCGGACCGACCCGCAGTCCGAGTGCTGCTAGACGGTTCGGTTCTCGAACTGTTCACCAGCGCAGGACGTTCCGTCACCACGCGCGTCTACCCGACGCAGGCGCCGCCGTGGAGCGTGGAAGCCCCAAACCAGGCGCTGGCGTGGCATCTCAAGCCGAGCGTCACAACTGTTTCAGCTCCCGCCGCCGACGCCACGGCTGGATCCGCCTCGATCTAGCGGAGCGGCGCCGACAGGTTCGCCGACACCACCTCGTTCCCAATCATCGAAGGAGATGACTGTGCATCGAATCACCGTTGCGGGAGAAGCCCTCGTCGACATCGTCCACGACGACGCCACACGGGAGATCCCCGGCGGGAGCCCCGCGAACGTCGCTCTCGGGCTCGGACGGCTCGGCGCGCCGGTCGAGTTCGCCACGTGGCTCGGGAACGACGCTCGCGGCAACCAGGTCGCAGATCACCTCGAGGCGTCAGGGGTCGAGCTGGTGCCAGGCGTCTTCGGTGCCACGAAAACCTCCGCGGCGACAGTCCTGCTTGCTCCGGACGGTCAGCCTACCTACGAGTTCGGCATCGAATGGGACCTGCCGCACCTGCAGGACACGCCTCGATGGCTGCACATCGGATCGATCGGCGCATTCCTGCAGCCCGGAGCGGGCAAAGTGCGAGAGCTCGTTCGACGCACCGCAACCGCCGGTGGCATTGTCTCGTTCGATCCGAACATCCGACCCGCGCTCCTCGGAGATGCGGTAGCAGAACGGGTTCGGTTCGAGCAGCTCGCTGCGGACACCACTGTGCTGAAACTCTCCGACGAGGACGCCGCCTGGCTCTACCCAGGCGACAGCGCCGACGTCGTCCTCGACCGGCTCCTCGAGCTCGGCGTCACGCTGGCCGCCATCACCACCGGTGCCGCCGGCGCAACGCTCACCACCGCACGAGAGCGGATCGCCGTGCCCAGCGAACGCGTCGACGTCGTCGACACGGTCGGGGCCGGCGACACGTATATGGCCACCCTCATCTGGCAACTCCAGGACACCACCATCACGCTCGACGCCCTGGACTCCAGCACTCTGACAAGACTCGGGCAGGTCAGCGCCACCGCCGCGGCGATCACCGTGAGCCGTCGTGGTGCGGACCTACCAACCGCTGATAACGTGCTCGCAGCGCGGGGAGCGCCCACCAGATGAGCGCCCCGTCCATTTCCGGAGGGACGACGCGGCATGAGCGCCCCGCCGCCGGAACGATGTCACTCGGCCGGCACCTCAACGAGCTCCGAAAGCGGCTCTTCCGCGCGGTGCTCGCCATCGCAGTCTGCGCGGTCATCGGCTGGTTCCTCACACCGTTCGTGCTCGATCAACTCCGCGCACCCGTCACCGAGCTCGCAAACGCCGGCGGCGGTCACACCGCGGAACTGAACTTCCCCGCGATCAGCGGCGCCTTCGACCTGCGCCTCCAAATCACGATCACCATCGCGGTCGTCATCGCCAGCCCCGTCTGGCTGTACCAAGTCTGGGCGTTCGTCGTTCCTGCCCTGGTGCGGAAGGAAAAGCTCTACGCCGTCGGGTTCCTCGGATCCGCGATTCCCCTGTTCCTCGGCGGATGCTGGTTCGGCTGGTACGTCCTGCCGCACATCGTGCAGATCCTCGGCAGCTTCGTCGCCCACCAGGACACCTCGATCGTCGACGCGAAGGCGTACTACGACTTCGCCGTGAAGCTCGTCCTCGCCGTCGGTATCGCGTTCGTCCTGCCGGTGTTCCTGGTCCTGCTCAACTTCGTCGGGGTCCTCACCGCGAAAGCGATCCTCGGCGCATGGCGCATCGCCGTGCTGTGCATCCTCATCTTCACTGCACTCGTCACACCGTCCGCTGACATCGCGTCGATGTTCTTGCTCGCCATCCCGATGGGCGTGCTCTACCTCGCAGCGTGCGCGGTCGCCTGGCTACACGACCGCCGTCTCGCCCGGCGCCTCTCGACGGCTTCCTCAACCACCACCCCGTGACGTAGCGTCCGCTGCGCCGCCTGCACACGAAGGACTCATCATGCTCGGCAACCTCACCGGCATCCACCTGCTCATCATCCTCGGCATCGTCGTACTCCTCTTCGGCGCCACCAAGCTGCCCGCCCTGGCAAAGGGGCTGGGACAGTCGCTCAACATCTTCCGCAGCGAGATCCACGCCGGCGACAACAAGAAGAGCGCAGACCCGGCCAGCACCCCGGTCACACACGACGGCACCGTGCCGTCCCACGAGTGAGTTGCTCCCTGGCGGGCTGACGAAAGGAAAGCACCGTGGACCTCGAGAAGCTGCTCGTCATCGCCGCCATCGCAGGGTTATGTCTGGGACCGGCTCGGCTAGCTGCCCACACCAAGCAGCTCACCGCTCTCTTGCGTCAACTCCGGGGATGGGCTGACACGACTAAAGCGCAGATCGAAGAGCAGACCGGGGTCGACATCGACTGGTCCGAACTCGATCCGCGCCGCTACGACCCGCGCCGCATCATCCGCGACGCTCTCACGCAACCCCAGACACCACACGAACCGGCCGTCCAACCAACGGCGCTCACCCACACCGCAGGACCAACCAACCCTCGAACCGGAGTCAACGATGACCTCTGAAATTCACCGCCGAGCCCTCTTCCAGGGCGCCGGAATCGGCGCCCTGGCGCTGTTCGCCACCGCGGCACCCGCTGAGGCCGCCCAGGCCGCCACCGCCGGATCCGCTTCAACGTCAGCCACCGCAGCGACATCATTCCGCGCGAAGTACCACATGACCCCGCCGGCTGGATGGCTGTCCGACCCGCAGCGCCCGGTGTTCACCCGGGGCGCCTACCAGCTCTACTACCTGCACTCCGATGTCGACAACGGGGACGGTGGGTGGGACCACGTCTCCACCACCGACGGCATCAACTTCACCTTCCAGGGCACCGTCATCCCCCTGCAGACCAACCTGCCCACCTGGACCGGCTGCACCCTGATCGACACGAACAACACCGCCGGCTACGGCGCCGGCGCCGTCATCGCGCTAGCCACCCGCCCCACTGGAGGCGTTCGGAAGTATCAGGAGCAGTACCTCTTCTACTCCACCGACGGCGGCTTCACCTTCACCGCCCGACCGACCCCCGTCATCGTCAACACCGACGGACGCGCCGCAACCACCGACGCGCAGATCTCCAACGCCGAGTGGTTCCGCGACCCCAAGGTGGCCTGGGACGACGCCCGCAACGAATGGGTCTGCGTCATCGGCCGGCAGCGCTACGCCGCGTTCTACACATCGAAGAACCTCATCGACTGGACGCTGCAGCACAACTTCGACTACCCCGACCACAACCTCGGCGGCATCGAATGCCCCGACCTCTTCCAGATCGCAGCAAATGACGGCACCAAACACTGGGTCCTCGCCGGCAGCATGGACGCCTACAACGAGGGGCTGCCCTGCACGTACGCGTACTGGACCGGCTCCTGGAACGGCACCACGTACACGGCGGATAACCTCACCCCGCAATGGCTCGACTGGGGGTGGGACTGGTACGCTGCAGTCACCTGGCCTGCCAACGAAGCGCCGACAACAAAGCGGTACGGCCTCGGCTGGATGAACAACTGGAAGTACGCGAACCGGCAGGTACCCACCGACGCATCCGATGGGTACAACGGCCAGAACTCGATCGTCCGCGAGATCACGCTGCAGAAGCAGACCGATGGTCGCTACACCCTCCTCAGTGCACCGATCGCGGCGCTCAAGGGCACCGCGAAGCGGACCGTGCCGATCGCGAACCAGACCGTGAACGGTTCGGTGGTGTTGCCCTACAACGGCCGCGCGTACGAGATCGAGCTCGACGTCACGTGGACCAATGCCACCAACGTCGGAGTCTCGGTCGGACGTTCGACGGACGGGGCGCGGCACACCAACATCGGTAAGTACGGGAGCGACCTGTACGTCGACCGCGCGCCGTCCGACCGTGCAGGATTCGCGTTGGCGCCCTACACGCGGGCTGCAGCGCCCATCGATCCGGCCGCCCGCGCCGTGCATCTCCGCATCCTCGTCGACACGCAAAGCGTCGAGGTGTTCGTCAACGCCGGCTACACGGTCCTGTCCAACCAGGTGAACTTCGACGCCGGCGACACAGGTATCTCGCTGTACTCCGACGGCGGTCCCGCCACCTTCTCTAACATCACCATCCGCGAATACGGAAGCTAGCACGCGCAGGGCGAAAGGCAGCAGCTGCCTTTCGCCCTGCGGCGGCTTCTGCGCTGCCCGCCAGCCGGTCGCCTTCCGGTGCACGTTCGGCGGCATCAACCGCGACAACTTGCCCCTGTCCTGCTTGACCCGGGGAATCCCGTGTAGGTGTCCCGCGAAACTGCCCGGTGAGGGTGCGACAAACGCAGCACGTCGTCCGCCTCGTAAAACTATAGTTTTCCGAGATGCAGCCGTGAGACACATTGCCATGTCGGTGACATCAGCATCCAAGCGGGTGCCGCTTGTCTCGGAATGTCGTCTCGGCCTGGCTGGTGGCTCGTTGCGTTGTCTTGACGGTTTGTGGGACGCAGCGCGTGGCAGAGGGCTTGGGGGAGCTGTTGGCGAGCCCGTGGTGTCGCCCTTTCCGCGGGAGCAGTGAGGGTCCCTGAGGGGATCGCTACGCGGTCATGCTTTCCCAGAAGATGAGTTCGCTGCGGCCCGCTTCACTAAGGGGGATGCCAGCAAACCGTGCCGGCTGCGGCGGCCGTCCTCGGGGACGCTTTCACGATCCGTGACCGTGGTTGGTGGGCTGGGTCTACGGTCGGTTCATGTCGACGTCGTCGGACGAGCTTGCAGCGGTGGGGATCGATGTTGGCGCGCAGAAGCCGGCGGTGGCTCGGGCGTTGGTCTGTATCGGGTCGCGGTATCGGGGGCGGCTGACAGCGCCGGAGATCGCGGTGGCGAGCGGCTACAGCAAACGGGGCCTGCAGGAAGCGTTCCAGCGGGATTTGGGGATGCCGCCCTCCCTCGTGGTCCGGGTGCTGCGGTTGCATCGGGCACGACAGATGATCCTCGCGAACCCGTATCAGCCAGTCGGAACGGCCGCGGCGGCGAGTGGGATTGCGCACTTCGGCCGGTTCTCCGCCTA
>NZ_SODN01000008.1:0-287589 GCF_004365385.1 Curtobacterium sp. PhB190 | reverse complement strand
CGCACGCCGAAGGAACTCGGCGGGTACCTGGAGATGGGAACGGGAGCCGTCACCGCGTTGCTCGACCGTCTGACCAAACGAGGTCTACTCGATCGTGTCCGCAACCCGGACGATCGCCGGAGCGTGCGGATCGAGCTGAGCGCCGACGGGTTCGCGGTGGTCGGGACGCTCCGGGCCGCCTACCGCCGGGCACTCCGGCAGTCCTTGCCGCCGGAGAGCACGGATGTGTTCATCCACTTCACCGAACGCGTGTCGCACGCCTTCCGCGAAGCCAGCGTCGACTGAGGACGACCGACTCCCTCACGCGTCCCCCACGCGACTCACGGGAGTGGAGCTCCTCCGGCCCGACGGTGCGACGTGACGATGTCGATCTCCTCCCGCCGGAGCCCCGCCTCGACGCGGTGCTCCTCCGTGACGGTGTGGGTCGTCAGGGTGACGCGTTCGACGGGGACGACTGCTGTCGAGACCGTGATCTGTTCCTCGCGGAGGACCACGACGATCGGTTCGGGGACGGTGTCCGTGGTGCCGGCCGACACCGGTACCGCGCCGCCGATCGGCTCACGGACGAGTCGGATCTCCTCGTGACTGACGTCCACTGTGATCGTCCGCTGCTCGGTGACGATGACCCGCTCGAGCCGGACCCGTTCGATGGCGTGGCGTTCGGTGCCGATGACGAGTCGCTCTTCGCGTCGGACCACGTCGAACTGGTCCGTCCGGTCGTCACCACCCGGAGCGTCGCGCGGTGCGTGGCGGGAGGTCATGGTCTTCTCCGATGCTGGGGGCACGGTCCCGAGCGAACACGGGAGCGCGGGGATGGCCCTCGGCCCCGCCCATGGTGAGCGGGGCCGACACACAGGGCGCGCTCAGTTCGAGCGATGGGAACTGGTCGTCGTCGAGGCAGCTCGCTTGGCCTTCCCGGCAGCCTCTTCTGCCTGCTCGACGACGGACGGCGCACGCTGGGCGTGCTGCTGGATCTTCGGGGCTTCGGCCTCGGCCTTCTCGAGGATCGCCTCCCAGCGGTGCTGCATCGGCTTGATGAGTCCGCCGCCGGCTCCGACGATGACGACGCCGGCGATGATCGCCAGGACCGCGATCAGGAGCGGGGTGGTGACCGAGGTGGCCACGTCGATCTGGTTCAACGCCGCGGTCGCTCCGATGAAGACGATGAAGACCGCGACGATGTTGCCCAGCAGCTTGCCGTAGGAGAGACCACCGAGCGTGTTCTGGATCAGGCCCTTCGCTCCGGCCGCGATCGCCGCGGCGACCACGATGATGATGATCGCGACGATGATCTTCGGCAGGAACCCGATGATGCCGGCGAGGAGATCACTCACCGGGTTGGACCCGAAGACGCCGAACGCAAACTGGAGCACGAACAGCACCAGCGTGTAGTAGATAATCTTCGACACGATGTCGGAGGCGTCGAGTTTCGAGTTCGCGAGGGCCTTCTTGATGCCCCCGCGTTCGACGGCACGGTCGAAGCCGACCTTGGTGAGGAGACGCGAGAGCCCCTTCTCGATGAGCTTCGCGACGATCAGGCCGACGACGAGGATGAGCAGGAAGAGCAACGCGAGCGGGACGAACGCGATGACCGCGGCCAGTCCGTTCTGCAGAGCGGCGGGGAAGTCCATGGGGTGAGCCTTTCGGGTGAGGGTCGGGTGGACAGGGCGCAGAGGAGGCGTCCTGTGGTGGCGACGGACGTCCGGCTGTCGCTGAGCGACCGTCGCCCAGCACGATCAGGAACGGGCGTCGCGGTCCGCGATGGTCTCGTCGGTCACGGCGGTGTCGTCGAGGACGATCTCCTCGTGCGCGACGTCCTCGGTGACCTCCTGCTCGCCGGCGATGGTCTCGGTGCCGAGCCGGACGCGCTCGACCGGGACCGTCTCCTTGGCGGTGACGACGCGCTCCTCGGTGAGCACGACCTCGTGTTCTTCTTCACTCAGGGCGGGCCCCGACAAGGCATCGTCGGCGGTCGCGTCGGTGATCGGCTCACGGCTGAGGGTGACCTCCTCGTGGCTGACGGGCACGGTCTTGGTGACCTGCTCGGTGACGATGTGCTTGCGCAGACGGGCACGGCCGGACTCGATCCGCTCGGTACCCACGTGCAGCCGCTCCTCGGAGCGGGTCATGGCGTCGTCCGTCGTCGGACCGGACGTGTCGTGTCCCTGGACGTCGGCGGAGTCCGTGCTCCGGTCGGCGCCCTGGTCGTACAGACCCGCATCCGCCGACGCGCTCGACGGGTTGCCGTAGAAGGAGTAGAGCGACTGCTCCTCGTCCGCGCTGAGCGCCCCGTCGGCGTCGACCCGCGGGGCGTCCTTCACGAAGGACTTCTCGTAGGCGACGTGGACGGCGCCGGCTTCGAACGTCGCGTCGTTCAAGGGTGCGAACGACTCCGAGGTGCCGAAGAGTCCGGTCCGCACCGTCACCCAGGTCGGAGCCTGGGTGTCGTTGTCGACGTAGACCTGGCCGACCGTGCCGATCTTGGCGTCGTCGCTCCCGTAGACGTCGGCGCCCGTGAGGTCGTTGATGCTGCTGCTGTCGATCATGGTGGTGCTCCTCTTCCCCGGCAGGTCGCCTGGGGTTCGATGCGGAGTGGATCCGAGGTGACGGCGGCGCACGGCCCGCTCGATCGGCGGAGACCACCACCTCGTGGACTTACGGCGTAAGCCCAGCGGGAGCTTACATCGTAAGTCGCGATAGCGTGGGTTTGTCGGCCGCGAACTCGGCGCAGCGCCCGTTGTCAGCCACGAACCGCGGATCGGCAGGGAGATCAGCCGTGGCAGCACGATCGAGGGCGAACCGTTCCGAGACGAACGCACCGAGGCTCAGCCGTGACCTCATCGTCGAGACCGCGTTGCACCAGATCGATCGGTCAGGTCCCCAGGGACTGTCCATGCGGTCACTCGCGCAGGAGCTCAGCGTGGAGGCGATGTCCCTGTACCGCTACGTGCACGGGAAGGAAGACCTGCTCGAAGGCGTCGTCGCCTCACTGATGCGGGATCTCACCTCGCAGCTCACCGAGGCCGAGGAAGCACACTGGCAAGGGTTCCTGCAAACGGTCGCCCATGCCGTCCGGCAGATCGCCACGGACCACCCGAAGGCGTTCCCGCTGGTGGCGACCCGCCACCCTGCAGCCCCTTGGCTCCGCCCGCCGCTGCGGAGCGTCGAGGTCGTCAACACGTTCCTGACCGCGCTGACGGGGAACGGCTTCACGGACGCCCAGGCGGTCAACGCGTACCGAGCGTTCAGCAGCTTCCTGCTCGGCCAGCTCCTCCTGCAGTCAGTGGTCAGCGGTGCCGAAGCAGGCCCAGCCGAGGAACCGCTCGACGAAGGAGGCGCCGCCATCCCCGAGGGCGACGGCAACACGTCCCTCGACGTCGCACCGGAGGTCCGCCGACTCCGCACGTTGTTGAGCGAGGACCGCAGCGACGAGGAGTTCGAGGTCTCCCTCGAGGCACTCCTCGACCGACTGGACCGCGAACTGTCGCAATGACCCGCGATCGCGGTCCGGCGACGCGGCCGTCAGACGTGGGCGTCGAGGTGCCCACCCCACACCTTGTACGTGTCGCGGTACCGGTGCTCGTCCGACTCGGGCCGCCACACCGACCGCGTCAGCTCGTCCGGGAACCCGACTGCGCGCACCCGTGGACAGGCTTCGACGACGAGTCGAGTCCGCGCGTTGAGGCGACGACCGTGCACCCCGGCTGCGAGCCGAGCCGGCCGGGACAGACTCCCGGCGTTGTCGAGGGGTGGGATCTCACCGATGACGACCTCGGCATCCACGGGCACCACTTCGCGCAGGGCAGCGATCGTGTCGCGGACGCGTTGTTCCCACACCCTCGTCGGCAGGACCCGGAGCGCATCCGTGATGCCGACCAACACGACGACGAGGTCGCACCGCCCCAGGTCCTCGCGGTGGGCGGCGATGACGGATGGGAGTTCCCGGACACTCGCCGAAGGTGCGGGGAGCATCTTCCAGGAGACGCCGCGCGCGGTCCGTGCTGCCCGGTGCCGAGCGAAGAACGCGGGGAGCGAGAGCTCGTGGGTGCGGACGCCGAGCGACAGTTCGCCCCGCTCACCCACGAACACCACGCGATCCGGGTCCGGGCCGGGCACCGTGCCCTCCATCGCGTCGTCCGGGTAGAAGTCCCCGGTCGCGTCGAGGCGACGGAACACGAACTCGACGACGCGCGCACTGCGCGACGGGAACCTGAACGCAGCGCGGCGCAACGACTTCGTCCGTGACACTGCCCCACCTCTTCCGAGCACCTTCACCGACCGGGACCCGGTCGGTGTCCGGTTCCTCCAGCGTAGGCAGCGGCCCACCGCCAGGACACCGCGCCATCCACCTTGCGCGCCGGCCACGGGCCACAGACGACAGGCGGAGCACGACGCGATCGGCACGCCTTGCCATCGGGGCAGGTGTGCGCCACTGTGTGGAACACAAGCTCGCTTCGAGGAACAGGGGCCACATGCTGTCGTTGGTGTACGTGAGCACGATGAGCCGACCGGTCACGGACGAGGAACTCGCCGAGATCCTGGTGGTCGGTCGCGAGAAGAACCTGCAGCTGGGCATCACGGGGATACTCGCCCACCAGGGGAGCAACTGCATCGGCATCATCGAGGGCGACGACGAGGTCGTGCGGGAACGGTTCGAGGGCATCCGTCAGGACCCCCGTCACACCAACGTGCGCCAGGTCGCCGCGGACACCGTCACGACGCGGTCCTTCCCGGAGTGGTCGATGGCGTTCCAACCGGCGGACCCGTTGATCAAGGAGATCCCGGGGTTCCTCGACCTCTTCGCCGACGGGCATGCGCCCGACCCCGCCACCGGGACGTCCCGCGCGACGGCCCTGCTGGAGTGGTTCCGGAAGCATCCCCTGGCGCCGCTGACGAACCAGCTCGGCGACGACGGCATCGAGCTGCGCACCCGGATCGTCAACGCGACGATCACGGCGCTGCACGACACCGGGGTCGAGCAGGTCGACGTCGACACCGTCGCCGCCCGGGCCGAGATGACCGTCGACGAGCTGCGCACCCACTTCCCCACCCGCGAGAGCCTGCTGACGGCAACGGTCGACCGGTGGTCGAGCTCCGTGTCACGGCCCCTGCGGCCGATCGCGGACACGCACGGCGCGGTCGCCTACCTGCACGCGCTGGTCGTGGCGTACTCGGAGGAACCGGCGCTGATGCGACTGCTCGCCTCGACGCTCGCCTCGAGCACCGACCCCGGGCACGAGGGCGCGGAGTACTACCGCACCCTGTACCTCCGGTTCCGTCGGACCGTCCGGGAAGCACTCGAGCGGGACATCCGGGTCGGTCACGAACCGGCCACCATGGATCCCGCGCGTGCCACCGAGCAGCTCCTCGCGCTCTACGACGGTCTGCGGATCCAGTCGCTCCTCATCGAGGGGTTCGACATCATCGCTTCCTTCGACCGTGCGGCGTCACGGCTGCGGCGGGGGTGGGCCGAGGACTACCGGCACACGGACCTCTTCGAGATCCCGGTCGAGGGCACGGGCGATCACAACGCCCGCGAGAAGCAGACCGACTCAGGGTCGTCGCGGTAGGGCCCGAACGGCTGGATCCGCACGAACCCGTTCCGGCTGAACAGCGCGGCGGCGTGCGGCTGCAGCACGCCGAACTCGGCGACGACCGCCGGCGCCTGCAGCTCTTCGGCCTGCGCGAGCAGTTCGAGCACCAGCAGGTCGCCGACGCCCTGCCCGCGGGAGTCCGGTCGGACGAACAGCCGCCGGATCTCGAAGACCCCGTCTCCCGCGGCACTGAGCGACGCGCTACCGAGTGCCAGACCGGAGGGGTCGCGGGCGATGACGTGCACGGCGGCGGTCGCCTCGGTCAGCGGACGGCCACGGTCGGCCGGGCGGCCGTAGATCCGGTCGACCTCGATGCGCGCCGCGGCGCGCAGCCGGACGGCGTCCTCGTGGTCGAAGGGCTCGGCCGCGACCGAGAACGTCAGGTGCTGCATCGTGGTGTGTTCCTCGCCCGGCGCCGCGTCGTCGCGGGTGCCCCGTGGGTGATCGGTGTGCGTGCCGCCGCTCGAACCCGAATCGAGCGGCGGCACGGTGTGCGCACTTCCGCTCGAACCCGAATCGAGCGGCGGCGCGTGCAGACGGCTGGCGTCTGCCCTCGGACGCCCTAGCGTCCGTGGTCCGTGGCGCGTGGTAGGTCCGGGTCAGCTCACCAGGTCGAGGTCCCACACGGGGGCGACGTACTCGCGGGACCATCCCTCGCGCAACCGGGTGACTGCCCGGTCGAACGCTTCGAGCAGGTCCATCTCGGGGCGCACCATGGACTGCAGCTGCAGTCCCTCGTAGGTCGCGAGCAGCTGCTCGGCGCCGCGCGACGGCTCCATGGTGCTCGGCTCGCGACCGAGCAGGCTGTCGCGCTGCAGGGAGTCCTGCACGAAGGCGTGGAAGCGGCGCCACCGCGCGTGCAACATCGGCGCGAGCGGGTGCTCCGGTGACGCCGCGATGTTCAGGGTGGCGGTGAGGAAGCGCATCAGGGACGGGTCGGCGATGTTCGCGGTCACGATCGCACGCAGGAACGGCACCGTCCCGAACCGTTCGGCGAGTGGCATGAGCGGTGCGGTGCGCTGCTCGTTCCAGTGGTCGATGGTGGCCAGGAGCAGACCGTCCCAGCTGGGGAACGTCCGCTCGACCACGTCGACGTCCTGGCCGGCGTGGTCCGCGACGACGGCCGGGGTCACCTCGTGGAGCGGACGTGTCCGCAGTGCCGTGATCATCCCGTCCACGACGGCCGATCGGAGGGCAGCATCGTCCGAGGTCCGGCGCGATGATTCGATGTGCATGCATACACCCCACCAGGCACACCGGTCCCACCCAAGCCCCCGAACGGGGATCGCGCGCAAAACGGACCAGCACGATCCGGCCACGACACTTCCCACCGATCGACCTGCGAGCGATACTCATCCCGTGCAGTGGGGAAGGATCGTACCGGTCGTGGTGCTGGCCCTGGTGGTCACCGGCGGGCTCGCGGGGTGCGATGCGGAGGGCCGGGTCCAGCCCCGCCGGGACACCGAGGAGAAGAGCGTGGCGTGTGCCTCGCGCATCGCACTCGACACTCCGGCCGAACGCCGTGCAGCTGCTGACCTCGTCGTCGATGCGGAGGTCGACAAGACCGGCCGCACCGTCGAGTTCCAGGGCGTCTACGACGTCTACGACGCGTCGGTCACCGACGTGTCGAAGGGCGACGACCCCGGCCACACCATCCAGGTCATCAGCACCTCGGACCAATGCGAGACGAGTGGCGAACCCGTCGAGTACTTCGACGGCGACGTCCTCGAGGACGAGGGCCGCTTCCGCCTCTACCTGACGAAGGCCGACCCCGAGGACGACGACAGCGTCTGGCGCCTCGTCGTCCCCGGCGCCGCCGAGCCGCTCACCACCGGCTGACGGCCGGCACGCACCACACGTGCCCTACGGCTCGGGGACCGCCACGATCCGGTTCTGGTACGCCCACACCACGGCCTGCAACCGTGACCGCACCCCGAGCTTCGGGAGCATCCGCGCCAGGTGCGACTTCACGGTCGAGACCTCGAGCACGAGTGCGACCGCGATCTCCTCGTTCGACATCCCCTGCGCGAGCAGCAGCAGGACCTCGCGTTCGCGGGCGGTGAGCACCCCGTCGGCCCGGTCCCCCGACACCGGCTGCAGGCTCCGTCGCGACACGAACTCGCGCAGCACCCGCCGCGTCAGGGCCTGGTCGAGCGTCCCGTTCCCCGCGGCCACCTGGCGTACGGCGTCGACGATGGTGTCCGGCTCGGCGTCCTTCAGCAGGAACCCGGAGGCACCGGCCTCGAGCGCCCCGAACACGTAGTCGTCCAGGTCGAACGTCGTCAGCATCAGCACCGGGATCGCCGGGTCGGCGTCGGGAGCGCAGAACAGCCGGGCGAGCTCGATCCCGTTCATGACGGGCATCCGGATGTCCAGGCAAGCCACGTCGGGTCGCAACGAGCGTGCCAGCGCGAGCGCCTCGCCGCCGTCGGCGGCCACGCCGACCACCTCGATGTCGGCCTCCGCGCCGAGGAGCGCGGACACCCCGGCGCGGACCAGCGGCTGGTCGTCCGCCACCAGCACGCGGATCACGCGACCACCTCGCCACCGTCGGCGGCCTGCGCGGGTGCGGCAGGTGCCTCCCGTCCGAGCGCCAGCTCCACCATCCATCCGCCGGTGGCGGTGGGGCCGGTCTGGAGGCTCGCCCCCACCAGGTCCGCCCGCTCGCGCATCCCCCGCAGGCCGTTGCCGCCCGACGGTGAGGTCGGCGCTGCCGGAGCGGCGGCCCGTGCGTTCTCCACCCGGATCACCACCCGGGTCGGGTCGCGGTCGTCGACGGTGACCGTGCACAGGGCGGACGGGGCGTGCAGGGCGGCGTTGGCAAGCGCCTCCTGCACCGTCCGGTAGGCGGCGAGCTGCGCGAGCGGGCCGACGCCGTCGGCCAGCGCCTGCGCTCCGCGCGCGTGGTCACCAGCGAGCACGTCGAGGCGCACGTCGCTGCGGAACCGGGCACGCTCGACCAGGTCGACGATGCCGGCGACCGTCTCGACCGCACGTTCGGCGGGGACGTCCTCTCGCAGGAGACCGACCAGACGGCGCAGGTCGTCGAGGACGGCGGTGCTCTGCTCCCGCACCTGACGGGCACCCTCGTGTGCGCGCTCCGGGTCGCTGTCGATCTGCCGGTCGATCACGGCGGCCATCAGGGCGATGCCGGACAGGTGGTGGGCGGCGATGTCGTGGAGCTCGCGGGCCATGGCGGCACGTTCGCGGGAGACCGCGGCGTCGACCAGGGCGTCCTGCTCACGGAAGACCGCGCTCGCCTCGGCGGTGCGGGCGGTGCGGACCTCGCGGCGGGACCGCACCAGCAGGGTGACCAGGAGCGGGAGCCCGACGGCGCCCAAGGCCTGCAGGACGCCCTGCCCGAGGGCGCCGGTCAGGACCGCACTGCCGGCTGCCACCAGCGCGCCGGCGACCAGCAGGGTCGGCCACAGGCGTGCGAGCGGGACACGGAGGGCGGCGAGGACCACGGCGACGACCACCGGCAGCGCGGTGAGGCCGAACAGGTCGAGCGACTGCGGAGCGAGCGCGGCGACCAGCACCGGCAGCGCGGACACCGCGACGAGCACGGTGCGCGGTGCACGACGGGCGGCGAGCAGGGCTGCGGACTGGACCAGCAGGCCGAGCGCCAGGACGGTCCACGCGGCGGTGAACGGCGCCGGGACCCGCAGGGCCAGGGCGGGGCCGTCCGGCTCGAGGGCGTCGAGCGGCGGCAGGCCGAACAGCAGGCCGAGGGCCACGACGGCCGTGCCGAGCGCGACGAGCACGTCGACGCGGCGGTCGCGGGTGCGCGGGTCGCCGTCGCGCGGCGGACGGGTGCGCGGGTCGCCGTCGCGCGACGTGCGCGTGCGCGTGCGCGGGTCAGCGGAGGCCATCGTGTGATCCTACGAGGCGGGTGCGGGCGGGGACTGGGGCGTCGATCGGCAGCGCGCGGCGAGCCGGGTCGTAGCCCAGGCGGCCGCGGGTCACGACGAGGAGCAACGCGGCAGCGACGGTCGAGGTGATGGTCAGGCCGATCATCAGCGTGCCGGCGGTCATGCTCGGGTACATCTCCGGGAACAGCGTCGAGATCGTGTTGTTCACGCCGACGTGCAGCAGCAGGGCCAGGGGCAGACTCTCGCCGGTCTTGTTGAACACCTGGATCATCACGACGTTGAACGTGATCGTGAACAGGGCGAAGACCACGGGCTCGCTCCAGTGTGCGTTCGGCCACCCGCCCCAGTCGCTCAGGTAGAGCGGCATGTGCCAGAGCGCCCAGATCGGACCGAGGACCGCAGCGGCTCCGAGCCCTCCGAAGCGGTGCTGCAGCCGGGGCAGGGCGAAGTCGCGCCAGCCGGGCTCCTCGCTCAGACCGGTGGAGAACAGTTGGATGACCAGGCCGGGCACGAGCATGGCGACGGCCAGGGCCGAGGGGGCACGGACGTCACCGCCGGCGAAGGGCAGCGCGGACGCGACGATCACGGCCGGCACGACGACGAGCGCCAGGGCGTACCAGTACCAGGCGACCCGCCAACGGAACAACCGACCGACCCAGCGACGCAGCCCCGGACGGCCGTCGGCGACCGCGGTGACGATGAACGCGCCGCCCAACGGGCCGAGCAGCGCCCCGGGCAGCACGCCGGTGAACTGGGCGGTGCCGAGGACCTCGGCGAAGTGCAGGTCCCACACGCCCAGGCCGTGCGGCGACAGGATGTACGGGATCCACGCCAGCCAGCTGAGGCCGAGCGCGAGGGTGAAGAAGGACGCGAGCGGGTGCCGGGCGATGACGCCGCTGACTCCCCCACGCTCCTGCGGAGTGGTGCCGGCGGAGGGCCGGACTTCGGTGGTGTTCGTCATGCACACGACGCTAGGAACTGCGGCGTCGCGGAACGACCGGCTTCGGGATGCACCTGCCGGACTTGCATCGAAAGGTGCAGGCGGTGGCGCGGCTGCGGCGCACGGTGCGGTGTCCGCCGGCCCGTGCGAGGTTGACCGCTCCGTGCGCCGCTACAACCCCGCACCGAGCCACCAACCTCGCACCGGACGACAGAGCTCGCACCGTGCGGGTCAGCGCAGCGCGGCGTCAGCGCAGCGCGGCCCGGAGGGCGTCGGCGATCAGCGCGAGCGCGGCGTCGATCTCGTCGGCGACCCGAGCGTGGGTCGCCTCGGACAGGCGGTAGGGGTCGTCGACGTCATCGTCCGCGGGGTCGGCCGGCGGCGGGACGGTGCCGCGCAGGCGTGCGACCCGTTCGACCAGGGCCTCGGGCGAGTGCACGTCGGCCAGGTCACCGGGCTCGAGCCCCGCGAGCACCCGCGCGAACTGCTTGATGGTGAACGCCCGCTTCGTCGCCCGGGGTACGAGCGACACCACGGCCGCGCGGTGCGACCGTTCGGCCGTCAGCACCAGGTCGGCGTCCTCGACGATCGAGGCCGTCAAGTAGCGCGAGCCGTGGCCCGACGGGTCACCGCCGAGCCGGACGGACTGCGCTGCGGCGGCGCCGTCCATCGCGGCGCCGTCGTCGGCGATGGTGCCGGCGGACTCGACCACGAACGCCGCAGCGTCCGGGCCGAGTCGCGCCGTCAGGACCTGCGCGCCGAGCGGTGAACGACAGATGTTGCCGCTGCAGACGAACAGGACCCGCATCGTCAGGCGCCGGCGCCGAGCAGGTCATGCCGGACGACGATGGCGTCGCGGCCCGGACCGACACCGATCGCGGAGATCCGCGCGCCGGACATCGCCTCGACCGCGAGCACGTAGTCCTGCGCGTTCTTCGGCAGGTCGTCGAACGAGCGGGCGCCGGTGATGTCCTCGGTCCAGCCGGGGAACTCCTCGTAGACGGGCTTCGCGTGGTGGAAGTCCGACTGGTTCACGGGGACCTCGTCCACGCGGACGCCGTCGACCTCGTACGCGACGCAGACGGGGATCGTCTCGAGCCCGGTCAGCACGTCGAGCTTGGTCAGCACGAAGTCGGTCACGCCGTTGATGCGCGCGGTGTACCGGGCGATCGGGGCGTCGTACCAACCACAGCGGCGCGGACGGCCCGTCGTGGTGCCGAACTCGAAGCCGTTGGCGCGCAGGAACTCGCCGGACTCGTCGAACAGCTCGGTCGGGAACGGACCGGCACCGACGCGGGTCGTGTACGCCTTGACGATGCCGATGATGCGCTCGAGCTTGCCCGGGCCGATGCCGGAACCGGTCGCTGCGCCACCGGCGGTCGCCGACGACGAGGTCACGAACGGGTAGGTGCCGTGGTCGACGTCGAGCATGGTCGCCTGACCGGCCTCGAACAGGACGGTGTCGCCACGCTCCAGGGCCCGGTGGATCTCGAGGGCGGTGTCCGCGACCATCGGGCGCAGGCGCTCGGCGTAGGACAGCAGCGACTCGACCACTTCTTCGGCATCGATCGCGCGGCGGTTGAAGACCTTGACGAGCAGGTGGTTCTTCTGGTCGAGGGCCGCTTCGACCTTCTGGCGCAGGATGTTCTCGTCGAAGATGTCCTGGACGCGGATGCCGACGCGGTTGATCTTGTCGGCGTAGGACGGACCGATGCCGCGACCGGTGGTGCCGATCTGGCGCTTGCCGAGGAACCGCTCCGTCACCTTGTCGATGGTGCGGTGGTAGTGCGTGATGAGGTGGGCGTTCGCCGACACGAGCAGCTTCGAGGTGTCGACGCCGCGGGCCTTCAGCGCGTCGAGCTCCTGGAACAGCACCTCGAGGTCGACGACGACGCCGTTGCCGATGATCGGCGTGACGCCGGGCGTGAGGATGCCGGAGGGCAGCAGGTGCAGCGCGTACTTCTCGCCGCCGACGACGACGGTGTGGCCGGCGTTGTTGCCGCCGTTGAACTTCACGACGTAGTCGATGCGGGAGCCGAGGAGGTCGGTGGCCTTCCCCTTGCCCTCGTCGCCCCACTGGGCTCCGATGATGACTGCTGCGGGCATCTGGTTCTCCTCACGTTGGCGGAGGACCTCACGCGACCAGGCGGGCCGGTGGTCCACCCGAGTCTATCGGCTGGTCACTCGCGCGCCACCCATCGGACACGGTCGCCCGCACCGTCGCCGCGTCGGTGAATTGTCCTCATTACGCGTCGGTGCGCACCGAACGTCCCCACAAGGGGGGACAAATAGTTCCAGGCCGGAACATCTCGGGAAGCGCGACGTATCGTGCACCGCGACGTCGGTTTCCCTGTCGGCGTCACGTCGGAGTCCAACCCACTCCGTTCAGCCAGCGCGAGATTCGCGTGAGCACCACCGGACGCTGCAGCGCGCCCGGATGCATCAGAACAGTCGTGCCCTCATGCAGCACGGAAAGAAGAGTTCAACGATGAACAAGGCTCTCTGGAGCAAGAAGGCGCTCGCTCTCCCGGCGTGCGCCGCGATCGTCGTCGGTGGCGTCACCTTCGCCGCCTCCCCTGCGATGGCGGACCCCGCCGACCTGTCCATCACCAGCCAGTCGGTCTCCGGCCGCGTGCTGACGGTGACCGGCACCGGCACCCCTGGTGAGAACATCCAGCTCGACGAGGACTTCCGCAACACCCGCCAGGAGATCCCGGCGAGCGGCACCTGGACGATCTCGTACACGATCCCCGGTACGGACACGACGACGCAGACCTACACGTTCGAGCAGCTCAAGGGCCTGAACCAGGACGGTTCGGTGACGGTCACCGCCGCCCCCGAGGCCACGGACAAGCCCTTCGCCGTCACGTCGCAGTCGGTCTCCGGCCGAACGCTGACCGTCTCGGGCACCGGCGCCGTCGGCAACACCGTCAACTTCGACGTGGGCTTCCCGGTGCAGCGCACCGCCATCAAGGACGACGGCACCTGGACGATCTCGTACGAGATCCCGGGCACCGACACCGACGAGCACACCTACACGATCAACGAGCAGCGCGCGAACCTGTCGACGGTCGACTCCGTCACCGTCACGGCTCGCGCCGAAGTAGCCGTCCTGCCCTTCGCCGTCACGTCGCAGTCGGTCTCCGGCCGCACGCTGACGGTCTCCGGTACCGGCGCCGTCGGCAACACGGTGAACTTCGACGTGGGCTACCCCGTCCGCCGCACCCCGATCGCCGACGACGGCACCTGGACGATCTCGTACGAGATCCCGGGCACCGACACCGACGAGCACACCTACACGATCAACGAGCAGCGCGCGAACCTGTCGACGGTCGACTCCGTCACCGTCACGGCTCGCGCCGAAGCCGCGGTTGCGGACTTCAACTTCTCGCTGACCAGCCCGACCGACGGCGACACCGTCGACTCGCGCACCGTGACCTTCACCGGGACCGGCGCCGTGGGCGACACCGTGAACGTGCTGGACGCCGATGGCAACCGCGCTGCTCCGCAGACGATCGTGGACGCCGACGGCAACTGGTCCACCACGGGCACCTTCTCGGACTCGGCTGCTGTCGAGCAGGACCTGAGCGTCAACCAGGTCGGTGGCGGCCAGGGCCAGGGCAACATCGAGTTCTCGATCACGCTGCCCGCCGTGGCAGCGGCCCCCGGTGACGGTGGCGACGAGGGCACAACCCCCGGCGACGGCGGCGACGAGGGCACAACCCCCGGCGACGGCGGCGACCAGGGCGCGACCCCCGGCACCGGCACCGGCACCGGCACCGGCACGGGTACCGAGACCGGCGCTGGCGCCGCTCCGACCGCCGGCCGCACCCCGGCCGTGGGTGCACTCCCGGTCGTCAGCGGCTGACACCGGAACCATCCACCGAGCGGGGGCGCGACGGATCGTCGCGTCCCCGTTCGCCGTCCCGACCCGGAATCCGCACATGCACGCAACTCGCTCAGCTCGCCTCGTCCTCGCCGTCGCCGCCGGAGTGCTGCTCTCGCTCGGCCTGGCGTCCTGCCACGCTGATCCCGCCCCGACCGCTGCGAGCAGCACGGGTACCGCCATGGCGGCCCCGACGGCGTCCGCCGAGCCCTACCGCGCACCGTCGACGAAGACGGTCGCAGCACTCCCCGAGGCCCGGTACGACGCGGTCATCGGCGGGCTCCTGCCCTCGTACGACCCTGACGTCCCGGAGGCCGCAGGACACGCGTACACGATCCAGCGCGACGCGCCGCTCTACGGCGACGACCGCACCGAGCCGGTCGCGAGACTCACAGCCGAGAACTTCCTCGGCGACCCCACCGTCGTCGTCCCGCTGCGGTTCCAGGGCGACTGGGCCCTCGTCATGACCCCGAGCCGACAGGCACTGCCGTCAGCTGCACCGGGCGGCGCTCCAGCCCAGACCGCCGGCTGGATGCGCCGCGGCCTGCTGCACCAGGGCGGCGCGCTCGACGACCACGTCGTCATCTCCGTCGGCGACCAGACCGTGTCGATCGTCGCTGCGAGCGGCAAGGTCGTGCACGAGTTCCCGGCCGGCGTCGGTGCCGGGGACACTCCGACCCCGACCGGTGTCGTCGGCTACATCCAGGCGAGGTACCTGGATCCCGCCCAGGACCAGACGGTGCACCAGATCAACCTGACGACGCTGCACTCCGCAGCGGCGGACGAGCCGTTCGGCGGTGACGACGGCGGGCTCATCGGCGTGCACTACGAATCCGTCGCCCGCGGAGCGGTGTCCCACGGGTGCGTCCGCCTCGACGGTGATGCCGTCGATGCGATCAACGCACTCCCGCTCGGCACCGTCGTGCAGATGGTCGCGTAGTCACCGGTACCGCGACCTCTCGTCCGGACCACACAGGCTGCGTGGACGCTCGGTGAGTCCGGAGCACCGTCGGACCCGTCAGATCCACCATCGGAAGGAGCACGACATGAGTGACCTCGGTGACAAGGCCAAGGACTTCGCGAACAGCGACAAGGGCGAGCAGGCGTCCGACGCCGGCCTCGACAAGGCAGGCGACGCGGCCGACAAGGCGACCGGCGGCGGCCACGGCGACCAGATCGACAAGGCCCAGCAGGCGGCTGACGACAAGGTCGGCGAGTAACGCCCGGTACGCACCCTGGTGACGGACGGAAGGCCCGGTGCCAGCTGGCACCGGGCCTCCCGTCCGCATGTGACGTGCGTTCCGCGATCAGGCGCGGAAGAAGTCCTGGTACGACGGGTCGCCGACGGGCTGCGAGTACCCGGGCTCGGCGAGACGCTGCTCGATCATCGCCTGGACGACGTCGGGCGGGGTGAGCCCCCGCCGGCGCCACTCGGTCGGGTTGGCCCGGAGCTGGCTCAGCGTGTTCTGCATGCTGCAACCCTGGCACCCGATAACTAGTTTGTCTAACTACCTGTCCCGATTCCGCGTTCCCGGGGTCCCGGTCCCCGGCCCCGGCCCTGCTTCGTGAGCAGAAGATGTCGGGTCCGAACGCGGGACCCGACATCTTCTGCTCACCATGTGCGGCGCGCGGACGCGCTCGCGGCGACTACTTGCGCGACACCTTCGCGGTCGACTTGGACGTCGCGGTTCCGTCCTTGTAGCCCGAGGCGTGCGCGGTCACCTTGACGGAGAACTTGTGTCCCGCGTCGGACGTGCCGAGCTTGTACGTCGCACCGGTGGCCTTCCCGACGACCTTGCCGTCGCGGAGCCACTGGTACTTGTACGTCGCCTTCGTCGTGCTCCACTTGCCGTGGTTGGCCGACAGCTTCGAGCCGACCTTCGCCGTCCCGCTGACCGTCACCTTGCTGCCCGCGGCGAGCGCGAGCGTGGGCGGGGTCACCGAGATGGTCGACGTGCCGGCCTGCTTGCCCGACGCGTTGCCGAGGTGCAGGAGCAGCACGGTGGCCTTCGTGACACCCGACGCTCGGGTGACCCGGAGGGCGCCGGAGTCGGCGAACAGGACGCCGGTGCTGCGGCCCTGCGCGAAGGACAGTGCCGGCTTCGACGGGTCGAACGAGGCGCTCTTCGTCTCGTCCACCACGGAGGAACCCGTGGTCGCGGCACCCGGGGCGTACGCCGACTCGGTCAGGACCGAGTAGGTGAACTTGCCCTTCGCGCCGATCAGCGCACCCGTGGTCGTGAGCACCTTCACCGAGCTGTCGAAGGTGTTGACGTCCTGGCCGGGTGCCCCGCCGTTCAGCGGCTGGACGTCGACGACCGGGTCGACGTCCGGGTCGTCCGACGCGGCCTTGGCCAGGTCGATCGTCGTCGCGAACGTCGCGTCCACCGCGGCGGACTTGGCGTTGTAGACCAGGTAGTCGGGCTCGCCGTCACGGTTCGTGTCGATGAGCACCTCGACGTTGGTCACGGCGCCGGGGTTGGCGTCGGGACCGGCCGTCTGGATGCCGAACGCGATCGTGTCCGAGGCCTTGTCGTAGCTCGCGCCGTAGGAGCGGATGTCCGCTGCCTGCAGCGAGCGCTTCGCCGAGCCCGCCGGGAACGACTCGACCGGGTCGGTCCCGCCGAGCACGAACGGTGCGACGGCGGCGTGGTAGCCGCTCGTCAGGCCGCCCTGGTCGACGGTGCGCCCCTTGAGCGTCAGGTCGGCCGACTTGCCCGGGCCGGTGAAGGCGACGGTGGAGCGACCCTGCACGGAGCTGACGGGCTTCGGTGCGAGGTACGCACCGACGCGCAGCGGCACCGCGGTCGTGTCGGTCGGCGTGAACGCCACGATGCCCGAGGCGGCGCTGACGAACTCGCGCTGGTAGCCCTGCTGCACCGACTCCTGGGTGGGGTCGATGACGCGGCGGAGCTTCGTCGGGTCGGCGATCGAGAAGGTGAGCTTCACCGTCGCGGTGCGGTTCGCCGGGACGGTGACCCGCTTCGTGTTGAGCGCGAACGTCACGCCGGGCTGCGACACCTGCGGCTGGTAGGCCACGTCGTAGGTGTGCGCGACGCCGTCGGTGTTCGCGATCTGCAGGGTGCGGCTCTCGGTCGTCGCGCTCGAGACCTCGACGACACCGAACGAGGCGGTGACGAGCAGGTCGTTCTCGACGCTCCGGACGGTGGTGCCGGCGGTCACGGCCTGCAGGGCGTCGACGCGGCCGGTGCCCTGCCGGAGCAGGGTCGCCGATCGCGAGCCGTCCTTGACGTCGTGCGTCGCCGTGTTCATGAGCGCCGCCTTGACCTGCGGGGCGCTCCACTCCGGGTGGGACTGGAACGTCAGCGCCGCGATGCCCGCTACGTCCGGCGTGGCCATCGAGGTGCCGCTCATCGACATGCGGCCGTCACCGGTGCCGTTGGCCGCCGAGATCACGTTGACCCCGGGGCCGGCGATGTCCGGCTTGACGATGTCGTTGAACGACCCGTGCACGCCCCGGCTGGTGAACGCGGCGAGCGTGTTCACGGCCTCCGGGTCGGTGGCGAGTTCGAAGCCCTTGAGCTCGTCCGCGAAGCGCACGTGCAGGGTCCCCGCCTTGGCAGCTGCCTGGAGGCTCGTGGCGGCGTCCAGCGTCAGCTCGGCTCCGGGGATGGTCGCGTTTCCGGCGATGCCCGAGTCGAAGGTGTTGATCGTGCCCGCGAGCAGGACGCCGATGCCGCCGGCGGCCTGGACGTTGTTGAAGCGCACGCCGGAGCCGCACTCGAGTGCGCCGTCCGTCCACTTCAGCCAGACGACCTTGCCCGCGATCTTCGCGGCGTCGGCGGCGCTGAACGCGGCGCAGCCGTCGATGTTCGTGGTCGGGACGACGACGTCACCCTCGACCGGCAGCGTGCCCGTGAAGTTCTGCGAGTACTGCGACCGGTAGGTCTTCGCGACGTTCGCGGGGGCCGTGGCCTGCACGCCGTCGTAGAGCGACTGACCGGTGGCGCTCGCGGCGACGGTGAGCGCACCCTCAGCGTTGCCCGGCGAGCCACCGATGTCGGTGAAGTCGTCGGCGTTGCCCGAGGCGATCACGGGCAGGACCCCGCGTGCGGTCAGCGCGTCGATCTTGGCGTTGTCGGGGTCGTCCGGTGCGCCGTAGTCGGAGCCGAGCGACAGGTTCAGGACGTTGATGTCCTTGCCCTCGGTGAGCGCCTGGCCCACCCAGTCGAGCGCGGCGCCCGTGACGTCGGTCGAACCGCCGCCGTCACCGAACACCTTGAGGGCGTAGAGGCCGGCCTCGGGCGCGGTGCCCGGACCGATCCACATGTCCTGCACCTGCTGCGTGGTGAGCTTCGTGTAGTCGCCGTCGAACTGCTGCTTGTCGGCGGTCAGGCCGTAGCCCGCGATCGAGCCGGACACGTGCGTGCCGTGGTCGCCGCCCTTGCCGTCGATGGGGTTGTCGTCCGGAGCCGGCACCGGGTCGTAGGCCGGGTCGGTCGGGTCGGCGTTGTAGGTCGCGCCGGCGAAGTCGTACCCGCCGAGGAACTTCGACGCGTCGTACAGGCTGGGGTCCGGGGCGCCGGAGCTCGCGTTCGCCAGGGCCTGCTGGTAGGCCGCGGTGGTGCCGGGGCCGCCGAAGTCGGCCTGCGTGTAGTCGAGGCCGGTGTCGAGGACGGCGACGTTGACGTCCTTGCCGGTGTGGCCGGTCTGCTGCCAGGCGTTGAGCGAGCGCGTGTAGACGTCGCTCGCGGCGTTCTTCGGCGAGACGCCGTCGGCGCCCGGCTTCACGAGGCTCGGGTCCACACCGGACGGTGCGGCGCTCGCGTCGGCGTTGACCGTCGGCTCGACGATCTTCTTCGGCGTGAGCGGGATGATGCTCTCGACGTCGGAACGCTTCGCGATGTCCTGCAGCGCGGAGACGTCGGCGACGACCGCGACACCGGGGACGGTGTACTCGGTCGAGTAGAGCTCGGTGGAGTCGGCGTCGGAGCGCTTCACGGCGGCGCGGACGGCCGCGGTCGTCGACTCGATCGCCTTGACGCGGCTCTTCGCTGCCGAGGACTGCGTCTTGGACTTGGTCAGGTCACCGCCCTTCGCGTTCGCGTCCACCTCGAGGGCACCCTGGCCGGTCGTGCGCACGAAGGCGGCGACGGTCTTGGTGGGCTTGGCGTCGCGCAGTGGTGCGGAGAGCTTCAGGTCGGCCACCGACACCCCGGCCGGAGCTGCGGAGGCCGCGCCCCCGACTGCGAGGCCGCCGCACGTCAGGGCCACGGCGGCGATGCCGGCGGTCAGGACGCGTGCGATGCGATGGGAGTTCGGGGTCGGGTTCGGGTCGTGGTTCGGTGTTGCACGGTTCAAAGAGGGCACTCCAGGCTCAGTCCGTGGTTCGCATGAGATTGCTGTGAAGTTATGCGCTTACATTCAGAAAGGGCAGTCCGCACTTTGGGGGACACCCCCGTTCGAGGGCCGGTCTTCCTGTTAAGTTGCACACACGTGTGCACGTTATTACGATGAGGTTCGTGACCACTGCTCCCCACCCCGCACGCGCACCCCGCCGCGACGCGACCGAGAACCGGGCAGCCCTCCTCGACGCAGCACGGACCTGCCTGCAGCGCGATCCGGACGCCTCCATCGAGACGATCGCCGCGGCCGCCGGACTCTCGCGCCGCGCGGTGTACGGACATTTCCCGTCACGTGACGACCTCGTGCGCGAGGTCGTGACCTCCGGCGCCGCTCGCATCGCCGCGGCCATGCCGACCACCTCGGACCTGCAGGAGCTGCCGCCGGCCGCCCGGCTCGCCGCGATCGCCGTGACCCTCTGGACCGAGGTCTCGCACGTCCGGTCCATGGCCCGGGTCGCCGTGCGCAGCCCGTTCGCCGAGCCCGTCGCCGAGGTGTTCGCACCCCTGCGCGCCCAGGTCCGTCAGGCGTGCGCCCTCGGGATCGCCGAGGGCGCCATGCGCGACGACGTCGACCCGGCCACCCTCGGGCGTCTGGTCGAGGGTGCGTGCATCGCCGTCCTCGACGAGGCGACCCGGTCGGGCACCCCGGACGAGGCCGGACGGCGCATGGTGGTGCTGTCGGCGCTCGGCATGGCCGGCATCGACTGGCGCACCGCACTGCTGTCCGAACCCGCGGCCGCGGCCACCGGCTCCGCTGTCTCCCCCGTGAAGGACCCCGCATGACGCTCGAACTGGACCACGTCGGCATCGGCGAGGAGCCCGGCGCGGCACTGCCCGTCGTCTCCGCCGTCGCCGCGCCCGGACACCCCGGGGTCGTCGCCGTCGAGACCGAGCAGGCCCCCGTGCTCGCCTCGCTCGTCGCCGGCGGCCGGATGCAGCCCGACACCGGGCGGCTGCTGCTCGACGGGCACGAGGACGCCGCCGCCGTGCGCCGCGCCTTCGCCCTCGTCGACACCCCGGGCGTCGCCGAGCCCTTCCCCGTGATGACCGTCAAGCAGATCGTGCGCGAGGAGCTCGCGTTCGCCGCCCAGCGCCCCTCGCGCGACCACGTCGACACCGTGCTCGAGGAGCTCGGCCTGGGGCACTACGCGGACACCCCGGTCCAGCGGGTGCCGACCGCCGTGCGCGTCCGACTGCTCGTCGAGCTCGCCCTGCTCCGCGACGGCGTGACCGGCCTCGTCGTCACCTCGCCCGAGCGGCACGGCGGCGCCGTCGAGGAGTGGTTCGCGGTCCTCCGCGACGTCGCTCGACGCGGCGTGACCATCGTGCTGGTCACCTCGAAGGCCGCAGCCGCGACCGTCGAGACGCTGCTCGACACGACCGAAACCGTCCAGACGCACGACGACGCCGCGACGCACGTCGCGCTCCAGACCGAGGGTCCCGACGACGCGGCCCTGTCCGGCGGAACCGAGCCGGGCCTCCCGTCCGGCCCTTCCGTCACCGCAGAATCCGCAACCGTCCCGACGGAGGCAACCCCGTGACCACCACCTCGCTCGTCCGCGCCGAACTGGCGCGACTCACCGCGACCCCGCTCGCACGACTGGCGTTCATCGCCCTGATGATCGTGCCGCTGCTGTACGGCGGCGCGTACCTGTGGGCGAACCGCGACCCGTACGCCAAGCTCGACCAGATCCCGGCGGCGATCGTCAACCTCGACGCCGGGGCCACCCTCGACGGCGACCAGGTCGACTACGGCACCGACGTCACCAAGGAGGCGATCGACGGCGCCGACTTCAAGTGGACGAAGACGACCGCCGCCGACGCCCGCTCCGGCGTGCGGAACGGCACCTACGACTTCGTCGTCACGATCCCGCACGACTTCTCCGAGCACCTGGTGTCCGCGCAGTCCGACGACCCGACGCAGGCGAAGCTCGTCATGACGACGGCCGACACGAACTCGTACCTGGCCTCGACCATCGCCGAGCAGGCCGGCAAGACCATGCGCACCGCCGTCGCCGAGCGCGTCGGCAAGCAGGCGGCGAAGACCCTGCTCGTCGGTCTCGCCGACGTCCGCGACAGCCTCGGCGACGCCGTGGACGGTGCCGACCAGCTCGCCTCCGGCACCGCGAAGGCGGACTCGGGGGCTCGCAAGCTGGCGGACGGCACCGGCAAGCTGTCGTCCGGCGCAGCGGAGCTCGCGTCCGGCACGGCGTCGTTGCCGTCCCAGACCCAGCAGCTGGACAGCGGGGCGCAGCAGGTTGCGTCGGGTGCTTCCACGCTCGCCTCGGGCCTGGCGAGTGCGCAGCAGCAGACGGCGGCGCTGCCGTCGCAGACGCAGCAGTTGAACAGTGGGGCGCAGCAGCTGCAGACCGGGCTGCACCAGCTCCGCGACCAGACGTCGACCCTGCCTGCGGACTCGGCGACGCTCGCGTCCGGTGCATCGAAGGTCGCCAGCGGCAACGCCGAGCTCGCCGACAAGGCCGCACCGTTCATCGCGGGTGTCCAGCAGCTCTCGGCGCAGTCGCCGGAACTCGTCGCGTCGCTGAAGCCCGTCGTGCAGGCGTCGACGGTGCTCACCGCGGAGCAGAAGACCCAGCTGCTCGACGGGCTCGACGACCTGCAGGCCGGCAGTGCCGATCTCGGCACCGGTGCCGGAGCGCTGTCCGGCAACCTGCAGAAGCTCAAGACCGGCAGCGCGCAGGTGTCCGCCGGAGCGTCGCAGCTCGCCGAGAAGGCTCCGTCGCTGACGAGTGGCATCCAGCAGCTCTCCGACGGCTCCGACACGCTCGCCGCCGGGACGTCGAAGCTGGCCGCCGCGGCGCCGACACTGACCTCGGGCATCTCGTCGGCGGCGGACGGGGCGTCGACGCTCTCGACGGGTGCCGCGAAGGTCGCAGACGGTACGTCTGCGCTCGCGTCCGCCGCACCCACGCTGTCGTCAGGTGCTTCGTCGCTCGCCACGGGCGCAGCGTCCGCCGACAAGGGTGCTTCGTCGCTCGTCTCCGGCTTGGACAAGCTCAAGACCGGGTCGTCGAAGCTCGCCGCGTCGCTCGACGAGGGCCGCACGAAGATCCCCGCGTCGAACGCCTCGGAGCGGGAGTCGCAGGCCTCGGTCATCTCCGACCCGGTGAAGGTCGGGGACGACAACGTCGCCGCGGCGTCGAACTACGGCGCCGGCCTCGCGCCGTTCTTCATCTCGCTCGCAGCCTGGATCGGCATGTACGCGCTGTTCCTCATCCTCAAGCCGATCTCGAAGCGGGCGATCACCGCGGTGCGGAAGCCCCTCGCGGTCGTGTTCGGCGGCTGGCTGACCCCGGCGCTGCTCGGCCTGGTGCAGATGGTCGCGCTGTTCTTCATCGTGCGCTTCGCCCTCGACCTGAACGTGGTGCACGTGGGCGGCACGATCGGGATCATGGTGCTGGCCTCGGCGACCTTCGCGGCGATCATCATGGCACTCAACGTGCTGCTCGGGTCGGTGGGGCAGTTCCTCGGCCTGGTGCTCATGCTCGTGCAGCTCGTCACCGCTGGCGGCACGTTCCCGTGGCAGACGCTGCCCGGACCGTTGGCAGCGCTGCACTTCGCGCTGCCGATGACGTACTCGGTCGACGCGATCCGGCAGACGATGTACGGCGGGAACCTCGGCGCCGCGTGGTCCGACGCGGGCGTGCTGCTCTGCTGGCTGCTCGGGGCGCTGCTCGTGTCCTTCGTGGTCACGGCGCGGCAGACCCGCTCCCGCACGCTGCGCGACCTGCGCCCGAGCCTGATCGGGTAGCGGGGGCGCGGGGGCGCGGCAGCGTCGCGTCGCGGGTCGGGCGTTCGCATGGTGAGCAGAAATGGTCGGGTGGCGTCAGGCCACCCGACCATTTCTGCTCACGAAGTACTGCGCCCGAGGGGCAACGACACCATCTCGCCGCCGAGGAACCGCAGGTCCTCCGGCGGCAGGTCCGCCCGAGCGTCGGGGTCGAGCGCCCGGGACGCGTCGTCGCGCGGGACGAAGCCGATGCGCTCCCCGGCGGTCAGGTCGGCGGGCGAGCCGGTGTTCCGCGACAGCGCCCACACGACGTGGTGCCCCGGTTCGCGCAGGTCGACGGTCGCGAGCACCAGGCGCGCCAGGTCGTCGGACGAGCTCCACATCAGGAGCGCTCGCGACGACGACGGGTGCTCCCCGAACGCCCCGATGCGCGCCGAGACGATCGACATGTCGTACCGGTCGGCGAACAGGCTGCCGAGCAGTTCCATCGCCGCCTTCGTCACGCCGTAGTAGGTGTCCGGCCGCGGCAGTCGGTCGCCCGGCACGCTGCCCGGTTCGTCGAGCGGCTCGGGAACCCGGCCGACCGCGTGGATCGAGCTCGCGAGCAGCACCCGGAGCACACCGTTCGCTGCCGCACGCTCGAGCACGTTCTTCGTGCCGGTCAGGTTCGCCTCGAGCAGGTCGTCCCACGCGGCCTCGGTCGGGATACCGGCCAGGTGCACCACGGTGTCGACCCCGGCGAGCGCGTCGTCCAGCGCAGCGGGGTCGTTCACCGAGCCGGAGACGAACCGCTCCCCGGCGACGACCGGGTCGTCGGGCGTCCGTTCGTCGAGCAGGACGAGGTCGTGTCCGGCCGCCAGGAGCCTGGACCGGAGAGCCGCCCCGATGCGTCCTGCGGCCCCGGTGATGAGCAGCGTCGCCATGCGGCGGACGCTACCCCCGGCGCGCGAGCAGTTCCCTCAGGTGGTCCACGGCGCCCGCCGCGTGCACGCCCAGGTCGGACTTCGTCCACCGCACGACCGCCCAGCCGAGCTGTTCGAGATCGCGGTAGCGCCGCAGATCACGACCCCATTGCTCGGCGTCGGTCCGGTGCTGGTCCCCCTCGTACTCGATGACGATGCGCTGCTCCGGGTACGCCATGTCGACGCGCCCCACGAAGCGCCCGGCCTCGTCGAGCACGTCGACCTGCAGCTCCGGCTCGGGCAATCCGGCGCGCACGATCGTCAGTCGCGCCAGGGTCTCCCGCGGCGAGCCCGCACCGACCCGCACGAGCTCGAGCACCACCCGCAGCTTCCGGACTCCTGCGCGCGCCCCGGCCCGGTCGAGCGCTCCGCGCAGGTCGTCGATCGTCGTGGCACACCGCCGGATCGTGACGATCGCATCGCCCAGTGCAACGAGCTGGTCGATGCTCAGGAGCGCACCGCAGTCGACCCACAGCGCCGCCGGGGTGCTCACGGGCATCCCCCAGCGCTCGGCGACGGCAGCCCGGTCGGCGGTGATGCGGTGTCCGACGACCCCGGTCCGGCGCGGTTGGGCGGCAGGGATGGGACTCGTGATGTGCACCGGCCCTGTGGCACCGACGGGCACCGGCAGCTCCCACAACACAGCTGCCGAGAGGTGGCTGACGAACTGTCCGGGCAGCAGGATCGAGCGGAATGCCCGGATCCGTTCGACGCCGTCGGGTGGGCGTCCCCGCGCCCAGCGGATCGATCGGGTCGGCCGGACCAGGTCTCGCCGTCGGAGTCGTTGGCGGCTGACACCCGCACGGTCGGCGGCCCTGACGTCGAACGATCGGTACCGGAGCCGGGGTGGAAGTGGGCGTGCTCGCATGCCGTCCACACTCGCGCCCCGGCGCAAGGTCCACACGCGCGAACGCACCTTCCGTGCACAACGTGCCCCGGGCCTCCCGTGTGGAGGAGTGACCACGCGCACATCGTGAGCAGAAATGGTCGAGTCAGCACCACGGACCCGACCATTTCTGCTCACGAAGCGCACCGACCACCGCCCCCGCGCACCGCGCCCCACCCCCCACCCCGCGCATGTCACGTCAACCGCTACGATCGACGGACGAACCAACGGAGGTCGAAGCGCATCATGGGAGACGGCAAACCCGCGACCATCTACGACGTCGCCGCGCGCGCCGGGGTCTCGAAGTCCCTCGTCTCCCTGGTGCTGCAGCGCTCCCCCCGGGTGAGTGACCAGCGCCGGGCCGCCGTGCTCACGGCGATCCAGGAGCTCGACTACCGGCCATCCACTGCCGCGGTGTCCCTCGCCGGCACCCGCAGCCGCACCGTCGGCGTGGTCCTCGACGACTTCCGGAACCAGTGGTTCGTCGACCTGCTCACCGGGCTGCGCGAGGCCCTGCAGGACCAGGGCCACCGTCTCGTCGTCGCGGACCGGTTCCTGAACACGGGGCTCGACGCCTCGCCGGTCGAGGGCTTCCTGTCCATGCGCGTCGAGGGCATCGTCATCGCCGGCGAACCCGACACCGACCTGGCGATCCCGGCCTCGATGCCGGTCGTCATCGCCGGCGGGCGCGTGTCGATCCCCCGCGCGGACACCGTGGCGAACGACGACCGGGC
The DNA here is from genome assembly GCF_004365385.1 of Curtobacterium sp. PhB190. Classification (NCBI taxonomy): domain Bacteria; kingdom Bacillati; phylum Actinomycetota; class Actinomycetes; order Micrococcales; family Microbacteriaceae; genus Curtobacterium; species Curtobacterium sp. PhB190. The sequence continues at coordinate 261,598 of NZ_SODN01000008.1, read as the reverse complement.
CGGCGGCGGGATGGCCGCGGAGCACCTGCTCGCGCTGGGCCACACGCGGCTCGGCTTCGTGGGGGCGAGCTCGGCGGCGTCGAAGGAACGTCGCGCCGGGTTCGAGGCAACCGTCGCGGCCAGTGCGGGTGCAAGTCCCGCCGTCGTGGTCCTGCCCGGCGAACCCACCGAAGAGGCCGGATCCCGCGCCCTCGGCGCCCTGCTCGACGACCACCCCGACGTCACCGCGGTGTTCGCCGCCAACGACGTGATGGCCCTCGGAGCACTGTCCGAACTCGCCGAACGCGGACTCCGGGTCCCCGAGGACGTCTCCGTCATCGGCTACGACGACACCCCCGTCGCCGCCACGCGCTACGTCGGCCTGACGAGCATCGACGATCGCAGCGTCGAGATCGGCCGCGGCGCCGGCGAGCGCCTGCTCGCCCGCATCGCCGACCCGGGGCTGGCCGCCACCGAGTCCCTGGTCGAGCCCCGCCTGGTCGCTCGCCGCACGACCGCCCCGCGCTGACGCGGCTGACGGGAGGCCCGTCCCGCGTCCGTCACGCCCGCCTCGTGAGCAGAAATGGTCGGGTCCAGGGCCCGTACCCGACCATTTCTGCTCACGAAGTCGCGTCGGCAGGCGCCGCGTGCTGCACGATCCAGCTGTGCATGACGATCGCAGCCGCCGCCGAGGCGTTGATGCTCCGCGTCGACCCGAACTGCGTGATCTCCAGGTGCCCGGACGCCCCGGCCACCGCTTCGTCGGTGAGCCCGGGGCCCTCCTGGCCGAACAGGAACACGCACCGCTCCGGGATCGCCGCGGTCTCGATGCGATCGGCGCCAGGGGTGTTGTCGATCGCGATCACCGGGCGCTGCTCCTCGGCCATCGCGGCCAGGAACGCCTGCACGTCGGGGTGGTACCGGACGTGCTGGTACCGGTCGGTCACCATCGCGCCGCGCTTGTTCCAGCGCCGCCGCCCGATGATGTGCACCGTGCCGGCCAGGAACGCGTTGGCGCTCCGCACGATCGACCCGATGTTCAGGTCGTGCTGCCAGTTCTCGATCGCCACGTCGAACGCGTGCCGGCGGGTGTCGAGCTCGGCGACGATGGCGTCCATCGACCAGTACCGGAAGTGGTCGAGCACGTTCCGCGAGTCCCCCGCTGCCAGCAGCTCCGGGTCGAGCCGTGGGTCGTCCGGCCAGGGCTCCGGGTGCGGGCCGACGCCGTTCGTCGTCAGTTCGTGCGTCGGGGCGGGCTCGTCGGTCACGCCTCCAGGGTAGAGCCGCGGCGAACCGGGCCGGTCGGCGCGAGTCCCACGACCGTGTTCCAGCCGAACGCCCGCCGCGTCACGGTGTCACTGCGTACCCGGGCGGAGGAAGTCCTCCGGAACGGCACCGGCGTTGGTCGCCGCGAAGATGCGCTTCCGATCACTCGGACGGGTCGGGTCGAACACGACGACGACGGTCGCTCCGAGCACCGGGCCGGTTCCGTCGCGGAACCCTTCGGTCCGGTCGACCCAGCGCTGTTGTCCCTGGAGGTCCGTGAACGTGAAGGTCCAGCGCAGCAGCGTGAAGGAGGCGTCGTGGGCGGTCGAGCCGCTGACCGCGGTGACGATCCCGTCGACCCGGCGTCCCGCACGCAGCAGCTGTTCGAGCCGACCGCGTCGGCCGCCCTGCCCGCGGCGTGCAACCGTCCCGCCGATCAGGGCGACCAGCGCCAGCGCGGTGACCAGTGCGGGGATCCACCACGCAGCGGCGTACCAGATCCAGCCGCCGATGCCCCAGACTTCGTCGCGGCCGAACGCCGGGTCGACGGTGGTCCCGACGCGGTCGACGGGCGCCCACTGCGTCGCGGTCGTCCACCAGAGCCCGGCTGCGGCGCCGACGAGCCAGATGCTCACCGGTCCCACCCCGACGAACTCCGACGCCCGGCCTGCGAAGCGGTGGTTCCACTTCGAGTACATGCCCAGCGTGACGATCGACCCCGTGACCGCGACGGGCATCGCCCACCACGGGTACTCCGGGTCCGGCGTGTCCGAGAACACGCTGTTGACGGTCATGTCCCGGATGGTGCCGAGGACGGACCCGAGCGCGTACCCGGCGACGACGCCGACGGCGAGCAGGAGCGCCGCCCACACGATCGTCAGGACGAGTGCACGGGCGCTGCCCTGCTGCGCGGCGGCCTTCGCACGGAGGGCGGCGGCCGGATCGGTGGTGCTCATGATCGACGTGCGTGGTCGGTCAGTACGAGTACGTCGGATCGGGGGCGTTCGCCGCGAGGACCGCGATCGTCACGAACAGCCCGATGTACAGCAGCGTGACCACCCCACCGACGATGACCGCGGCGAGCGCGAGGCCGCGGCCCCCCTCGGATCGTCTGCGCGCCTGCGACATCGCGACGAGACCGAGGATGAACCCGATCAGCGGTGCGACGAACGCCGCGACGAGCGAGATGATCGCGAGGGTGTTCGTGCGGTGCGGGACGGAACCGTAGGGCTGCGGAACGGAAGACTGTGGGGATTGGTACTGAGTGGACATCGTGAAAGACGGTATCTCACATCTTTTTTTGTTGGGAAGCGTACCGAAATTCAGCGGACGCGCGATTCGATCCCGGCGACGAGGACGTCGAGCCCGAGCGCGAAGCGTGCGTCGTACGAGTGCTCCCCCAGGAGCTCTCCGACGAGCGCGTGCCGCTCAGGGCGTCCGGCCTCGGCGTCGCCCCGCCCGATCTCCACCGAGGTGTGCCCGACCACGAAGTCGTACACGACGAAGAACGCGTACATCGCCTCGGCATCGGCCAGCCCGGCGGAGCGGAGCGCCCCGACGACCTTCGCCACGACGGCGTCGGACTCGGTGGACACCAGGGCCCCGCGCCGGCTGTGCGACTCGAGCACCAGGGGGTGGGTGCGCATCAGGTCGCGGAACGTCGTGGCGAAGGTGCGCACCACGGCGTGCCACTCGTCCGGCCAGACGAAGGTGGCGGTGAACTCGTCGACCGTGCGACGGACGAGTTCACCGTGCAGGTCGTCGAGGCCGCCGATGGTCCGGTGCACGGTCATCGGCGCGACGCCGAGCCGCACCCCGAGCGCACGGAACGACAGGCGGTCGAGGCCGTCCTCGTTCGCGATCGCCGTCGCGGCGTCGATCACCTGCTCGCGGCTCAGGACGTTGGGCCGGCCCCGTCGTCGTCGCGGTGTCGCCTCGACCAGATCGGGAGCCGTTTCCAGGTCCGGCACCGCAGCGGGGCGGGGCGTGGCGGTCGGGGATCCGGGTTCGACGAGCACGGCGGGTTCTCCTTGATTCGGTACGTGTCCCGAAAAGCCTAGGGCAAAGCCGAGTGGCGTTCGGTGACTCGACCATCTCGGGTCCGGAGGCGACGCGCAAGAGCCGATCCGCGCCTCCCGGCCCCTTCGAAGGAACCCGGCCGACGGGCCGGCCCGTCGGCCGTGCGCAGTAGGGTGAGCCCATGGCGACCCGCGACGACGTCGAGTGCTGGCTGACCGACATGGACGGCGTGCTCGTCCACGAGAACCAGGCCCTCCCCGGTGCCCCCGAGCTCATCCAGCAGTGGCTCGACGAGGGCACCGAGTTCCTCGTCCTGACGAACAACTCGATCTTCACGCCGCGTGACCTCAGCGCCCGGCTCCGGAGCTCGGGCCTGCACGTCCCCGAGGAGCGCATCTGGACGAGCGCCCTCGCCACCGCCGACTTCTGCAAGTCCCAGATGCCCGGCGGCTCCGCGTTCGTCATCGGCGAGGCCGGCATGACCACCGCCCTGCACGAAGCCGGGTTCATCATGACCGAGACCGCCCCCGACTACGTCGTCGTCGGCGAGACCCGCAACTACTCGTTCGAGGCGATCACCAAGGCCGTCCGCCTGATCCGCGACGGCGCCCGCTTCATCGTCACCAACCCCGACGCCACCGGCCCGTCGGCCGAGGGCGTCCTGCCCGCCACGGGCGCGATCGCCGCGATGATCGAGAAGGCCACCGGCAAGCAGCCGTACGTGGTCGGTAAGCCGAACCCGATGATGTTCCGCTCGGCGATGAACCGCATCGGCGCGCACTCCGAGAACACCGGCATGATCGGCGACCGGATGGACACCGACGTGCAGGCCGGCATCGAGGCGGGGCTGCACACCGTCCTCGTGATGACGGGCATCAGCGACCAGGCCGAGATCGACCGCTACCCGTTCCGTCCGAGCGAGGTCATCTCCGGCGTGCACGAACTCGTGCGCACCGCCCCCTTCGAGGTCGAGCTGTAGCGATGCGCTGGGACCCGTCGCGGTACGCCGCGTTCGCGGACGACCGCGGGCGTCCGTTCCACGACCTGGTCGCACAGGTCGCGTGGCCAGCGGACGATGGACGGGAGGCCCCGCGTCGCGTCGTCGACCTGGGCTGCGGTCCCGGGTCCCTCACCGCCACGCTGGCAGCGCGGTGGCCTTCGTCGCCGGTGGTCGGGATCGACAGCTCGGCGGAGATGCTCGCGTCGGCTGCGGCCGACCCCGCTCTGGCGGGCCTGCCGAACCTGTCGTTCGAGCTCGGTGCGATCGAGGACTGGACGCCCGGGCCGACCGACGACGTGGTCGTGACGAACGCGGCGCTGCAGTGGGTACGGTCGCACGTGGAGCTGCTGCCGCGGTGGCTCGACGCGATGCCGTCCGGATCGTGGTTCGCGATGCAGGTGCCGGGCAACTTCGGGTCCCCGTCGCACGCCTTGATGCGGTCGATCGGAGCCTCCGGTCCTTGGGCGTCAGCGCTCGACGGCGTGCTGCGCGAGGACCCGGTGCTCGACCCCGCCGGCTACCTCGGCATCATGCTCGACGCCGGGTTCGCGGCCCGCGCCTGGGAGACGACTTACGCGCAGCTGCTGCCGGGAGAGGATCCGGTGCTCGACTGGGTGCGCGGCACCGGGCTGCGACCGGCACTGGCTGCCCTCGACGCCGCCGACCCGAGCGGTGCGCTGACGGCGGAGTACGTCGAGCGGTACCGGGTGGCGCTGCGCGAGGCGTACCCGGCGAGCGCCCACGGCACGGTGTACCCGTTCCGTCGGGTCTTCGCGGTCGGTCGCAAGCCCTGACGGCCCGCGCCACCGGGCGCTGCTGCGCGCGCCCGCGCGCCCGCGCGCCCGGCTCTGGAGCCGGGCCGCTACCGGGCCGGGGTCGGCGCTGCCAGGTCGCCACGGGCCTCCAGGGCGAAGGCCGCCATCGGCGGCACGGAACGCCACCGCTTCGCCAGGCGACGCGGCCGGTCGTCGCGCCACGCGACCATGCCGCCGGCGACGATCCCGAAGCCGAGGACGGCGAACGAGAACAGCCCGATCAGGCCGAGCACCACGACGCGACCCGTGTCCGATGGGTCAGCGGTCGCGGAGTACCCGATCGACCCGAAGTCCCAGAACGCGTGCAGCAGCACCGGGACGAGCAGCGAACCAGTCACCCGTCGTGCGACGTACAGCGTGGAACCGAACGACGCCGCGAACACGACCTGGATCATCGTCGGTCCGATCCCGGCACCGGCGAGCGCGTTGAGCAGGTGCAGCAGCCCGAACAGCACGCACGACAGCGCCCACACCCCGAACTCGGGCACCCGGCGACGGAGGCCGACCAGGAGCATGCCCCGGGCCATCAGCTCCTCGAACACCCCGACGAACAGCACCCCGACGGTGAGCAGCAGGAAGTAGTGCGCGGGCAGCGCCGTCCAGTCGATCAGGGGCAGCCGCACCAGGCACACCACGAGCACCAGCGCCGGGGCGAGCGCGGACCAGCGCAGCGGCGTCCGGGTGCGGTCGACGGTCGCGATCCGCCACCACCCGAGCCCGGTGACGACCACGGCGAGCGCGACGGCGGCGATGCCCTCGGGGATCACCAGGGCGCGGACGACGCTGTCGACCGTCTGGCCGAGCGTCGGGTAGTCGTCGCTCGGCCGTGACCGCCACGCGCTGATCGCCGCGAAGACCACGAGGGGCGCGAGGCCGATGAGCAGCGAGGGCGGGACCGGCCAGCGGCGACGACGGGGTTGGTGCACGTCCCGGTTGTACCAGTGCAGCCGTACGATTGGCGGTATGCGCCTGCCCTCGTTGTCGACCATGGCCGAGGACTACGTCAAGCTCATCTGGAAGGCCGGGGAGCGCGGCGGCGCCGGACTGGCCACGCGGGACATCGCGGCGACGCTGAAGGTGTCGGCCTCGACGGTGTCGGGCAACCTCAAGAAGCTCGACCGCGACGGCCTCATCGAGCACACCCCGTACTACGGCGTCGTGCTCACCCCGCTCGGGCAGCAGGTCGCGGTCGCGATGGTCCGGCGGCACCGGCTGATCGAGTCGTTCCTGGTGTCCCGCCTCGGCTACACGTGGGACGAGGTCCACACCGAGGCCGAGGCGCTCGAGCACGCGGTGTCGGAGCGGTTCCTCGACCGGGTCGACGCCGACCTCGGGCACCCGACCCACGACCCGCACGGCGACCCGATCCCCGCCGCGGACGGCACCGTGCCCGCCACGCTCGGCACGCTGCTCGGTGCGATCGAGCCCGGCGCGTGCGGCACCGTCGACCGGGTGTCCGACGACGATCCCTCGCTGCTGCGGTACTTCGACGAGCTCGGGGTCGGTCTCGGCACACACCTGCGGGTCGAGCGGGTGCGGGACTACGCCGGCGTCATCGCGGTCTCCCGACGCGGGGCCGACGGCGCCGAGGCGCTCGTCGACCTGCCCGCCGCCGCCGCGACCGCGATCTGGCTGGCTCCCGACGCCGACTGAGCGGGCCCGCGCGCGGGTCGGCCGGTCGGGCGGTCGGGACACCCCGCTCACGTCCGCCGAGCGGTCACCATCTGTCGCCCGGCAGCCCCGCAACCGACGGTTCACGACCACTCGGCACCCAGGGCACGGGGCGTCGCGACCGCACCGCGGCCCGCGAACGCGCGTGGTGTCGGACGGGAGGCCCGGTGCGCGGCCGCCACGCGCCTCCCGTCCGTCGCCCCCACTGGTCACGACACCCCGCTCACGTCCGCCGAGCGGTCAGGGACCGCCGCCCGACAGCCCCGCGACCGACGGTTCACGACCACTCGGCGCCCAGGGCACGGGGTTTCGTGACCGCGCGACGCGCCCGCCCCACCACCGCGACGACGACGGTTCTCGACCACTCGACGCGCCCAGCCGGGCGCGCCCACCGGCCCTAGCCCTTCACGGACCGGGTGCGGCCGAGCGCCACCTCGCGCCGAGCCCGTTCGAGGGCGAGCGCGGACGCAGCGTCCGGGTCGTGCAACAGCCGCTCCGTGTCGGCGACGTGGTCCCGCACGGCGTCGGAGCCCCGGGCTGCAGCCGCTGCGAGCACCGGCGCCACCGTCTCCTCGCCCAACCCGACCAGTGCCCGCGACAGGCTGAGCCGCCGTTCGCGCGGACCGACCCCGAGCTGCACCGCCAACGTCCGGGCCAGCTCGCCCCGCTCGTCGTCGGGCACGAGTGCGACGGCGGTCCGCCAGGCGGCGCGGAGCACTTCGTCGTGGTGGTCCGCGAGCAACGGGCGCACCGACGGCCAAGCCGACGGGTCGCCGACCTTCGACAGGGTGTGCAACGCCTGGCTACGGGCCTGCGGCTCGGAACGGGTGAGCGACGGGACCACCCGCGTGACGACGTCGGCCGACGGGTGCCGGGTCAGCGCCCAGGTGAGCATGTCGCGGACGAAGAAGTCCGGCTCGACGGCGCACTGCTCGACGAGCACGTCGAGATCGGCGGCGTCCGGGGTGGTCCCGGCGGCCATCACGGCCTGCAGCCGCACCGAGGAACGGGGGTCGGCGAGGGCATCGGTGAGTGCGGTCATGGGTCCATGCAACCCGCTGCCACCGGGGCCGTGTCAAGCCTCGGGGCATAGCGTCGGCCGAGGAGCGGTTCGCATCGAGGACCGCTCGCCCGACCACGAAAGGACCCCCGTATGCCCCGCATCGGTACCAGCGACCTCCACGTGTTCCCCCTCGCCCTCGGCGGCAACGTCTTCGGGTGGACGTCGGACGAGTCGACCTCCCACCAGGTCCTCGACGCCTACACCGCGGCGGGCGGCGACTTCATCGACACCGCCGACGTGTACTCCGCGTGGGCCCCCGGCAACGAGGGCGGCGAGTCCGAGCGGGTCATCGGTTCGTGGCTCGCGGCCTCGGGCAAGCGCGACGACGTCGTCATCGCCACGAAGGGCTCGCAGCACCCGCAGTTCCAGGGCCTCGGCGCGGACACCGTCGCCGCTGCGGCCCGTGCCAGCCTGCAGCGCCTCGGCACCGACCGGATCGACCTGTACTACGCGCACTTCGACGACCAGTCGACCCCGCTCGAGGAGACCGTCCGCGCCTTCGACCAGCTCGTCACGGACGGCATCGTCCGCTACACCGCGATCTCGAACTACTCGAAGGACCGCGCCGAGGAGTGGATCCGCATCGCGACCGAGAACGGCCTCGCGCAGCCGGTCGCGATCCAGCCGCACTACAACCTCGTCACCCGCGAGCCGTACGAGTCCGAGATCGCCCCACTCGCCCACGCGCACGGCCTGGGCGTCGTGCCGTACTTCGCGCTCGCCGCCGGGTTCCTGACCGGCAAGTACCGCACGAAGGACGACTTCGCGGGCAAGGACCGCGAGGGCCAGGTCTCCGGGTACTTCAACGACGAGGGCCTCGCGGTCGTCGACGCGCTGTCCACCATCGCCGAGGCCCGCGGCACCGAGCTCGCGACCGTCGCCCTGGCCTGGCTGCAGGCGCAGCCCGACGTCGTCGTGCCGATCGCGAGCGCCCGGAACACCGAGCAGCTGCCCGCGCTGCTCGCCTCGGCCGAGCTCGAGCTCAGCGCCGACGAGCTGCAGACCCTGTCCGACGTGTCGGCGAAGGTCCCCGCGGCCGCCTGACCCGGCGACCACCGACCGCGGCCTGGCTCGCGCGCCACGGATGCGTGTGCATGTTCCGACGATCCACCAGACGATCAACTCGTGGAACGTCGCTCATTGCACACGCATCCGATGCGTGCGCATGTGCCGACAGAACACGCGTCGATCACGTCGTGGATCGTCGGAGGATGCGCCCGCACGCACCCCGTCCAGCCGGCCGCAGCCGCCCTACGCCCCCGGCGCCAACGACGCCGTGAGCTCCTGCCCCGACGACCGCGTCACGAAGCACGAGATGAACCGGTCGCCCTGGTCCCACGTCGCCTGGTCCGGCGCGTACGACCCCTGCACCTGCACGTCCCCGACGGCCGCAGCCGCCGAAGCGTTGAGCGCCGCGTCCGACTGGCACTGGTCGGCCGCCTGCGTCGCGAGGGCCTCGGCCCCCGGGTACGCATCCCCGTCGACGGCGATCCGTGCGGTGAGCTGCCCGATGTGCGGCGTCGCGCAGTCGACCACCGTGAAGCTCTGCGCCCAGGCGTTGGTGAACGGCGACAGGCACTCCCCGCCGGCCAGGTCGGTCCAGGCGTGCTCGCCCGGCAGCGCGGGCGTGGTGGCGAACTGGAGCGTCGCAGCCGGAGCAGCGGCCTCGTCCGAGGGAGCGGCAGACGCCGCAGCCGAAGGAGTCGCCGGAGCCGATGACGCTGCCGCCGGGGACTTCGTCGGCGCGATCTCCTGGTCGGAGATGTTGTTGCCGAGGATCCACTTCGACAGCAGGAACACCAGGACGATGAGCACGACGATCAGGGCGATCGAGCCGTAGACGAGCAGCTGCTTGCCGCGCTTGCCCTCGCTCCGCAGGCGCGCCGCACCCTGGTTGATGAAGTTGTCGCGCTCGACCGGCGGGCTGGATGACACGGGCGCAGGCGTCGACGCCCCGGCACCGGCAGCGGCAGCAGCCGACGGCATCGCGGCCGCCGGCATCATCCGCGTCCCGGTGTCCTCCGGGTCGTACCCCGTGCCACCGAGCTGCCCGACGGCCTCGGTGCCGAACAGGTCCTTGATCGCACTCGTGTCGCTGGTCTCGCGGCCGTCCCACTCGGACTGGTCCAGCTCGTCCGGCGCCGCGGCCGGCAACGCCGTGGGCTGCGCCCCCGTGTCGTCCCGGCGCGGGCCGAGCACGGCGTCCAGGTCCTGGCCCACCGCGGGCGGCAGGTGCGCCGGGTAGGCGGGCGACGCAGCGGGCTCGACGAGGGGCGGCGCAGCGGTCGGCGGCACGGTCGCGTCGGGTTCGGACCACCAGGGCGTCCCCGCGACCGGCAGCGCGGTGGTCGCGGCGTCCGGGAGGCCCGTGGCCGCGTCCGCCCCGTCACCCTCGGCAGCGGAGCGGGTCGCGTCCGGGGCCTCGGTCGGCTCCGCGGGAGCCACCGGCCCGGCATCGGGAACCGCCGTCGGCACAGCAGCAGGCGGCACGGCAGCCGCCGGTGGCACAGCAGCAGGCGGCACCGCAGCAGCCGCAGCAGCCGCAGCAGCAGTCGGCACCGCCGGGGGCACCGGGAACGTCCGAAGCGCCTGCGGCACCCCGTCGACCGGGGTGTCGACCTCGCCGGAGACGACCTCGTCCTCGGCGTCGGTCTCGTCCGCCAACGACCACGAGCCGCCGCCACCGAACGCCGTCGTGTCGAAGGAGTCGCCGGTCAGGGTCGTCGGGACCTCGCCGGTCTCGTCGTCGCGGATGGCCCAGTCGAACGGCCGGTCCGGTCCGGCGCCCTGCGTGGGCACGGACCCCGTGCCGGCGATCCGGAGCAGGTCGGTGAAGCTCGGCGGCTCCTCGGACGGGGGCAGCACGTTCTCGACGCCGAGCGGCTGGTGTGCGACGGGTCCGGCGGGCGGGACGGGTGCGCCGGAGCCGGTCGCACGACCGAGCCAGTCGACGTCGGCACGGCCCTCGCCGAACGGGTCGACGCGGCGACGTTCGTCCTCGATGGCCTGCGACGCCGCGGCGCGCTCGTCGCGGTGGGTCTGCGCGGTCGGGAGCACGATCGACGAGGGGTGCGGCGCAGTGGGGTTCGGCGGCACGACGGCGGCCGGCGGGATGCGGTCGTGCAGGGTGGAGCGCTCGTGCTCGGCGGCGGCGTCCGGGCTCTCGGACGGCGCCGACAGCTGCTCGGGCATCGAGATGGCCTGCGTCGCGCCGTCGTCCAGCACCGGAGCAGCAGGCGCGGTGGGCGCCTCGGGCGCCGACGCCTCGGGGGCCGAGGCCTCAGGGGTCGCAGCCTCGAACGGCTCCGGCAACGGTGCGCCCGTCTCGCGTGCGGTGCGCTCGGCCTCGCGGCGCTCCCGTCGCGAGGGCCAGTCCTCCTCGCCCCGCGGGGCGCCGAAGATGTCCGCGGCGCTGCGGAGACCGTGGAACGGAGCGTCCGGGTCGGACGCGCGCCGGGCCTCCTGGCCGTCCACCCCGTCGGCACCGTCGGCCGCCGCTGCGGGGCCGGCCGTGTCCTCGGGGTCGCGCGCGTCGTCCGGACGCTCCCCGCTCACGCGGTCAGCCCCAGATCAGCCAACCCGATGGCCGCGAAGTAGGGGTACCCGGCTGCCTCGATGGTTTCCTTGGCGCCGGTGTCGCGGTCGACGACGACCGCGACGGCGGCGATGATCGCGCCCTCACGCTCGAGCGCTTCGGCCGCCTTGAGCGGCGAGCCGCCCGTGGTGGAGGTGTCCTCGAGCACGACGACGCGCTTGCCCTTGAGGTCCGGACCCTCGACCTGCTTGCCGCGGCCGTGGTCCTTGGGCTCCTTGCGGACGACGAAGGCGTCGTAGGTCAGGCCCTGTGCGGCGGCCTGGTGCAGCACGGCGCTGGCGATGGGGTCGGCACCCATGGTGAGTCCGCCGACGGCCGAGACGTCCGGCACCTGCTGCACGAGCTCGGTCATGACCTGCCCGATCAGCGGCGCGACCCGGTGGTCCAGGCTGACCTTCCGCAGATCGATGTAGTACGTCGCCTTCTTCCCGCTGGTCAGGGTGAAGTCGCCGTGGAACACCGCTTCGGAGGAGATGTACTGGATCAACTGTTCGCGCGCGTCGGTCACAGCGCACAAGGGTAGCCGGTCGGACTCGCAGCGCGCTCCCCCGTCCTGTGGGGTCGTCCCGAGCAGCCCTCGGTACGCTCCGGGACATGCCCCGAGCACCGCGTCGCTCCGCCGTGGCGCCGGCTCCGTCCGGCGGCCGTCGGTCCGGCGGTGTGGCCGGGGCGATCGGACGGGAGGCCCTGGGCGCCCTGGTCGCGCTGGCTCTGTCCGTCATCGCCCTCCGCCACGTCGTCGCCACGGAACGGGTCGCCTTGCTCTGGTACGACGGCGACTCGGTGCTGCTGCCCCTGGTGCACCGGTCGATGCAGCTCGGGCAGCCGTTCGAGTGGGCCATGTCCCCGGCGCTGTTCTTCTTCCCCGAGTTGCCGGTCTACCTGCTCTGCGCCCTCGTCACGGGTACCCCGCAGCAGGCCCTGGCGCTGAACGGGGTGCTCGTCCTGCTGGCCGTGTACGCGCTGGTCCGGGCTGCCGCGAACGAGCTCATGCCGTCGGCCGGACGAGCGGCCCGCATCACGGTGTCGGCGGTGAGCGTGGCGTTCGTGACCCTGCTGGTGCTGACGGAGTCGTCCGGCACCGCGACGTCGCTCGAGCTGGCGTCCCTGCTGCTGACGACGACGTACTACTACGGCGTGGTGCTGGCGATGCTCGGCACCGCGGTGCTCGTGCTCCGCGCCGTGCGGGTCGGACGGGCGTCGGTCGTCGTGCTCGTGGTGCTCGGGCTGGTGGCCTTGTGCACGACGGCGTCGAACCCGCTGTACGTGCCGTGGTCCGCCGCACCCGTGGTGGTCACGCTCCTGCTGCTGGCGGCGGTGCGCCGGGTGCCGTGGCGTCCCGCGCTGCTGCTGTCCGGCACCGTGACGGTCGGGTCGCTGCTCGGGTACCTGGTGCGGATCCCGCTGCAGCCCTTCGTGTCGCTCGACCCGTCCACCTACGTCCGGCCGTCGCGCGCGGTGGAGACCCTGCAGTTCTTCGCGGCGCTGACCGACGTGCGAGCCGGCACGGCGGCGGGCGACGCCGGGCTGTTCCTGATGTTCGTCGGGGTGCTCGTCACCGTCGGCGGCACGGTGTGGGCCTGGCGGGTCCGGACCGCGCGTACCGTGCTCGTCGCGACCGCGTTGCCCCTGGTGACCGTGGTCGCGGCGTCGATCGGGGTCGTCCTCGTCGGGTCGGAGACCCCGCGGTACCTCGAGCCCGTCGTGACCGCCCCGCTGCTGGCCCTCGTCGCGGTGGCCGAGCTCACGCGCACCGCGGTCCGTCGCACCCGCGTGCACCGGCCGTTCCGCGGAGTCCGCGCCACCGTCGCGATCGCCGCCGTCGCCGTCCTCGCCGCGGGGGTCGCCACCGCACCGAGCACCGCGCACGCCGTCGCCACGGCCCGGTACACGCCGTCGTCCTGCCTGGACCGCTGGGCCGACGGACGATCGGTCACCGGGGTCGGCCAGTTCTGGACCGTGCGGCCACTCGCCACGTACTCCGCGACGAACGTGCAGCTGCTGCAGGTCCGCGACACCTTCGACACGTACCCGTGGCTCGTCGACCTCGGGGCCTACCGGGACGCCGACCCGACGTTCGTGGTGGTCGGGTCCCACGACCTGTGGACCACCGCGGTCGAGGACTCCCTCGGTGCCCCGGCGACGATCACGCACTGCACGGGGTTCGACGTCTACGACTACGCGGGGACCTCCGGCGCGGACGTCCTCCGGCGCGACGTGGTCGGCAGTGCGGACGAGATCCGTCAGGAGCGCGGGTTCTAGGAGTTGTCCACAGCGGCGCGTCGGCGTCCGATCTTCTCTGTACGGATGTATAGGCTCGTGGTCGATGTCTCGCCCCACCAGCCACCGCACCCCTCGTGCCTCCGTGCGCCTCCGCCTCGCCGTCACCGGACTGGCACTCGCGGGCCTCGTCGGCACGGTCGTCGTCGATGCACCCACTGCCCAGGCGGTGACCTACCCCACGTGGGACGAGGTCAAGAACGCCCGCGGCAAGGAATCCGCGAAGCAGGGGCAGATCACCGAGATCAAGGGCATCATCAGCGACCTCGACGCCAAGGTCGAAGCCGCCCAGGCGAAGGCGAAGGAACTCGGCGACGTCTTCTTCGACGCGCAGTCCGACGCGCAGGACGCCGCCGAGAAGGAGCAGCAGCTCCGCGCCGACGCCGACGAACACGCGAAGGTCGCCGACCAGAGCGCCGCGCAGGCCGGCCAGTTCGCCGCGCAGATGGCCCGCTCGGGCGGTGCCGACGTCACGACCTCGGTGCTCACCAAGGGCGAGGACGCCCGCGACCTGCTCTACGACCTCGGCGCGCTGAGCAAGCTGTCCGAACAGGCCGAGCGTGTCCAGGCCGCCGCCAGCGTCGACGCCGGCGTCGCCCGCTCGCTCGAAGCCCAGGCCGACCGCGCTTCCGAAGAACTCGACAGCCTCGCCGCGAAGGCCGAGGCCCGCATGCAAGAGGCGCAGGCCGCCTCCGACGCCGTGCAGACCGCGTACGACGAACAGCAGTCGAACAAGGCCCGTCTCGACGCCCAGCTCGCGACCCTGGTCTCCGGCCGTGTCCGGACCGAGGCCGAGTTCGCCAAGGGTGAGCGCGTCCGCAAGGCAGCCGAGGCGAAGGCCGCGCGCGAGGCCGAAGCCCGTGCCGCCCGAGAACTGGCCGCGGCGGCAGCGGCAGCAGCGAACGCCGGCGGCGGATCGTCCGGCGGCGGTGGCGGCTCCGGCAGCAGCGGCTCGGGCAGTGGCGGCTCCGCCGGCTCGGGTGGCGGTCAGGGCTGGGTCCGTCCGGCCAGCGGCTACGTCATCAGCCCGTACGGCTACCGCGTGCACCCGATCTACGGCACCGTCATCAAGCACGACGGCACCGACCTGGCCAGCGGCTGCTCGACGCCCATCGTCGCCGCGTCGGCCGGCACCGTCGACTACGTCGGCTGGTACGGCGGCTACGGCAACTACGTGCGCATCAACCACGGCAACGGCGTGCAGACGGCCTACGGTCACATCGTCAACGGCGGCTTCCGGGTCGGCATCGGCCAGCAGGTCTCCGCGGGGCAGCTCATCGCGCTCGTCGGGTCGACCGGCCAGTCCACCGGGTGCCACAGCCACATCGAGGTGCACATCAACGGCGCCACGACCGACCCGGTGCCGTTCATGTCGGCGCGGGGCGTCGCCTTCTAGTCCCCGAGGTCGTCCACGTCGGCGTTCCACAGCGCGCGGTACCAGGCCGTCCGCTCCGGGTCGTCGGGCACCCCGTACGCCTCGTGGAACAGCGGCTCCCACCCGGGCCCGTAGTTCCACCCCAACGCCATCGTCGCCACCGCCAGGTCCGCCCAGCGGTCCGCGACACCCGTGGCGTCCAGGTCGACGTGCCCGCTCCACCGACCGTCGGCACCGATGAGCGTGTTCGGCGTGCACGGGTCTCCGTGACACACCACGACGCGGTCCACGGGCGGCTCCGGGCCCAGGCGGTCCGTGTCGGCACCAGCCGCGCGAGCACGGTCGAGCCGCGCCGCCGTGGACCACGCGAAGGGGCAGTCGTCCACCGGCAGGGTGTCGTGGAACGCGCGGAGCCCCTCACCGACCGCGACCACCGCGGTCCGGGGTTCGTCGTGCCAGCGCGGGTCGACGGCACTCCACCCGGGGACTGCACGGGTGTGCAGCCACGCGCCGTCGTCGTCCGCACCGTGGTCGAGCACCTCGGGCACCCGCACGTACTGCGCCGCCCATTCCAGTCGCGCGGCCTCGTTGCCGATCCACCGGCCGTAGGCGTGCGGCAGGACCTTGACGAACTCGTCGGCGTGCTCGTCGGGGCCGATCCGGAACGTCGTGCCACCGATCTCGTTGTGCCAGACCAGGGCGACCTCGCGGCCCCGGGCGGCCGCCACGACCACCCGCGGCACGGGGACGACGGAGTCCGGCCCCGGCAGCCCGCCGATCGACCGCACCGCGACGGCCCTAGTGCACGCGGTCCGGGCGCGAGGACCCGGCCCCACCGCGTGCGATCTCGAGCAGGACCGGCAGGCGTTCGCCGAGCAGGGCGTCCAGGTCGGCCACGACGGCCTCGACCCGTTCGGTGACCTCGCGCGGTGAGGCACCCCGGCGCGGACGGACCCGCACCCGGATCGCCCGGCCGCCGCGGACGCGGTAGACGTCGACCGCGAGCGAGGCCACCTGCGGCAGCTCCCCGATCGCCGATGACAGCGCGTGCTGCACGGCCGTGGACTCGACGCGCACCGAACCGGCGACGCCGTCGGCTGAGCCGTCGCTCTCGACGACGGTGCCCGCACGGCCACCGCCGAGCGTCGTCAGCACCACGATCGCCAGGATGCCGACGACGACCCCGCCGCCGAGCACCCACGTCCACGACAGCAGGGAGTCATCGCGCGACGTGTCCGTGCTGAGGCCCGCGAGCGCGTCGCCGGCCGTGCGCCACCAGGACGCCACGAGCGGCAGGCCCTGGGCCGTCTGCACCAGGATCGCACCGACCCCGGCGACGAACAGGACGAGCCCGACGAGGACGAGCGCCGTCCGGCCGAGCCCACGGTTGGTCGCGTTCATCCGTCCACCCGTCCGGTCGGCTGGACGCGCACCCGCGCAGCGAGGGCGGGCAGCGCGTCGATCGCGGCGAACTCGTGCTCGACGGCCTCGGTCGCGGCCACGGCGGGCACGTCGACGCCGGCGGCGGGACGCAGCACCACCTCGACGGTCCGGCGGCCCACGGTGCCGACGGCGGCGTCCGGCCCGAGCCGCGTGACGGAACGGGCGGCGCGTGCCGCGGCGGAGGCGAGCACCTCGTCGTCGACCACGACGGCGAGCCGGTCGGATGCCATCGCGTGGCGCGGACGCCGCTGCGGCAGGAGCCCCTGCAGCAGGAACACCAGACCGACGAGGGCGACGATCGCCGCGATCCCGACGACGAGCGTGGTGTCGAGGCCGTCCGGCGCGGCGAGGGCGGCGTCCACCACGGCACGCGGGTCGACGCCGAGGACGTTCTGGTCGAGCAGCACGAGGGCACCGGCGAAGACGGCAGCGGCTGCGAGCACGAGGGTGATGAGCATCGCGATGACGACGGCGCCCGACCGGGACACGTGGGTCTCGCGGCGGAGCAGACGGCGGTAGGTGGCGGCGTGGTCGGTCGACGGTGCGGGGCCGGCTTCGGGGACCGATGCGGTCCGGTCGTCCACGGCGGTCACCGGACCCTCCGCGGGACGTCGACGACCGACGACGCGAACGTCACGGTCACCCGGGACACCTGTCGGCCGGTGATGGTCCGGAGCCGCTCGGCGATCGTGCCACGGGCCCGGTGCGCGCTCGTGACGACGGGTTCGTCGGGGACCGCGTGGCTCCCCAGCACGGGCAGGGTGAGCGGGGCGGTGATCTCGACCGCCAGCGCGCCGCGGCCGTCGTCGGCGACCCGGGCACGGACCTCCCGGAAGGCCACGCGCAGCGCTTCGGCGGCGACCGCCTGGGCGGTGTGGACGAGCGCCGACGTGCCGATGCGGTCGGAGCCGCGGAGCCGGACGCCGCTGTCGCCGACCGTGGCGACGGCGGCGTCGGTCACGACGAGCTCCGGCGTCCGCGCAGCACGTCGACCAGGCGACGCACGTCGACGTCACCGGCGACGATGCGGGCGATCAGCCCGCCGACGGCCATGCAGACGGCGACGACCACGAACGCCCAGAACCCGAGGGTCACCGCGACGATCGCGAGGAGGGCGCCGACGCCCATCCCGACGACGGTGGCGTTCACCGGACCCGGCCCTCGCGGACGTCGCCGTCGAGGTCGTCGGCGGTGCCGTTCAGTGCCGGGATGTTCACGTCGTTGATCGCGATGTTGACCTCGGTGACCTCGAGCCCGACGAGCTCGGTGACGGCGCTCGTGACGGCGGCGCGCACGGCGGACGCGACGTCCATCATCGGGATCGGGTAGTCCACGACGATCGTCAGGTCGACGGCGACCTGGGTCTCGCCGACCTCGACGCGGACGCCCTGGCCGAGCGCGCTCGAGCCGATCGCGTCGCGGATGGCGCCGAAGGCCCGCGAGGCGTTCCCGCCGAGGGCGTAGACGCCGGGGACGTCACGCGCGGCGATGCCCGCGACCTTGGCGACGACGGTGTCGTCGATGATCGTCTTGCCCTTGGCCGTGACCTGCGTGGTGGTGGTGCCGGTCGTGGTGCCGGTCGTCACGGTCCCGTCGACGCGGTTCGTCGTCGATGCCATCAGTGCCTCCTGCGCTCGCTTGCTGGACTTCCAGCGAACACCATCGTGCCGCGCTGCGCCCGAGAGCGGCAGGCGGCGCGCTGCACGGCGGGGTCGGTCGTCCCCGGTAGGTTCGATCCCATGCGCGTGGCGACCTGGAACGTGAACTCCGTCCGCACCCGAGTGGGGCGGATCGTCGACTGGCTGGTGCGCGAGGACGTCGACGTCCTCGGCATGCAGGAGATCAAGTGCAAGCCGGAGCAGTTCCCGGTGCAGGCGTTCGAGGACGCCGGCTACCACGTCGAGGCGCACGGCCTGAACCAGTGGAACGGTGTCGCGTTCGCCAGCCGGCTGCCGATGGAGGACGTGACCCGCGACTTCCCCGGCCAGCCCGGGTTCCTCAAGGGGCACGAGGGGCCGGACCTGCCCGTCGAGGCCCGGGCCATCGGCGTCACCGTCGACGGCGTGCGGCTCTGGAGCCTGTACGTGCCGAACGGGCGCGAGGTCGGCGACCCGCACTACACGTACAAGCTCGACTGGCTCGCGCAGCTGGCCGACCGCACCGCCGAGTGGATCGCCGCGTCGCCGGAGACCCCGCTCGCGCTGATGGGCGACTGGAACGTGGCACCGCTCGACACCGACGTGTGGGACGTCCGCGTGTTCGAGGGGCACACCCACGTCAGCGAACCGGAGCGCGACGCCTTCCGGGCGTTCGAGGCAGCGGGGCTCCTGCAGGACGTCGTGCGGCCGATCGTCCCCGACGGCTACACCTACTGGGACTACAAGCAGCTGCGGTTCCCGCGCAACGAGGGCATGCGCATCGACTTCGTGATGGGCTCGCAGGCCTTCGCCGACGTCGTCACCGATGCCTCGATCCACCGCAACGAGCGGAAGGGCGACGCCCCGAGCGACCACGTCCCCGTGGTGGTCGACCTCGACCTGGACACGTCGCTCGACGACGACCGCCCGATGATCTTCTGAGCGGTCACGCGGTCGTGACGCGTTCTGTTACGCCCGGCGTCCGCCCTCGTTGAGCAGGTGACGGCGCCGACGTAGATTTCCTGCACCGAACCCCTTCGAGAGCAGGTGAAGCCATGTCCCGCACGACGATCCTTCCCATCCAGCGCGTCATGGCGAACGCGGCCCCCGGCGCCTGGCGCGACGGAATCGTCGTCGAGACCCGTCTCGCCGACGCCGTCGTGGTGTTCCTGGACGGCGGCGTGACCCAGCTCCGGGTGGCGGACGCCGACGCATTCCTGTCGGTCGGCGATCCGGTCGCCCACCACCCGGTGGCGGAGATCCTCAGCGCCGGCGGTCGTCAGACCACGGCACGCAGCGCGTAGCCCGTCGGCTCAGGCCGACATCGAGGCGAGCATCGCCTCGCACTTCGCGACCATCTCGTCGCAGGCCATGGCGCAGTAGCGGCACGACTCGTCCATGTCCATGTGCTTCCGGCACTCGGCAGCACACATCGTGCCCATCGTCATCACGGCCATGAGCATCGCCTGCATGCTCGGCAGGTCCATGCCGGCCGGACGCATCATCATCCGCATGCCGGTGTCGGCCATCATCGCCGTGTTGGAGCACATCGCGGCGCACGTGGCCATCTCGCCGCCCATGCGCATGTCGCTCGCGGAGCACATCGTGGCGGCCATCGACGCGGCGTTCATCGCCATCATCGTGTCCTGCATCACGTCCATGTCCATCTCCATGGGCATGTCCGTCATCGACATGTTCTTCATCATCGCCATCGTGTCCATCGGAGGTCTCCGTCCGTCGTGGTCCCGAGGCGGGTCCGCCCCGTGGGTGTCAGCGTACGCGCGCCCCCGATGCGCTTCGTGAGCAGCAATGGTCGGGTCGGTGACCGCGACCCGACCATTCCTGCTCACCATCCGCGGTGCACGCGACCCCACGGCGGACGGGAGGCACGGGGCGGCCCCGCCACGGGCCTCCCGTCCGCCTCGCGGTGCGTCCAGGGCGCGCTACGGGTGCAGCAGCGCGGCGATCGCGACCAGGACGGGGACCGAGCCGATCGTCGAGATGAGCACCACGTCGCGGGCGACCGGGACCGCCGCGTCGTAGCGCTGCGCGTAGTTGAACACGTTCTGCGCCGCCGGCAACGCCGCCAGGGTGGTGAGCACGAACACGTCCTGGTCGCCGAGCCCGAACACGAACCGTGCGAACACGTACGCGACCGCCGGCATCACCACGAGCTTGATCGACGACGCCACGATGACGTCCGTCCGGATCGCCGGGTCCCGCAACGGCGCGGCACCGTGCAGGCTCATCCCGAACGACAGCAGGACGACGGGCACGGCTGCCGCACCGACCAGCGAGAACGGCTCGAGCACCGGGTCGGGCAGCGTGAGGCCGGTCGCCGAGAACACGAGGCCGACCAGCGAGGCGATGATGATCGGGTTCCGGAACGGCCCGGAGATCCGGCGTCCCCAGCCGCCGGCGCCCGAGGTCGCGGCGTCGAGGATCGTCAACGCGACCGGCGCGATGACGATGAGCTGCAACAGGATCACCGGCACCACCGCGGTCGCCTGCCCGAGCACGTAGACGGCCACCGGCAGGCCGATGTTGTTCGCGTTGACGTAGCTCGCGGCAAGGGCCCCGACCGTCGTGGTGGTGACCGGTCGCCGCAGCACGAACCGGAAGACGGCCGCCGCTCCGAGTGCGACCACGGCGGCGCTCAGCAGCGAGACCCAGAGCATCGGGGACAGCAGCGACTCGATGTCGGCCGAGGCGATGGTGCGGAAGAGCAGGCAGGGCATGAGCACGAAGAACGCGAGGCGACTCATCACGAACTGTGCGTGCGGGCCGAGCAGTCCGATGCGCCCGACGACGTACCCACCGGCGATGATCGCGCCGATGATCGCGAAGCCGGTCAACACGCCACCCATCGCGTCCATCCTTGCACCATGTGACGTCGCTCAGGTCGGAAATGCGTTCGCATCGAATACCGTTGCAGGCACCATGACCTCGACGAACGCCGACACCCTCACCCGGTCCACCGACTCCAGCCAGCCCCTCGTACCCCTGCTCGAAGAGCGCTGGAGCCCCCGTTCCTACGACGAGACCGCGACGATCTCGGACGAGCAGTTCGACGCCGTCCTCGAGGCCGCCCGCTGGGCTGCGTCGGCCATGAACTTCCAGCCCCGCCGCTTCATCGCGGGCCGTCGTGGCACCGAGACGTTCCGCAAGATCAACGAGAACCTGCTCGGCTTCAACGCCGCCTGGGCCTTCCGTGCCAGCGCCCTGGTCGTCGGCGTGCTCGAGACCGTGACCGAAGACGGCGACGAGCGTCCCTTCGCGCAGTACGACCTCGGCCAGTCGCTCGCGGCGCTCACCGTCCAGGCGCACGCCGAGGGCCTGCACGTGCACCAGATGGCGGGCATCGACGCCGCCGGCCTGCGCGCCGCGTTCGACCTGCCGGAGCGCTTCCTGCCCTTCACCGTGACCGCCATCGGCACCGTCGCGCACCCGTCGCAGCTCGACGAGAAGGCGGCCGAGCGCGAGGTCGCACCGCGCACCCGCCTGCCCCTCGACGAGGTCGTGCTCGTCAAGGAGTAGTCCTCGCGACATCCGCGGCGGCGCCCGCTCCCGTCCAGGGAGCGGGCGCCGCCGCGTAGTATGTCGTGACATGCAGCCCGAGATGAACTTCTACACCCGCAAGTGGGTCCGCCCCGAGGACCTCAACGCCAACGGCACCCTGTTCGGCGGCAGCCTGCTCCGCTGGATCGACGAAGAGGCCGCGGTCTACGCGATCATCCAGCTCGGCAACGGCAAGGTCGTCACGAAGTACATGTCGGAGATCGAGTTCGTGTCCTCGGCGAAGGAGGGCGACATCGTCGAGATCGGCCTCGTCGCCACCCGCTTCGGCCGCAGCTCGCTCACGATGCGGGCCGAGGCGCGCAACCTCTTCACGCACCGCAGCATCCTCACCATCGACGAGGTCGTGTTCGTGAACCTCGACGACGACGGCAACCCGGCGCCGCACGGCTACACGGACATCACGTACGACCGCGACCGGGTCCCCGCGACGCACCGCGCCTGACCCGCGTGACCCCGCAGACATCGCGCAGCAGTCGCGTGCGGTGAGCACAGCACCCGGCACGTGATCGGTGGCCTCTGGCAGGATCGGGGCATGACCACGCCCCGCCTCGTCGCCTTCGACCTGGACGACACCCTCGCCCCGTCGAAGTCCTCCCTCGACCCCCGCATGCTCGAGACCTTCGCGTCCCTGCTCGAGGTCGTGCCGGTCGCGGTCATCTCCGGCGGCAACTTCACGCAGTTCGAGCAGCAGCTCGTCACCCCGCTCCGCCACCGCGACGGCCTGACCCTCGACGACCTGCACCTGCTGCCGACCTGCGGCACGCGGTACTACCGCTGGTCCGACGACGACTGGACCCTGCAGTACGCCGAGGACCTCACCGACGACCAGAAGGCACGCGCCCTCGCAGCGGTCGAGTCCGTCGCGAAGGACGCCGGCTACTGGGAGTCCGAGACCTGGGGCGACATCCTCGAGGACCGCGGGTCGCAGATCACGTTCTCCGCGCTCGGCCAGGCCGCTCCGGTCGACGTCAAGAAGCAGTGGGACCCGACCGGCGCGAAGAAGGACGACCTCCGTCGCCGGGTGCAGGCGGAGCTCCCCGACCTCGAGGTCCGATCCGGCGGCTCGACCAGCGTCGACATCACCCGCAAGGGCATCGACAAGGCGTACGGCATGCAGCGTCTCGCCGAGATCACCGGCATCGCGCTCGACGACATGCTCTTCGTCGGCGACCGGCTCGACCCCGAGGGCAACGACTACCCGGTGAAGGCCCTCGGTGTGCCGTGCCACGCGGTCGAGGGCTGGGAGGACACCGACGCCTTCCTGACCGAGCTCATCCCGACCCTGCGCTGACCGCGCGGCAGCCGACGGCGCGGCAGCTGACCGCGCGTCAGCCCAGGCTGCGGACGGCCTCGACGAACGCGCGGATCTTGGCCGGGTCCTTCACGCCGCGCTCGGACTCCACGCCGCTCGACACGTCGACACCGTCGGGGTCGAGCGCCTCGACCGCGGCGACGACGTTGGCGGGGGTCAGGCCGCCCGCCAGGATCCAGGCCTCGTCGATCCCGCCCTCGATCACGGCGGGGTCGATCAGCCGACCGCTGCCCGGCACGGCGGCGTCGAGCAACAGCAGGTCGTGGTCGTACGATGCGCGCTGCTCGGCGGTCTCACGCAGGTAGTCCTCGGCCGCGAGGGCCCGGATGGTGAAGAAGCCGGCGTCGCGGGCCCGGGCGAAGTCGGTCGCGGCTTCGCCACCGTGCAGCTGCAGGGTGGTGAGCCCGACCTCGGACGCGATGCCGACGATCTCGTCGATCTTCTGGTCGCGGAAGACCCCGACGGCGTCGATGCCGTCCGGCAGCCGTTCGACGAGTTCCTTCGCCAGGTCGGCCGTCACGGTGCGGGGGCTGTTCGCGGCGAAGACGAACCCGACCGCGTCGGCGCCCGCGTCGACGGCGGCGTCCACGGTGTCGGGCGTCGACAGGCCGCAGATCTTGATCCAGCGCTGGTCGGTCATGCTGTCCATCCTGCCAGGGACCACGGACGAACGGGACGAGCTCGCGACGTCAGTGCAGCACGCCGGCGACGTAGGCGGAGCCGCACGCGACCAGCACGCCGAACGCCGCGAACGAGCCGACGAGCACGTTCCGCCGACGCCAGCGGCGGACGGCCGAGAAGGTCCCGCGCTTCGCGTGCCGGTGGGCCGCACGGTGCGTCCGGTGGTCGCGCTGGTGCTTGACGCGCTCGGGTCCGAGCGGCACCGGGCCGGTGACCTGCGTGGAGCCGCCCCGCAGGGCGTTCGCGATCGCCACCGCGGTCGGACGACGCTCCGGGTCGCGGGCGGTCATCCGGCTGAGCAGTTCGCGCCACTCCGAGGCGACGTCGTCGGGGATCACGGGGTCGTGCCGCAGGCGGGCCAGTGCCGCCTCGATCAGGGTGCCGGAGTACTCCTGCTTGCCGGTCAGGGACTCGAGCAGCACCAGCCCGAGCGAGTACACGTCGGTGGCGAAGCTGATCGGCTCACCGGCGACCTGCTCAGGGCTCAGGTACGCCGCCGTGCCGATGATCGTGCCGTCGTTCGTCAGGCGCGAGCCGTCGACGAAGTGCGCGACGCCGAAGTCGGTGAGCTTCACGGTCCGGGCGAAGCCGGACGAGCCCTCGTCGCTGATCAGGATGTTGGCGGGCTTGACGTCCCGGTGCACGATGCCGCGCGAGTGCACGTAGGCCAGGGCATCGGCGAGCTGGGCGCCGAGGTCGGCCACCTCGTAGTTGTGCAGGGCCCCCTCGGACAGTCGGCGCAGCAGCGTCGTGTCGGCGATGAGCTCCATCACGATGAACCGGTGCGGGCCGTCGGGGAAGTCGTGCGTGCCGGCGTCGTAGAGCGGGATGAGCCCGGGGTGCGACAGCATGCTGAGGAGCCGGATCTCGCGCTCCTGACGGACGCGATCGGCCGTCGTCATCTTGTCCGGCGTCGCGAAGAGCTTCACGGCGACGGCGCGGTACGTGTGCTCGTCGCGGGCTTCGTAGACGGTCCCCATGCCACCCGTGCCGATGAGCTTCACCAGTCGGTACCGGCCCGACAGGACCGTCTCCGTCCGCAAGCCGTCCAGCAGGGTCATGGTGTCCGTCGTTCCGTCGGGAGCCGCAGGTTCCGCGGCTGCTGCCGGCGTGTTGGCTCACGAGAAACGGTACGCGTCCGACCCCGCTTTTGGGCGGGTGTTATGACATCGTGATCGGCGTACTTCCCTGTGTTCATGCGGATGCATCAGGGTACCGTTCGACGTCCGACCGGGGTGAGCGATCACGCAAGGAGGACAGCGATGGCACTGACGAAAGGTGACGAGGTGCACTGGAACACCTCGCAAGGGAAGACGACCGGGAAACTCGTGCGGAAGCGCACGAGCGACTTCGAGTTCGACGGTCAGACGTTCAAGCCGACCGACGACGATCCGTACTGGATCGTCGAGTCGGAGAAGAGCGGCAAGCAGGCCGCGCACAAGGAGTCGGCGCTGACCAAGGCCTGACGACGACCGGCTCAGTCGCGGGCGGGCTCGGCGCGACGACGACCTCGTGCGCCCCCGCTCGCGGCACCGTCGCCGTTGCCGCCACCGTCCGCGCGACGGTCTGCCCGCCACCGTCGCACCCGCCGGACCACGAACGTCACCACGACGACCGCGATCGCGACGTAGAGCACCCGGTCGATCCACTCGGTGTACTGCTCGACGCGGTCGTACTGGGAGCCGAAGGCAGCACCGAGCAGCACCAGGGCGCTGTTCCAGATGCCGCTCGCGATGATCGTGAACACCGAGAACGTGCCGAGGTGCATGCGGTCAGCGCCCGCGGGCAAGGAGATGAGGCTCCGCACGATCGGGACGAAGCGGCCGAAGAACACGGCGCTCTTGCCGTGCCGGTGGAACCACGCGGCGGCCTTGCGGAAGTCGTCCTCGTCGACCAGGGGGAGCTTGCCGAACCACCGCGTGGTGCGCTCGAACCCGATCTTCGCGCCGAGCCAGTAGAGCACCAGCGCACCGAGGTAGGACCCGAGCGTCGCCAGCACGAGGACGAGCACGAGGTTCATCTGCCCGGCGCCCGCCAGGAACCCGGCCAGCGGCAGGATGAGCTCGGACGGGATCGGCGGGAACACCGTCTCGATGAAGAGCATGAGCGCGACGCCCCACTCCCCCAGGGCGTCGATGATCTGGAGCACGAGGCCGGAGAGTCCGCCCAGGTCCGAGGGAGCGGTGGAGTCGCCGGTGGCGACGGTCATGGCACGGGCGGTCACGGCAGTCGTCATGCCCCCAGCATCCCTGAGCGCCCTGTCAGGACCCGGCGCGGTACCTGAACGTCAGCCGAGTCCCATGTGCGAGGTCCGCACGTGCGTCAACGACCGCGCGAGGGCACCGCGGGCGACGGCGTCACGACCGACCGTCGACGGGACGATCTCGACGGGGTGCCGGAGCTGGGGTGTGACGACCGCGGCGAGCGCCTCGGCGAACACCGGTGCCGCCGGCAGGACCTCGCCCCCGACGACCACGACCTCGGGGTCGATCGTCGTGACGAGCTGCACGACACCCGGTGCCACGTCGTCCGCGAAGGCGCGGACGACGTCGACCGCCGCCGGGTCCGGACCGTCCTCGCCGACGCGACCCGGCGCTGCGCCCCCGCGCCCGGCCGCGGCGAAGACCGACTCGAGGTCCGTGTCGGACGCGATCCGGGCCTCCAGGCGGGCCGGCGCACCGGGCCACCCGGTCGAGGCCAGGCCGCCCATCTCGCCAGCCGCACCGCGCGCCCCGCGCGCCAACGCCCCGTCGATGACGTAGGCCGCACCGATCTGCCGACCCATCACCAGGTACAGGCTATCCTGGACGCCCCGGAAGCGCCCCCACATCGCCTCGGCGGTGGCGGCGAGCTTGGCGTCGTTGTCGAAGAACGTCGCGATGCCGGGGAAGAGGTCCTGGATCCGGCCGGGCACGCGGCGCTCGACCCACTCGGGCACCGCGACCGTGTAGTCGATCTCGCCGGCGCGGTCGACGACGGCGGGGACGCCGAACGTGGCGGCGAGGACCGGGGACGCCTCCGAGCCGGCCGTCAGGCGGCGGACCACGTCCTGCACGCTCGTCCAGGCCTGCTCCGCGTCGGCGAGGTCGGCGTAGCGCTCCTCGACCCGGGTGAGGGTGTTCCCGCGCAGGTCGGCGCGGATGCCGACGATGCCGTGCAGTCCGAGGTCGACGCCGAGCACGGAACCGGCGGTGGCGTCCGCGGCGAAGCGCTTGGCCCGGCGGCCGGCCTTGTTCGGGGTGGCGATCGCCTCGGCCTCGGTCACCCAGCCCTCGTCGACCAGGTCCGCCAGCGCCGCCTCGACCGTGGGGCGGGAGAGCCCGACGGTGCGGCTGAGCTCGGTCACGGTGCGCGACGCGTCGTCGCGCAGGAGCTCGTCGAGGATGGCGCGGGAGTTCATGAGTCGGAGCACGCCCGGCGTCGTCCCCACGACACTCGGGATCGTTGACACGGTCTCGTCCACGGCCATAGCCTCCACATTACGAAAGATCATTGAGGAATGGTGGACTCCAACATGCTCATCCCACGACCGCGCCGCGCCGTTCCCGGTACCGGCGCCTTCGAGATCACCCCGTCGACCCGCATCGCAGCGGACGCAGCGAGCGGATCGGTCCGACTGTACCTGCAGCAGACGCTCCGGGCGTCGACCGGCCAGCCGGTCCGCGACGCAGCGGAAGACGGGGCGCTCGACGGGGCGGCCTCCGCCGACGGGTCGGTCCGGACGGGCGTCATCTCGTTGCGCGTCACCGACGATCCCTCCCTTCCCGCCGGCCCGCCGTCGCCCGAGGGCGAGCGCGCCGAGTCCTTCCGCCTGACCGTCACACCCGACGGTGTGGACGTCGCAGGCGGCTCGGCCGCCGGCGTGTTCTACGGCGTCCAGGCCCTCCTCCAGCTGCTGCCCGCCGACGTGTACCGCAGCGGCCGCGTCGGCACCGGTCCGTGGTCCGTCGCGTCGACCATCGTCGAGGACGCCCCCGCCTTCGCCTGGCGCGGCGTCATGCTCGACGTCGCCCGGCACTTCCGCACCAAGCACGAGGTCATGCGCGTCGTCGACCAGCTCGCGGCGCACCGGATCAACCGGCTGCACTTCCACCTGACGGAGGACCAGGGCTGGCGCATCGAGATCCGGAAGTACCCGCGCCTGACCGAGGTCGGGTCCTGGCGCCGCGAGTCCCAGGTGGGCGCGCACGTCCCCGACGCCGACGGTGTGCTGCACCCCGCAGCGTTCGACGGCCGCCCGCACGGCGGGTACTACACGCAGGACGACATCCGCGAGATCGTCGCCTACGCAGCGGACCGGTTCGTCACCGTCGTCCCCGAGATCGAGACGCCCGGACACGTCCGTGCCGCCTTGGCCGCCTACCCGTCGCTCGGCGTGCACCCCGAGACGCCGGTGGAGGTCTGGACCGAGTGGGGCATCGCCGACGACGTCCTGAACGCCGACGACAGCACCGTCGACTTCTTCAAGGACGTCCTCGACGAGGTCATCGCGCTCTTCCCCTCCCGCTACATCGGCATCGGCGGCGACGAGTGCCCGAAGGTGCAGTGGGTCGAGGACCCCCGCACGCAGGAGCGCATGCGTTCACTCGGGCTCGAGGACGAAGAGCAGCTGCAGGCCTGGATCATCGGGCAGCTCGCGGCACACGTCGCCTCGCACGGGCGGCAGGCGTTCGGCTGGGACGAGATCCTCGAGGGCGGCACGCTCGACCCCTCGGCGACCATCGTGTCGTGGCGCGGTCTGACCGGCGCCCGGACGGCGGCGAAGCGCGGGCACGACGTGATCTCGTCGCCCGACGACCAGGCCTACCTCGACTACCGCCAGAGCGACCTGGCGACCGAACCGATCCCGGTGTCCATCGTGCTGACGGTCGACGACGTCTTCGGGTTCGACCCGGTGCCGTCCGGCCTGACCGAGTCCGAGCGCGCCCACGTCATCGGCGGCCAGGGCAACATGTGGACGGAGCACGTCGACACCGCCCGGAAGCTCGACTACCAGCTGTTCCCGCGGGTGGCCGCCCTGGCCGAGGCGCTCTGGTCGGCGGACGTCACCGGTCCGCGCGACGTCGCCGAGTTCCGCGGGCGGCTGGCCGAGCACACCGCGCGGCTCGAGGCGATGGGGATCGAGTACCGGCACGAGGCCGGGCCGTTCCCGTGGGAGCAGCGGCCGGGGGTCCCGGGGCGGCCGCACTCGCGCGAGGACCGCGCCGCCTACATCGACGCGGTGACAGCGAACATCGCCGAGTAGCGAGCGCCCCGGCGCGCGGGCGTGCTCACGCGCGCACGCCTGCCCCTTCTCGCCGCGCCGAGGTTCCACGACCCGCCGCTCACTTCCGCCGAGGTTCCACGAACGGCCGCGCATGCCCCCGAGGTTCCGAGATCTCGGAACCTCACGGGGTGGGTGCGACCGCGGACGGACGGGAGGCCCGGTGCCAGCTGGCACCCCTCCCTCGCAAGCTCGGTCGGCGCGCCCCGCGCAACGCTTCGCGTTGCCGCTGAGCGGGGCGCGCCCGTCCGACAGGTGGTGACGTCGACTACACGGCGACGGCCACGCGGTCGTCTGCCGTCTCGGACACGGCGGCGTCCGCCGCCGGGGCCCGGCGCACGAACTTCTTCAGCCCGACGAGCACCAGCGCGGACACGATCGTGCCGGCCAGGATCGCGACGATGAACATCGCGACGTCCCCGATGGCGAAGAACACGAAGATCCCACCGTGCGGCGCCCGCGAGGTCACACCGGCCGCCATCGAGATCGCACCCGTGACCGCGGCACCGACCATCGACGCCGGGATGACGCGCAGCGGGTCGGCTGCGGCGAACGGGATCGCTCCCTCGGAGATGAAGGACGCCCCGAGCAGCCAGGCGGCCTTGCCGTTCTCGCGCTCGGGCTTCGTGAAGCCCTTGCGGTACAGGACGGTCGACGCGAGTGCCAGGGCGAGCGGCGGCACCATGCCGGCAGCCATCACGGCAGCCATGATCTCGAACGGCACGACGTTGGTGGCGGTCCCGGCGCCGAGCCCGGCGACGGCGAACGCGTAGGCGACCTTGTTGACCGGGCCGCCGAGGTCGAAGGCCATCATCAGGCCGAGGATGATGCCGAGCAGGATCGCCGAGGCGCCGGACAGCGAGTTGAGGAACTCGGTCAGCTGGGTCATGAGCCAGGCGATCGGTCCACCGAGCACGAGCAGCATGAGGCCGGAGGCGATGATCGAGGCGAACAGCGGGATGATCACGACGGGCATCAGGCCACGCAGCCAGCGCCAGGTCGGGATGCGACCGATCCAGTACGCCGCGGCACCGGCGATGAGGCCACCGATCAGGCCACCGAGGAACCCGGCGTTCATGAAGACGGCGATGGAACCGGCGACGAAGCCGGGCGCGATGCCGGGTCGGTCGGCCATGGCGTAGGCGATGTACCCGGCGAGCGCTGCGACGAGGAAGCCGAGCGACACGGAGCCGATCTGGAACGCGGCGGCACCGAGGTAGTAGCGCAGCCCCTCCGGCGGCAGGTCGACCAGGTTGTAGTGCTGGAGCGCGAAGACCGCGTTGTTCACGCCGTCGTCACCGTGGGTGAGCGCGATGCCGTAGCCGGCGAGCAGGAAGCCGAGCGCGATGAGCAGCCCGCCGCCCGCGACGAACGGGATCATGTAGCTGACGCCGGTGAGCAGCCAGCGCTTGAGCGCTTGGCCGAAGTGCTCGTTCTTGGCGGTGGACGCACCGTCGACGGCTGCACCGCCCTGGACGCGTGCGGCGTTCGGGTCGTCCGAGGCACGGATGGCCTCGGCGATCATCTTGTCGGGCTCGTCGACGCCGCGCTTGACGGGGCCCGAGACGAGCGGCTTGCCGGCGAAGCGACCGCGGTCGCGGACGTCGACGTCGACCGCGAACACGACGGCGTCGGCGCGGGCGATGAGGGCCGGGTCGAGGGGCTCGACCTGCGAGGACCCCTGGGTCTCGACGTGCATCTCGGCACCGGCGCGCTGCGCCGCGGCGACGAGGGCGTCGGCCGCCATGTAGGTGTGCGCGATGCCGGTCGGGCAGGCGGTGACGCCGACGAAGACCTTGCGGCCCGGCGCGGGTGCGGCGGTCGGACTGGAGGCGCTGCTCGCCTTCCCGACGCCGGCTTCGGACACCTCGCCGCTCACCTCGCGGTCGACGAGCTGGACGATCTCGTCCGGGGTGGCTGCGGCGCGCAGGGCGGCGGTGAAGTCGTCGCGGATGAGCGCACGGGCCAGGGTCGAGAGGACCGTCAGGTGGTCCTTGTCGGCCCCTTCGGGTACGGCGATCATGAACACGATGTCGGCGTCGCCGTCCGGGGCGCCGAACGACACCTTCCGGGCGAGACGCGCGAACGCCAGGGTCGGCTCGGACACCGACGCCGATCGGGCGTGCGGGATCGCGATGCCGCCGGGAACCCCGGTGCCGACGCTGGCCTCACGCTTGATGGCGTCCTCGGCCAGGACCCGGCCGTCGGCGGCGCGGCCGGTCGCGGCGACGCGGTCGGCGAGGACGCGGATGACGTCGGCCGAGGTGGCACCGAGGTCCTCGTCGAGGCCGACGAGCTGGGCGCTGATGAGGCGCGGACTCGAGTCTGCGGACATGTGCTTGCTCCTTCGCAATGGCGCTGATCGCGCGGGTCGTGCAGGTGTTCGGGGAGTGGGGGTGTTCGTGGAGTGGGGGTGTTCGGGCGGGGTCAGGCGGGCTCGGGTGCCGGGTGCGTCGTGAGCACCCGGACCGAGATCGCCGTCGGGTCGGTGTGGTCGAGGGCCGGCACGTCGCTGCCGGGCAGGGCTGCGGCGGCGGCTCCGGTCGCGACGGCCTGGGCGAGGCGCTGCTCGGGGGACGCTCCGGCCACCTCGGCGAGCAGGTAGCCCGCGAGCGAGGAGTCCCCCGCGCCGACGGTGGAGCGGGCGACGATCCGCGGTGCTGCGGCGGCGAAGGCGCCCTCGTCCGACACCAGTACGGCGCCGGCGCTGCCGAGGGTCAGCAGCACCGAGCCGACGTTCCGGTCGCGTAACCGCTCGGCAGCGGCCACGGCGGCGTCGAGGTCCTGCTCGTAGGTGTCGGGGTCGCCGCCGACGACCTCGGCGAGCTCCTCGGCGTTCGGCTTGACCAGGTCGATCCGCTCGCCGGACTGCAGCAGTGCGGTGAACGGGACGCCGGACGAGTCGACCGCGATCCGGACGTCCTCACCGTGGCGTGCGCGGACGGCGCGGACGAGCACGGCGAGCGCGTCGTCGGGGAGTCCGGGCGGGAGCGATCCGGCGAAGACCACCCAGCGGGCGGCGGGTCCGGTGGCGGTCGCCGCGGCCGTGTCGGCGACCAGGTCGGCCAGGTCGTCCAGCCGGCCGGCGAGCGAGGGACCGGGCTCGTTGAGCTTCGTGGTGGTGCCGGTCGGCTCGGTCACGGTGACGTTCGAGCGGAGCGGCGCACCGATCGGCAGGGCGGCGGTCGGGATGCCGCGCGTGGCGAGGCCGAGCAGCACGGGGTCGAGCTCGTCGCCGGGCAGCACGGCGATGGTGTCCCCACCGCTCGCGACCACGACGCGGGACACGTTGACGCCCTTGCCGCCGGGCTCCGCGGTGGAGCGGATGGCACGCTGGACGGCGCCGCGCTGCAGTTCGCCGGAGAGCTCGATGGTGCGGTCGAGGCTCGGGTTCGGCGTGACGGTGACGATGCGGCGGCTCATGCGACGACGACCTCGACGTCGGCGTCGGTCAGGGCGCCGGCGAGGTCGGCCGGCGGCTCCTGGTCGGTGACCACGGTGTCGATCTCGTCGAGCCGGGCGAAGCGCATCAGGGCCTCGACCCCGTGCTTCGCGGCGTCGGCGAGCACGACGGCTCGGCGGGCGGCGAGGACGTAGGCGCCCTTGACCGCGGCCTCGTACTCGTCCGGGGTGCTCAGCCCGAAGCCGGCGGACAGGCCGTTCGTGCCGACGAACGCGATGTCGGGCCGCAGGGCGCTGATCTGCTCGACGGTGGCGGTCCCGACGGCGGCGCTCGTGACCCCGCGCACCCGGCCACCGAGCAGGTGCAGCTCGACGTGCTCGCTGTGCTGCAGGGTCGCGGCGATCGGGACGGAGTTCGTGATGACGGTGAGGGTCGCGCCGGCGGTGGCGGGCTCCCAGCGTGCGAGTTCGGCGGCGGCGGCGGCGCAGGTGGTGCCGGCGTCGATCGCGATCGAGCCGGTGAAGGTCGAGGGCACCAGGCGCATCGCGGCTCGGGCGATCTCGGACTTCGCGGAACCGTGCTGCCCTTCGCGCTCGGCGACGGAGAGTTCGACGACGCTCGAGCGGCCGATGGGCACCGCTCCCCCGTGCACGCGGCGCAGGACCCCGGCGGACTCGAGGGTGTCGAGGTCACGGCGCACGGTCTCGGTGGTGACGTCGAAGTGCTCGGCCAGATCGGCGACGGAGACCCGGCCGGCGTCCTGCAGCGCTGCTGCGATCGCGTCGTGCCGCTCGGTTGCGTACATGCCCGAACTCCTTCGTTCCCGTGGGTTTCAGGAACCATAAGCCACAAACCCACACAAACACAACCACCCGCACTCGTCCCGCTCCCCCGCTCCGTCCCCGCCCCCTCCCCCGAGGTTCCGAAATCTCGGCATCTCGCGGCGCCCACAGCCCGTCCGTGGAACCTCGGCGTCCAGCACGCGGCATGTCGTGGAACCTCGACGGACGGCACACGCACGAACGCCCCACACGCACGAACACCCCGCCGCGTGTGCGACGGGGTGTTCGGTCGAGCGCGTCAGCCCTTGACGGCTCCCGCGGTCATGCCGCTGACCAGGCGACGCTGCACGATGAGGAAGAAGACGACCACGGGGATCGAGAACAGCACGCTCGCCGCCATCAGCCCGCCGAAGTCCGTGCCCTTGTTCGTCGAGAAGCCCGCGAGCCAGACCGGCAGCGTGTACATCCCCTGGTCCTTGAGCATCACGTACGCGATCAGGTAGTCGTTCCACGCCGCGATGAACGCGAACACGCTCGTGGCGATGACTCCCGGCATCACGAGCGGGAACAGCACGCTCCACAGGATCCGGAAGGTGCCGGCCCCGTCGACCTTCGCGGCCTCCTCGATCTCGACGGGTACAGCTACGAAGAACCCGCGCATCACCCAGATCGAGAACGGCAGCACGCTCGCGACGTACGCCAGGATCAGCCCGACGTAGCTGTTGAGCAGACCGAGCGTCTGGAACGACAGGAACAGCGGGATGAGCAGTGCGCCCGACGGGATCATCTGCACGAACAGGATGCCGACCAGGATCGCCCGCCGCCCGCGGAACCGGAACCGCGACAGCGCCGCCGACGCCAGGAACCCGACCACGATCGACAGCAGCACGGCGGCCACCACGACGATGGTCGAGTTCCGCAGGTAGACGAGGAAGCCCTCTTGGGTGAGCGCGCGCGTGAAGTTGTCGAGCGTGGGGTGCAGCGGTGCCCAGATCGGGGTCATGGTGGTGACCTCGTCCGCCGGCTTGAAGGCGGTGTTCACCATCCAGTAGATCGGGAACACCCACACCAGGCAGAACACCACCGCGATGGTGTTCGCCACCACGCGCGGCTTCCGCTTCCGCGCCCGCACCGGCGCAGCATTCGAGACGGTCACAGGTCCTCCTCCCCGCTGCGGACGAGCCGGCGGATGTAGTAGCTGGTGAGCGCGCCGAGGATCACGGTAGAGATGACGGCGATCGCGGCGCCCTGGCCGTACGCGTTGGAGACGAACGACTTCACGAACGTCCAGATGCCGAGCGTCAGGGTGGCCTCTTCCGGACCACCCCTCGTGAGCAACCAGATCTGGTTGAAGACGTTGAAGTCCCAGATCACCGACAGGATCGACACGAGCAGCAGCGTCGGGGCGAGCGCCGGCAGCGTGATCGCGCGGTACATCGTCCACGTCGAGGCACCGTCGAGCGCCCCGGCCTCGTAGTACTCCGGCGCGATCTGGGACTGTGCGGCGTAGAGCGTCAGGGCGACGAACGGCACGGCCTGCCAGATCACGAGCGTGAGCACGATCGTGTACGCCTGCCCGGGGTGCGACGCCCAGTTGTCCTGCGTGTGGTCGCCGAACACCCGCAGCTGCGTGATGAGCCAGTTGAGCACGCCGTAGAAGGGCTGGAACAGCCACTGCCACACCAGGCTCGAGGCGACGTTCGGCATCGCCCAGGCCAGCACGAGCACGACGCTGACCACGGTGCGCATCGCGACGCCCAACCGGGTCAGCAGCTGCGCGACGCCCATCCCGATGACGATCGTGCCGAGCACCATCGCTCCGGTGACCAGGACGGTGCGCAGGATGACCGGCCAGAACGAGGCGTCGGTCAGGACGTTCGTGTAGTTCGAGACCCCCGCGAACCCGGCTTCCCCGGTGAAGATCGCCCTGAGTCCGTAGTCCTGGAACGAGATGACGACGAGCCGGACGAGCGGGTAGACGACGAGCGCGAGCAGCAGGATCGCCGCGGGCGCCAGCAGGACGAGCGGTGCGCGCGACGCCACCGCCGACCGACGACGCGCCCCGCGGCCGGGACGGACCGGCCGCCCCGACCCGGCACCGCCGGTGCCCCCGGTGCCCGCGCCCCCGGTCCCCCCGCCGCCGGCGACCGGCTCGGACTGCTCCGAACCGGTCGCCTGCTCTGCAGTGGAGGTCATCGACTACTGCTGCGCGTTCAGCGCGGTCGTGAGGTGCTTCGAGAAGCCCTCGGCGGCCTGCTCCGGCGACTTCCGCCCGGTGGCGATGTCCGCGAACATCGACTGGAACGACGCGTCGCCCTCGATGGTCGCCCAGCCCGGCGTCGCCGGGGTCGGACGGCTCGTGCCCGCTGCCGCGAAGTACGGCTTGTGCAGGGTGTCGACGTCGTCGGCCACGGCGTCGAGCAGCTCGGTCGAGTTCGGCTCCCAGCCGTCCACGCCGAACACCTGGTCCTGCTGGAACTCCTTCGAGGTCAGGATCTTCAGGTAGTACAGCGCGAGGTCCTGGTTGGCGGCCTTCGCCGGGATCCCGAGGTCGGAGCCACCGAGGAACACCGGCTGCGTCTTGCCGTCCGTCTGCGAGGGCATCGGGAACGTGCCGATCTGGTCGGCGAGCGCCGGCTTCGCGGTGGTGATCGAACCGATCTCCCACGCCGAGCCGAGGAACGCCGAGGTGTTGCCCTGCGCGAAGACGTCGCTCTGCGAGGGCTTGTCGGTGTTGATGTCCTGCGTCGACTTCGCGGAGTAGTCGTTCTGGAACGTCTTCCACGCCGTCAGGCCCTGCACGGCGTCGTCGGAGTCGAGCTTCCCGGTCCACTTGCCGTCCTTGTCGGAGGCGATCTCGCCGCCGGCATCCCAGACCCACTGCAGCCCGCCGTACCAGTACTGGCCGGGCATGTAGAAGGCGGAGAAGTCGCTCGCCGTGTTGGCGGCCTTGACCTTGTCCAGGTCGGCGGTGAGCTCGTCGTAGGTGGTCGGCACGTCGGTGACGCCGGCGTCCTTCCAGACCTTCTTGTTGTAGACGACGGCACGGTTGCCGGCGAACAGCGGAGCACCGTAGAGCTTGTCGTCCACCGTGGCCGGCCCCTCGAGCCCGGTGAGCCAGGTCTGGCCGTCCTTGAGTTCGTCGCGGTACGGCGTCAGGTCCATGAGACCGCCGGCCGCTGCGTAGACCGGCACCTGGGTGTTGCCGAGGTCGACCACGTCCGGGGCGTCGTCCTGGGCGAGCGCCGTGGTGAGCTTCGTGGTGATCCCGTCCCACTGCTGGGTCTGGATCTTCACCTTCGCCCCGGTGTCCTTCGTGAACTGCTTCTGAGCTGCGTCGAGGACCTTGTCGCTCAGGTCGCCGTTCATCATCCAGACGGTGATGGTCTTGCCCTTGCCATCGGGTGTGCCGATGGCCTTCGTGCCACCGTCGGAAGCTCCGTTGCTTCCGGCGGAGCACCCGGTGAGGGCGAGCGCGGCCGCCAGGCCGAGCGCACCGAGTGCGGCGAAACGCGTGCGTGTCACGTTGACTCCCTTGGTCCGGCCTTTATGAAAGGTCGTTGCGTATTCGCAATAGAAGACCTTCCGAGAGCCCTTGTCAACCGTTGGATCGGTCCCTGTGAGCGGGTTCGATCCGCGTGTTTCCGGGGGATCACGGATGGCGAACAGATCGTCGCCAACGCTTGACGCGACTGGTCATGACCAGGCATGATCTGCGCCACGCGTCGACGGGGTGGACGGAACGACCGGGAGGCCCGGTACCGGTCCCGCAGACCGGCACCGGGCCTCCCGGATCACCACCACGGCCTCAGACGGCCGCCAGGGCGGACGTCGGTGGGATGCGCGCTGCGCGCGCGGCCGGGTACCACCCGGACACTCCGCCGATCACGACGGTCGCGCCGAGCCCGCCGCCGACGGCCCACAGCGGGATCGCCACCGGCCACCCCTGCGCCAGGGCGAAGGCGACCGTCACCCCGACCCCGATCACCACACCGGCCACCCCGCCCAGGAACGACAGCAGCAACGACTCGACCAGGAACTGGTCGCGGATGTTCCGCCGCCGCGCTCCGAGGGCTCTCCGCACCCCGACCTCGGCACGACGTTCCAGCACGGTGATCACCATCGTGTTCGCGACGCCGATGCCGCCGACGAGCAGCGCCACGCCGCCGATGCCGACCAGCAACCCGGTGAACGAGTCGTCGGTGGCGTCCTTCGCGGCGAGCGCGTCGGACGGTCGGGTCACGCCGACGTCCTGCGGGGACCCCGGGCTGATCGCATTCGCCAGGATGTCCCGTGCCGGTGCGACTCGCGACGGGTCGACGCGGGTGTAGACGGCGGTCGGCGCCCCGTCGAACCCGAGCTGCCGGGCGAGGCCGCGGGGGACGAACACCTGGCTGTCCAGGTCGTCGGCGAGCGCGATCGGCTCCAGGATCCCGACCACCTGCACCCACTGCCCGCCGATCCAGACGCGGCTGTCGGCACGGACCCGGTCGATGCCGAGTGCCGACGCGGCGGCCGCACCGAGCACCACCTGCGGCGGAGCCACGACCGAGTCATCGATCCAGCGCCCGGACCCGAGCTCGCCGCCGAGCACGCGCGGCACGTCGCCCCAAGCCGCCATCACGCCGATGCCCTTCGTCTCCGGCGGCGGGATGAACTCGTTGCGGTATACGGCCGCGTCGACCACGGTGCCGACCGCGGCAGCCGACTGCACGTCGTCCTGGCGGAGTGCCGACTCGAGTGCGGTGGACGGCAACGGCGGCACGTCACCGAACCCCTGGGCCTGCGTGGCGGTGAGCACGTTCGTGCCGAGGGCGTCGAGCACCTGGTCGAGCTTCGCCTTGCTCGACGACGAGATCCCGACGACGGCGATCATCGCGGCGATGCCGATCGCGATGCCGAGCGCCGACAGGACGACACGGCCGGGTCTGGTGCGCAGCCCGAACACCCCGAGCCGGAGCAGGTCAGCGGCACCCAACCGTGCTCGCACGCCGGTCACCGGCCGCCACCGATGGCAGCGGCGATGTCCCCAGCCGGCCCGACCGCCGAGTCGTGCTCCACCAGACCGTCACGCATCCGGACCTGCCGCGGCAACGAGGCTGCGAGGCCCAGGTCGTGCGTGATGACGAGGACCGTGGTGCCGGTGGCGTTCAACGCACGCAGGAGCGTCACGATCGCCGCACCGGAGGCGGAGTCCAGCGCGCCGGTCGGCTCGTCGGCGAGCAGGATCGTGGGGTTCCCGACGATCGCGCGGGCGATGGCCACGCGCTGCTTCTCACCCCCGGAGAGCTGGGTCGGGCGGTGGTCGGTGCGGTGCCCGAGGCCGACTCGTTCCAGGGCCTCGTGGGCGCGTCGGCGCCGTTCACGTCGCCCGGTCGCCGAGTACAGGAGCCCGTCGGCGACGTTCTCCGCCGCGGTGGCACCGGCCTGCAGGTGGAACTGCTGGAACACGAAGCCGACGTGCTCAGCTCGCAGCGCGGACAAGGCGTTGTCGGACATGGTCGCGACGTCGTTCCCGGCGATCGACACCGAGCCCTGCGTGGGACGGTCGAGGGTCCCGACGATGTTGAGCATCGTGGACTTGCCGGACCCGGACGGACCGACGACCGCGACGAGCTCCCCGGCGGCGACGTCGAGCGTCACCCCGCGGAGCGCGCCGACGTCGCCGTAGGTCTTCGTGACCTCGCGCAGGGCGAGGACCGGCCCCGTGCCGCTCATCCCGGCACCACCACGCGGTCGCCTTCCGCGACGTTCCCGGTGATCGCGATCCGGCCGTCGGCGATGAACCCGGGGGTCACGGGAACCCGCTTCGTCGTGCCGTCGCGCCGCACCACGTCCACCGCGTACGCGCCGTTCCCCGTCGTCACGAGTGCCGCGACCGACACGGAGAGGACGTCCTTCTCGGTGGCTCCCGCGGCGTCGATCTGCGCGGACGCCGCAGCGGGCAGCCGTCGCGAGCCGGGGTCGAACGCGACGGACACGTCGACCTTGGACCCGGCGTCGTCTCCCGAGCTCGGTTGGACGTCGGTGACCTCGCCCGTCATCGGTGCCCCGGCGCCGTTGATCCGGACCCGCACCTCCGTGCCGACCGCGAGCCGTTCGGCGTCGCGCTGGGAGACGGTGGCGACGACGATGCGCTTCGTGCTCGTGACGGAGAGCACGTCGCCGCTCCCTCCCTCCGCCGGCTGGCCGAGCTTCCCGTCGACGGTCGCGACACGCACGTCCCCGTCGACGAACGCGATGTCCGCCGAGGTCAGCACGCCGGTGACCTCCTGCCCCCGGTCCTCCTGCCACTGCCGCACGGCGCGCTGCGTCCGCGGGCCGAAGGAGTCGTCCTGCGCGACGTCGTACCCGAGCGCGGCGAGGTTGTCGTTGAGCTGCTGCACATCGGTGCCCGTCAGCCCGCGTTCGAGCGAGCGCCACATCGGCACCGTGCCGTGCATCGCCCGCACCCCGCGCTCGTCGACCGCGTACAGGAACTCGTCGCTCCTGATGACCTGCCCGGGCGCGGGGAGCCAGGTCAGCGTGCCCGAGGCGGCGCCGGGGACCCCGGTGGCCGTGCCGTACCCGAGGGTCCCGGCGAACACCTTCGAGTCCGTCAGGTCGCCCTTCGTGACCGCGGCGGTCGGGTGCTGCTGATTGCCGGAATCGGCTGCTGCCGAGGACGGCGCGGCCTGCAGGTCGATGAACGCCCACGTGCCAGCACCTGCGGCGAGCACCGCGACGAGGCACGCGCTCGTGACGAGCGCTCGACGCCTGGTCAGGACGGTGGTCACGGCTGCACCGTCGTGTTCGAACCGGAGCTGCCGCCCTTGCCCAGGACCTCGTCGAAGCACGTCGACGACGCGTCCTGGAACGCGTCCTGGTCGTCGGGCCGGTACGTGGACATCGCATCGTCACCGTCGGGGTAGTCGGCGAACCCGTTCTCACGGATGCACTCCGCGATCTGCTTCCGCTGTTCCGGCGTCCCGGCGGGCTTCGCCGCCTGGAACCCCTCACCGGCTCCGGCGTCGCCCATGCACTCCTGCAGGTCCGCCTTCCACTGTTCGTCGTCGATGCCGTCGGGAGCCGACAGGGACAGGGTGCTCCCATCCGACGACGGATCCGGCATGTCGTACCCGTGGTCACGCATGCAGGACGCGAGCGAGGCCCCGGCCCCCTTGCCGCCGCCCGAGGCCGTGTCGGTCGAGTCGGTCGACGGCGCTCCGGAACAGCCGGCGAGGAGGCCGGGCAGGAGCACGACGGCTGCGGCGACGGCGACGATGGTGGTGGTGGTGGTGGTGGTGGTGGTGGTGGAGTGTTTCGTGGATGGCTTCATGGGACCAGCACAGCGGACCCGGTGTTTCGTCCCCGGTACGCGTGGGGTCACACCGACGAAACGTCGATGCGCAGGCCGCCCTCACGGCGCGCGGTGACGACGAGTCGCCACCCGTGCGCGTGCACGATGGACGCGACGATCGACAGGCCGAGGCCGCTGTGCCGACCGCCGGATGCGACCTCGGGGCAGCGTCGGAACGGTTCGACGAGCAGTGGCGCGACCTCGTCCGGCACGACCGGCCCGGAGTTCTCCACGACGAGGCCGTCACCGCGCGTGGTGACGCGGACGAAGCCGCCGGCTTCGTTGTACTCGACGGCGTTGCCGACGAGGTTGACGAGCAACTGCCGGACGAGCATCGGCTCACCCGTGATGGTGGGTCTGCCAGGAGGCGCGGCTCGGCCCTCGTGGGTGATGGTCACGCCCGCCTCGTGCGCACTCCCGGCGGCTCCCGCGACGACCTCGTCGGCGATGGCCACGAGGTCGATCGACGTCCCGACGCCTGCGAGCCCTCGATCGGCCTCCGCGAGCACGAGCAAGGACTCGACGAGGTGCTCGGTGCGCCGGTTCTGCTCGAGCAGTTCCTCGCGCACCACTCGGACGTCATCGGCGCCGGCACCGTCGTGCAACCCGATCTGCATCGCGGCACGCTGGACCGCGAGCGGGGTCCGGAGTTCGTGCGACGCCTGCGCGACGAACCGTCGCTGGCTCTCGAACGCGGTCTGCAGCCGGTCGAGCAGGTCGTCGACGGTGCCGGACAACCGTCGGAGTTCGTCGTCCGGGCCCTCGAGTGCGATGCGTTCGTGCAGGTTCGACGCCGTGATCCGGTTCGCCGTCGCGGTGATCCGGTCGATCGGTCGGAGCATGCGCCTGCTCACCAGCCACCCGACGCCACCGGCGACGAGGCCCGCCCCGGCGATGCCGATCGCGGACCACTGCCACTGCTGCACGGCGACGAGCCGGACCACCGCGACCGTGGTGGAGGGTGGTGCGTCGTTCGCTGCCGAGCGCTCGCCGATCGGCACCGGCGAGGCGGTCACGAACGTCTCCGCCGGGGAGGCACCGCGGATCGCCGTCGTGTCGAGACCCGCACCGACCCCGGCCAGGGACATCACGTTCGAGAACACCACCACCCCGGTGGCGAGCGCCATCGCCGCGAGCGCGAACGTCAGCGCCGTGCGGGCCCGGATGCTCCAGGTCCGCCGGACCCGTCTCACAGCGCGTAGCCCTCGCCCGGGACCGTCCGGATCGGATCGGGGCGGCCGAGCTTCTTGCGGAGCTTCGACATCGTCACCCGTACGGCAGCGGTGAACGGGTCGATGTTCATGTCCCAGACCTTCTCGAGCAGTTCCTCGGCGGAGACGATGCGACCGTCGGCTCGCAGGAGCGCCTCGAGCACCCCGAGTTCCTTCGAGGTCAGGTCGAGCGGTCGGCCGTCACGGGTGACCATCCGACGGTTCGTGTCGAGGACGATCCCGACGCGTTCGAGCACGGGCGCGACCGGGGCCACGCTGCGCCGAC
This sequence comes from Curtobacterium sp. PhB190, assembly GCF_004365385.1. NCBI lineage: Bacteria > Bacillati > Actinomycetota > Actinomycetes > Micrococcales > Microbacteriaceae > Curtobacterium > Curtobacterium sp. PhB190. The sequence continues at coordinate 219,599 of NZ_SODN01000008.1, read as the reverse complement.
CGAGCGCGCGCACCCGGGCGACCAGTTCCGGGTACTCGAAGGGCTTCGCGAGGTAGTCGTCCGCGCCGAGTTCGAGCCCGTTGACGCGGTCGGTCAGGGTCGCCGCCGCGGTGAGCATGAGGATGCGGGTCAGGCTGCCGCGCGATGCCAGCCGACGTGCGACCTCGTCGCCGTGCACCCCTGGGACGTCACGGTCGAGCACCACGACGTCGTAGTCGTTCACCGCCAGCAGTTCGTCGGCGTCGTCGCCGCGGTAGGCGACGTCGACGGCCATGTCCTGCCGCGACAGGCCCTTCGCGACGAGGTCGGCGAGGGCTGCTTCGTCGTCGACGACCAGGACCCGCACGGCTGGTCACGCGGCGGTGAGGTCGAGTGACACGACCCCCGCCGCCTCGTCGATGTGGACGATGAACTCGAGGCCGCCGCGGGCGGGAAGGCCGGTCAGGGGAACGGTGTCGGTGCTGAGTCGATCCATGGGTCGAGCATTTCACGTACCGCGTTTCGTCCACATAACGTTTCCGTATCAGTGGTCACGCGTCGAACGGCACCTCACCGTGGTCGCTCACGCCAGCGCGCTGGCGGTAGGCCAGGTGTCCGCCGAGGTACCCGCCCACCCCCACGACGCCGAGCGCGGCGAACCCGAGCAGCTTGCCGGCGCCGTGGTTGCCGTTCTTGCGCTGCCACCACGACAGGCCGTACAGCGAGATGCCGACCCAGTTGACGGCCTGGTGCACCCATCCCGTGCGCAGCTGCTCGCGGTCGAGTTCGGACCAGTCCCCGTACCCGGCGAGGCTCGCACTGCCGGAGGACACGAGCCCGACGCCGACGAGGGTCTTCGCGGCCTTCGCGTTGCCCTTCCCGCCGAACACGTCGAGCACGGCGGCCGAGATCCAGGCCCCGAGCGGTACCTGCACCATGAGCGGGTGCAGCGGGTGCCCGAACGGCACACCGTGCAGCAGTTGCCGCAGGGCCTTCGGCCGGGCGAGGGCGTTCACGACCGAACGGTCGATGTCGACGGCCTTGTCGAGCACGCTCGCGTGCTCGACGGTGTCGGTGAGGCGACGGATCGCGCGGATCTCAGGCATGCCCTGCAGCCAACCCGGGAGGCCCGTGCCGGGTCCCAGGAACCGGCACCGGGCCTCCCGTCGGTCACCCCACCCACCGCGGCCGCCGCCTACTCCTCGACGACCTCCGCCAACTGGAACGGCTCGACGGTCAGACCGTCGCCGTCCTCGGCGACGTCCACCCGGACGGTGTCGCCGTCGCGGACGTCACCGGACAGGATCGCGCGCGCCAGCTTGTCGTCGATCTGCCGCTGCATCAGCCGGCGGAGCGGCCGCGCACCGTAGAGCGGGTCGTACCCGCGCTCGGCCAGCCACCCGCGCGCCTCCGGCGTGACCGCGAGTTCGAGCCGGCGGTCGGTCAGGCGACGGGCGAGCCGGTCGACGTACAGCGACACGATCTGGCCGAGGTCGTCGGCCGTCAGGGCCTGGAACACCACGATGTCGTCGAGACGGTTGATGAACTCCGGCCGGAACGCCTGCTGCACGAGCTCGCGCACGGCGTCCTCGCGCTGCTCGTCCGTCAGCGTCAGGTCGGTCATGAACTGCGAGCCGAGGTTCGACGTCAGCACGAGGATCGTGTTCCGGAAGTCGACCGTGCGCCCCTGCCCGTCCGTCAGCCGGCCGTCGTCGAGCACCTGGAGCAGCACGTCGAACACCTCGGGGTGCGCCTTCTCGATCTCGTCGAGCAGGATGACGGAGTACGGGCGACGCCGGACGGCCTCGGTGAGCTGCCCGCCGGACTCGTAGCCGACGTACCCGGGCGGGGCGCCGATCAGCCGCGAGACCGAGTGCTTCTCGCCGTACTCGCTCATGTCGATGCGGACGAGGGCCTTCTCGTCGTCGAACAGGAACTCCGCGAGCGCCTTGGCCAGCTCGGTCTTGCCGACGCCGGTCGGTCCGAGGAACAGGAACGATCCGGTCGGACGGTCCGGGTCGGAGATGCCGGCGCGGGTGCGGCGAACGGCCTCGGACACGGTGTTCACGGCGGTGCGCTGCCCGATGATCCGGCGGCCGAGCTCGTTCTCCAGGTGCAGGAGCTTCTCGGTCTCGCCCTGCAGCAGTCGACCGAGGGGGATGCCCGTCCACTGCGCGATCACGGCGGCGATGTCCTCGTCGGTGACGCTGTCGTTCACCATGCGGTCGGCGGACTCGGCCTGCTCGGCGGCCGCGAGCTCCGCTGCGATCCGGGGCTTCTCGGCGTACTCCAGGCGCGACACCGTCGCGTAGTCGGCTTCGCGCTGGGCACGCTGGCTGCGCATGTTCAGGTCGTCGAGCTGCTGCTTCAGCTCACCGATCCGGTTCAGGCTCGCCCGCTCGGCCTGCCAGCGCTGCTCGAGCTCGCCCAGTCGTTCCTCGCGCGTGCGGAGTTCGTTCCGCAGGGTCTCCAGCCGGGCCTTCGAGGCGTCGTCCTTCTCCTGCTTGAGCGCGAACTCCTCGACACGCAGCCGGTCGACGTTGCGCTTCAGTTCGTCGATCTCGACCGGGCTGGAGTCGATCTCCATGCGGAGCCGGCTGGCGGCCTCGTCGATCAGGTCGATCGCCTTGTCGGGCAGCTGGCGGCCGGAGATGTACCGGTTCGACAGGCTGGCCGCAGCGACGAGCGCCGAGTCGTTGATCGTCACCTTGTGGTGTGCCTCGTAGCGTTCCTTGAGCCCGCGGAGGATCGCCACGGCGTCCTCGACGCTGGGCTCGCCCACGTAGACCTGCTGGAAGCGTCGCTCGAGGGCGGCGTCCTTCTCGATGTACTCGCGGTACTCGTCGAGCGTCGTCGCCCCGATGAGCCGCAGTTCGCCGCGCGCGAGCATCGGCTTGAGCATGTTCGAGGCCGCGACGGACCCTTCGCCGCCGCCGGCGCCCATCAGGGTGTGCAACTCGTCGATGAACGTGATGACCTGGCCGTCGGAGTCGTTGATCTCCTTGAGCACGGCCTTGAGGCGCTCCTCGAACTCGCCGCGGTACTTCGCGCCCGCGATGAGCGAGGAGATGTCGAGCGAGACGAGCCGCTTGTCCTTCAGTGAGTCGGCGACGTCACCGGCGACGATGCGCTGCGCGAGCCCCTCGACGACGGCGGTCTTGCCGACCCCGGGCTCGCCGATGAGCACGGGGTTGTTCTTGGTGCGGCGGGTGAGCACCTGGCTGACGCGTCGGATCTCGGAGTCGCGTCCGATGACCGGGTCGAGCTTGCCGCTGCGAGCGATCGCCGTCAGGTCGACGCCGTACTGCTCGAGGGCGGTCTTCTGTCGCTCTTGCGAGTCAGGAGCACCCTGGAGGTTCGCCATGCGTTCCGTCCTTTCGTTGCGGTGGTGTTGTACTTGAGTCTACTGCACTCAACTTACGTCGGCGCCGGGAGATTCCGGATCCCGACGGCGCTGACGACCGCGCCGGCCAGCAGGAGGACGGCCATCACGACGACCGCCCGGTGCAGGCCGGCGACGCTCATCTCGCCGCCGAGGACCACGCCCGCGAGCGCCACCATCACCAGGCCGGCGATCCGCGCGATCGCGTTGTTCACCGCCGACCCGACGCCGGCCTCGGACTGCGGCACCGACCCGAGCACGGCGCTGGTCAGCGGTGTCACCATGAGCGCGATCCCGAACCCGATGAGCACGAGCCCGGGGAACACCGCGATCCAGTACCCGTCCGGCTGCGCACCGACCAGCAGCATCAGGAGCGCACCGACCGCTGCCACCGCCGGGCCCGCGGCCATGAACCAGCGCGGCCCGAACCGTCCCGCCAGCCCGCCCACGGCCGAGGACACCAGCAGCAGGACCACCGTCGGGGGCAGCGTCGCCAGGCCGGCGAGCCAGGCCGGGAACCCCCAGACCTCCTGCAGGAACAGGGTGACCACGAAGAAGACCATGCTCAGGGCGCCGTAGATCGACAGGGTGGCGAGGTTGCCCACCGCGAAGTTGCGGGCCCGGAACAGCGCGAGCGGCACCAGCGGCGAACCGGTCGTCCGGATCACGTGGAGTTCCCACGGCACGAAGGCCCCGAGTGCCAGGGCACCGAGCACGAGCGCGGTGACCACCACGGGCGCGCCCCACCCGAGCCGCTCCTGCTCGATGAGCCCGAGCACCGCCCCACCGACCCCGACGACCGCCAGCACGGCGCCGACCACGTCGATGCGCGGTCGGATCGCGGGGTGTACGTCACCGGTGATCCGCAGCACGAGCGGGATCGTCACGGCGATCGGGACGGCGGTCAGCACGAAGATCCACCGCCAGCCGATGCTGTCGACCACCATCCCGCCGAACACGGGTCCGAGGATCGTCGACGCGCTCGACCAGGCGGTCCACGTGCCGATCGCCTTCGACTGCGCGGCCCCGCGGAACGCCGCCACGATGAGGGCGAGCGCGCTCGGGGTCACCAGGGCGCCGCCGACACCCTGGAACGCCCGCGAGACGATCAGGAACTCCCCCGTCGGGGCGATCGCACACGCAACCGAGGCGATCCCGAACACGACGAGCCCCCACGTGATGATGCGCACCCGGCCGAACACGTCCGACAGTGATCCGGCGACGAGGATGAGCGAGCCGAGCGTCACCAGGTACGCGTCCACGGTCCACTGCTGCACGACGAGTCCGCCGCCGAGCTCCTGTCGGATCGCGGGGAGCGCCACGTTGACGACGCTCGAGTCGAGCCCGACGACGAACGACGACAGGATCGCCACCACGAGCACGGTGCGCCGGTCGTCCCGGAGCGGCGCGGTCGCGCGGGGTGCGGCAGTGGTCATGTGCTCATCCTGCGCCCCCTCGGACCGCTGCGCGCCCCGCACGACGAAGCCCCCGCGACCGATGTGGTCGCGGGGGCTGCCGACAGGACGGGGCTGGGTGTCCTGAGCTGGTGTTCTAGCGCCGGGAGTCGGTGTTCGGCTGCGCGCTCGGGCCGGGGTTCAGGATCGGACCGGCGGCGGGCTCGGCGGGAGCGTTCGGCACGGTGCTGGTCGGGGCCGCGGTGTTCTGCACCGTGGTGTCGCCTGCCTGAGCCTTCTTCTCGTCGTCGGTCATCTCCTTCTTGAAGATGTTGATCGACTGCCCGAGGCCCTTGGCGAGCGCCGGGAGCTTCGTCGCGCCGAACAGCAGGATGACGATCCCGAGGATGATCAGCAGGTGTACGCCGCCGAGGTTTCCGAGCATCATGACTCCTTGATCTGGAACTGGTCGCCGTTCGCAGGTCTTCTTCGACCCACGCGGCGGAAGTCCGTGTTCTCCCCATCGTAACTCTCCCGCTCCCCGATGCCCAGGCCGAGGACCGGAACGGACACCGTTCGCACAGGGAAGGCGCCGGGCCGATCCGCCGCAGCACCCTCAGTAAGCGCCGCGCGACCGGAGCACCGACGGCACCGTCCGGGCGAGGATCACCAGGTCGTGCAGGAACGACCAGTTCTCGACGTAGTGCAGGTCGAGCCGCACACCCTCGGCCCAGTCCAGATCCGATCGGCCGCTGACCTGCCACAGGCCGGTGATCCCCGGGGTGACCAGGAGTCGGCGGTCGGCGAAGTCCTGGTACAGGGCGACCTCGCGCGGGAGCGCCGGGCGGGGTCCGACCAGGCTCATCGAACCGGTGAGCACGTTCCACAACTGCGGCAGCTCGTCGAGCGACGTCTTCCGCAAGAACGCCCCGACGCGGGTGACGCGGGGGTCGTCCTTCACCTTGAAGAGCGGGCCCGCACCCTCGTTCACTGCCTGGAGTGCGGCCATCCGCGCTTCGGCGTCGACGCACATCGTGCGGAACTTCAGGATCGAGAACTCCGCGCCCCCACGGCCCACACGGGTCTGGCGGAAGAACACCGGACCGCGGTCGTCGAGCCGGATGACGAGCGCGATCACCGCGAGCACGGGCGCAAGCAGCAGGAGACCGAAGCCGGCTCCGACGACGTCGAGCAGACGCTTGCCCGTGCGACGGCGGTAGTCGGGGGTCTCCACGTGCATCAAGGGCAGGCCGTCGACGGGACGCTCGTGCACGCGACCTGCGGCGATGTCCGCGAGGGGCGACGACACGACGAGCTCGACGCCGTGCTCCTCGAGTTGCCACCCGAGGCGGCGCAGTCGCTCGTGCCCGCCGCGTACGGCGCCGGCGACGACGACCGCCGAGACTCCCTCGGAACGAGCCAGCGCGAGGACGTCGTCGATCCCGCTGACCACCGGGACGGACGCCGAACCGAGGTCGATCGTCGCGCCCACCGGCTCGCAGTCGGTCACGACCGCGCGGACCCGGTACCCGGCGCTGGGCGTCGCGGCGATCCGTCGCCCGACGTAGCGGACGTCCTCGGTGTCACCGACGATCAGGACGTCCTGCAACCGTTGCCCGCGAGCACGACTGCGCGCCAGGACGGTGCGGACGGCCTTCCGCCCGACGGCGAGGAAGAGGAGCCCGAGCGGGAAGGCGATGGCCACGTACCCCCTGGCCAGGTCGAGCTGCGCGGCGTACGCCACGACCGCCACCACGGCGACGGCGACCAGACTCGCGGTGACGAGGCGGCGGTACTCGTCACTGCCGATGCCGGCGATGCGTGGGTCGCGGGTGCGGAACATCGACAGCAGGGCCATCCAGACCAGGATGATCACCGGAGCCGTCGCGAACTCGATCCAGCCGGCCTGGGGTCGCACGGCCGACAGCTCCCAGGGGAAGCGCACGACGTGGGCGACCGCGAACGCCAGGACCAGCAGTCCGACGTCCAGCAGGGCAACGGCGGGGGCGAAGCCTCGGCGACCACCCGCGGGTGCCGACGGCGGCGCGGTGGTCGGTGCGGCGGCGGGGGGAACGGTGATGGCAGCGGTGGGTGGGCGCATCGCGAGCGACATGGTGGGGTCCTCCTGTCGACCGGGCCGACGGGAGGTCGACCGGACGCCGGAGTCGTCGGGTCACGACAGCGAGCGGCGCACCACCAAATATATCACTGTGTCGTTCTGTATATCAATGTTCGAGCGCGCGGTCCAGGCTCCACAGGACGGGTTCGGCACGGAGCGCCGGGATGTCGGCCTCGGTCACGCCGGTGAGCCGGAAGGTCACCCGCTCCCCGGGCAGCAGGGTCATGAACCCACGGTCCACCGCACCGGCCGCGGTCACCCGGTCGGGCTGCACGAGCAGGTCGCGGACGAGCGTCTCGGCTTCGACGGTCAGGTCGAGCCCGCCGTCGACGGGTGTGAACGAGGTGCGGTACCGCGCGGGTTCCCACCGCACGTCGACGTCGGGGCCCGGTGTCCAGACCGCCCGACGCCAGTCCATGTCCGCCACGATGAGCTCCCGCGCGGGGTCGTCGACCACGCCGACGGACTCGGGCAGGGCGACGACGGCGACCCCGGCGGACGACAAGCGCACGGGCAACGACGCCTCGGCCAGGATCGTGCCGGCCGTGGTGACCCGTCGCACGCGCACCACGCTGTCGTGGCCGCCGCGCGTGGACCGGACGGCGACCTCGACGGGCGAGGACCCGAACGCACCGGGCGAGACGCCGAGGGACAGGGTGTCCGCCACGTCGCCCAGATCAGCCGTCTCGCCTGCGGAGGCCGAGTGGCCGGGGTGATCTGGGCCTCCCGTCCGATCCGCACCAGACGCGACCGGTGAGACGGGCGACGACGCCGGCGAAGCAGCCGGCCCGGAGACGGCGGACGGCGCGACCGCCACCCGCGACACGGGACGGATCGTCAGCAGGACGTCGTCGTACAACCGACGCAGCTCGTGCGCGAGCGGCTTCAGCCGCCCCGCCGAGTCGATCGCCGACCACGACGACACCGGCCACAGGTCGTTGAGCTGCCACATCACCACGCCCGTGTTGCGCGGCCAGTGGGTGCGCCAGTGCTCGACGCCCGTCGCGATGGCCCGAGCCTGCTGCAGCTGCGTCAGGTAGTGCCACGCATCGAACGAGAAGGGCTCCGTGCCGAACCGGGGCTCGATGCCGCGGGCCAGCTTGCCCATCCCGTCGGCAGCCTTCTGGTGGTGCACGACCCCGGGTGCGTCCTGCGACAGCACCTCGTCCGCGACCCCGTCCCGCAGCGTCCGCCAGGCGGGCGGCGCCTGCCAGCCGAACTCGGACACGAACCGCGGCACGGATCCGCGGTAGGCGGTGTCGGGCAGGCGGTTCCAGGCGTCCCACGAGTGGTGCGTCTCGTGGTCGACGTCGTTCGCGGGCAGCGACTCGGCGCCCGACCACGGCGAGGCCACGGTGTAGAAGCGCGACGGGTCGACCGCGTCGACGATCGTCGGCAGCAGGTCGAGGTAGTAGTCGAGGCCCCAGCCGCGGTCACCGAGCGAGTCCGCCCAGCCGTCCACGTCGTGCAGCCAGATGTTCTCGTTGTTGCCGTTCCACAGCACCAGCGAGGGGTGCCGCGCGAGGCGGGCGACGTTGTCGCGGGCCTCGGCGATGACCTCGCTGCGGATCGGTTCGACCTCCGGGTACGCCGAGCACGCGAACGGGAAGTCCTGCCAGACGAGCAGGCCGAGCTCGTCGCAGACCTCGTAGAAGTCGCGCGACTCGTACACACCGCCGCCCCACACGCGCACGAGGTTCGTGCCGAGCGAGGCCGCCGCGGTCAGACGGGACTGCAGGCGCGCGCGGTCGACGCGCGAGATGATCACGTCGTCGGGGATCCAGTTCACCCCGCGCACGTCGATCAGCGTCCCGTTGACGTGGATGCCGAAGGGACGACCCATGTCGTCCACCTGCGTGTCGATCCGCGTCGACCGGAAGCCGGTGCGGAACGTGTCGCGGTCGAGCACCTCGCCGTCCACCGTCTGCAGCTCGACGACCACGTCGTACTGCGCCTGCGCGCCGTAGCCGCGGGGCCACCAGCGCAGCGCCTCGGGCACGCGCACGGTGACGACGGTCTCGTCGTCCTTCGGTGTCAGCTGCGCCCGCGACCGCTGCCGCGTCGGCGTGCCGTCCTCCTTCAGGCCGCTCACGGTCACGACGAGCACCAGGTCGTCGTCCTCGCCGTCCTGGTCCAGGTCGTTGAGGCCGGAGCGCTCGACGGTGATGTGGGCGTCGAGCACGCCCTCGCCGGCCTCGACGTCGACGAGCGGGCGGACCTCGCGCAGCCGCGCGGTCGACCACCGCTCGATCGCGACCGGTCGCCAGGGACCGCTCGTGACGGCGGTGAGCCCCCAGTCCCAGCCGAAGTTCGAGGCGTTCTTGCGGATGTACGGGAACGGCTCGTCGTACGGGCCCGGCATGCTGCCGGCCTTCGCGGCGACCCGACCGGCCTCGCGGTACGGCGACTCGAACAGGATCTCGAGGTCCTTCGTCGTCGCGCCGGACCCGGTCTGCACGCGCGCGTCGAAGCGGTAGCGGCGGTGCATGTTCCGGGTCGTGCCCACGACGACGCCGTCCAGGCTCAGTTCGGACACCGTGTCCAGGCCGTCGCAGACCAGGTCGACACGCTCGTGGCCGCGCGGGTCGACGTCGACCGCGGTCCGGTAGGCCCAGTCGGCCCGGCCGACCCACTTCGCCGCCTGCTCGTTCAGGTGGAAGGTCGGGTCCGGCAGCAGGCCCTCCCGCTCCAGGTCGGTGTGCACCTGCCCCGGCACCGTCGCCGGGATGCTGCGTCCCGCGACGCCGTCCGGCGCGCCGGTTCCTCCGGCCATGGTCACGGTCCAGCCGTCGCGGAGTTCCTCGCGTTCGAGGGTCATGCAGGTCCTTCTCTTCGGCGGACGGGGTGTCCGTCGCCTCGGTCGGGACGCCGGCCGGTGGCCCGCCCCGTGGCCGGTTGGTCGGCCTGGAGGCGCGGCACCGGTTGCCCGGGCGTCGTCACGTCGCGCGCGCGATCGGGTGGCGCTCGCGCGTGGGGGTGCTCGGCGATGCTAGTACGGGATGCTTTCGGCAACCTACGTGGTGACAGCGCGACTTCGTGGTGACAGCGCGGTCTCGCGCGTGCAGGGTGGGGAGGTGATCACCGTTGCACTCGCCAGGACCCTCCGCGACGCCGGCCTGCGCTGGCACCCCGAGACGGGCGACCGCTTCGTCATCGACAAGCCCGAGGTGGACGAGGACGTCTACACCGTGTCCGAGATGACCGTCGAACGACACGACTCCCCCACCGGCACGATCCTCGGCTTCAACGGGACGACCGAGTGGGCGCTCGACTCCGTGACCGCGTCGGAGTCGCTCTGGCTGCCGCGTGAGGACCAGTTGCGCGAGCTCCTCGGTCCGTCGTTCATCGGGTTGACCCGGGTGTCGGTGAACGGCCGGATCGTCTACACGGTCACCGCGACGATCGGCGGTGCTGACCGCAGCTTCGCGTCCGAGGTCCCCGCGATCGCCTACGGCCAGGCGCTGCAGGCGTACATCGCCGCTGCGCTGGAGTGACGGACCGCCCCTGTCCCTGGGCTGGGACAGGGGGCGGTCCGTGTTGGCTGCGCTGTGTCGTGCCGGCGCCGCTGCGCGTCAGACCTGGCGGTCGTCCGGGCGGCGCTGGCGGCGCCAGAGCAGCAGGACCGCTCCGGCGAGCAGGAGCACGATCGTCGCGGGGACGCCCATCGCGAGGACGGTCGATCCGGTGAACGCGAGTTCCACCGGCGCGGCGGAGGGCTTCTCGGCGGCGGGCACGGGCTGCGGCTCGGCGTGCAGCTTCGTGTGCACCTCGAGCGAGAACACCCAGACCGGCTTCGTCGACGCCGCGGCGGTGGTCACGCCGAACGTCGCTGGCGTCGCGGTCTGCCCCGTGCTCGCAGCACCCGGCTCCTCGGTCGTGGCACCGTCGGCGCGCGTGACCTGGCCGGCCACCTGACCGGTGATCGCGGCCTCGCCGGTCGCTGCTTCTTCCTCGGTCACGACGTGCGCGTCGCTCTCGCACGTGGCACGCTGCCCCGGCTCGACCGTGGACTCCTCGCAGGTCACCGCGGGCATGCCCTCGGCCTGCTGCAGGTCGTGCACCGCGAGGTTGCCGGTGTTGAGCACCTCGTAGCGGACAGACACGCGGTCGCCCGGGCGCAGCACGTGGTCATCGGCGACGACCTTCGTGCTGCCGTCGGTTCCGTGCAGCACCGGCTCGGCGGACAGGTCGAGGGCGCTCTTCGCCGTCAGGCCGACCTGGACCTCGTCGCGCGAGGTGACGGAGTCTCCGGCGGGACCGGTCGCGTCGAGCACCGCTGCGACCGTCACTGTGCCGTGGTCGACGTCCGCCTGGGTGAGCACGTACTGCGGGGTCGTGCAGTCGATCGACGCACCCGGTGCGACACCCTCGCCGACGCACTCGACCGGTAGACCGGCGAGTTCGACGACCTCGGCGCGGGTCCCCGTCAGCGTGACGTTCCCCGCGTTGGTGGCGCGGATGCCCACGCTCACGTGGTCACCGGCGCGCGGCGCCTCGTGCTCGGACTCCGCCAGGTGCGCGGTGACCTGGACCTGCACGCCCGGGGCGCGCTCGATCGCAGTGCCGGCCTTCGCGCCGGCAGTCACGGTCTGGTCGTCCGGGCCGACGGCCGCTGCGGTGAGGGCGAACTGCACCTTGCCCGCGTCGACGTCGCCCTGGGTGAGCGCGTACTCCGCCGCTGCGCAGTCCGCCGAAGCACCGGGAGCGACCCGCTCGGCGGGGCAGGCGACCGTCGTGCCGGCCCGCTCGTCGACGATGCCGCTCAGGTCGTGCACCGTGACGTTGCCCGTGTTCGTGATCGACATGCGGACCGATGCCGTGTCGCCCGCGGTCGGGGCTCCGTGGTCGGTGTCGTCGAGCGCAGCCGTGGCCGTCGTCGTGATCGACGGCGCTCGCACGATCGAGAGTGTCGTGTCGGCACGGGCCTCGACGCGCTGACGGTCGGCACCGGTCGCTGCGCTCGACAGCACGAACCGGACGGCACCGCTGTCGACGTCGCTCTGGGTGAGGGTGTACTCGGACACCTCGCACGTCACCGCGGCGCCCGGGGCGAGATCGTCGTCCGGGCAGTCGACCTCGAGGCCCGCACGGTCTTCGACCTTGCCGCGGATGCCCGTGACCGTGACGTTGCCGGTGTTCCGGATCGTCATCGTGACCGTCGCGGTGTCGCCGGCCAGGGGGACCTCGTGCTCGTTCGCACCGAGGACGCTCGTCGCCGACACGGCGATGGCCGGCGCGCTGACGAGCTCGACCGCCACGGTGTCCGATGCCTGGGCACGCGAACCGCCGGGGCCGTTCGCGTTGACCGTGAGCGCGAAGTCGACGGTGCCGGCGTCGATCTCGTCCTGCGTCAGGACGTGGTCGCCGACGGAGCAGGTCGCCGCGGCGCCGGGGGCGAGCGCACCCTCGGCGCACTCCACGTCCAGGTCGAGGCCGTCCACCTCGGCAGCGAGGCCCCGCAGGGTGGTGTTGCCGGAATTGCGCGCCGAGACGGACAGCTCGACGTGGTCACCGGCCTTCGGCGCGCGGGACTCGTCGGCCAGGCCGGCGGTCGCGGTCGCGACGATGCCGTGCTGGCGGTCGACGGTCACCGACGCAGAGTCCGAAGCAGTCACGCGACGGTCGTCGGGTGCGGTGGCGGTCGAGGTCAGGGCGAACCCGACCGTGCCGGCGTCGATCTCCCGCTGGCTCAGGGTGTGGTCCGGAACGGTGCAGTCGACGCTCGCGCCGGGTGCGAGCGGGGAGGTCGGGCAGGAGACGGGCATGCCGTCGCGGTCCTCGACCTCGGCGGCGACGTCGCGGAGCGTGACGTTCCCGGTGTTGCGTACGGCGACGCTCAGCGTGACCTCGTCACCGGGAGCGGGGGTCTTGCCGGCGGTGTCGAGCGCCGGGGTGACGGTCGTGGCGAGCGCGGGGGCCTGGGCGACCGTGGTCTGTGCGGTCCGGGCGTCACCACGGACCGGCTGACCGGCGGCGTCGACTGCGGTCATCGTGGCGACGAACGTGACGGTGCCGCGGTCGACGTCGTGCTGCGAGACGGGGTGCGAGCCCTCGACGGCGCACTCGATGGACGCGCCGGGCGCGAGGCGGGTCGGCGGGCACGCGACGGTCATGCCGGGCTCGTCGGCCACGGTCACCGCGAGGTCGCGGATCGAGACGTTGCCCTCGTTGGTCACCGTCACCGTGAGCCCGATGTCGTCACCGACCGCGGGGGCACCGCCCCGCGCGACGGGCGTGATGGCGAGCAAGGCGCGCGAGGTGGTGCTCGAGGTGGGGACGGTGGCGGTTGCGCTGGCCGTCACGGCCTGGCCGGCGCGCGATCGTGCAGAGACCGTGGCGGTGTCGTCGATCGAGCCGTGGTCCAGGTCGTCCTGCGTGACCGGGCGGGGAGCGGTCGCGCACGCGGCGGATGCTCCGGGGGCGAGCTGCCGCACGTCGCAGTCCGCGTCGCCGTTCGGGCTGGTCAGCGTGACGTCCCGCACCAGGACGTTGCCGGTGTTGTCGACGGTCGTGCGGAACGAGACGGTCTCGCCGAGGTCGGCGACGGCGTCACCGTTGCCGCCGGACAAGACGGCCTGGTCGGTGACGCGCAGCTCGTTCACCTCGGGGGCGAAGGTGATGCTCGCCGAGCCGGTCGGCAGGTCGACGCCGGTGCGCTCGGTCACGGCGTCTGCACCGATCGTGTACGTGCCGGGAGCCGAGGCGCTGACGTCGAACGTCACCGTGCAGTCCGGTGCGTCGATGTCCAGGTCGCCCGACGCACCGATGGTCGTGGCATCTGCCTCGACGTCGAGGTCCGCCGCGGCGCAGGTGGTCGCGACCTTCGGGTCGGACGCGACGCTGAGGCCTTCGGGCAGCGCCTCGGCGAAGGACCAACCGGGCTTCGAACCGTGCTCGCTCGTGTTCACGACGCGCGCCGTCATGCGCGCGGTGTCCCCGACGATCGGGGCGCCGGAGAACTCGTTCGCCAGGGTCGGGGTCGAGTCGACGATCGTCACTCGGTCGATCGCGCCGTCGTTGCCGCTGTAGGACGACTGGGCGTTGCGGAGACGCCATCGCAGGGTGTCGCCGGAGAAGAGCACGCCGCCGTTCGAGACGAACTCGCCGCCCTTGTACGTGTTGCCGCCCGCGGTGAAGGTGCTCGAGCGAGGGTCGTTGCAAGGGTCGAGGGGACGCTCGGACACCGGGTGCTCGGCAGATCCGTCCACCAGCAGGAAGTCGAGCAGCGGGTGGTCGAACCCGACACAGCTTCCGGCGGCGGCGCTGACACCGAACGACACGAAGCGTCCGGTCTGCCCGAGCGAGAAGTCATCGCGCGACTCGATCTGAACGGCGTTCCGCGGCAGGTTGCGCGACGCGGTCCAAGCACTCACGACGTGGTTGGTCTCCGGGTCCTCGCCGGTGATCTGCCCGAGGACCGACCCGAGCTGCTTGAGCTGGGGGTTGGCGTCGCAGGATGCCATGTCGGAGCTGCTGGCGCTCGTGACGATGCCGTTGCACTCAGCGGCGTTGATCCACGCCGGGTCGGCCGTGTAGGTCTCACCGTTCGCGCCCTTGTACGCGTTCAACAGCACCGGCGTCGTCGTTACGCCGTTCTCGAAGTCCTCGACGAACAGGATCGTGGAGTCGGCGGCAGAGTCGGTCCGTGCGGATCCGGCGTCGGCCGCGGGGGCCGGGACTGCCGTGGCGGCGAGCGGGGTGGCGAGCGCGGCGACCAGGCCGGCCGCGGTCGCCACGGCGGCGACGCGCGGCGCGGTGCGCGCACGAGGGCGTCGTGAAGCGTGTCGGTTCATCACGCCAGAATACCAATATTCTGCATTTGACTTGAACGGTCCTGGGAGCGAGCGGAATGCCTGGGAGCTGGTCGGGTGTTGTCTGGACTCATGACCGTTCCGAACATCACCCTGAACGACGGCAAGACCATCCCGCAGCTCGGCTTCGGCGTCTTCCAGATCGACCCCGCGTCGACCAAGGAAGCGACGCTCACAGCGCTCGAGGTCGGCTACCGCCACATCGACACCGCCGAGATGTACGGCAATGAGAAGGAGGTCGGCGAGGCCATCGCGTCGTCCGGCATCCCGCGTGACGAGATCTTCGTCACCTCGAAGCTCAACAACGGCTTCCACGACCCTTCGGCAGCTGCCGAGAACGGCAAGAAGTCAGCTGACCTGCTCGGCGGCTACACCGACCTGTTCCTCATCCACTGGCCGCTGCCCACCGTCTCGGACTTCGTGCCGACGTGGAAGGCGCTCGAGGAGCTCTACGCCGCTGGCACCTCCCGCTCGATCGGCGTCAGCAACTTCCAGGCCCACCACCTGCGCCGCCTGCGTGCCGAGACGGACGTCCCGCCGGCCGTGAACCAGATCGAGGTGCACCCGTACCTGACCCAGGACGAGCTCCGCGCCGTGAACAACGAGCTCGGCATCGCGACCGAGGCCTGGTCCCCGATCGCCCAGGGCCTCGTGCTCGACGACGAGACCATCACCCGCATCGCCGGCGCCACGGGCAAGAGCCCGGCGCAGGTCGTGCTCCGCTGGCACATCCAACGCGGCGACATCGTGTTCCCGAAGTCGGTCACGCGTGCCCGCGTCGAGGAGAACTTCGCGATCTTCGACTTCGAGCTCTCCGACGAGGACATGACGGACATCACGACTCTCGACAAGGGCCACCGAACGGGTCCGGACCCGGACACGTTCGACTACGTCCCGGCCTGATCGCTCGGAACACACGACGAAGCCGCCCGGGGAGACCCGGGCGGCTTCGTCGTCTCCGTCGCGTCCGGAGTCGTACCGGTGTGGATCAGGCGTCGGCGTCCGGGCCCACCTCGAGTCGGCGACGTCGAAGCGTCAGGAGCACGCCACCGGCGGCCGCGAGCCCCAGGCCGAGGACCGCTGCGACGAGCACCCCGTCGGAGCCCGTCCACGCGAGCCGGTCCGGTCCGCCGGACGACGGTCCGCCGACGGTCGACGCGTTCTGGGGACCGTCCCCGGGCCCAGCGGCGGAACCGGCACCCGGTACCGCGGTCGGATCGGCCGTCGGCCCCGCGGTCGGCGCCGTGGTCGGATCCGGCGTGGGTTCCGCCGTCGGCTCCGGCGTGGGCCCCGGCGTCGGGTCGACCGCACCGGCCTCGATCTCCACCCGGAGCTCGGCGGACGCGACCTGCCCGGCGTTCGACGTGATCTCGTACCGCACCGGCGACGCGACCCCGCTGAAGCCGTCCTCGGGCGTGAACGTCACCCGCCCGGCGTCGTCCACGACGTACGTGCCCTCGCCCGGAACGCGCAGCTGTTTGCCGTCGTCGGACAGCTCCGCACCGTCGAGTCCCTCGTCGGTGAGCCGCAGCGAGCCGAGGTCGGCACCGCTGCCGTCGAGCGCGTCGTTCCCCACGACGTCCACGACCACGGGTTCACCCTGCTGTCCGGTCGCAGCGTCATCCGAGGCGACGGCGTCCGGCAGCACGACCCCGAACGCGATCGTGTCCGTGTTGTTCGTCAGGTCGACGTCGCTCACCGAGCCGTCCCGCGCGACCGCGGCCCGCCCTTCGTCGAACCGGCCGGTGGTGAAGTCGGTGACACTCTCCACCGGCGCCGAGTACGTCCCGCTCCTCGTGGTCGCCGGCACGGTCCCGCGGGCCAGCAACTCGATCTGTCCTCCGGGTGGCGCCGTCCAGTCGGTCGCCACGACTCCTGCGCCCTGATCGGCACCGCACGACGCGCCGCCCGTGGCCTCGCACGACCAGGTGACGTCCTCGAGCGGGAGCGCATCGATCAGTGCCGTCGTCCGCGCCACTGCGTCGGCGGGCCCACCGATCGTGGCCGGCCCGTCGTTGACCGATCGGACGCGGAACGACACGTCGTCGCCTGAGGTCACCGGCCCCTCGGTGTCCACTGACGCCGTGGTCACGACGTCAGTCGGCTGCGTGGCCCGCACGTTGCGGATCTCGTGGAACTCGGCCCGCCCGCCGGTCGACGCACTGAACCCGAAGCGCATCTGGTCGGGCAACGCCGTCGCCGGCAGGTCGGTCGAGATCAGGTGGTGCAGCTCCGCCGGCTCCGAGCCGACGGGGGTGGCGTCTGACATCGTGACGATGGCCGTGATGCCACCGGCGTCCCGGGGCACGACGTCGACCTTCACGTGCCGGTAGGTCGCCGTCTCGGCGTCGACGCCGCGGTCCTCGAGGAACCCGTCGCCGCGGTTGCCCGTCGTCGCCAGCACGGGGTAGCACTCAGCCTCGGCCCCGCGGACGGTGACGGCGTTCTGGATGAACTCCGGCAGCGCGAAGTTGCCGAACCGGTCGAACCCGACGCCGACGACACCGCCGTCCAGTCCTGCCGAGCAGGCGGACTTGCCGTCGAAGTAGCCGAGTCCGCCGCCCACGGGGCCGATGGAGTCGAGCGGCATCGCGGCGTCCTGCAGGAAGAACCCGATGCCGTCGGCGTACCCGGTGTCGGTGGGGCTCCACATCCGCTGGTCGAACTCGACGGTCAGTCCGTTGCTCGAGTCGTACGGCACCTCGTTGTACACCGCCGAGGCCATGTACTTGGCGTTGTCGGTCATCCGCAGCCACTTGCCCGCCGAGCCGTTCTCGACGATCGCGGCCTGCTGGTCGTTCGAGGCGATGCGAGCCCAACCCGACGGCATCGTGGTGCCGACGGGCAGGTCCACGAACGGATCGTGGACCGGGAACGGGTCGACGGCGTGGGCCGGTGGTGCATCTGCGACGACGCCCGCGCCGGCGACGAGCGCGCCCAGGGCGACCATCGGGACCAGCGCGACGGTGACGGCCGCGCGGGACGGACGGGCACGAGGCGGACGGGCCGGCGGTGGAAGAGCACGGGTGGAACGAGTGTGCATGGGAGTCCTCTCTGACGGTGCAGGAGACGACTGTGCACGGGCCGCGGAGTGGTCCGCAAGTATTATCCGTACGATATTCCGCGTTCGGTATGGCGGGCCTCAGTGCGGGGCAGCGACCGACGCCGTGACCGTGAACTTCGGGGTGCGCAGGACCTGCCGCGTCGGCCCGACCAGGCGCTCCAGTACCGGCCGGTAGCGCAGGTGCCCGTTCCACACGCACCACAGTTCGCCGCCGGGCTGCAGGACGGTGGCCGCGTTCCGGAACATCGCCTCGGCCGCGTCGGTGGTCACCGTGGTGTCCGCGTGGAACGGGGGGTTGCAGAGCACGAGCTGGGCGGACCCGGCGGCGAGCTCGTCCCCGGCGTCGGTGCGCAGTGCCGTCACCCGGTCAGCGACGCCGTTCGCCTCGGCGGTCGCCCGTGTGGACGCCACCGCGATCCGGGACACATCGGTCGCGATCACCTTGACGTTCGGCCGCCGCAGTGCGATCGCCGCGGCGATGACACCGTTGCCGGACCCGAGGTCGACGACGGTCCGCGCGGTCGGCACCGCGGCGTCCATCGCCTCGAGCAGCACCCGGGTGCCCTGGTCGAGCGAGGTACCGGCGAACACCCCGCCGTGCGCGACGAGCGTCATGCCGAGGTCGTCGACGTGCACCGATCTGGGCCAGGGATTGGTCGCGGCCGCACGGTTCGCCTGGGCACGCAACGGGTCCTGCGCGATGAGCAGGCGCGACTTCCCCCGCCCCCGCGAAGCCGTGACCTCGCCGAACGAGCGGCGCAGCACGTCGTTCTGCGACAGGTTCATGTACTTGACGTTGCCGCCGCACAGCAGCACGACGTCGGGAGCGGCGAACCGCGCGACGGCCCGGGCGATCTCGTCGAGGCGGTCGTGTGACTTCGACAGCCGCAGCACGACGAGCCGGACGTCGCGGAAGGCGTCTTCGAGCGAGTCCGGGTGGTGGAATCCGCGCAGACCGAACGTGCCAGCGTTGGCCTCGAGCGCGCGTTCCCCGACGAGCGAGTCCTGCACGACGCGGATGTCCGATGCGCCGTACTGCGTGATGAGCCCGAGGGTCAGGACTCCAAGACGGTCATCGACGACCGCCACCTCGCCGGGCTGCCGCAGGGCGTCCCCGTGCACGTGCGGCGCCTCGTCGATCAGGAACCGGTCGGTGCCGTCGATCGCGATGAGGTCCGGGGCGGTGTCGTCGCGGCGGCGGAAGAGGTCGGCGAAGTCTGGCACCGCGTCAGCGTACCCATCCCTCGACGGCGGACCTCGCAGCGGCGCGGACGACCGCGTCCAGTTCACGCGGACCAGCGTGCGACTGCACGTCGCCGCCCGAGCTCCACGACGGCAGGTCGGTCCGGGGGCGCTCCTCGTTGCAGAGGACTCAGCCGGTGGTGCCCTCCGCACGCAGCTCCAGCGACGAGTCGCCCGCGACCGCGTCGGCCGGGACACGGACGACCGGCTTCCAGCGAAGCGTCGAACCCGGGGGCATCGAGAACCCCGAACCCGTCTGCAGCGTGAACCGCATCGTCGTGCCGCCGTCGGCGAGCGTCCCGCCCCGCAGCACGAGGTTCGCGCTCGTCCGCCAGTCCTCGCCCGGCTTCCGGTACATGCCGGCGAGCGTCGACTGCCCGGGTGCGAAGGTCGTGCCGTCCGGACTGGTCAGCGTGATCGCCCCGGTGATCGTCGAGATCTGGGCGTGGACCTGCAACCCGGCCTCGACCTCGACGTCGGCGCCGCGGGTCAGGGCGGTCTTCGGGCCCTGCAGTCCGGACAGGGACTGCCACCCCGGGATCGCCTCGGGCGCGGTCAGGTGCAGTTTGCCGTCCGCGATCCGGAACGCCTGGGGCGCGCTCGAGTCCGAGATGAGCGAGTCGGAACGGTACGCGGCGAGGAGCGTCGGTTGCGCGTGCAGGACGAGCACGAACTCGCCGTCCGCGTACGGGCGGTCCCGGAAGGTCTCGTCGAGGACCTTGCCCGTCTGGTTGCCCTGCACCGTGCCCGTGGCGAGTACCGTGCCGTCCGCCGCGAAGTGCGTGACGGTCAGGTAGGCGTTCGATCCCCAGGACCAGTGCGCGTCGTAGGACGTGACCGCCCGCCACCGGAGTTCCTCGTTCCGCTGATCGAGCCACAGGTCGCCGACGACGCGGTTCGACGCCCCGCGCAGCACGATCGAGTCCCCGCCGACGGCCGCAGTCCTGACGACGATCGTGTCCTCGGCGCCGGTGTCGCTCCGGAGCTGCACGAGGAGCCGTCCGGTGTCGGTACCGACGGCATCGGCGACCGCTGCGGCGTCCACGGCGGTCGCGCTCCCTCGGCCGCTCGCGGTCCCGAGCCCGGTGACCGTCGGCGCGGCGACCACGTGCTCGCCGACTGGCACGGGCGACACTGCTCCGGTGACCACGCCGACCGGCGGGTCGTAGTCGGGGACGAGTCGTTCCACGATGCGGTGTCGTGAGTCGACGTTGTCCCAGATGGGCTCCCGCAGGTCGGGGAGCGCACCGATGACAGCGCGGGTCGCGTCCGACATCGGGAACCCGAGCTGGTCGTAGAACGGCGCGAGGTCGCGGTCGGCCACCCGCGAGGCGACCTCGACGAAGATCGCGTGCTTGTCGTCGATGGTCAGGGCGTTCACGTTCGTCTTCGCCGCCTCGGCACGCAGCGCCGCGAAGAACCTCGGCAGGTAGCCGTCGCCGAACGCGCGGCGCAGCTGTTCCCATGCCAGGAGCCGGACCCGGTCGTGGGCGCCTTCCCAGTCCCGGTCCGCGATCGGTGTGGTGAAGTACCGCTCGAGGAGCGGGATGCTCTCGTCCCACCGGCTCCCGAACCCGAGTCCGTCCTGCACGGCGAGCGCGGACAGGTTGGTGATGGTCTCCGCGGTACCCGGGAAGATGTTGATCGGAGCTTCGTAGGTGTGGCCGATCTCGTGCCACAGCCCCCACAGCCCACTCAACGGAAGCCGGAAGAGATCGGCGGCAGCACCGGTGCCGGTCTGGAACATGATGCGCGCGTTGCTCGCGTTGGCGTACCCGGCACCGGAGTCGGGTGAAGCGATGTGGATCCGGTGCGGGTACTTGTGCGAGGTCCCGACGGCACGCTCGTCGAGGCCGTACGTCTCGTTCGTGAGCTCGATCACCCGGTCCCAGTTCGCGGTGCGCTCCGCGAGGTCGGCACCGGCGATGGCCGTGCCGGTCTTCGGCTTCTGGAAGTCGCCGAAGATCCGGTTCGACACCACCTCGACGAACGGTGCATCGGCGAACCGCCGGAGGTCCGCTGCGAACGAGTCGGCGGTCGACTGGCCCCGGACGTAGGTCGGGACGGCAACACCACCGGCGATCGTGACCGTCGCTTCCCCGGTGTCCGCCGCGCTGACCATCGAGACCATCCCGTCGTGCGGAGCCGTGACACGGTTCACGCCAGCGGTCAGTCGCGTCTGCTGGTACCCGACATCGGCGCCCGAGTTGTGCGCCGCGTACGGGCCGATCAGCCCGATGGCGACGTCCATCGCCGGCGCACCGGTCGGTACCGACACGGTGACGACGTCGCCGGCGGCGACGAACCGTCCGGCAGGCTGCAGATCACTGTGCCGGAACCGCCGTCCCTCTGCTGTGGCCGCGGCCGCCGCATCACCGATGCCGTGCACCAGGACGCTCGTCGCGTCGCCGTTCGCCGAGTGCTCGATCACCGTCTCGTGGACGTCGACTCCGCCGGTTGCCGCTGCGGCGACCCCGCCACCGATGGCGAGTGCCGTGACGACGAGGACAGCAGGGAGGGCAGGAAACAATCGCATGCAGATATTTTACATGCGGTATGTCGATTCGGGAAGGGTCAGCGCGGCCCGCGGTACAGCACGATCTGCGTGTTCCGCTGCGGCCGCGCACCGGCCCGCAGCGACACCGCGGCACCCGTCGTCGTCGCCGCGAACACGCGCGCGCCGGGCCGGTTGATGAGCTGGTCGGCCAACGCGGTCTCGAGCTCACGCACCCGGTCGCGCAGGTCCTTGTTCTCGTTCTCCAGGTCGAGCACGCGCCGGATCCCCTCCAGCGACACCCCCTCGGAGCCGAGGCGCGCGATCTCGCGCAGCTGCGCGACGTCGCGCATCGAGTAGCGGCGGGAACCGCCGCGGGTACGGCCCGGCACGACCAGGCCGAGCCGGTCGTACTGCCGCAGCGTCTGCGGGTGCATCTCCGACAGCTCCGCGGCGACCGCGATCGCGAAGACGGGCGAGTTCTCGTCCATGTCGGTCATGGCGTGTTCCTTCCGTCGTTCGCGTGGGGTGAAAACCAGCCTGGAGGCGCGGTGCGGCTTCCTGACGGAGCCGCGCCGTTCCTCCAGGCCGGTCTACTGCTGTGGTTGCGTGACGCTAGTCGCGCGCCTTGGCGAGGATGTCCTCGCGCGGGTTCTCGTCGGGCAGGGTCGCCGCGAGTGCCTCGACGGCCTCGCGCTGCTTGTCCGACAGGTGCGACGGCACCGCGACCTGGACGGTCGCCAGCAGGTCGCCCGTGCCGTTCTTCGTCGCGACGCCACGGCCCTTGACGCGCAGGACGCGACCCGACGGCGTGCCGGGAGCGACCTTCAGCTTGACGGGCGAACCGCCGAGCGTCGGGACCTCGATCGTCGCGCCGAGGGCTGCCTCGACGAACGTCACGGGGACGTCCACGCGGAGGTTCAGCCCGTCGCGCTCGAAGACCGGGTGCTTGCGGACCGAGACAGCGACCACCAGATCACCGGCCTCGCCGCCGTCGGGCGAGGGTTCGCCACGGCCGCGGAGCCGGATCTTCTGGCCGTCTGCGACCCCCGCGGGGATGCGGACGTTCACCGGTCGACCGTTGCCCTGCGACAGCTTGACGGTGTCGCCGGCGATCGCGGTGGTGAAGTCGAGCGTCGTCGACGCCGTGACGTCGCGACCCTTCGTCGGTCCGCCGAAGCCGCGGTAGCCGCCGGAGGTCTGGCCGAAGCCACCACCGCCGCCGAACATCCCGCCGAGGATGTCCTCGAAGCCGCCCGCACCGCCCGGGCCGCCCTGGCCGAAGCGGACGCGCTGTCCGCCCCCGCCCTGCTGCTGCCCGAACATCCCGCCGAAGACGTCCTCGAAGCCGCCGCCCTGGCCCCCGCCGCCCGCCGTGAAGCGGGCGCCGGAGCCCATGGCGCGGACCTGGTCGTACTCCTGGCGCTGCTCCTTGTCGGAGAGCACCGAGTAGGCCTCGCTGATCTCCTTGAAGCGGTTCTCCGCCGCGGCGTCACCCGGGTTGGAGTCCGGGTGGAACTGCCGCGCGAGCTTCCGGTAGGTCTTCTTCAGCTCGGCCTCCGACGCGTCCTTCGACACTCCGAGGACCTTGTAGAAGTCCTTGTCGAACCAGTCCTGACTGGCCACTGGTACCTACCTTCCGTTCCGGCTCAGGCCGGGACCGCCACCGCGACCTTGGCCGCACGCAGGACGCGCTCGCCGAGCTTGTAGCCCGGCTCGACGACGTCCGCCACGGTCTGGCCGGTGGCACCCGGGGTCGGGAGCTGGACGATCGCCTCGTGGATGTTCGGGTCGAAGGCTTCACCCTTCTCGCCGATCTGCACGAGCTTGAACTTGTCGAAGCCCCCGCGGATCTTCTGGCCGATGACCTGCATCGGACCCTCGGCGAGGTCACCGTGGGCCTCGGCCCGGGTGAGGTCGTCGAGCGCCGGCAGCAGGGCCCGCACCACCTCGGCGATGGCGACCTCGCGGTTCGCCTCACGGTCACGCTCGACGCGCTTCCGGAAGTTCACCAGCTCGGCCTGCGCACGGAGCATGTCCGCACGCATCTCGGCGACGAGGTCGCGGTCCGTGTCGGACAGCTTGTCCTCTTGGATACCGCGGGCTGCGTCGTCGAGCAGGGCCTGGTCCTCCGGGGAGAGGTCGTTCGCCGCGTCCGTTGCCGGGCCGCCGGCGGCGGGGCCGTCGGTCGGTACTTCGACGTCGGGCCCCTCCGCCTCGATGAGGTCCTCGGGCTCGGCCGCGTTCGTGGCGTCGCCCTCGACCTGAGGGTCTTCCTCGTTCGGCACGTTGTCCTTGGGATCCGTCATCGTTACTTCTTGTCCTTGTCGTCCTCGTCGTCCACGACCTCGGCGTCGACGATGTCCTCGTCGTCCGCCGGCTGCTCACCCGCGGGCTGCTCGCCACCGGCTGCACCGGCTGCTGCATCCTGCTGGCTGTAGATGGCCTGGCCGAGCTTGCCCTGCGACTCGTTGAGCTTGTCGAAGGCCGTCTTCACGGCGTCCTCGTCCTCGCCCGCGAGCGCCGACTTGAGCGCGTCGACGTCGGCCTGCACCTCGGACTTGACGTCCTCGGGGAGCTTGTCGTCGTTCTCCTTGATGAGCTTCTCGATCGAGTAGACGAGCTGCTCGGCCTGGTTGCGACGCTCGTTGGCCTCACGACGGGCCTTGTCCTCGGCCGCGTGCTCCTCGGCTTCGCGGACCATGCGCTCGATGTCCTCCTTCGGCAGCGACGAGCCGCCGGAGATGACCATCGACTGCTCCTTGCCGGTGCCCTTGTCCTTGGCGGACACGTGCACGATGCCGTTGGCGTCGATGTCGAAGGTGACCTCGACCTGCGGGACGCCACGGGGAGCCGGCGCGATGCCGGTGAGCTCGAACGTGCCGAGCGGCTTGTTGTCGCGGGTGAACTCGCGCTCGCCCTGGAAGACCTGGATCGCGACCGACGGCTGGTTGTCGTCAGCGGTCGTGAAGGTCTCGCTCCGCTTGGTCGGGATCGCGGTGTTGCGGTCGATGAGCTTCGTCATCAGGCCGCCCTTGGTCTCGATGCCGAGCGACAGCGGCGTGACGTCGATGAGCAGGACGTCCTTGCGCTCGCCCTTCAGCACACCGGCCTGCAGTGCGGCGCCGACGGCGACGACCTCGTCCGGGTTGACGCCCTGGTTCGGGGACTTGCCACCGGTGAGCTGCTTGACGACCTCGGCCACGGCGGGCATGCGGGTCGAGCCACCGACGAGCACCACGTGCGCGATGTCGTTGACCGAGACACCGGCTTCCTTGATCACGTCGTTGAACGGCTTCTTGGTGCGGTCGAGCAGGTCGGAGGTCATCTGCTCGAACTGTGCGCGCGAGATGGTCTCGTCGAGGTTGAGCGGGCCCTCGGCCGTGAGCGTCAGGTACGGCAGCTGGATGTTCGCCGACATCTGCGACGACAGTTCCTTCTTGGCCTGCTCAGCGGCTTCCTTCAGGCGCTGCTTGGCGATCTTGTCCGTGGACAGGTCGACGCCGTGCTCGTCCTTGAACTTCTTGATCAGGTAATCGACGATGCGCTGGTCCCAGTCGTCGCCACCGAGGCGGTTGTCACCGGAGGTCGCGCGGACCTGGATCGTCGAGAAGTCGTCGTCCTTGCCCACCTCGAGCAGGGAGACGTCGAACGTGCCGCCACCGAGGTCGAAGACCAGGATGAGCTCGTCTTCCTTGCCCTTGTCGAGGCCGTAGGCCAGAGCGGCCGCGGTCGGCTCGTTGATGATGCGGAGGACGTTGAGGCCGGCGATCTCACCGGCGTCCTTCGTGGCCTGGCGCTCGGCGTCGTTGAAGTACGCCGGCACGGTGATGACCGCGTCGGTGACGTCTTCACCGAGGTACTGCTCGGCGTCGCGCTTGAGCTTGCCGAGGGTGCGGGCCGAGATCTCCTGCGGCGTGTACTTCTTGCCGTCGATCTCGGTGGTCCAGTCGGTGCCGACGTGACGCTTGACCGACGCGATGGTGCGGTCGACGTTCGTCACGGCCTGGCGCTTGGCGGTCTCGCCGACCAGGACCTCGCCGTCCTTGGTGAAGGCGACGATCGACGGCGTGGTGCGGAGGCCCTCGGTGTTCGCGATGACGGTGGGCTCGCCACCCTCGAGAACGCTGACGACCGAGTTGGTGGTTCCGAGGTCGATGCCTACTGCACGTCCCATGTGTGGTGCTCCTTCTTGCTCGAGGTAAGTCGTTGGACTTGCGTCCGATGGACTCAACTCTACTCAGGACCCGGCTCGCGTCAACTCAGGGCGGCCGAAGTTGCGTCGATCCCACTCAACTCCCAGCCAACAGCGCGCCATGCAATGTTTCGCATGTCATATTCCATGTGATATTCTGGGCTTGCAGGCTGGCCGAGAGGTCCTGGACTGCGATCCCCCACCGTGCCGCGGATTTACGGCGGCCCTCCCCGAAAGAACGTCACATGTCTCGAAAGAAGAGGGCAACGGCCCTCAAGTCCTTCGGCGCGGCAGGTCTCGCCGCAGCCACGCTCGTCTCCGGCTTGTCCTTCGGTCCGGCCGCCTCCGCCGCTTCCGCGGCCCCGTCCCCCACCGCATCGGGTGATCGCCTGACCGGCAAGATCGTCTTCAAATACCCTTTCAACGAGCAGTACGCCGCTGTTGATAAGAACTTCGGCTCCAAGTGGTATTCGACGTACGAAGCGGCACTGCAGAACGCCGCTCCAGGATGGGAGATCCCCGCCAAGGGATCAACAGGCATCATCAAGAACAGCGACGGTCGCTGCGTACAGAATCCTGGCTGGGACTTCGGCGGACGGCTGTTCTTCATGGGAGCCTGCGACTCGGTTCAAGCTCAGAGTGGCACTTACTACTCCACCGGTCAGCTGGCGATGGCCCCGTGGGCGATGTGGCACAACGGTTCAGGCTTGTCGACTGGCAACCAGTCGAGCCTTGAACTTGCGAGCGGCAAGGACATGCGCCCCGCGCAGTCCCCACTCGTTGCGAAGGTCGACTCCGTGGACAACGTCGCGAAGACTGCCGTCGTCTCCGGCACCGCCACCCCCGGCGCCGCGATCACTGTCAGCGGCACCTCGTTCGCGACCACCGCGGACGGCACCGGCAAGTGGTCCCTCACCGTCCGCGACCTCCCCGTCGGTGCGAACGGCCGCACCATCATCCAGAAGGTGAACGGCACCGAGGTCGACCGCGTCAACGTCACGATCACCATCGGCGCGCCCTCGACGACGCTCGGGACGTACAACCTCACCGGGAAACCCAACACCGGCGACGCCTTCGCCAACGGCACCCAGGGCACTGTCTCCTGGAACGCACGAGCCAAGACCGGCGAGACCGGCGTCGACATGGAGAGCGGAACCTCGTACTCCTGGCTGTTCACCATGCCCCGCGGCTACGAGGTCTACGACCTCCCCGCCGGGACGAACAACGGCGTGTGGAAGGACGAGTGGATCACCGGAACCAACTCGAACGGCCTCCAGACGCTGACCTACAAGGCCACCAACGTCTCCGCGGTCACGCAGAAGAACGTCGCCAAGGGCGTCGCCACCCGCACCTTCAAGATCCGTGCGACCACGCAGCCGACAGCCGACGCCACCCTGTCCGCCGTGTTCACGGCACCTCCGGGATACACCTCCACCACGCCCCAGGCCTCCACCATCCTCAAGGCCGGCGTCGGGAACAGCGTCGTGGTCCCGGAGACGACTCCCCCGGTCGCACTCAACCGCGGCGCGACGACGACCGTCCCGGTCACCGTCAAGACCACCGGCGCACGCTCGGGCGTCAACGCCACGATCGTCCTCTCTGCGCCCGCCGGCACTACCTTCGCCAACGCCGACACGCGTGCCGTGCAGTACAAGACGCCGGACGGCAACTGGACTGACTCGTCGTACCTCGGGATGCGCAACGGTGTCCGCTCCGACAGCAACACGAAGCTCACATACGCCGTCAACGGCTCCGGCTTCGATGTCCCCGCCGGCACGCTCATGCGGTTCAACACCCTGGTGTCCACGCCCGCCCAGGCCGCTGGCGGCAACAGCACCGTCGGCTACGTGTTCGCTGGCACGAGCACCCAGGGTGCCTTCAGCGCGACGGGGTCGACGGTCACCACGCTCACCGCTGCCGCCACGAGCCCGATCACGGCGAAGGTCGATTCCGTCGACAACGCCGCGAAGACCGCCGTCGTCTCCGGCACCGCCACCCCCGGCGCCGCGATCACCGTCAGCGGCACCTCGTTCGCGACCACCGCAGACGGCACCGGCAAGTGGTCCCTCACCGTCCGCGACCTCCCCGTCGGTGCGAACCCCCGCACCATCATCCAGAAGGTCGGCGGCGTCGAGATCGACCGCACCAGCGTCACGATCACCATCGTCGAGAACGGTCCCATCATCGGCGTGCCCCAGCCGAACGTGCCCCTCAGCCGCACCACGCCCACCAACGTGCCGTTCGTGGTCGAGAACCAGGCGACCCGCACCGGCATGGAGGGGATCGTCACGGTTGCCGCTCCAGCCGGCACCACCTTCGCGCCCGGCCAGACCACGGTCACCGGACAGTGGCGCAACGGCTCCAGCGGCGCGTGGGCGAACTCCGAGGTTCTCAACCTCAAGAACGGCCGCCTGTTCGACAACAACCGCCAGATGGAGTTCAACTTCGGCAAGACCGGCGGCTCGCAGAGCGCCGGCCAGCAGTTCCGCTGGAACCTCAAGGTCGACGCCTCGAACGCCACGACGACCTCGAGCCAGATGAACTACCTGTTCATGGGCACCAGCTCCATCGGCAGCTACCGCGTCAACGGCTCGACCCCGACGACCCTCGAAGAAGCTCCGGCGAACCCGGCACCGCTCATCGTCCAGACCCCGACCAACGGGTCCACCGTCACCACCAAGCGCCCGGTGTTCTCCGGCACCGGCGACGAAGGCGCCAAGATCGACATCCGGACCAACGCCGGCCAGATCATCGCCACCGCAACCGTCAAGGACGGCAAGTGGTCTGCCCCCTCGGACATCGACCTCACGAACGCCGCCTACGACCTCACCGTCACCCAGACGCCCGTCCGCGGCGACACCTCGAACGCACGCGTCAACTTCACCGTCGAGGCGGCTCCGGAGTCGACCACCCTCGGCATCCACAACCTGGGTGCGGCACCGGACTCGGGCGAGGTGTTCACGAAGGACACGACCGGCAAGGTGCGGTGGAATCCGCAGGTATCGGCGAATCCCACCGGCATCGACATCGAGAACGGCAAGTCCTACTCGTGGACGTTCACCCTGCCGGTCGGCTACGAAGCCGTCAACCTTCCCGATCCGTCGACCTGGTACGGGTGGCACGTGGAGTGGTTGAAGGGCACCACCTCCGACGGCCAGCAAACCGTCACCTACAAGAACACGAACGTCTCCGGCGAGACGATGAAGAACGAAACCACCGACATGGGCGAGCGCTCGTTCAGCATCCGTGCCACCGAAAAGCCGACCGCGGACAGCACCCTCACCGCCTCGTTCACGCCGCCACCGTCGTACACTTCCTCGTCTCCCAAGGGATCGGCGACGCTGAAGGCTGCCGCCGCGCTGACCGCCACGGTCGGGACCGTCGACAACGTCGCGAAGACCGCCGTCGTCTCCGGCACCGCCACCCCCGGCGCCGCGATCACCGTCAGCGGCACCTCGTTCGCGACCACCGCAGACGGCACCGGCAAGTGGTCCCTCACCGTCCGCGACCTCCCCGTCGGTGCGAACCCCCGCACCATCATCCAGAAGGTCGGCGGCGTCGAGATCGACCGCACCAGCGTCACGATCACCATCGTCGAGAACGGTCCCATCATCGGCGTGCCCCAGCCGAACGTGCCCCTCAGCCGCACCACGCCCACCAACGTGCCGTTCGTGGTCGAGAACCAGGCGACCCGCACCGGCATGGAGGGGATCGTCACGGTTGCCGCTCCAGCCGGCACCACCTTCGCGCCCGGCCAGACCACGGTCACCGGACAGTGGCGCAACGGCTCCAGCGGCGCGTGGGCGAACTCCGAGGTTCTCAACCTCAAGAACGGCCGCCTGTTCGACAACAACCGCCAGATGGAGTTCAACTTCGGCAAGACCGGCGGCTCGCAGAGCGCCGGCCAGCAGTTCCGCTGGAACCTCAAGGTCGACGCCTCGAACGCCACGACGACCTCGAGCCAGATGAACTACCTGTTCATGGGCACCAGCTCCATCGGCAGCTACCGCGTCAACGGCTCGACCCCGACGACCCTCGAAGAAGCTCCGGCGAACCCGGCACCGCTCATCGTCCAGACCCCGACCAACGGGTCCACCGTCACCACCAAGCGCCCGGTGTTCTCCGGCACCGGCGACGAAGGCGCCAAGATCGACATCCGGACCAACGCCGGCCAGATCATCGCCACCGCAACCGTCAAGGACGGCAAGTGGTCTGCCCCCTCGGACATCGACCTCACGAACGCCGCCTACGACCTCACCGTCACCCAGACGCCCGTCC
Organism: Curtobacterium sp. PhB190; assembly: GCF_004365385.1. Classification (NCBI taxonomy): domain Bacteria; kingdom Bacillati; phylum Actinomycetota; class Actinomycetes; order Micrococcales; family Microbacteriaceae; genus Curtobacterium; species Curtobacterium sp. PhB190. The sequence goes on along the minus strand of NZ_SODN01000008.1, from coordinate 189,641 downwards.
GCGGCGACACCTCGAACGCACGCGTCAACTTCACCGTCGAGGCGGCTCCGGAGTCGACCACCCTCGGGACGTACAACCTCACCGGGAAGCCCAACACCGGCGACGCCTTCGCCAACGGCACCCAGGGCACTGTCTCCTGGAACGCACGAGCCAAGACCGGCGAGACCGGCGTCGACATGGAGAGCGGAACCTCGTACTCCTGGCTGTTCACCATGCCCCGCGGCTACGAGGTCTACGACCTCCCCGCCGGGACGAACAACGGCGTGTGGAAGGACGAGTGGATCACCGGAACCAACTCGAACGGCCTCCAGACGCTGACCTACAAGGCCACCAACGTCTCCGCGGTCACGCAGAAGAACGTCGCCAAGGGCGTCGCCACCCGCACCTTCAAGATCCGTGCGACCACGCAGCCGACAGCCGACGCCACCCTGTTCACCGTGTTCACGGCACCTCCGGGATACACCTCCACCACGCCCGTCGCGATCACGACGCTCAAGGCAGCCGAGATCCCGGCCGACCCAGCACCGCTCGTCGTCCAGACTCCGGCCAACGGCTCGGTCGTGGACACCAAGCGTCCGACGTTCTCCGGTACCGGTGACGAAGGCGCGACCATCGAGGTCAAGGGCAACTCCGGCCGTGTCGTCGCCTCGGCGACGGTCAAGGACGGCAAGTGGTCCGCTCCGGCGGACTTCGACCTCGGCGAGGGCTTCTACGACCTCGGCGTGACCCAGACCCCACTCACGGGCTCCGCCGAGACGAAGCGCGTGAACTTCACGATCCGCACCGAGGCCCCGGCGAACCCGGCCCCGCTCGTCGTCCAGACCCCGGCGAACGGCTCCACGGTCGACCAGAAGCGTCCGGTGTTCTCCGGTACGGGTGACAAGGGCGCACGTGTCGAGGTCAAGGGCACGTCCGGCCGCGTCGTGGCCGCTGCAGTGGTCGATGACAACGGCAACTGGTCCGCCCCGGCGACGTTCGACCTCGGCAACGGTGTCTACGACCTCACCGCGACGCAGACCCCGGTCCGTGGCAACGCCGACTCGAAGCCCGTCTCGTTCACGATCAACGCCTCGGAGTTCTCCACGGCGCTGACCGCCACGGGCGCCTTCGACCAGGACGTCACCAAGCCCGCGACGATCTCGGGCGCGGCGACCACCGGCGCGACCGTCGTCGTCAAGGACAGCCTCGGCAACGAGATCGGCCGCCTCGTCGCAAGCGACGGCCGCTACACGATCCCGGTCCCGGCGAACCGCGCACAGTTCGGCGTGAACGAGTTCAGCGTCACCCAGACGCTGAACGGCAAGACCTCCGCAGCCGTGAACGTCTCGCTCGACTACGGCACGCCGACGCCGATCAACATCACCTCGCCGGCGAACGGCGCGACCGTCAACAAGGAGGGCCTGACCTTCACCGGCACCGGTCAGACCGGCGCGAAGGTCACCGTCCGTGGCACCGTGAACGCGATCGCCAGCGGCGACGTCGTGAACGGCGAGTGGACCGCCAAGGTCGACTTCCCGCTGACGAGCAACCTCTACAACTTGTGGGCGGTGCAGACCACCAAGGGCGGTCTGACCACCCAGCAGGCGATCACCGTGACGGTCACGGACGAGCAGGCGGTCACCCCGCTCACCGCGACGGCGGCGTTCAACACCACCGACGAGAACCTGCCGGCGACGATCTCCGGCGCGGCCCAGATGGACGCCACGGTCACCGTGAAGGCTGCTGACGGCTCGATCGTCGGTACCGCGAAGGCGACCGGCGGTCGGTACACGATCACGATCCCGCCGGCCAAGGCGAAGTTCGGTGTCAACACGTTCACGGTCACCCAGACCGTCAACGGCGCCGTGTCCGCCCCGTTGAACCGCTCGCTCGACTACGGCAACCCCGTCGCCCCGGTGATCTCCACCCCGGCGAACGGCGCCACCGTGACGAACGGCCAGATCCGCTTCACGGGCACCGGCGCCACCGGCGCCAAGCTCGACATGCGCGGCAAGACCTCGTCGATCGGTGACACGAAGGTCGCCAACGGTGCCTGGACGGTCGATGTCTCCCGGCAGCTCACCCCCAACCTCTACGAGCTGCACGCGCTCCAGACGAGCAAGGGCGGGCTGACGAAGCAGGCCGAGATCACCGTCACGGTGCAGGACAAGCAGGTCACGGAGCTCACCGCGGCCGGCTCGTTCCAGGCCGACGTCGAGAAGCAGGCCACGATCAGCGGCAACGCTCAGACCGGCGCGACCGTCGTGGTCCGCGAGGGCAGCACCGTCATCGGCACCACCACCGGCGCCGACGGCAAGTACTCGCTCTCGATCCCGGCCACCGTCGCGGGCGTCCGCACCTTCACCGTCACCCAGACGGTCGACGGTGAGGTCTCCCCCGCCAAGACGGCGACGCTCGACTACGGCACGGCGACCCAGGTCGTCGTGAACACCCCGGCCGAGGGCGCACAGGTCCCCGGAACCGGCATCACGTTCACCGGTACCGGCCAGGCTGGCTCGAAGGTCGTCCTCGGCGGCACCACGAGCCGACTCGGCGAGGCCACGGTCAACTCCGAAGGCGAGTGGTCCATCACGATCAGCCGCACGCTGACCCCGCAGGTCTACGTGCTCTACACGAAGCAGATCACGAAGGGCAACCTGATCGGCGACGCGGTGGTCACGACCATCAACGTCACCCAGTAACACCCCAGCAGGACCCGACGGCCCGACCCCACCCAGGGGTCGGGCCGTTCGGCGTCCCCGGCACCTGCGCAACGCGCAACGCCAGCGGCACCGGCACCGGCACCGGCACCGGCACGACAACCCAGCAACCGCAACCGCACCGGCCCACCACCCACCGCCGACCGCCGACCGCCCTGCCACAGCCCACAGCCCACAGCTCACGTTCACCAACGACGAAGGCCGCCGCCCGTCGTGACGACGGGCGGCGGCCTGGCCGCTCAGCGGCGGACTGCGATCAGAAGGCGGCGATGCGGTGCCGCACGGAGCCTGCGAACCGGCCACAGGTAGCGCCGACGCGCGAGGCGGCGGTGATCCGGGCCTCCTGGCCGGTGCCGGCGAGCAGAACGGCTTTGACCGTCGATGCGAGCTCACGGACCCCGTCGACCGCGCGCCACCGTGCACCGGCGGCGCGGTGTGCCCGCAGGAGGCGCGCATCGTCGACGCCGTAGCGGTACGCCTGGCGGAACGCACCGCGGGCCGCGCTGCGCAAGCGGTACTGGACGACCGCCTGCGGGACGAAGACGATGGGCGAACCAGCCGCAGCCACCCGCCAGCAGAAGTCGATGTCCTCGCCGCAGTGCAAGGACTCGTCGAAGCCGTCGACGGCCTCGAGCAGCGCGCGGGTCACGCCGAGCGCACAGCTCGGCGTGTAGGGCAGGTGCCGGAACTTGACGGGCAGCTCCGTCGTCGACGCGGTCACCCGGGCCGCGAGCGCGGGTGCGTTGAGCAGGTCGTACGCCAGTCGGCCGCCGCCGATGCCGTCTTGCTGCACGGCCACAGCCATCGCCGAGATCCATCCGGGTTCGAGCACGTCGTCCGCGTCGCAGAACAGCACGATGTCGTGTCGTGCGGCGCGCCAGCCGACGTTGCGAGCGTGGCTCGGCCCACGGACGTCCGTCGCGTCGACGACGCGCACGGCCCAGCCGGATGGCCACTCCGTGGCGTCGACGAACGGGCGCAGGACGCTGGGCCTGACGCCGTTGGCAGCGAGGACGACTTCGACGTCGCCCTCGTGCTGTTGCACGGCGATCGCCCCGAGCTGCGCGCTCAGGGCGGTGTCGGGTCGACCGACCGGGACGACGACGGAGACGGGCACGGCGGAGACGGGCACGGCGGACTCGCTCTCTCAGGGTGTGGTTGCGGTGGTGCGCCCGAACTGGGCGGGCACGACGTGGCGCGCCATCGCGATGACGTCGCGGCGGATGCCCGGCAGCACGACGGCAAGGGCGAGCACGACGAGCGCAGAAGCGCCGCCGACCGTGATCGCGAGCCAGGGGCCGAGGTCGAGCAGCCGGGTCAGGAGCGTGACACCACCCACCGCCACGGCCACGATGCCGGGGCGGACGATCGGCGCGACGAGGTCACGGAGCCCGAGCCCTGGGCGTCGACCAGCGACCACGAAGCCGGGGACGACGAGGACGAGCGAGCTGACGGAGAACGCCCACGCCATCCCGGTGACGCCCCACGGCAGGCCGACGAAGAACGAGGCGAGGACGAGTGGACGGCTGACGAGCGCCCAGATGGTCTGACGAGCGCCCTGGCCGGTCGCGACGAACACCCAGACGGTGACGTAGCCGAGAGTCTGCGCGATGCCAGCGAGCACCAGCACGCGGAAGATCGGTACCGAGCCCGCCCACGCGGGGCCGAACAGCACGGTGACGACGGCGTCGGCGAGCACTGCCAGCACCGCGAAGGTCGGCCACAGCACGTACCCGGTCAGGGCTGTGAGGTGCCGGTAGTAGCGCCGGAAGCGCTCGCGGTCGTCGGCGACCTTGGCGAGCACGGGGACCGCGACGCGCTGGAGCGGCCCGTTGACCTGCTCCAGCGGGATCGTGAGCAGCTGCCCGGCCTGTGCGTACAAGCCGGCGGCGAGCGGGCCGAACGACGCCCCGACGATCACCTTGTCGAGGTTGCGGGCCGCGAAGTTGAGGACCTGGACCGCGGTGACGTTCGCTGCGAAGCCGAGTTCCGGCCGGACGGCGGACCACCGCGCGGGGCGGGTCGGGCGCCAGGGACACACGGCGATCGAACCGATGCCGAGCACGAGCGAGAAGAGGAGCGCCTGGGCGACGAGCGCCGACGAGCCCGCACCGGCGATCGCGAGCACGAGCGCCAGGGCGGCGCCGGAGACCATCGACGCGACCTCGAGCAGGGCGAGGGCACGGAAGCGGAGGTTGCGGGCGAGCAGCGCCGTGGGGACCGCGCTGGCCCCGGCCACCACGAAGGGAACCGCGAGCAGCATCACGGACCTGCCGGACGCTGGGAAGCCGAGGACGACCGCGAGTGCCGGCGCCGACAGGGCCAGCGCAGCGCCGACAGCGAGTCCGGCTGCGGCGCTGAGGAGGTGGAGCGAGGAGGCGACGCCGGCGGACAGGCGCGGCGCACGGATGACGAGGGCTCCGATGCCACCGATGCGGAGGAGCTCGGCGAGACCGCTGAGCAGGAGCACGACGACCGCGAACCCGTACTCGGCGGGGCCGAGGATCCTGGCGATCACCACGACGGTGACGAGCTGCACGAGGAACCGGGTCGCGGTGCCGGCGGCGGTGACGATGCCGCCACGGGCTGCCGCGGTCGCGAGCGGAGCGGAGGACTGCCAGTCCGGCAGGGTCGCGCGGGTCATGGCAGTCCTCCGTTCGGGTCGGGTCGGACTCAGCGGGTGACGAACAGGTTCTCGGCGCCCTTGTCCGTGACCTTCGGCTTGCCGTCCGTGGTGACCCGGTTGCCGTTGCCGCTGACCGTGACCTTGCCGATCTCCTTGGCGTCGACGTCGTTGATGGTGCCGCTCATGACGAGCGCGTCGACCTTGCCGAGGTGGACGACCGCGTTGCTCGCGGTGATCTCGACCGAGGCGCAGTCGCCCACGGTGACGTCCTTGTTGCTCTGGTCGATGACGACCTTGCCGTCGGCGCACTCCGCCGTCGCCTTCTGGATGTCGGCCGGCGGCGTCGAGAAGCGGTCGTCTGCCTCGGCGCTCGAGCTGGCCGTCGGCTTCTTGGTGGGCTCGTCGCCGCCGGTGCCGGAGCACGCCGTGACGACGGTGAGGATCCCGATCGCAGCCAGGGTCGTGGCGGCGATGCGGGCGGTGCGGGAGGTGTGACGCATGTCGGGTTCCGTTCTGGGATCGCGGCGAGGCGGATGACGCTTGGCACTGTCGCCCCGGTGACGTTTCAATGTCACGCTCTATAGAATACTGGTATTCTAGATGCATGACAACCCGGAACCTCCCGCTCGTCGCCATGCTCACCCACAGCGCAGCACTGTCCGGGGCGGAGCTCCTCGTGGCGCGGGTGGCCGCCGCCCGGGTCGAGACCGAGGTGATCGTCGTCCTCGGTGAACACGGGCCACTCGAGTCCCTGCTCTCCGGGCTCGGCGTCGAGCACGAGGTCGTCGCGCTCGACCCGTCCGTGACCGAGCACGCAGCCGATGCGGCCGGGGGCCTCCTCGCGAAGGGAGTGTCGACACTCCGCTCCACGCGGGCCCTCGCGCGACGGCTCCGCGACCTCGGCGCCGACGTGGTCGTCACACACTCGGCGAAAGCGCACGTGTACGGCGGACTGGCCGGCCGGCTCGCACGCATCCCCGTCGTGGCGTACGTCCACGACGTCGTCGGAGCGGCCGGTGCCTCCCGCGCGAACACCCTGGTACTCCGCGCGGCGCTGACGACGCTCCCCGCAGCCAGAATCGCCAACTCACGGACGACGGCCCGCTCCCTCGGCCGGTCCGGTCCGGCACCCGCGGTGATCGGCTGCCCCGTGGACCTCCCGGACCAGGCCGCCCCGTCGGCACCCGGCCCGTTCACCATCGGCATGGTCGGGCGGCTCACCCGTTGGAAGGGGCAGGAGATCGCTGTCCGCGCCTTCGCCGCGGCCCGCGCGCTCGGTCTCGACCCCGATGCGCGGCTCCGGCTGATCGGCGCGGCGCACTTCGGGACCGACGACCACCACGCCGCCGAGTTGCACACCCTGGTCACGGAGCTGGACCTGACGGCGGTGGTCGAGTTCCGGGGACACCGGCAGGACGTCGATGCCGAGATCAGCGCGTGCGATCTGCTCGTGCACGCCAGCCGCCGCCCGGAGCCGTTCGGGCAGGTGGTCACCGAGGCGATGGCGCTCGGTCGACCGGTCATCGCCGCGGACGCTGGCGGCCCTGCCGAGGTGCTCACGCACGGCGAGGACGGGCTCCTCGTCCGTCCCGGCGACGTCGATGCCCTCGCGCACGCGATCCTCCGGTTGGCCGGTGACGAGCAGGAACGGAACCGACTCGCCCGCAACGGGCGCCACTCCGCCGCGCGCTACGCGACGCCGCACATCGTGGCGCAGATCGAGCGCGTCCTGCTGAGCGCAGCCAGCTAGCGACCGACTGGAGGCCCGGTGCAGGTCCGACGGACCGGCACCGGGCCTCCAGGCGGTCCGGTCCACCCCCGCGGACCCTCAGCCGGTCCGGCCCCCCACCGGGATGCCGGTCCACTCCGCGATCTCGCGCTGGAACCGCTCGGTCGAGAACGCGGCGGCGCGCGCACGACAGGCCGCTGGGTCGAGTCGCACGGCACCGTCGACCGCTGCGGCCAGGGTCGAATCCGCGAGGTCGTGGAGGAGCGTGCCGCTCGTTCCTTCCTGCACCGAGTCGCGAGCCCCGCCCTCGGCGTTCGCGACCACCGGCGTGCCGAGGGCCAGCGCCTCGACGGGCAGGATCCCGAAGTCCTCGACGGGAGGGAACACGTAGACCGCGGCACGCTGCAGGAGCGCCGCGAGCATCGCGTCGGAGGGCGTGCAGACGAAGTGCACCTCGACCCTCGACTCGGCAGCCAGCGCGCGCAGCCGCTCGGCATCCGGACCGTCGCCGGCGAGCACCACCGGACGCCCGGACGCCCGACCGGCATCGATGACGACGTCGAGGCGCTTGTACGGAACGAACCGCGAGGCACCGAGGACGAAGTCGGCAGGCAGCGCCTCGAGGACAGCGCGGTCGCGCTCGTCGAGCACGGACGCCCAGTCGGCGACCGCAGCGAGCCGCTCCACGCCGACCGGCGGGTTGATCACCTGAGCGTCGATGCCCCAGGTGTCGCGGATGCGCTGCTGCACGAAACGACTGTTCGCGGCGACGTGACGGAGCCCCTGGGCGCGACGGCGGTCGACGGAGCGGAGTACCGGCGAACCCGCGCGGGCGAGCATGGTCGATCCGCGGGCATCGAGTTCCGGGTTCCAGAGGTACCGGGCCGGCGTGTGCACGTAGGTGAACTGCCGGTCCGGGGCGACCCCGGTCACACGGGCCTGGTGGGCGAACAGGTGCGAGCTCACGATCGCCCAGTCGTACTCGCCGACGGTGCGCAGGCCGTGACTCCACAGGGCCGGGAGGAACGGCATCGACAGCGCCTTCCTGCCGCGGAGGGGCGACCGCGCCAGGACACTCTCGACCACCCGCCGGTCCGCGTAGCGCCCGGGGGCGTCGTTCCACAGCCCGAACACGTCGGCGGCAGGGTAGGCATCGGCGAATGCGTCGACGACACGCTCGGCGCCGCCCACCGCCTCGATCCACTCATGGACGAGCAGTCCGCGCACGGTCGGCTCCGTTCTGGTCGGCGGCGGCGCGTTCCGCGCACGCCGCGATGGTCGCGATGGCGGAGATCGCCCGCTCGCGCATGGTCAGGAAGTCGTGCTCGTCGCCGCGTACCGGGTCGGCGACGTCGTCGAGCGCCGGGTCGGTCGGGGCCGTCGCGACCCGGAAGCGGGACACGAGGCGCGGGAGTTCCGCCCAGAACCGCTCGTCGACGGCATCGGCGTCCAGCAGGGGGCGGACGAGACGGTCGAACTCCGCCATCGTGAAGGTCCACCGCAGGAGGTGCGGCGCGAGGTCGAGGACCTGCGCTCGGTGCGCGCGCTCAAGCGTGAGCACGAGGTCCCTGTCGCGCAGCACCGCGGCGGTCAGCGGCGTCGAGACGAAGGCGTCCGGGTCGCCGCCGTCCTGTCCGACAGCGGTGGCGGAACGCGGGAACATCGGCGTACCCGCTGTCGCAGCGGTGCCGGCGCTGTCCACGCGGAAGACTCCGGGCAGCACTGCGTCGAGGCGCGCCCGGAGGACGCGTTCGACGTACGGCGAACGGCAGATGTTGCCCTCGCAGACGATGAGGATCGAGATCACTGATGGGCTCCTGTCAGGGTGACGGGTCGTGCACGGGCGGCGTCCGGTCCCGGTTCCGGCGGCTCGGCGACGGGGCGCCAGACGCTCGAGGCACATGCGGCGAGGAGCAGCCAGAGGATCGGCGTCGAGAGGTCCGGGGTGCCGACGAGCTTCGCGACGAGCACCGCGGCGAGCGCGACCGAGGCCGGGACGGTCGCCGGTGACCGCGCCGCGCGCACGAGCACGCCGAGCGCGAAGACGGCGAACGCGATCGTGCCCGGGATCCCGACGCAGGTCAGCAGCGTCATCCCGAAGGACGACGGCCGGTTCGCGCCGAGCCCGGCGCCGATGCCGAGGGTGTCGGCGAGGACCCCCCAGCTGAAGCCGTCCGCGCCGGTCCGGGAGTCGTACGACTGACTGCCGACCTTGTCGTCCACGATCGCCTCGACCGGTGCGGCGAGCTGCGGGCCGGCCGCGAGCAGCACGATCGCGATCGTCAGCCCCCCGAGGACGAACCAGACGGTGCCGCGTCCACCCCGGACGACGTACCGCACGGCGACCACGAGCAGGCCGACGGCGATCACGACGGCGGAGGCGACGACAGCGGTGCCGGACGCCGCCTGCAGGAGGTTCGCGCACGACAACGCACTCGCCGCGGCCCAGATCATCCGCTGCCCGCCGGACGACCGCAGTGCCGTGACGGCGAAGTACGCGGCGGCCGGGAGGGCGAACGCTGCGAGCTCGCTCGGTTCGCTGAAGACCCCCCGCAACCGCTCCCCCGGGAGCGCCCACGCGTAGGCGACCCCCGGCAGCGTGTCCATCAGGGGTGCCAGCACGTCCGCACCTGCCTGCACGAGCACCCCGCGCACGGTGGTCACGACCGTGCCGACGACCAGCGCGATCCGGAGCGCGGTCTCTGCCGCCCCGACGCGGACGAGGTACAGCAACGCGCACACCGCGAGCAACAGGTACCCGAGCTGCGCGAGGTTGCTGATCGAGTAGGTGAGGTACCCGGGGTCCAGCACCTGACCGTCCACACCGCCACGTGGGACGAGGACACGGACGCCGGCGAACATCCAGGGGGCGACGGCGGTGGCGATGGTCGCCCACGCGACGAAGGCTGCGAGCGCGTTCGCCGACCAGTGCGTGGTGCGCAGCGGGCGGGTCCCGAGGAGCGCGATGCCCGACGCGAGCGCCGCAGTCGAGAACAGGGGCACGCCGTTCCCTCCGGCGACGACGGCAGCCGTGTACGGCAGGCCGCCGGCGACGCCGATCACCGCGGGGAGCCACGTCCGACGGGCGATCAGCGCAACGGCGAGCACAGCCGTGAAGACGGCTCCGAGGACCGGCATGATCCCCCTCCATTCCACTGTCGCTTGCGGTGGTATTTCATATCATCTACGATAAGTATCACACATCCGATCGCCTCCCGGAAGGCCCCCAGTGACGCTCTCGCAGTTCCTCGAAGTGATCAGACGGCGATGGATCTCCGCGCTCGCGCTGGTCCTCCTCGCCACGTCGGCTGCCGTCGGCGTCACCCTCGTGCAGGCGCCGGAGTACCGCGCCTCGAGCGAGGTCTTCGTCTCGGTCGCCGCCGGCTCGTCGGTCACCGACCTCAGTCAGGGCAACAACTTCTCGGCGGCGCGCGTGAAGTCGTACACGGCGCTGGCACTGACCCCGCGCGTCCTCGGCGCCGCGGCGAAGCAGCTCGGACTCCCGGCCGGCACCGACCTCTCGAAGGTCGTGACGGCGTCCTCCACTGACGAGACCGTGATCATCTCGCTCAGCGCGACGTCAACGTCGCCGGCCCGTGCGGCGGCGATCGCCAACGCGGTCACCACGCAGCTCGTCGCCGTCGTGGACGAGGTCGAGCGCTCATCGCAGCAGAGCGACCTCGTCCACCTCAGCGTGTTCCAGCAGGCGAAGGCACCGACGATGCCGTTCGCTCCGCGGATCCCGGTCAACCTCGCGATCGGCGTCCTCGCGGGCCTCGCACTCGGTGTTGCGCAGGCAGTCCTCCGCGAGGTCCTCGACACCCGGCTGCGGTCGTTCGACGCGCTCCGGCGCCTCACCACGGCGAGTGTGCTCGGCGAGTTCGGGGTGGACGACACCATCGCGAAACACCCCCTCGTCGCCGTCGACAACCGCTACAGCACCCGGGCCGAGAGCTTCCGGCAGCTGCGGACGCACCTGACGTACACGAACCTCGACGGCGGTCCGCAGAGCATCGTCGTGACGAGCGCGACCCCGGGCGAGGGCAAGTCCTCGACCGCCGTGAACCTCGCGCTCATGCTGGCGCAGAACGGGTCGCGGGTCCTGCTCGTCGACGCCGACCTGCGACGCCCGACGACCGGGACGTACTTGGGGATCGAGAGCCGCGTCGGCCTGTCCACCGTGCTCACCCGACAGGTCGCGCTCGACGATGCCATCCAGGAGGTCGGTGGGGACAACCCCCTGCACGTCCTCGCTGCGGGGCGGGTGCCGCCGAACCCGAGCGAACTCCTGAGCTCCAGCCGGATGGCGGACCTCGTCCGCGAGCTCGAATCCCGCTACGACGTCGTGATCGTCGACGCCCCGCCGCTCCTCCCGGTGACCGACCCCGCCGTCCTCGGCGCCATCTGCTCCGGGGTCCTGCTCGTCGTGAGCGTCAACGGACAGACACGGCGCGCCGACTTCGTCGCGGCCGAGCAGACCCTGCGGCAGGTGGGCGCACGACTGCTCGGGCTCGTGGTGAACCGCCTCCCAGCCCAGCGACGCATGAAGACCTACTACAACTACGAGCCCTCGGCGCCGGTGAGCGAGAGCCCTCGCCGCTCGTCACGCGCACGCAACGACTCGACCGCCACCACCGAACAGAAGGAAACCCGATGACCCGCAGCACACCGCCCCGATCGTTCGTCTACCTCGGCTGGCAGGGGTACGGCAACTTCGGCGACGACCTCCTGCACGAGACCTGGCGTGCCGCGCTCCGTCACCCCTTGGACGTCGAGGCGCCCCTGACCCGGCGGGACTACGCTCGCCGCTCACCGCGCTTCGTTCGCGACCGCGCCCGGCTGATCGGTCGCGAGCGGCTCGTGCTGCTCGGTGGCGGCACGACCGTCGGGTTCGCGTCCTGGGCCGGACACGTCGACCGTGCGACCCGGTACTTCGGCGCGACCGGCACCATCGGACTCGGTCTCGGGGCAGCTGCCGCCGACGACAGCTACTCGCTCGGGACACAACCGCAGCAGTGGGACGCCTGGCGTTCGCTCGACCGGTTCGCGCTGCACGGTGTCCGTGGGCCGCTCACCGAACACGAGGTCACCACGAACCTGTGCCCGGTCGACGTCGTGGGCGATCCGGCGCTGCTCTACCCCGAGCTCGTCCACGTCCAACGCACCGTCCGGCCCGACGGCCGGATCGGCGTCAGCATCGGATCTGATCCGACCACGAGGTTCGACGTCGACACGATCGCCGAGGCGGTCGACCGACACGCGGCCGCGACCGGCACCACCGAGGTCGTCGCGTTCGCGCTGTCCGGGGCCGACCGCATGGCGGCGCACGGGTTGGCCGCCCGCCTGCGCACACCGGCGGTCGTGCACGAGTACATCGACGTCCCGACGACGATGGCCGCCATCGCGGGATGCGACCTGGTCGTGTCCGAACGACTCCACGGCGCCATCGCGGCGGTTTCGCTCGACGTGCCCACTGTCCCGCTGTCGTACGCGTCCAAGTGTGACGACTTCTGGCGCAGTGTCACGGACGGCCCCGCGCCGCTCACGGTGGGCCACGACGTCGACGAGCTCGTCCACGAGATGCAGATCGCCACCCGACACCGTGACGGGATCCGCGCCCGGACGGCCGAGCTCCGGGAGCGGCTGGGCTCCGTCCAGCAGCGCCTCCTCGACTGGCACACCGCAGGCTCGCCGACAGCCGAGCTCTTCGCCCGCACGAAGGCCCACGCGTGAACGCCGACCACCGCTTCCACCTCGTCGTCTCGACGATCCGGACGCCGGACCACCTCGCCCGCTGCCTCGAGACGATCGAGCGCGCCGGGGTGTCGGTGTTCGTCACCGTCGTCGAGCAGCGACCGACTCCGGATGCACTGGCCGTGCTGCAGCCGCTCATCGACGCCGGGCACGCCGAACACGTGCACCAGCCGGACGTCCGTGGCGTCAGCCGGGGCAGGAACGCCGGGATGACTCGACTCCGCGGTGAGGTGATCGCGTTCCCGGACGACGACTGCTGGTACCCCGACGGCGTCCTGGCGACGATCTCGCACCGGTTCGCGACGCAGGGGCTCGACGCGGCCTCGATCCCCTCCCGCGGAAGCGACGAGCAGGGCACGATGCTCCGCTGGCGCCGGCGCCCGGGTGACGTCACGAGTTGGCGGGTGCCGCGGACCGTCGTGAGCTCGGGGATCTTCATGCGTCGCGACGTCCTCGAACGCCTCGGCGATTTCGACGAAGACCTCGGTACGGGCTCCGGAACGCCCTTCGGGGCCGGCGAGGAGACCGACATGGTCCTCCGCGCCCTCGCCTCCGGTGCGCGGATGCGCTACATGCCGGACCTTTCGGTGCGGCACCCGGACTTCCGTGACGCCGGTATGACGACCGAGACCCTCGCGAAGGTCCGCCGGTACAACCGCGGCTTCGGTCGGGTCCTCCGCAAGCACGGTCTGTACGGGCAGGCCGCGTACTGGATCGGTCGCGGCCTGGTCGGGACCGTCGTCCGGACCGTCCGTGGCGACCGCGACGGAGCGCGCTTCCAGCACACGCAGATGAGCGCTCGGTTGCAGGGATGGCGGGGCCGGGACGACGAGGGCCGGGTGTACCCGGCCTGTGGAACCGTGGTATTTCGTCCACAACATACCGAGAAGTAGGATCCCGACGAGATGCGCCACGACACTGGCCCGATGCACCATCGATTCCACTTGATCATCGCCACGAACCGGCCGCCCGAGTACCTCGACCGAGCGATCCGGTCGATCCAAGCCGAGCCGTACCGGGTCTTCCTCTCGGTCGTCGCGCAGCGCCCGGTCCCCGAAGTACCCGACCGGCTCGCGGCGATGATCCGGGACGGCGACGGTGAGTACATCCACCAGCCCGGCGCCAGCGGTGTGAGTACCGCCCGGAACGCTGGGATGCGAACGCTCCGCGCTGACCTCGTCGGGTTCCCGGACGACGACTGCTGGTACCCGACCGGCGTGCTGTCCGCGATCGATGCCCGGTTCAGCAGGGTGGACGAAGAACCCCGGCTCGGCGGTTTGTGCATCCCGACGAAGGACGCGACCGGCCGAGGCACCATGCTCCGGTGGCTCGGGCGATCCCGACGGATCCGGGTGCGGGACGTCCCGCGCACCGTCATCTGCTCCGGGGTGTTCTTCCGGCGAGAGGTCCTCGACGACATCGGGGACTTCGACGACACGCTCGGGTCGGGTGTGGAGCCCTTCGGCTCCGGCGAGGAGAACGACCTGGTCATGCGCGCGGTCGAGGCCGGGGTGCGGGTCGACTTCGACGCGGACCTGCACGTGCACCACGGCGACTTCCGCGACGACGGACCCACCACCGCGGTCCTCGCAAAGGTCAGGCGGTACAACCGCGGGTTCGGGCGAGTGCTCCGGAAGCACGGTTGCTGGGGGCAGGCGAGCTACTGGGTCAGCCGATCGGTGGTCGCGCTCGTGATCGCTCGCGTCCGGCGCGACGCCGCCGCGGTCGAGCAACAGCACGCCCAGCTCGCCGGGCGGTGGCAGGGGTGGTTCGGCCGCGATGACGCCGGGCACCGTCACCCCGTGCACCCACGCACGCGCTGAGGTGCGCCGGCCGCGGGACGGGTCGTGGGGTGTCTGCCCCACGACCGTGTCGCGCGGAGCACCGGCCGCTCGAGCAGGTACCACGATGCCGAGGCCACACCGATGCCCACCAGAGCGAGCCCCAGGCGCACCACACCGGTGGACGGGTCACCCCCGGGCTCGATTCGGAGCAGCGGGTAGTGCCACAAGTAGAGCCCGTACGAGATGGTCCCGAACCAGCGAGCGATCGCCAGGTCGAGCGCGGGAGCACCACCGAGCGCCCCTGCGACGACGACGAGCGCTGCGACCGCCACCGCTGCCGTCTCGACCCAGCGAGCCGCACCGGGCAGGGACCCGACCGTGATCGGCAGCGTGCACGCCGACAGCACCACGAGCAGTGTCGCGCCCACGCCGCCGACCCCGAGCACGACGGCGCTCGGACGTCCGGTCCGCAAGTCGATCTGACCGAGACCGCGGAGACTGCCCGTGCGCACGGCGAACGCGGCGAGCGCACCCACGAGCAGGGCGGCGGCGCTCGTGTCGAGCCCGTACGCCAGGCGGTCGTACGGCAGCACGACCGTGCCGACGACCCGCCAGGTGACCGCAGCACCGACGAGTCCGCAGAGCGCGACCACGGCAACGCGGGGCCGAGTGCGGGCGAGGACGCCGAGCAGGATGAGGACGAGGGGCCAGACGAGGTAGAACTGCTCTTCGACGGCGAGCGACCAGGTGTGCTCGAACGGTCCGAGCTCGACGCCGAGCACCCGGGCGTGGTTGCCCGTGTAGGACCCGACGGTGGCGAGGACGCGGGGCAGATCACCGCGGATCGGGTCTGCCAGCACGATCACCGCGACGGTCACCACCACCAGGACGGCCGTCCACGCCGGGAGCAGCCGTGCCGCGCGGCGGAGCCAGAACCGGCCGAGGTGGATCTGCCCGGCACGCTCGGCCTCGTCGAGGAGCGCCCGGGTGATCACGAAGCCGGAGAGCACGAAGAAGGTCGTCACCCCGACGACCCCGCCGTAGGGGACGACCGACTCTGCGGTGTGCGACGCGACGACGAGCAGGACCGCGAGGCCGCGGAGCCCGTCGAGTTGCGTGAGGCGGTCCGCCGGTTCACCCATTCCAGACCACGAACCGGGGCTTCCACGTCGCCGACATCGCGAGCTTGCCACCGGTTCCCCGGACGGCTTTCGTGCCCCCGTAGGCGTCGACGATGGTGCCGTCGCCGGGCAGACCCACACTGATGGGCAGTTCGTCGAACCGGTCAGCGGTCTGCCACACGACCCGCACCGAGCGTGTGCCGTCGGCCGAGACGAACCGGGCTTCGCGCACGGCACCCGTCACGAACTGACCGGCGAACCGCATGCCGGCGAGCTGGCGCTGCATCGTCGCGTACGCAGCGGCAGCGGGCTTCGGCTCGTACGCGCGGCTCGGCGCGTCGACGAGCCCGAAGGTCCTGGCACTGCCGTCCGGATCAGGTTGGTCCGGGGCGGCCATCTCGAACGAGAACACCCGCTCGACGCCGTACTGCGCGGCGAGCACGTGGGTCCGGACCAGGAACGCCGCCTGGTCGTCCTCGGAGACCCAGCCTGGCCTGCCGTTCGGGGTCGGCCATCCGACCTCGGTGATCCAGATCGGCAACGGTTCGCCGTTCGCACGGGGGTACTTCGCCGCTTTGTCCCGGAGCCAACGAAGCGCGTTCTCGATGCACGGGTTCGTCGCGACACAGTGCTCCGGCGCGTACGGCTGGTTGTACGGGTGCACGCTGATCGCATCGATGTGGTCGGCACCACCGAGCCGGAACCACTCGTCGAGCCAGCGGAGTTCGCCCGACGACACGGCGTTCTCGGCCGGCCCGACGATCCGTGCATCCGGGTCGACGCTCCTGATCGTCGCGGCCGTGACCCGTGACAGCGCGATGTACGCGGCAGGGTCGGCGGAACGGGTGCCGTGGGTGTTCGTCCACTCGTTCCAGATCTCGAACGAGCGGTCGGCGTCCGGGTACCGGTCGCGCATGTGCGTCACCGCCTCGGACACGAACCGGCGCCAGGCTGCTGTCTGCGCCGGGTCCGAGACGTCCGGCGGGGTCATCGCGCCGCCGGTGTACGCCATGTGACCGTAGTCGAGGACGAACAGCGGAGCGACGCCACGGTCGCGCACGATGGGGTCCACTCGCGCATCAGTGCTGCGGAAGTCGAACACGCCCGGCACCTTCTCGACGGTGGACCACTGCAGGTCCTGGCGGAAGCCCGCGGCGCCCAGCCCGTCGAGTGTCGGGAGCGCCGCGGCGACCGGCCCGGGCGAGCCGTTCATCGTGACGTTGAAGAAGGCGTCACGGTGCTCGACGCCCGGCGTCCGGACGAACCGGAAGGACGTCTCGGGCAGAGCGGGGCCGTGCGCCGTCACGCGGTACGTGCCCGCGTTGAGACGTCGAGTCGGACGGATCTCCGCTCGTCCGGAGGAACCGACGACGGCGTCGCCGGCTTCGACGAGCACGCCTCTGGCGTCGGTGATCCGCCAGCCCACGTCCGCGAGCGCCGGTGTCCCCGCGGCACCGACTGCGAACGTGACCGGTTGATCCGGTGCGAAGAGACCGTTGGCCGACATCGGCTGGATCGTCGGTCGAGCGGTCGCCGTCGATGCTCCGGCGGCGTGGGCCGGCTGCCGCACAGTCGCTTCGGCGAACAGCAGCAGGGTCGTCGCCGCGGCGAGGACGACGACGCCGGAGGCTCTCCTGCGGGGACGGGTCGCGGGAGGTCGAGAGTCGGACGGGACGTGGGTCGATGGCATCCCACCACGCTCGCCCGGTGCCGGTGCTGACGCCAAACATGTTGAATGACGCCGAGTTCGGAAGTGGCGTCAACTAGTGTCGGGCCGTGCGATGGAGTCGAGTGAACTGGCCGTCCGTGGGCTACGTCTCCCTCGAGGACTTCGACGGGCAGCGGGAACACGTCGCCCGCGTGCTCGAGGACGCTCCCCCGGCCGTCGCCGCACTCCTGACCGTCAAGTGGACGGACTCCCGCATCGCACGATGGGACGTCGAGCACCCGGATCTCGCGCACCCGGACCTCGCGCACCCGGACGACGAGGACGACGACGACACCGCGACGACGGTCGACCTGCCCGGGCACGGTGTCCCCGACCCGGTCGTCGTGCACACCGAGGTCATCGTCCGCAACGACGAGGTGCTCGACACCCCCGACGGCCTGTGGCGCCGGTGGAACCACGCCAGGGTCACGCTCCGACTCCGCGACGCCGTGGTGGACCCACCCCACACCGACCCCGCAGCACTGCTCGCCGGGGACGCCCACGTCGTGCGCGGTGAGCTCGAGTACCTGCACGAGCTCGACCAGTGGGAGCTCCGCCTGCTCGTCTCCCCCGTCGGCGAGGTGGCGATCCGCTTCCGGGGCGTCCGGGTCGCGATCCGCAGCGTGCCCGAGTCCGTCTACACGGAGCTCGACGCACGGCCAGCGCGCGGCTGGCACGGTCCGGTGCCGGACGGCTGGGTCGAGTACGCCACCGAGGTGGTGCGTGCCGCCGCGTACGGCGACCTGGGCGGACTGCACCTGGCCGACGACGCGAGTGACGTCGACGACGTCGACCCGCGCTGGGGCTTCGCCCCGCTGCACGCCGCCGCGTGGTTCGACCGGCCCGAGATGCTCGAGGAGCTCCTGCGTCGCGGCGCGTCGCTGCAGCTCACCGACACCGAGGGGCGGACGCCGCTGACGCTGGCGATCGACCGCGATGCACGTCGGGCGATCGACGTGCTCGTGGCTGCGGGCGCCGACCTGGAGGCCCGGGACACCGACGGCAACACCCCGATCGTCCGCGCCGCGTGGGGTGGCCACGGTGCGATCGTGCGGTCGCTCGCCGCCGCGGGTGCGGACGCCAGGGCGCTCGGCTCACGGGGCGCGTCCCTGCTGATCGCCGCGGTCGACTCCGGTGGCCTGGACACGGTGCGGTCCGTGCTCGCCCTGGACGTCGACGTGAACGCCGAGGACGACGAGGGCTCGACCGCCACCGCTCGCGCAGAACTGCTCCGCGACCGAGCGGTCGCGGAGCAGTTGGCGCACTACTACTCGGGGAGCTGATCGAGCCGGCGGGCTACTCCGCCGTCTCGATGGCGTTCGCCTGGGCGACCTTCCCGTACCAGTGCGCGGACGGCTTCGGCGTGCGCTCGAACGTCTCCGGGTCCCACGACACCAGGCCGAAGGTCGGACGGAAGCCGGACGCCCACTCGTAGTTGTCCAGGAGCGACCAGTGCTGGTAGCCGAGGACCTCGATGCCGTCGTCGATGCAGCGGTGGATGCCCTCGAGCGCGCCCTGCGTGTAGGCCTGGCGACGGGTGTCGTCGGCGGTGGCGATGCCGTTCTCGGTGATCATCAGCGGGACACCGCCGGACAGCTCCCACGCGCTGCGCAGCCCGTCGGCCGAGGCCTCCGGGTAGAACTCCCAGCCGGTCAGGGTCGTCTCGACGTCGTCCGCCACGGGCAACGGACCGGAAGCGCCGATGAACGTCCGGGTGTACGCCTGCACGCCGAGGAAGTCGTCGCCGGCGGCGTTCTCGAGGTACCAGTCGTCGCGCGGGTACCCGTACTCGCGGAGCATCGCGTCCGCGCCGAGCTCACCGTTGGACTTGAACGCCTGCGTCGCGACGGTCCAGCCGCTCTGGATGCCATCCACCTGGGAGAGCACCTCCCGCGAACGCTTGTGGGACTCGAGCAGGGCGTCGGCGACGCCCAGGTCCGGGTTCGGCAGGCCGTACGCCACCAGGTTCGACGCGTCCTCGCCGCCGGCGAGCATCGCGGCGATGTTCGGCTCGTTGATCGTGCAGACGTACCGGACACCATCGGACACCACGGGCAGCGCGGCTTCGGTGTAGCGGGCGAACAGGTCGGCCGCGTCGGGTGCGCGCCAGAAGCCGTCGCGTTCGAACCAGCGGGGCACCGTGAAGTGCATGAGCGTGACGATCGGCTCGATGCCGAACTCGTGGCAGGCGTCGACCATGCGGCGGTAGTGGTCGATCTCGGCGCGGCTGACGAACCCGCGTTCCGGCTCGATGCGCGCCCACTCGATGCTGAACCGGTACGAGTTCAGGCCGAGCTCGGCGGCGATCCGGATGTCCTCGCGGTAGCGGTGGTAGCTGTCCGCGGCGTCGCCGGACGGCTCGACGATGGTGGTGTCCGGCTCGTGCTCGTGCACCCACCAGTTCGAGTTGACGTTGTTGCCCTCGATCTGGTGCGCGGCGGTGGCGGCACCCCAGAGGAAGCCCTTCGGGAAGTCGAGCGTGCTGATGACGGGGTCCTTTCAGTGGGCGTTCATGAACGCATCGAAGACGGCGACCGTGCCGAGCGGGTTCTCGATCTGGGGGCCGTGGTAGCTCTCGGCGATCACCTCGTACGACGAACCGAGACGCGAGGCCATGTCCGCCTGCCACGGGATCGGCCAGGCGCCGTCCCAGACGCCGTGCGCGACGAGCACCGGCAGTCCGGTCGCGCGGAGTTCCTCGGTGGTGTCGGTGCGGTCCTCGAGGATCGCTGCACCACCGAGCACGCTGAGGACGCTCGTGTGGTCGAAGCGCTCGCGGACCATCCGGGCGTCGTCGGGGAGCTCGGCGTCGGGGCGGCCGGCCCAGAGCGGGTTCTGCGCGTCGAACAGCGCACGGTTGGAGCACGTGTCGGCGACGATCGTCTTCTCGGCGGCCTTGCGGTACGACCAGCCGTGCGGGCCGGAGCAGAACATCGTCACGTCGCGGAACGACGTCGGCGAGGCGATCGCTGCGGCGCGGACGATCACGCCGCCGAGCGAGTGGCCGATGAGGTGCACCGGAGCGCCGTCGTCGAGCAGTCCGGCGACGCGGACGACGTCGGCGGCCTCCTGCTCGAGCGTGTACGCGGTGCGGTCGTCGGGCGAGACCGAGTCGGCCTGTCCACGGCGGCTGATCGCCACCGCCGACCACCCGGCGTCGCGGAGGAGCGGCAGGAACGTGCGCCAGTCCTCCTTCGAGCCGGTGTAGCCCGGGACGATGAGCACGACACCCTTCGACACCCCGGACGGCACGATCCGGTACGCCGTGAGGCGACCGATCGGCAGGTCGATGCCGACGACGTCGACACCGTCCGGCGTCGGCAGGTGGCCGAACGCCGGCACCGCCGGGAAGTCGTGCAGCGTGGTCACAGCCGGCCCTCCGCGAGGGCGCGGCGGGGGTTCGGCACGGCGTCGAGCAGGGCGATCGTGTACGGGTCCTGCGGGTTCTGCAGCACCTCGGCCGTCCGTCCCCGCTCGACCACGGCACCCTCGTGGAGCACCATGATGTCGTCGGTGATGAGCCGCGCGCTGAGCAGGTCGTGCGTGATGTAGAGGAGCGAGACGCCCCACTGCTCGCGCAGGTCCTCGAGCAGGGCGAGCACGCCGGCGCGCAACGTCACGTCGAGCATCGAGACCGGCTCGTCGGCGATGATCACCTGCGGGTCGGACGCGAGTGCCCGGGCGATGACGACGCGCTGCCGCTGCCCACCGGAGAGCTGGTGCGGGAGCTTCTGCGCGAACTGCTCGACCGGGGTCAGGCCCACGGTCTCGAGGAGCTCGAGCACGCGGCGTCGGGCGTCCTGCCCCTTCAGGTCCGTGTAGTTCGCGATCGGGCGGGAGAGCGTGTACTCCACGGTGTGCAGCGGGTTGAGCGCCGCGTACGGGTCCTGGAACACCATCTGCACCTCGGACCGGAGGTCCCGCAGGCCGCGCTTGCCCAGGCGTGCGACGTCGAGGTCGCCGAACCGGACGGTGCCGGTCGTCGGCTTCTCGACCCCGGTCAGGAGCTTCGCGATGGTCGACTTGCCCGAACCGGACTGGCCGACCAGGGCGAGCGACTGCCCCGGCTCGAGGGTGAACGACACGTCGCGCACCGCCTGCACCGGCTGCTCGCCGCGGCGCGGAGCCGGGTAGGTCTTCACGATGTTCGAGACGACGATCGGGTTCTTCGCCGCCGATCGCTCACGCGACCCGACGGTGCTGAACGACGACGTGGCCTCCTGCCGCTTCTCGCCGGACGTCGCACGCTGCGACCGGTCCGGGAACCCGGGCAGGGACACGATCTCGGCCCGCGGGTCGGCGTAGTGCGACAGCAGCATCTGCGTGTACTCGTCCTGCGGGTTGCGCAGGAGCTCCTTCGAGCCGCCGTCCTCGACGATGCGGCCCTCGTGCATGACGAGCACGCGCTCGGTGGCCTCGAGCACGATGCCGAGGTCGTGGCTGATCAGGATCGCCGTGAAGCCCTCGGCCTGCTGCAGCTCGATGATCGTGTCCATGACGGCGTGCTGCACGAGCACGTCGAGTGCCGTGGTCGGCTCGTCGAACACCATGAGCTGCGGTTCGAGCGACAGGGCCAGGGCGATCGAGACACGCTGCCGCATGCCGCCGGAGAGCTCCCCGGGGAACCGGGCGAGCATCGACGTCGGCAGCTTCACCTTCTCGATGAGCTCCTTCATCCGGGCGTCCCAGCGGTCGCGTGACACGTGGCCGTGCGCCTTGAAGATGTCGATGAAGTGGTTCCGGACGGTGCGCACCGGGTTGAGCGCGTTCATGCCGGACTGCAGCACCATCGCGAAGCCGCCCTGGCGCTGCTGCCGGAGCGCTTCCTCGTCGAGGTCACGGATGTCGTGACCGTTGAAGACGATGCTGCCGCCGTTCGTCCGCGCCGGCGGCTTCTGCAGACGCGTCAGCGCGTAGCCGAGCGTCGACTTGCCCGAACCGGACTCGCCCACCAGGCCGACGAACTCGCCCTTCCGCAAGCTGAACGACACGTGGTCGACCGCCTGCACGGCCGTCTGGCCGGCCGATTCGTACACGACCGACAGGTCGCGGACGTCCAGTAGGACGCCCTGGGCGTCACCACCGTCGGACGGGAGGCCCGTGGCGGCGCCGTCCCGCGCCTCCAGGCCGTCATCTGCGTACGTTCGCGAGCCGCTCATGCGGTCGCCTCCTTGCGCTTCGGGCGCGCGCCTTCGCGCAGCCGCGGGTTGGACACGGCGTCGACGCCGAAGTTGATCAGGGTCAGGCTCATCGCGAGCAGCGCGATGCAGAGACCGGGGGCGAAGAGCAGGATCCACTGGCCGGTGAGCAGCGCGTTGGAGTTCTGCGCCCAGTAGAGGATCGTGCCCCAGCTGACGATCGACGAGTCGCCGAGCCCGAGGAACTCGAGGCCCGCCTCGGCCAGGATCGCGCTCGTGGCCGCTCCGAAGAAGGAGCCGACGATGAGCGAGGTCATGTTCGGCAGGATCTCGCGGAACACGATGCGGGTCGCACCGTCGCCGGAGAACTGCGCGGCCGTCACGAAGTCGCGACCGCGAAGGGACTGCGTCTGGCTGCGCAGCACGCGAGCGCCCCAGGCCCAGCCGGTGACGACGATCACCGCGATGATGACCGCGATGCCGCCGTTCTGCAGGTACGCCGCGATGACGATCATCAGGGGCAGGCCCGGGATGACCAGGAACAGGTTCACGATGAAGCCGATGACCTCGCCGATCCACCC
Source organism: Curtobacterium sp. PhB190 (assembly GCF_004365385.1). Taxonomy (NCBI): domain Bacteria; kingdom Bacillati; phylum Actinomycetota; class Actinomycetes; order Micrococcales; family Microbacteriaceae; genus Curtobacterium; species Curtobacterium sp. PhB190. The sequence goes on along the minus strand of NZ_SODN01000008.1, from coordinate 166,501 downwards.
GCGGACGTAGCCCCAGCTGAGGCCGATCGCGACGGCGACGAGCGTCGACAGGATGCCGGCGACGGCACCCACCATCACGGAGATCCGTGCGCCGTAGATGATCTGGGACAGGACGTCCTCGCCGGCGGCGGTGGTGCCCATCCAGTGGTCGGCGGTCGCGTCGGCGGACCGGGCGAAGCCGTTCTGGCTGGCACCGTACGGGGCCAGGAGCGGCGCGAAGATCGCGACCAGCACGAACACCGCGAGGATGATGATGCCGATCCGGGCCTTCGAGTTCGACCAGACGACGCCGAACTGGCGGGCGATGCTCTTCCACTTGGAAGGAGCCTGTTGTTCGTCGGTGTCCTGGGTCCGGACAGCGACAGTGGCGTTGTTGGTCATCGGCGCGTCCTCGGGTCCAGGACGCCGTACATGACGTCCACGATGAAGTTGGCGATGAGCACCGACACGGTGATCATCAGGAAGAGGGCCTGCATCAGCGGGTAGTCCTGCCCGATGACGGCGTTGAACAGCAGGTAGCCGATGCCGGGGTAGCCGAAGACCTGCTCGACCAGCACCGAACCGCCGACCACGCCACCGAGTGCCAGACCGAAGCCGGTCAGGTTCGGCAGGATCGCGTTCCGCGCCGCGTACCGGACGGCCACGGTGCGGCCGCGCAGACCGTTCGCCTCGGCGAAGGTCACGTAGTCGTCACCGAGCGTGTTGATCATCGCGTTGCGCATGCCGATGATCCAGCCGCCGAGGCTCGTCACCAGGATCGTCACCGCGGGCAGCACCGCGTGCTGCAGGGCATCGGCCGCGAACGCTCCGTTGAGCCCCGGGGTGGTGGTCGCCGAGTAGGCGCCCGTGGTCGGGAACCAGTGCAGCACGTAGCCGAGGAAGAACAGCAGGAGCAGGGCGGTCCAGAAGTACGGGAACGTCGACATGAACGAGCCCGACAGCGTCGGGAGCGAGTCCAGCCAGGTGCCGCGCTTCCACGCCGCCGCGACGCCGATCAGGGTGCCGAGGACGAACGCGAGGATCGTCACGACGCCGACCAGGATGAGCGTGTACGGCAGGGCCTTCGACACGAGGTCGCCGACCGGCTGCGGGTAGAACGTGTAGCTCACCCCGAAGTCGAGCGTGACGACCTGGTGCAGGTAGTTGACGTACTGGTCCCACAGGTTGCCCGTGGGGACACCGAGCTGGGCCTCGATGGCCTTCTTGGTGGCTTCGGTGACGGGGCCGTTCTGGCTGAGCTTCGCCAGCGCGGCGTCCGACGGGCTGCCCGGCATGAGGCGCGGGAGCACGAAGTTCAGCGTGACCGCGGCCCAGAGGGTCAGGACGAAGAGGACGAGTTTCTGGAGGATGTACTTCACTTCTGGTCCTCTTGCTGCTTCAGGATCTCCTGGCCGGCTGCGCTGTCCCGGAGCCGGAGCTTCGAGAAGATGAGCAGCGGTGCGGAGTCGTAGTTCTGCGGGGCCATGTACGGGTCCTCGGCGCTGGGCCAACCGACGAACTTGCCGGTGTTGAACAGCCCCCAGAGCCCGCCGTAGTACATGCCGATCACGGGCAGCTCGTCGTACACGATCTCCTGCAGCTGGTTGAGGATCTCCTGCTGCTTCGCGGTGTCCGTCGTCGCCTTGTACTCGTCGAGGAGCTTCTGGGTGTCGGCGTTCTTGTAGCGCTCGTAGTTGTTGACCGTCGACTTGCCGACCGGCTGGTAGAAGTCGCTGCTGAGCAGGGAGTTGAACGCCTGGTAGACGTCACCGTTGCCCATGCCGCCCATCGCCATGTCGAACGTGCCGTTGTTGATGTTCTGCTGGTAGCCAGCGGGCTGCGGTGCCTGGATCGTCACCTTCACGCCGATGGCCGTCAGGTCGCGACGGACCTCCTGCGCGGCACGGAGCCAGTCCGAGTAGCCGTTCGCGGTCATGATGGTGATGGACAGCTGCTTGCCGTCCTTCATGATCTTCCCGCCCTGCTCGGTCCAGCCGGACTTCGCGAACGCGGCCTTCGCAGCGTCGACGTCCTGCGTGATCATGCCCTTGTCCGGGATGTCCGGGTTGAGGTACTTCTCCTGGTTCGGCAGGATCAGGCCGGTCTGGCCCGCTGCCGCCAGGTTGCCCTCGGACGCGGTCTCGGCGATGTCGTCACGGTTCAGCGCGAGCGAGATGCCCTTGCGGACGTTGACGTCGTTGTACGGGGCCTTCGTCAGGTTCGGGATGAGGCCGATCACGCCACCGGCCGGGAACCACCACTGGTTCGTCTTCGACGCGGCACCCCAGGTGCCCTTGACGTCCGAGATGAACGAGTACGCCCAGTCGTAGCCGCGGGTGACGGTGTCGAGCTGCGTGTTCGTCGCCGGCAGGATGAGGTGCTTGATGGCGATCTTGTCGGCCTGCCAGTACGTCGGGTTCTTGTCCATCGAGTACTGCTGGTCGGTGTAGTTGCCGAGCACGAACGGGCCGGTGCCGACCGGGTTCGGGTCGCGGAACGTCGTGGGGTCCTTCACGCCGCCCCAGTGCTGCTCACCGAGGATGTACGTCGCGCCGATGATGTTCAGGCTCGGCACGTCGTCGCTCTTCAGGTGGAAGACGACGTGGTCGCCGTCCACCTCGATGCTCTTGATGTGCTGCCAGGCGCCCTTGACGTCCATCGCCGGGAACTTCTTCAGCAGGTCGAACGTGAAGGCGACGTCCTTCGCCGAGAACGGTGAGCCGTCGGACCACTCGACGCCCTGGCGGATCGTCATGTCGATCGTGCTGGCGTCCGGCTGGCTCCACTTGCTGGCGAGCCACGGGGTGCCCTTGCCGTCGAGGGGGTTGATCTCGATGAGCGGCTCGTACATCCACTTGGAGGCCGTGCGGGCGTTCGCGATGTACGGGTTGAAGTTGCGGTCGAACAGCGGGTTGCCGTGGTCCGCGTTGATGAGCATCGTGTCCTTGCCGATCGTGGGATCGGGTTCGGACCGGACCTGGATGCTGCAGCCGGTGGCCATGAGGGCCACGGCTGCGAGCCCGGCGATCGCCGCGACGAGGCGTCCGCGTCGTCGCGTGCTGCCGGGGCGCGTTCCGGGAGCGCGGGTCCCGGGGTCGCGCTTGCCGCGCGTGCGCTGTGGGGGAAGCGTCATTGCTCGGTCGACCTCCGTGTCGAATCGGTACTGGGTCAATGTATGCGCTTACATCGCGTCGCGCAACACCGGGGTTCCGTGCCGGGGTGGTACGCAGGCGCGGGCGGCGGCAGCGAGGGTCGCTGCGCACGGTGCGCGTTCCGTCGCCGGGTGCGAGGCTGCCCGCTCCGTGCGCGGTTACAGGCCCGCACCGGGCGGTCAACGTCGCACGGGATGACCAAAGCCGCACGGTGCGGACGCACCGCCGCGCCGCTCGCAGCGCCGTTCGCCGCGCCATGCGCCGCGCCGCTCGCAGCACCGCTCGTCACAGCGCCGGCGGGCAGCTCTCGCGCAACAGCACCTCGACCGGCAGGCGGACGGCGCGCGGCGGTCCCTCGCGGTGGTCCAGCCGGTCGACGATCGCCCGCACCGCCGCACGCCCGAGCTCCCCCATCGGCTGGTGCACGGTGGTGAGCCGCGGCGACGAGAAGCGCCCGGCGTCGATGCCGTCGAACCCGGTGACGACGACGTCCTCGGGCACGCGCAGGCCCCGGGCGGTGGCGGCGTCGAGCACGCCGAGCGCCGACTGGTCGTTCGAGCACACGATGGCCCGGGGCACCTCGTCCGCCAGCAGCGTCGCCGCCAGCTCCCGCGCTCGCGCCCGGCCGAAGTCGCCGTGCACCACCCGGACCGACGACGCCGGCACCCCGTGGTCCGCCAACGCCGACCGGAAGCCGGTCGAGCGCTCCATGTCGTCCGGCGAGTCGATCGGGCCCGCGACGTACGCGAGCGACCGGATGCCGAGCCGCCCGATCACGTGCGATGCGAGCGTCCGCATGCCGGCGCTGTTGTCCACGCTCACGGAGTCGAACCCGTGCGACCGCCGGTCGTCGGCGAGCACCACGACCGGGATCCGACGGGCGACGTGCTCGAGCAGGTCGTCCGGCACGGTCTGCGCGAGCACGGCGAGGCCGTCCACCCGGCCGGCGACGTCGTTGACGATCACGTCGCGCGAGGACCCCCGACCGGCGGCGACCATCAGCGCGAGTCCGCGCTGCCAGGCCTCGGTCTCGGCGCCGCGCAGGACCTCGTCGAAGTACAGGTTCGAGGAGAACGGCTGGGTCACGTGGCGGCGGTCGTCGACCACGCGGACGCCCCCGTCGGTGACCAGGTCCGGCCGTTCGTCGGGCACCACGTCGAACCCGGGCAGCAGCAGTCCGACGACGCCGGTGCGCTTGCCGGCGAGGGCTCGGGCGTTGCCGGAGGGGACGTAGCCGAGGCTGCGGATCGCCGCTTGGACGCGGTCCCGGGTGCCCTCGCGGACGGCGTCCGGCGTGCGGAGCACGCGCGAGACGGTCGCGATCGAGACGTTCGCGGCACTGGCGACGTCGTAGACCGTGGGAGGTGCGGTACGTGGTGCAGCCAAGCCGTGCCTCCCGTCCGACGTCCGCTGGTGCGCACCGGGGCGGCGCGGCCGCACCATCCTAGGCACGGTCCGTGACGGCACTTCTCCACATGTGACGAAAGCCCTTGCGGCGGCCGGAGCGACCGCGCGACACTGTCACGACCTCAGTACGTCCCGTGAGGAAGCGCACCGGCGGGCAGGATGCCCGCGCACACCACGATGCCCACACGCAGGGGAAGGACACCGACATGTCACAGGCGACACGATCCGGAAGCAAGCTGGCGAACCGCGCGAGCCACGACGAGGCCGAGGTGCGCGACGCGCTGCTCGAGCGCACCGACGGCGGCGGTTCGACGTTCGACCAGCTCGACGCGACGGAGGAGCGCGCGGACCGCCCGTAGCGGGTCACGTCCGGCGTCGACCGGGCGACGGCCAGGAGGCGCGGACCGGCAGCTGCTGTCGGGTCGCGTCTCCGGCACGGTCGCGTCCAGTGCCCTGCTCGCGCCACGGCGGACCGGGTCACGCGTCACGCGCCGCGCATCACGCCGGGCCCCGGGGTTCGTGCTCCGTCAGGTCACGCGGATCGCGTCAGCGCTCGGTGGCCCCGACGATCGTCATGCCCGCGCCGCGCAGTCGGCGGCGCTCCTGCGCGATCCAACCGAGCAACCGGTCGTTCGTCCCGGCGACGTGCGCTGCGACGAGCCCGGCCGCACGGTCGGCGTCGCCGTCGCGCACGGCGTCGATGATGGCGCTGTGCTCGTCCCACGCGGCGTCGCGGGCCTCGGGCGTGCGCACCTCGATCCACCGGGTGCGCTCGAGACGGGTCAGGGCATCGGCGATCGCGTCGGTGATGAACCGGTTGCCGCCGAGCGCCGCCAGGTCGAGGTGGAACGTCGAGCCCATCCGGATGCCGGCCTGCTGGTCGGGTGTCGGGCGCAGTGCGTCGAGGTGCCCGCGGACCTCGGCGAGTTGTTCGGCGCTCGCCCGCTCGACCGCGAGTCGGGTGGCGGCGGGTTCGAGCACGCCGCGGAGTTCGGCGAGCGAGGCGATCTCGTCGAGGTCGATCGGGGTGACCGTCCACGAGCGCCCCTCGTGCAGGATGAGGCCCTCGCGCTCGAGCCGCGACAGTGCGGCACGGACGGGGGTCCGCGAGGCGTGGAACCGCGCTTCGAGTCCGCGCTCCGAGATGCGCTCACCCGGCGCGATGTCGAGCGTCAGGATCGCGGCACGCAGGTTGTCGTAGAGCTGGGCCGTCTGCGACACCGGGGTTGCATCGGTCGTGTCGGTCACGGCCAACAACTCTAGCGGGGACACCGTCGGAATGGTATACCGTTGTGGTATACCAATTGCTTCCGACATGAAACGATGCGAGCCACCACGATGACCGCGACCGCCCCACCCCCGACGCCCACCACGATCGGCCGCCGAGCGTGGACGATGCTCGCGCTCGGGGTCGCCGCGCAGGCCGCCGGGACCCTGGTGGTGACGGCTCCCGCTCTGCTCATCCCGTACCTGCACGCGAACGGCACGTCCCTGACCGTGGCGGGCGTGCTCGCCGCTGCACCGACGTTCGGCATGGTCCTGACGCTCATCGCCTGGGGCGCCATCACCGACCGGATCGGCGAGCGGATCGTGATCGCCGGCGGACTCGTGCTGACGACCCTCGCGGTGGTCGGGGCATGGCTCGCCGCGGGCGACCCGGTCCTGCTCGGGCTGGCCTTCCTGCTGGGCGGCATGACGAGCGCGTCGACGAACGCCGCGAGCGGCCGGGTCGTCGTGGGGTGGTTCCCGAAGGAGCGGCGCGGGCTCGCGATGGGCATCCGGCAGATGTCGCAGCCGCTCGGGGTGACGCTCGCGGCCGTCACCGTGCCGCAGCTCGCCGAGGGGTCCGGGATCCGCGCGGCCCTCGTCCTGCCGATCGTCCTCTGCGCCGTGCTCGCGGTGCTCTGCGCCATCGGCATCCAGAACCCGCCACGACCGGCCCGGCACACGGCACCGGCCGACGCGACCGCGAACCCGTACCGGGCGAGCGGGTTCCTCTGGCGGATCCACGCGGTGTCGATCCTGCTCGTGGTGCCGCAGTTCACCCTGTCGACCTACGGGCTGGTGTGGCTCGTCGGACTGGGCTGGTCGACGGCCGCGGCAGGGCTGCTCGTCGGGGCGTCGCAGTTCGTCGGGGCGATCGGACGGATCCTGGTCGGGGTGTGGAGCGACCGGGCCGGCTCACGCGTCGGACCGCTGCGGATCGTCGTCGTGAGCGCCGCCGTCGTGATGGGGCTGCTCGCGCTGGTCGACGTCACGCACCTGGCCGCCGGAGCCGTGTTCCTGGTGATCGCGACGAGCGTCACCGTGGCGGACAACGGGCTGGCCTACACGTCGGTCGCCGAGGCGGCCGGGCCGTTCTGGTCCGGTCGCGCCCTCGGCACGCAGAACACCGGGCAGTTCATCGCGGCGAGCGCCGTCGGCCCGGGAATCGGGGCCCTGGTGACGGCGCTCGGGTTCGCGGCGTCGTTCGGCATCGTGGCCGTGCTGCCGCTGCTGGCCCTGCCGCTGGTCCCGCGCGCGGACCGGTCGCACGACTGACCCGCGCGGTGTGGGGGCGCCGAGGTTCCACGACTCGCCGCACGCGGTTCGCCGAGGTTCCAGAGAACCGCGGCGCGAGCCCCGAGATGCCGAGATTTCGGAACCTCGGGGCGCGCACTCCCGGGGGGCGAGAGAGAACAAGCGCTAGGCGGGGACCACCGGACCGACGGGCCAGCGGAGCAGCGCGGCGGCGGGAGCGCCACCGGGCAGCGACGCGGCGTTGACGAGCACGAGCTCGGCGTCGGTCAGCACCGCGGCCCGCACCAGCGCGCACACCGCCGGCACCGCCCCGATGACGGGCGTCCCCGCGGCCTGCTCCGGTGCGGTGGCGACCCACGGCGCCCCGGCGAGCGCGAGCAGCGCCCGGTCGCCGATGGCCACGGCGTCGAGGGCGACGGTCGCGCCCTGGGCCTGCTGCAGCGCCTCGACGACGGGTCCGAGGCCGGTGACGACCTGGTTGTCGCCACGGCCGACGTGCGTGCGGAGCGAGTCCTCGAGGTCGTGACGGCGGGTGGCGACGACGCGGGCGAGTGCGGTCTCGACGTGCTCGACGAAGGCCTGCTTCGAACCGGCGTCGGCGCGCGGGTCGCCCGGGAACACCGAGACGAGTGCACGGGTCTCGGACGAGAGTGCCTTCACCAGGAGCTCACGGGCGGTGACGTCACCGGCGACGACGACGAGTCCGGGGCGGATCGTCCGAACGGCCTCGTCGACGGCGGCAGCGGTCTCCGACGAGTTCTGCTTCCAGATCTCCTCGGTGTGTTGCTGCCAGTGCGGCTGCTTCCACCCGGTGCCGGCCTTGGCGTAGTGCAGGGTGTCGTTCCGGCCCGCCACCTGCTGCTCGGACGCGTCGGCCGCGACCGGGGCGTGCCCGAGGCGGTAGGCGCGGAAGGCCCCGCCCTCCTTGCCGGCGTGGACCACCAGGAACGGGAGGTCGACGGGACGGTGGGCGACGAGCGGCACGAGGTCCGGCACGGCTCCGACGCCGACGGACTCCGATCCGTGCAGCGGCCCGGGCAGGACCTCGCTCAGCACGACCTCGCCGTCGTGCACGAGCACGTACCGGGTGACGGGCGAGGGGACGCCGGGCTCCTGCTCGAACTCGGTGGCGACGGCGTCGACGACCTCGTCGGACGCACCCTGTGCCCGGAGCCCCTCCTCGACACCGCGGAGCTTGAGCGCCGCCTGTCGTCGGGGATCCTCGACGTTGCCGGAGACGTCGGCGTAGGCCCAGGCCCAGGTGCCGCCGCCCTCCAGTCGCTCTCCCAGGATCCGGTGCAGTTCGCTCGTCGCGTTGGTCGACGTCATGGCAGCTCCTCTCGGACGGTTGCCGGAGCCGATGAGCTCCGGCGCTCTCACGTGCGACCACACTCCACCTCGCCGCCACCGGGCGTCCACAGTCGGGAGCGAACACCCAGGCGCGAATCTGCAACGACGCTCGGTTTTGTGGTTGGCTGACCTGGACCCCGAATCGACGACGAACCGGAGTGCGGCAATGACGCCACGACCACGACCCATCTCCAGACGACAACTCCTGGGCTTCGGCATCGGCACGGCGGCGGCAGGGCTGCTCGCCGGCTGCGCCGTCCCCGGTTCCACCAACGTGAACAAGGCCGCCCTCGTGCCGGCCGCCGCGTCGGGCGAGACCGTCCAGCTCACCTACTGGGCCTGGTTGAAGGACCTGCAGAAGGTCTGCGACGTCTGGAACAAGACGCACCCGAACATCCAGGTGTCGGCGAACTGGATCCCCGGTGGCAACAGCGGCGGGTACCAGAAGATGTACTCCGCGCTGGCGGCCGGCGGCGGTCCGGACATCGGTCAGGTCGAGCTCCGGCAGATCCCCGAGTTCATGCTCGCCAACGGTCTCGTCGACCTCGCCCGCTACGGCGCGAAGGACTTCGAGTCGAAGTACGACGAGGCGGCGTGGGCGCAGGTGTCCTTCGTCGACGGCATCTACGGCATCCCGCAGGACACCGGCCCCATGGGCTTCTACTACCAGACCGCCCTGCTCGAGCAGGCCGGCGGTGAACCCCCGACGACGTGGGACGAGTGGCGCGACCTGGCCGAGAAGGTCCGGAAGACGGGCAAGCAGAACTACCTCGAGGTGTTCCCGGTCTCGGACGCGTCGCCGTTCGCCGCGTACGCGCAGCAGGCCGGCGCCCGCTGGTTCAAGGTCGACGGTGACGAGTGGGTCGTCGACATGACCGACGACAAGACCCTGATGGTCGCGGACTTCTTCGACGGGGTCATCGACGACAAGCTCGTCGACACCAGCGCCGGTGCGTACTCCCCCGGCTGGTACGCCTCGGCCGCGAGCGGCAAGATCGCCGCGGTCACGAGCGCGAGCTGGGGTGACGCCCTGATCGAGTCCGTGCAGGGCGGCGAGGGCAAGTGGAAGGTCGCCCCGATGCAGAAGTGGGGCGCCGACGGCTTCGGCTCGAGCGCCATCGGTGGTTCGACGGCGGCGGTCCTGGCGAACGCGAAGCACCCGAGGGAGGCGCTCGAGTTCATCACGTGGATGACCACCTCGAAGGAGGGCATCGACGCGATGATCAAGCACTGCGGCATCGGCTGGTCGCCCGCGGTCGACTACATCGGCAAGCAGCGTGAGCAGCCGTCGAAGTGGTTCTCCGGCCAGAACTACAACGAGGACGTCTTCGTGCCGGCCTCGAAGGAGCAGAACATCGACTGGTCCTGGTCCCCCGTGACCCAGTCGGCGTTCACGAGTCTGCAGAACCAGTTCCGCCGCAAGCTCACCTCCGGCCTCAAGCTCTCCGACGCGGTGGAACTCGCGCAGCGGGAGATCGTCCAGTCCTTCAAGGACAAGGGCCTCAGCGTCAGGACGGCACGATGAGCCAGCAGACCAGCACGCGACCCGCCTTCCGCACGAGCACGAAGGCCACGAGTGCGCAGAAGCGTGCCCCGTGGATCTTGCTCGCGCCGTTCCTGGCCCTGTTCCTGCTGACGTTCATCATCCCGATCATCAGCGCCCTGTTCCAGTCGTTCACGACCGTCGACCGTGAGGGCCTGTTCGGCGAGGACGGCGTCGTCGGCAAGTTCGCCGGCTTCGACAACTACGCGATCGCGCTGCAGGACTCCGGCTTCGTCGCCTCGATCGGCCGCATGCTGCTCTTCGGCATCGTGCAGGTCCCGGTGATGATCATCGCCTGCACGATCCTGGCGCTGCTGCTCGAGTCGGCGAGCGCCCGCTGGCCGGGCTTCTTCCGCGCGATCTACTTCATGCCGTACGGCGTCCCCGGCGTCATCGCGACGATCCTGTGGTCGTTCCTGTACGTGCCCGGCCTGTCGCCGATCGTGTCCCTGCTGCAGTCGATGGGGCTGCAGCCGGACTTCCTCGGCGCCAACAGCGTGCTGTGGTCGATCGCGAACATCGTCACGTGGACCTACACGGGCTACAACATGCTCATCATCGTGGCGCAGCTCAAGTCGATCCCCGGCGAGGTCTACGAGGCCGCCAAGATGGACGGCGCCGGCCCGTTCCAGGTCGCGTGGCGGATCCAGATCCCGCTCATCGCGCCGGCCCTGGTGCTCACCACGGTGTTCTCGATCATCGGCACACTGCAGCTCTTCGCCGAGCCGCAGATCCTGTCCACGGTCGCCCCGGCGATCGACACCGAGTACACGCCGAACTACGCCGCGTACACGAACGCGTTCGCGTTCAACGAGTACGGCGTCGCGAGTGCGCAGGCGGTCATCATCGCGCTGGCCGCGTTCATCCTGTCGTTCGCGTTCCTCGCGTTGACGAACCGCGCGCCGAAGGACGAACGCGACCGGCGCAAGCGCGCCAAGCGTGACGGCCTGGAGGCCCGCACCGCGCTCCAGACGCGCGCTGCGGCGGGCAGCACCGGTACTTCCCAAGCCGCACCGGGCCTCCAGGCCAGGTCCGGTCTGCAGAACGGAACGAAGGGGGCGGACGCATGACCAGCGAAGCCATCGAAGCGCCGGCCACGGCGAAGACCGCCGTCCCCGTGGACACCACGTCGATCTCGGCGCACCAGCGCCGCAAGCTCGACCGGTCTCCCCGCTCGCAGATCGTCGTGACGGGCATCCTCGTCATCGTCGCGCTGTACTTCCTCGTCCCGCTGTACTGGGTGGTCATCGCCGCGACGAAGACGACCGGCGCGCTGTTCTCGACGAACGGGTTCTGGTTCGGCGGCGAGTTCGCACTGTGGAGCAACCTGCAGCAGGTGTTCACCTACGACGGCGGCATCTTCGTCCGGTGGATCGCGAACAGCATCCTGTACTCCGGCGTCGGTGCGGTCCTGGCGACCTACTTCGCCGCGGCCGGCGGGTACGCCCTGGCGAAGTACGACTTCAAGGGTCGGCAGTTCGTGTTCGGCACGATCCTCGGCGGCGTGCTCGTGCCCGGGACCGCGACGGCGCTGCCGCTGTTCCTGCTGTTCTCGACGCTGGGCCTGACCGACACGTACTGGAGCGTGCTCATCCCGAGCCTCGTCTCCCCGTTCGGCCTGTTCCTGTGCCGGGTGTACGCAGCGGCGTCGGTGGACACCACGCTGCTCGAACAAGCACGCATCGACGGTGCCAGCGAGCTCCGGATCTTCCACACCGTCGTGCTCCGGCAGATGACCCCGGCCCTGGTGACCGTGTTCCTGTTCCAGGTCGTCGGCATCTGGAACAACTTCTTCCTGCCGCTCATCATGCTGGCAGACCAGAAGCTGTACCCGATCACACTGGGGTTGAACAACTGGCGCTCGCAGGTCGACCGCCTGCCGGAGTTCTACCAGCTCACCACCGGCGGGGTGCTCGTCTCGGTCATCCCGCTCGTCATCGCCATCATCGTCCTGCAGCGCTTCTGGCGCGGGGGCCTCACGGAAGGATCGGTCAAGGGTTGACCAACTCCGCACTCGACGACCTCCACTCGACCTCGCCGGGTTCGGCATCACGGCTCCCTCCGCGGGCCGCGCTCCACACCGACGCACCCTCGCTGTCACTGAACGGCGACTGGCGCTTCCGGTGGTCGCCGGTCGCATCGGTGTCCGACGCGTTCGCCACCGACGCCGCCGTGGAGGACGACCCCGCGTGGGGCGAGCTCCCGGTGCCGTCGCACTGGGTGCTGCACGGGCACGGGTCGCCGAGCTACACGAACCTGCAGTACCCGTTCCCGATCGACCCGCCGCACCCGCCGGACGAGAACCCCACCGGTGACCACCGGCGCACGTTCGAGCTGCCGTCGTCGTTCGCGGCGGCCGGTCGGGTGCTGCTGCGGTTCGACGGTGTCGAGTCGCACTTCCGGGTGTGGTTGAACGGCACGCTCGTGGGCTGGTCGACCGGGTCCCGCCTGGCGACCGAGTTCGACGTCACGCAGCTGCTCCGTCCGGGGTCGAACGACCTGGCCGTGCGGGTGCACCAGTGGTCGGCGGCCTCCTACCTGGAGGACCAGGACCAGTGGTGGCTGCCCGGGATCTTCCGCGACGTCACGCTGCTCGCCCGTCCGACGGCGCCGATCGACGACGTGTTCGTGCGCGCCGGGTGGGCACCGACGCTCGGCAGCGCCGCGACGGCCGGGACCGCTGCGTCCGGACGCCCGGCGACCGGCAGCGGGACGATCACGTTCCCGACGCTGGACGCTGGCTTCCCGGTGCGGTTCGCGGTGCCCGACCTCGGCGTCGACGTGACGTGGGCGACGGCCGACGAGGTCGCGCCGATCGAGGTCGAGGGCGTCGAGCCGTGGAGCGCGGAGCTGCCGAAGCTCTACGACGCGACGGTGTCGACCGGCACGGACGCCGGCGGTGCCGCCGGTGGCGAGACCGTCTCGTTGCGGCTCGGCTTCCGCACCGTGTCGATCGAGGGCGACCGGTTCCTGGTGAACGGCGAGCGCGTGGTGTTCCACGGCGTGAACCGGCACGAGACCCACCCCGTCCGCGGCCGCGTCTTCGACGAGGAGCACGCCCGCGCGGACATGGCGCTCATGAAGCGCAACAACGTCAACGCGATCCGCACCTCGCACTACCCGCCGCACCCCCGCGTGCTGGACCTCGCCGACGAGCTCGGCTTCTGGGTGATCCTCGAGACCGACCTCGAGACCCACGGGTTCATCTTCACCGGCTGGGTCGGCAACCCGTCGGACGACCCGGCATGGGCGGACGCCTACCTCGACCGCGTCGCACGGACCGTCGAGCGGGACAAGAACCACCCGTCCATCGTGATGTGGTCGCTCGGCAACGAGTCCGGCACCGGCCGGAACCTGGCGGCGATGTCGCAGTGGGTGCACGACCGCGACGCCGAGCGCCCCGTGCACTACGAGGGCGACTACACGGGCGAGTACACCGACGTGTACTCGCGGATGTACCCGTCGCTGCAGGAGACCGAGTCCATCGGCGGCGGCACCCCGACGCCCCTGCTCGGCTGCGGCCCGGCCGAGGCCGCACGGCAACGCTCGAAGCCGTTCATCCACTGCGAGTACGTGCACGCCATGGGCAACGGCCCCGGCCAGATCGCCGAGTACGAGGCCCTGGTCGACCGGTACCCGCGCCTGCACGGCGGGTTCGTGTGGGAGTGGCGCGACCACGGGCTCCTGGCGCAGACGGCGTCCGGCCAGGACTACTACGCCTACGGCGGCGACTTCCACGAGGTCGTGCACGACGGCAACTTCGTGATGGACGGCCTGGTGCTGCCCGACGACTCCCCGACCCCGGGGCTCGCCGAGTTCGCGGCCGTCGTCGCCCCGATCCGCCTGGCGGTGTCGGACACCACGATCCTGGTCGAGAACCGGTACCACTCGGCCTCGACCGCCGGGCTGCGGTTCTGCTGGACCCTGTCGCGGAACGGCGTCGTCGAGGCCTCCGGTCGGTTCGCCGCCGGTGTGGTGGCCGCCCGCGAGTCGGCGACCGTCCCGGTGCCGTCCGAGGTGCTCGACGCGGCCACGGCCGAACTCACACCCGGCGACGAACTCTGGCTCGACCTGACCGCCGAACTGGCGGGCCCGACCGCGTGGGCGGACACCGGCCACGTCGTCGCACGCACCCAGCGGCTCGTCGCGAGCCGTGTGGCGGACGCACCACGGGCCTCCCGGCAGGGGTGGGACGGCGACCGTCTCGGCGACGGGACGTTCTCGGACCGCGGCGACCTGGTGTCCTGGAAGGGACACGAGGTCGCAGGACCCCGCCTGGAGCTCTGGCGCGCCCCGACCGACAACGACCGGCTGGCGTCGCAGGGCGGCTACGAGACGGCGGACCCGGTGCTGACGCACGGTGTCGGTGACCCGGACGCTCCCCCGTCGGCCTCGCGCTGGCGGGACCGTGGACTGGACCGGCTGACCCACCGCCTGGTGTCAGTGGCACGGACCGACTCCGGCCTGGAACAGCGGGTGCGGGTGGCGGCGGCGAACAGCGGGTGGGGCCTCGAGGTCACGCACCGCTGGACCCTGACGTCCGACGGGCTCGTGCTGCAGACCGACGCGGTGCCGTTCGGGGCGTGGGACGTCACCTGGCCGCGGATCGGGGTGCGGTTCGACCTGCCGGCCGGGTTGGCCGACGAGACGGCCACGTGGTTCGGCACCGGGCCGCTCGAGTCGTACGCCGACTCGTCACACGCTGCCCGGGTCGGCCGGTTCACCGCTCCGGTGCGGTCGCTCGGGGTCGAGTACTCGCGGCCGCAGGAGACCGGGCACCGGCCTGCTCTGCGCTCGTTGTCCGTCGGGCCGTTCACGGTGTCGACCGTGGGATCGCACCGTGCGGGCTTCACCCTGTCGCCGTGGACCGCGCAGCAGATCGACCGCGCCGAACACCCGTACGAGCTGCCGACGTCGGACCACCTGTACCTGTACCTCGACGCGGCACAGCACGGGCTCGGCTCCCGCGCGTGCGGCCTCGACGTGCTGCCGGAGCACCAGCTCTGGCCGCAGGCGTTCAGTTGGAGCGTGGCGCTGGCGTAGGGCGGGTCCGGGTCTTCCGGAACCAGGTTCCGGACACAGCACCGCGCATCGGCGGGGTCCCGTGTCCGGAACCTGGTTTCGTCGTTTCGCGCCGCACGCCGCGCGCCGCGACCGCGCCGCGCTACGCGTCGGCGGACAGGGCGCGCAGTGCCTCGGGGTCGCTCGCGTTCAGGAAGTCGGTCAGGCGCTCGGGCTCGCCGGGCTCGTCGATCGCCTCGGCCGCACGGCGCAGCGCGAACAGCGCACGGAGCACGCCCCGGTTCGGCTCGTGCGCCCACGGCACCGGACCGGCACCGCGCCACCCGGCCTTGCGCAGGGCGTCGAGCCCGCGGTGGTACCCGACGCGGGCGTAGGCGTACGACTCGAGCGCCGCGCCACGCTCCCAGGCCTCGTCGGCGAGCAGGGCCCACGCCAGGCTCGACGACGGGTGCGACACCACCACGCTGGCGACGGGAGCGTCGGCGGCGAGCGCCGCGGTCACCTCGGGTTCGGCGGGCAGCAGGGTCTCAGGGTTCGTCGACGGGTTCGGCAACAGGTTCTCCGGCATGCCCCCAGCCTGTCATCCCTTGCGCGTCCCCGTGGCCGGGATTACCGTGGGAGACACCTCGTCGTCATCACGAGGCCCCCGGGGCGGGAGACCGACCGGCGGCACGGATGGCGGACACGGGGGTCCCCGACGGAAGAAGACGGATTGCTGTCGATCACCGGTTCTGCTCAGCCCACGCGCTGACACCGTGATCGCGCGCCCCCGTCGGGCGCTCCACCGCACAGCGGTGGGTTCGGTGTCGTGCGCCCAGCATCGACACCGGGAGGCATCCCCATGCCCAGCAGTCCATCCGTCGTCCTGCACGACGTCACCTTCGCCTGGCCCGACGGCACCGTCGCCCTCGACCACCTCACCGCCGCCTTCGGGCGTGGCCGGACCGGCCTGGTCGGGAGGAACGGGGCCGGCAAGTCCACGCTGGTCCGGCTCGCGACCGGCCGGCTCCACCCCACGTCGGGCACCATCTCGACGTCCGGCCCCGTCGACCACCTGCCGCAGCGCCTCGCAACGGGGACCGACGACGCCGTCGCCGACCTGCTCGGCATCCGGTCGACGCTCACCGCGCTCCGGGCCGTCCTGTCCGGTGACGCGTCGCCCGAGCACTTCGAGGCGGTCGGCGACGACTGGGACCTCGAGGAACGGGCCGCCGCCGCGATCGCGAGCGTCGGACTCGACGGCGCCGACCTGGAACGCCCGGTGTCGACGCTGTCGGGCGGGCAGTCCGTGCTCGTCGCCGTCGCCGGGGTGCGGTTGCGCGGTCGTCCGATCGCGTTCCTCGACGAGCCGACGAACAACCTGGACCGTCGGGCACGAGGGCTCCTGCTCGACCTGGTCGACGACTGGCGTGGCACCCTCGTGGTGGTCAGTCACGACCGGGAGCTCCTCGAGCACGTCGACGAGACGTGCGAGCTCCGCGCCGGTGCGATGACCGTGTTCGGCGGGACGTTCAGTGCGTTCGAGGAGCACGTGGCCGTGCAGCAGGCGGCCGTCGAACGGGAGGTCCGGGTCGCCGAACAGCGACACCGCACCGAGAAGCGGCAGCGCATCGAGGCCGAGACGAAGCTCGCCCGGCGTGCCAAGGCCGGTGAGAAGGCGGGCCGATCGATGCCGAAGATCCTGGCGAACGAGCAGCGGAAGAAGGCGCAGGAGACCGCCGGCCGACTGCGCGTCGGGTACGCGGACGACGAGGCCGCCGCACTCGCCACCAAGCGCGAAGCCGAACTCCGGCTGCGCGACGACGAGTCCATCCACGTGACCCTGCCCGACCCGGACGTCCCGGCGTCACGACAGATCGCGACCGTCACGGTTCGCGGGCGGGACGTCATCGTGCAGGGGCCGGAGCGGATCGCCGTCACCGGGGACAACGGCGTCGGCAAGTCCACCCTGCTCGAACAGCTCGTCGGTTCGCCGGAGGCGCGGGAGCACCCGCTCCCCGACACCGGAGCCGTCGCCCACGTCGAGCGGATCGCGTACCTGCCGCAGCGGAAGGACACCCTCGACGACACCGCCACGGTGCTCGACAACGTGCGACGGGACGCCCCGCACGTCGCCGTCGCCGAGGTCCGGAACCGCCTCGCGAAGTTCCTGGTGCGCGGCGACACCGTCGACCGGCTCGCCGGGGCGCTGTCCGGCGGGGAGCGGTTCCGGGTGGCGTTGGCGAGCCTGGTGCTGGCCGACCCGCCGCCGCAGTTGCTGGTGCTCGACGAGCCGACGAACGACCTCGACCTGACGAGTGTCGACCAGCTCGTCGACGCGTTGCGGGCCTACCGCGGCGCGCTCGTCGTGGTCAGCCACGACGAGACGTTCCTCGACCGGCTCGAGCTCGACGCGCGCATCGAGCTGTCGTAGCCCGCTGTCAGCGCCGTCGGGTCGGTCGGATCGCGAGCGACTCGACGGTGCCGCGCTCCGGCAGGTCGACGACCGTCCGGACAGCGGCGGCCACGTCCTCCGGCGCCAGGTAGTAGGCGGTGTCGTAGTCCTCGCCGAGCTTCTCGGTCAGCGCCCGCTGCATGTCCGAGTCCGTCCGGCCCGGGTGCACGCTCGAGACCCGGACGCCGTTCGCCCGCTCTTCTTCGCGCAGGGCGTCGGCGAAGGCCCGCAGTGCGAACTTCGACGCCGCGTACACACCACCGCCGGGGCCGGAGTGGAAGCCCGAGCCGCTGTTGATCGGCACGACGATGCCCCGAACCGCTCGGAGTGCCGGCAGCGCCACCCGGGTGAGCTCGGCGACCGCGAACAGGTTCGTGGCGAAGACCTGCTCCCACACGGCACGCGGGGTGTCGGCGATGGTCGTGCCCTGCTCGACACCGGCGGAGTGCACGAGCACGTCGAGCCGGTCGGGCAGCGGCGGCAGGTCCCCCGCGCCGAGGTCACCGACGAACGGCACGGCGCTCGGCAGCTCGGCGACGAGGGCGTCCACTGCCTCGGCGTTCCGCCCGCCGACGAACACGTGGTGGGTGCGACCGAGGTCGGTCGCGATCGCGCGGCCGATGCCGCGGGTGGCACCGGTCACCAGGGCGACCGGACGGTTCTGGAGCTGTTCTGTCGTCACGTGGGCCAGCCTACGGAAGCCGGGCCGGGCCTCCCGTCCGGTTCCGTGATCTGTGGAGAACCGTCACCGCGACGACCATCGCGACCACCAGGACGGCCACCAGGACGGCCACCGCCGCGATGCCCCACGGCGAGCCGGCCAGCGCGGCGACGACCGCCCAGAACACCGCGAGCCCGACGGTGGCGTAGAGGAAGGCCCACGCGACGCACCCCGGCACCATCGCGGTCGTGTACCGCCACCACGCCACGCGGGCGAGCCCGGCGGCCGCGTTCATCACCGTCTGCAGCCCGACCACCACGAAGCTCACCGTCACCACCGGCAGGCCCCAGCGCTCGAGGAGCACTGAGCCGCGGCGGACCGCCGGCGAGTGCAACCAGCGACCCCAGCGGGAGCGCGAGGCACCCGTCACTGCGAGACGCGCGACCCAGTACGTGGCCTGCGCACGGCAGAACACGATCACGAAGAGCGCGAGGACGAGCTGCCAGAACGGCAGCCCGTCGAGGAAGGCGGGCACGGTCGCACCGTAGCGCCTCCGTCCGGAGGAACGCCTCGGGTGTCAGTCGCCGTCGGCGCCCTGCCGGATCCTGATCCCCTCGAGGACGTCCTGCGCCCGCTTCTCGTCCTGCTTCTCGATCTGGCGGGTGTCGCGCTCGGGGAGCTGGATGTCCTCCTCCGCCCGGATGCCCGCCTGCAGCTGCCGGCCGCGCTCGAGCTCGGCGTCGAACTCGGCACCGAAGAGCAGCGCGTTGTTCGTGATCCAGATCCACAGCAGGAACACGATGACCCCACCGAGGGAGCCGTAGGTGGCGTTGTAGTTCGAGAAGTTCCCGACGTAGAAGCCGAAGCCGACGCTCGCGATGATCCAGATGAGGAGCGCCAGGATCGACCCGCCGCTGACCCAGGTGAACTTCGGCTGCTTGACGTTCGGCGACCAGTAGTAGAGCACCGCGACCACGACGATCGCGATGATCAGCAGGATCGGCCACTGCACGATGAGGAGCACCGTCGCAGCGACGTCCCCGAGGCCGATGACGTCACCGAAGCTCCGGGCGAGCGGACCGGAGACGAGCGTCAGCAGTCCGAGGACGAGCAGGATGACGGTCGCGAGCGTCACGCCGAGCATCGTCGGGCGGAGCTTCCAGATCGGACGCCCCTCGCGGACGTTGTAGATCCGGTTCATCGCCCGGCCGAAGGCGCCGACGTACCCGGAGGCCGACCAGAGCGCACCGACGACACCGACGATGAACGTGATGGGAGCGGCGGGCGAGCGGACGAGGCCCTCGAGCGGCTCCTTGATCAGGCTCACGACCTGGTCGGACCCGATGTTGCCGATGATCTGCAGCAAGGTCTTGATCGTGTTGTCGGCCTGCCCGACCAAGCCCAGGAGCGACACGACGGCCAGCAGTCCGGGGAAGAGCGCGAGGACCGTGTAGTACGTCAGGCCCGCTGCGAGGTCGGTGCACTGGTCGCTCGAGAACTCGCGCAGCGTCTTCTTCAGCGTGTAGACGAGCGTCGGCTTCCTGAGGTCGGTGGGGTTGTCCGGCTTCCGGGAGTCGTCCGGATCCGGCTTCTGCTGCTCCTGCGCCATCGGACTACCCCCGCGCCTTCAGGGCCTGCTTCGACCGCTTCACGGCGGCCTTGCGGTTCTTGTCCGCCCGTCGCTGCACCGCGGCGATGCCGGTCTGCTGCTTCACGCGGGCCTTGTGCGCCGGGTCACGGTCCAGCGCCTGCTCGGCCGCCTTCGCCCGGGCCTTGCGCCCCTTGCGGCCGGACTGCGCCTGCTCCTTCGCCGAGGGGCCGTCGCCGCGCCCGCCGAAGGGCAGCAGCGCGGTGAACGCCGAACTCGCCGGTGGCGTCGCCAGGTGGCCGGCGGGACGGTTGCGGATCGCGATGCCGGTGATGATCGCCGCGATCCCGGTGAGTCCGGTGATGCCCATCGCCACGAGCGGGGTCGGGTCACGGTGCCAGCGCTGTCGGGTCTTCGCGACTGCGAGCCGTGCCCGCGCCGGGAGGTTCGCACGGCGCTTGAGCTCGGTGACGGTGTCGGTCATGCGCTCACGCGTGCGGACGTTCGCGAGTTCGAGCTCGGGGAGACTGTCCTTGGCCATTCCCCAGTTTCTACACGGCCGGGCCGGGGGCGCGCCCAGATGGCCGCGGCGCGGCCACCCGGGCGGCGTCGCGCCCGCGGCAGTGGGCGTGCCCCCAGGGCGGACGGGAGGCCCGTGGCGGGCCCGCCACGGGCCTCCCGTCCGTCGGTCACGGCGTTCAGGACGGGACGACGACGTCCTCGGGTTGGCCGCTGGCAGCCGAACGACCAGCTGCCTCCATGAGTGCGAGGCTGCGCAGGTTGTCGCGGCCGCTCGTCGCCGGCGCCGGACCGCCCTCGACCGAACGGGCGAAGGCCTGCAGCCCGCCCTGGCGGTCGGTGTGCTCGAGCACGGGCAACTCGACGGGCTCGGCCTCGTCGTCCTGGGTGCGGCGGAGGGTGACCACGTCGCCGTCGACCGCGTTCGGCGCGCCGTCGCGGCTGGTGAACCAGAGTTCGCCGTCCTCGCCCTGGATGCTCCACTCGCCGGCCCACGCCGTGCGGGGGCCGCGGCTCAGCCAGCTGCCGCGGTAGCTGACGACCAGCCCACCATCGAGCTCGATGATCATCGAGGCGATGGCTTCGTCCTGGTACTTGCTGTACGACGGGAAGGTCGCCTTGGCGAAGACCCGGACGGCCTCTTGTCCGGTGACCATCCGGAGCAGGTCGAAGTGGTGGATGGCCATGTCGTTGATCATGGCGTGCGGGAACTTGTAGTGCGGGTGTTCCTCGAACGCCAGGTCGTTGTCCCACTGCCGGAAGTCGACGTTGATCGCGGAGAGCTCGCCCACGGTGTTCGCAGCGAGCAGGTCCTGCACGGCGCGCGGTGCCGGGTACCAGCGGTAGTTCTGGCTGACCTGCAGCACGAGGCCGAGCTCCTCGGCACGGCGCACGGCGGTGACGGCCTCGTCCGTGGTGTTGGCGAACGGCTTCTCGACCAGGACGTGCTTGCCGGCGTCCAGGGCCTCGAGCGCGAGCGGCACGTGGGTGACGGCGGGGGCGGTGATGACGACGGCGTCGGCCTCGACCCCGGCGAGCGCCTCGGTGAGGGACGCGAACGCGGCGGACGCGGGCAGCCCGAGGTCCTGCTGCACGGCGGTCAGCGTCGCCGGCACCGGGTCGACGATCCCGACCACCTCCACTTCGGAGACCTCTGGGATGGCGGTGCGGGCCCAGTTGCCGCCCCACCCTCCGAGACCGACGTGGATGATCCGGACCGTCATGCGTGCACTCCTTCGTGGCTGCGGCGTCACGACTCCCGTGACGCGTCCGTCCAGTCTGTCAGTGCTGCGCGCGCCGGGCGCTGTCAGTGCTGCGGGCGGCGGGCGGCGGGCGCCGAGGTTCGGGCGCCGAGGTTGCACGACATGCCGCGTGCGCGGCGCCGAGGTTCCACGGATCGCGCCGGGCGACGTCGAGATGCCGAGATTTCGGAACCTCGACGGGACGCCGACGGAGCCCGACCGCGACCGACGCCGGGCGCTCAGTGCGTGAAGGCGTAGGCGATGAGCGCCATCGTCACGATGAACCCCGCCAGGTAGTTGATCCAGAGGAACCGCTTCCACCCCGCGTTCGCGGCCTCGGCCCCCTGGTCCGTGATGTTCCACCAGGGCAACACGTTGAGCGCGTACGGGATCACGACGACGGCGGCGATCGGCCCGGGGAACGCCGAGAAGAGCAGCGCGACGCCGGCGACCAGGTACGCGACGAACGCGAGGCGCACGGTCGCCCGCGCACCGATGACGGTCGCGACGGAGCCGATGCCGCCGGCCCGGTCGGCGAGGACGTCCTGCACGGCACCGAACGCGTGCGAGGCCACGCCCCACAGGAAGAACGCGACGCAGACGGCGACGAGCTCACCGGTCCAGTGCGGTCCGGCGAGCGCGAGACCGTAGATCGCGGGCGAGACGAAGTGCGTCGACGAGGTCAGGGAGTCGAGGAACGGCTTCTCCTTGAACCGCAGCCCCGGCGCCGAGTACGCGATGACCGCGAACACGCTGATCGCCAGGACGAGCCACGACCACGGCCCGTTCCCGCTCACCGCCCCGAGCACGACGAGCGCGACCAGGAACGGCACGTTCGTGACGACGACGGCCCAGAGGGTGGTGCGGTGGACGCTCTTGTCGAGCAGGGCACCCTCGACGCCGCCCTTGCGCGGGTTGCGCAGGTCGGACTCGTAGTCGAAGACGTCGTTGATGCCGTACATCGCCAGGTTGTAGGGCACCAGGAAGTACACGACGCCGACCAGGAACGCGACGAGCGAGAACCCACCGCCGCCGCTGCTGTCGTCAACGCTGACGCCGACCCCGCTGCCGAGCAGGTACGCGGCACCGAACGGGTAGGCGGTGTTCACCCAGCTGATCGGGCGCGACGAGACGAACAGTGCTCGCAGCGTCGACGGCCTGGAGGCGGTGTTGGCGTTCACTTCGTGTCCTCCGGTGGTGCGGTGGTCGGGTCGGGCGCGGGGCGCGGGCCCGTCCGGTCGAACACGACCCACAGGCTCGGCAGCAACACGATCGCCGCCATCGCGTACGCGAGGTCCTCGACCGGGATCGCCCCGATCTTCGCCCCGCTGATGAGCGAGGGGTCGTAGGCGACGATGCGCAGGGTCACGATGACGTTGTCGAACACGATCGTCATCACGAGCAGCGC
The DNA here is from genome assembly GCF_004365385.1 of Curtobacterium sp. PhB190. Lineage (NCBI taxonomy): Bacteria > Bacillati > Actinomycetota > Actinomycetes > Micrococcales > Microbacteriaceae > Curtobacterium > Curtobacterium sp. PhB190. The sequence goes on along the minus strand of NZ_SODN01000008.1, from coordinate 143,677 downwards.
GATCCCGGCGACGAGCGACGTGACCAGTGCGACCCGACGCCCGGGCCCCGGTGCGCGTCCCGCCGCTCGTGCACGGCGCGCGGCCAGGATGCCGGCGACGACCGCCACCACCGCCACCACGGCGAAGAACGGCAGGGCCAGGAGCGCGTACGCGCCGGAGCCGGTCACGGGCGCCGCCGTCCGAGCGACCGCTGCACGACGGGCCGGACGAAGCCGACCAGGTCCATCGTCGAGTAGCAGAGCAGCAGCAGGAAGAAGAGCTCCTCGAGCGGGACCTCGGGGGCGAGCAGCACGCCGGTCAGCAGGTTCTGCGGGCCGATGAAGAAGATGCCGTACGCGACCCCGGCGACGTCCCACACCATGAAGAAGGCGACGCCGACGACCATCACCGCAGCCGCACGCCACGGTGCTCGCCAGAAGAACAGCCGGAAGCGGGCGTCGAGCACGGTCATGCCGATCAGCGACACGACCAGGCCGGTGAGGTACAGCCCCGGCATCAGGCGGTGCCGGCCTGGTTCCGCGGGGTGCCGAGCGGCGTCGGCAGCGGTTCGGTGCTCGTGTCGCCGTGGATCCGCTTGAGCAGGACCTCGGCGCTGATCAGGCACATCGGCAGACCGATGCCCGGGATCGTGGACGCCCCGGCGTAGTACAGACCCTCGACCTTGGCCGACGCGTTCTTCTCGCGGAAGAACGCACTCTGCTTGAGCGTGTGCGCGGGACCGAGCATCGACCCGTTCCACGCGTTGAGGTCGTCGGCGAAGTCGCGCGGGCCGATCGTCCGGCGGACCCGGATGCGGTCCCGCAGGTCGGGGACGCCCGAACGCTCGGCGACGACGTCGATGGCGCGGTCGGCGATCTGCTCGACCTCGTAGTCGCCGGCACCGTCGATCCCGCCCTTGCCGATGGACAGGTCGGCGGGCAGCGGCACCAGGATGAACAGGTTGCTCGAGCCGCGGGGGGCGACGGAGGGGTCGGTCTCCGACGGCGCGCAGACGTAGATCGACGCGGGGTCGGGGACGTGCCGGTCCTTGCCGAAGATCGCGCCGAAGTTCGCCTTCCAGTCCTCGGTGAACACCAGGGTGTGGTGCAGCAGGCCGGGCGTCGGTCCGTCGATGCCGAGGTAGACGAGCACGGCGCTCGGCCCGGGGTCGCGGGTCTTCCAGTGCTCGGCGCCGTGGGTGCGGTGCTCGCGGTCGAGCAGCTGCATCTCGGTGTGCTGCAGGTCGGCGGCGCTCACGACCAGATCGGCCGAGGCGGTGTGCTGCACGCCGTCGCGGTCGCGGTGCACGACCCCGGTGGCGACGCCGTCCTCGACGACGATCCGTTCGACCTTCGCACCGGCGATGATCTTCGCGCCCTCGGCACGGGCAACCCGCTCGACCGCGGCGATCACCTCGATGATGCCGCCCTTCGGGTAGAGCACCCCGTCGGCGAGGTCGAGGTGGCTCATCAGGTGGTACATGCTCGGTGCGGCGTACGGGCTCGTGCCCAGGAAGACGGCCGGGTAGCCCAGGATCTGCCAGAGCCGCCGGTCCTTGACCGCCGAGGCGGCGCGGGACGACAGCGGCTGCAGCAGGAGCCGGGCGAGCTTCGGCAGGCGACGGAGCACGTCGGGGGCGGCGAGCTTCGTGAGGTCCTGGAACGTCGTGTACAGGAACCGGCGGATCGCCATCGCGTAGGTGTCCTCGGCCGAGGCGAGGTACTTCCGGATCCGCTTGCCGGCTCCGGGCTCGACGGACTCGAACAGCGCGATGTTCGCCTCGGCGTCGGCGCGCAGGTCGATCGGCTCGTCGTTGCCCTCGCTGTAGACGCGGTACCCGGGGTCGAGCTTCACGAGGTCGAGTTCGGCGTCGGCCGAGGTGCCGAGCAGCTGGAAGAAGTGGTCGAACACCTCGGGCATGAGGTACCACGACGGCCCGGTGTCGAACCGGAAGCCGTCGCGCTCCCACGAACCGGCACGGCCGCCGAGCTGCGACCGCTGCTCGAGCACGGTCACGGCGAAGCCGTCCCGCGCGAGCAGCGCCGCGGACGCCAGTCCGCTGATGCCGCCGCCGATCACGACGGCGCGTCGGGCGGGCACCTTGCGCCGGGTGGTGGCGGCGACGGCCGTCGGACGGGAGGCGCGGGGCGGGGTCATGACGTGCCTCCTGGCCGACGTGTGGCCACCTTCGACCGCACGGGTGCGCGTCCGGCGAGCACCTGTGCGGCCAGGCGTGCCTTCACCGGGTTCGGGACGCGCACGCGCGTCGTCACCAGGCGCGTCGCCGGCGTGCGGGCGATGCGGTCGTTGAGTTCCTGGAACAGGGCGTGCGCGAGCCCGACGGCGTTCCGGGCGTCGGCCGGCAGCAGCCGGATCGTCCGGGCCGCGTGGTCGAGGTCAGCCTGCACGTCGGCGACCAGGCGCTGCTTCGTGGCCTCGTCGAACGAGCGGATGTCGACCCCCGGGAAGTACGAGCGGCCGAGCACCTCGAAGTCGGCGTGCAGGTCGCGCAGGAAGTTCACCTTCTGGAACGCGGCGCCGAGCGCCCGGGCTCCCGCGACGAGCTCAGCCTGGTCGAAGGTCGGGCGGCCGGCGCGGTACACGAACGCACGCAGGCACATCAGCCCCACGACCTCGGCCGAGCCGTACACGTACGCAGCGAACGAGGGGTCGTCGTGCTCGGTGCGCTCCAGGTCCATCCGCATCGACGCGAAGAACGGCTTGGTGAGCTCCGCGCCGAAGCCCGTGACCCGTGCACTCCGGGCGAACGCGTGCACGACGGGGTTCACCGAGAAACCGAGGGCGATCGCGCGCTCGGTGTCGGCCTCGAGCTCGTCGAGGACCGTCCGTGCCAGGTCGGGGTCGAGCCCCGCCTCGGTCGCGGGACCGTCGACGACCTCGTCGGCGACGCGCACCAGCGCGTACACGTTGCGGATGTGCTCGCGGGTGTCCTTGGCGAGCAACCGGCTCGCCAGGCCGAACGACGTCGAGTAGCGGTCGATGACGACGCTCGACGCTGCCTCGGCCGTGGCGTCGTACAGGGGGAGCCGACCGGACGGCGCACTGCCGGTCCGGGTGGTGTCGGTCGTCACCGGGCGCGCTCCACGAGTTCGGTCACGAGGCCCTCCAGGCGGTCGGCGAGGTCGTACGGCAGTCCGGAGAGCTCGGCACGGGCGAGTGCGACGTGGTCGGCGATCCGGGACTCGGCTGCGGCACGGGCGCCGCAGGTGACCAGGGTCGCACGGAGTTCGGCCGCGCGTTCCTCGGTCAGGTCCGGGTCACCCAGGTAGGGAGCGATGTCCGGCCAGCAGTCGGTCGTGGCCGCGTACGCGATGAGCATGGTCCGCTTGCCCTCGCGCAGGTCCCCCAGCACGCTCTTGCCGGTGGTCGTCTCGTCGCCGAACACCCCGAGCAGGTCGTCGACGATCTGGTAGGCGATGCCGATCTCGCGGCCGAAGGCGCCGAGCGCGGTGACGACGGTCTCGGGCGCGCCGGCGAGCACGGCTCCGGACTGCAGCGGTGCCTCGAACGAGTACACGCTCGTCTTCGCCCGTTCCATCGCCAGGACCTCGTCCACCGTCGGCATCACGCCGAGGGCCAGGTCGACGTCGGTCATCTCACCGGCGGCGCTGGCGAACACGGCTTCGTCGAGCAGTTCGAGCAGACGCCCACGACGCTCGCCCGTCACGCCGGAGGACTCGATGAACCGCGGTGCGCCGGAGAGCGCGAGGTCGCCCGCGATCACGGCGGCGCTCATCCCGCGGTGCTCGGCGGTCGGCAGCGGCAGCCCACCGGTGGTGCCGGCGTCGCGGTAGGAGCCCGCGACGTTCGGCTGGCCGCGGCGGGCCCAGTCGCGGTCGATGACGTCGTCGTGCACCACCAGCGCGGTGTGCAGGAGTTCGTAGGCCGCGGCGACGTGCGCAGCAGCGTGCACGTCGTCCCCGCCGAGGCCGAGGTACGCGGTCAGGACCATGCGCGGTCGGAAGCGCTTGCCGCCCAGGCTCGCCTTGCGGAGCACCCGCCAGAGTTCCTCGGACGGACGGCCGTAGCGCGCGGCACGAGCCGAGGACACGACGAAGAAGCGCTCGAGACAGTCGTCGACGAGCGCGAGGTCGATGTGCGCCACGGTGGCCGCTTCCTCGCTCATTGGCCTAACCTATCGGTGCAGATGAGCGCTTTCCCGGAAACCGTGGTCCTGCTGGCCGACGACCGTACCCCGATCGGCACAGCGGACAAGTTCACGGTGCACACAGACCACACGCCCCTCCACCTGGCCTTCTCGTGCCACGTCCGCAACACCGACGGGGACGTCCTGGTGACCCGTCGCGCCCTGTCGAAGAAGACGTGGCCCGGTGTCTGGACGAACACGTTCTGCGGGCACCCCGGCCCCGACGAGTCGTTCGAGGACGCCATCGCCCGCCGGGCATCGCGCGAACTCGGCATCACGGTGCGCGACGTCGAGCTCGTGCTGCCGGACTTCCGGTACCGCGCGGTCGACGCCTCGGGGATCGTCGAGAACGAGGTCTGCCCGGTGTTCCGCGCCGTCACCGACGACCTGCCCGCCCCCGCGGACGACGAGGTCGCCGAGTACGCCTGGGTCTCCGAGGACTCGCTGCGGGCCGCCGTCGCCGGTGCGCCGTTCGGCTGGAGCCCCTGGCTGGGCTGGCAGCTGACCGAGCTCGAGGCCGCGGGCCTGCACATCACGCGCTGACCCGGCGCGGCCGCCTGGGCCGAGACTCGGGCTCAGCGACACTCCTCGTGCCCGCGAGCACGAGAACCGTCGCCCAGGCCGAGTCTCGGTCGAGCGCGGCCGAGCGCTTGGCTCCCTCGTGCGTCCGGAGTATGGTCGGACGTCGGCCACAGTTGTGGCCACGAGGCTGCGCACCGCGGCCGCACGACCAGGAGAAGGGCAGGTGAGGCGCGATGTCGGGTGACCATCCTCGCGCGGGCCGGCAGCCCCTCCCCCTCGCCGCCGCGCCCGTGTCCTAGATCTCCTCCGCCCGCTGCGGTCCGCCGCGGCATCGCGCCTGCCTGCTCCCGACCACGAGGAGCACGCGCATGGCAATGATCGACAACGCGATCTACGTCGAAGGACGTCGCATCGAGTCTCCGTCGACCCTGTCGCTCGGGGCACGCCACGAGGTCGCACGGTGCGACCTGGCGTGGATCGGGCTGCTCCGTCCGGACCCGCACGAGCTCGACGCCGTCGCGACCGAGTTCGACCTGCACGAGAACGCGGTGGAGGACGCCCGCAAGGGGCACCAGCGCGCGAAGCTCGAGCGGTACGGCGACACGCTCTTCCTGGTGCTCCGCCCGGCCTGGTTCGACCGCGACGAGGGCACGGTCGAGTTCGGCGAGGTGCACCTGTTCGTCGGCGACCGGTTCGTGGTGAGCGTCCGGCACGCCGAGCGCCCCGACCTCGCTGCGCTCCGCGCCCAGGTCGAGGCCGACCCCGAGTTCCTGGCGCTGGGCTCCGAGGCCGTGACCGCCGCGGTGCTGGACGAGGTCGTGGACGGCTACGCCCCGGTGGTCGAGGTGCTGCAGGACGGCATCGACGCCATCGAGGACCTGCTCTTCGCCGGGCAGGTCGACCCCGGTGTCTCGAAGCGCATCTACCAGCTGCTCAGCGAAGTGCTGTCCTTCCAGCGAGCCACGAAGCCGGTGCCCGCGATGGTGAAGGGCCTGCTGCGCGGCGCCGACAAGTACGGCGTCGACGACGAGGTGCAGCACCGGCTGCGCAACGTGCTCGACCACGCCCTGCGCGTGACGGAGCGGGTGGACTCGTTCCGGTCCCTGCTCGAGAACGCCCTGACACTGCACGCGACCCTGGTGTCGCAGGAGCAGAACGAGGCGATGCGGCGGATGACCAGTGCGAGCCTGGCGCAGGGCGAGGAGAGCCGGCAGCTCGCCCGCGCCGCGCACCGTCAGGGCGAGGAGGTCAAGAAGATCTCGTCGTGGGCGGCGATCCTGTTCGCCCCCGGTCTGATCGCCGGTGTCTACGGGATGAACTTCGACCACATGCCCGAGCTGCACTGGCGGTACGGCTACCCGGTCGCGATCCTTGGCATGCTCGCCCTGATGGGTGTGTTGTGGGCGATCTTCCGCAAGCGCAACTGGCTCTGACGCACCGCGAGGGTGCAGCGAGGCTGCGGCCCGGCACGCCGCCGGGCCGCAGCCTCGAGGACGTTCAGGTGGCGTCGATCCGCCGGACGTGCATAATGATCTGGCCCGGAATGTGAACGTGCACATCGACGTGCCACGGCCCCGGGCGGAAACGAGCAGCAATGGCGTCATCGCGGGCACAGCAACCGCGTTCGCCCAGCATCCGTGACGTCGCACGGATCGCGGGCGTCTCCCACCAGACCGTGTCGCGGGTGCTGAACAACTCCGACGCCATCCGCGACGCCACACGCGACAAGGTGCTGGCGGCGATGGAGCAGCTGCAGTACCGGCCGAACCGTGCGGCGCGGGCCCTCGTCACGAGCAGGACCCACACGATCGGCGTCCTGACAGCCCGGCGCGCCCACTACGGCCCGGCGGTCGCACTGCAGGCGATCGAGGACGCGGCGATGCTGCGCGGGTACTCGGTGACGACGGCGAACATCGCCGAGGCGACCGACACCGCCGTGCGCGAGGGGCTCGGGCACCTGCTCGACCTGGACGTCGAGGGCATCGTCGTCATCGCACCCCAGCAGCGGGTGTTCGACCTGATCGAGGAACTCGGCATCCGCACGCCGTACGTGACGATGCGGGCCAGTGTCGGCGAGGACCCGACGGCCCTGTGGGTCGACCAGATGGAGGGCGCGCGGCTCGCTACCGAGCACCTGCTCGACCTGGGTCACGAGTACATCCGGCACATCGCCGGCCCGCAGGACTGGATCGAGGCCGACGCCCGCATGCAGGGCTTCCTGCGCGCCATGTCGGACCGCGACATGTCCGTCGTCCCGCCGATCCTGGGCGACTGGACGGCGGACTTCGGTTACCACGCCGGCCGCGAACTCCTGCGGTGGCGGGACTGCACGGCGGTGTTCTGCTCGAACGACCAGATGGCCCTGGGCGTCATGCACGCAGCGCGCTCCTACGGGCTCGACGTGCCGGGCGACCTGTCGGTGGTCGGCTACGACGACATCCCCGAGGCGAAGCACTTCTGGCCGCCCCTCACCACGGTGCAGGTCGACTTCGCCGAGCTCGGCCGCCGCTGCGTCGACCTGCTCCTGCCCGGCGACGACGAGCTCCTCCGCCCGATCGACATCGTCCCGCAGCTCGTCGTGCGCGCGTCCACGGGGGCCCCGCGCGGTCGTTGACGCGCCCACGGTCGATCCGCAGGACGCGGGGCGGACCGGCACCGTGCCTCCCGTCCGGGGGACGTTCATGCGGGATCACGCAGGCCGTTACGAAAACGCGACCAATCCGAATTGACAGCCGCACAGGGGCTGTGCGTAAATTACCTCCGTCCAGCCGATGTGACCGTTCACATGAGCGTCACACCAGCGGGGCACCGGACGCGACAACGAAGTCCACGCAGGCCACCTGCGCCCTTTCGCTGCCGCAGCAGAACCACCCGAACAACTGCCGCATCGCAGCGGCAGAAGGAGATGCACTGTGGCGTCAACCCCGATCGACACCGGCCTCGAGACCCGGTCGATCACCGCACCCGAGACCATCCTCGAGATGCGCTCGATCACCAAGGAGTTCCCTGGTGTCAAGGCGCTGTCCGAGGTCTCCCTCAACGTCCGCGCTGGCGAGATCCACGCGATCTGCGGCGAGAACGGTGCCGGCAAGTCGACCCTGATGAAGGTCCTGTCGGGCGTCTACCCCTACGGCACCTACGACGGCGAGATCGTCTACGAGGGCAAAGAGGTCCGCTTCAAGGACATCAAGCAGTCCGAGCAGGCCGGCATCGTGATCATCCACCAGGAACTCGCGCTGATCCCGGAGCTCTCGATCACCGAGAACCTGTTCCTCGGCAACGAGCCCGGCAAGTTCGGCGTGATCGACTGGACGAGCGCCCAGCTCCGTGCGCAGGACCTGCTCGCCCGCGTCGGCCTGGCCGACGACCCGGACACCCAGATCAAGAACATCGGTGTCGGCAAGCAGCAGCTGGTCGAGATCGCGAAGGCCCTGCACAAGGACGTCAAGCTCCTCATCCTCGACGAGCCGACCGCGGCCCTGAACGAGAACGACTCGCAGCACCTGCTCGACCTGATCGTCGGGCTGAAGGCCAAGGGCATCTCGAGCATCATCATCAGCCACAAGCTCAACGAGATCGAGCAGATCGCCGACGAGATCACGATCATCCGTGACGGCAAGACCATCGAGACGCTGAACGTCAAGGGCGACGGCGTCAACGAGGACCGCATCATCCGCGGCATGGTCGGCCGGTCGCTCGAGAGCCGGTTCCCGGACCGCACCCCGAAGATCGGCGAGACCTTCTTCGAGGTCCGCGACTGGACCGTGCAGCACCCGCTCGACGCCAGCCGCCTGGTCTGCAAGGGCTCGAACTTCCACGTCAAGCGTGGCGAGATCGTCGGCTTCGCGGGCCTGATGGGCGCTGGCCGCACCGAGCTCGCGATGAGCCTGTTCGGTCGCTCCTACGGCACCTGGCTCGGCGGCGAGATCATCAAGGACGGCCACGAGATCAAGGTCACGAACGTCCAGCAGGCGATCCAGAACGGCATGGGCTACGTCTCCGAGGACCGCAAGGCCCTCGGCCTCAACCTGCTCGACACCGTCAAGCGGTCCACCGTCTCCGCCGATCTGCAGAAGATCTCGAAGGGCGGCGTCGTCGACTCCATCGAGGAGTACGACGTCGCCGAGAAGTACCGGAAGATGCTCCGCACCAAGGTGCCGAGCGTCGAGGAGAACGTCGGGAAGCTCTCCGGCGGGAACCAGCAGAAGGTCGTCCTGTCCAAGTGGATGTTCACCGACCCGGACATCCTGATCCTCGACGAACCGACCCGCGGCATCGACGTGGGCGCGAAGTTCGAGATCTACGGCATCATCCAGCAGCTCGCAGCACAGGGGAAGGGCATCATCCTGATCTCCTCCGAGCTCCCCGAACTCCTCGGCCTCTCCGATCGCATCTACACGATCTTCGAGGGCCAGATCACGGCCGACGTCCCCGCGGACCAGGCCGATCCAGAAACGCTCATGCGCAGCATGACCTCCGCGCGGAAGGGCGCTCCCGTCTCATGAACAACCTGAAACTGCTCTTCGGCAAGGGCAACTCGATCGGCCAGTACGGCATGATCATCGCCCTCGTCGCGATCGTCATCTTCTTCTGGTTCATGACGGACGGGCTCATCCTCGAGCCCACCAACGTCATCAACCTGTTCCTGCAGTACTCCTACATCCTCATCCTCGCGCTGGGGATGGTCATGGTGATCATCGCGGGCCACATCGACCTGTCCGTCGGATCGGTGGCGGCGTTCGTCGGCATCATCGTCGCCCAGTCGATGTCGGTCTGGCACTTCCCGGTCTGGCTGGCGATCGTGCTCGGCCTGGTCGTCGGTGCGCTCGTCGGTGCCTGGCAGGGCTTCTGGGTGGCGTTCGTGAAGGTCCCGGCCTTCATCGTGACCCTGGCCGGCCAGCTCATCTTCCGCGGTGCGAACCAGATCATCGGTGCGTCCACCTCGGTCCCGACGCCGGACCCCTACAACACCATCGGCTCCGGCTTCCTCGGTGACTTCGGCCCCGACTTCGGGTTCTCGAACGGCACGCTGCTGATCGGCGCCGTGACCATCGCCGTCCTGATCATCGTCGAGGTCCGCGGTCGTGCCCGTCGCCGCAAGATGCAGGCCGAGGTCCCGCCGCTGTGGGTCTCCGTCGTCCGCACCGGCATCCTGGTCGCCGTCACCCTCGTCGCCACGTACCTGTTCGGCGCCGGCCCGGTCGGCACGTCGATCCCGATCGTCGCGATCATCCTCGGTGTCCTGACCATCGTCTACGGCTTCATCACGAAGAACACCATCTTCGGTCGCCAGGTCTACGCGGTCGGTGGCAACTCCAGCGCCGCCGTCCTGTCCGGCGTCAGCGCCCGCAAGGTGAACTTCTTCGTCATGGCGAACATGTCGGTCCTCGCCGCGATCGCCGGCATGGTGTTCGTCGGGTACTCGAACGCCTCGGGTCCCGCGGACGGCACCGGCTGGGAGCTCGACGCGATCGCCGCCGTGTTCGTCGGTGGTGCAGCGGTCGCCGGTGGCATCGGCACCATCTCCGGCTCCATCATCGGTGGCCTCGTGATGGCGCTGCTGTCGAACGGTCTGCAGCTGATGGGCATCGAGTCCAACAAGGTCCAGATCATCCGTGGTCTCGTGCTCCTCATCGCCGTCGCCTTCGACGTCTACTCGAAGTCGCAGGGCCGCCCATCGCTCATCGGCGGCATGATGCGGCAGTTCCAGCGCAAGGACGCAGCCGAGGTCCCCGCGGCCCAGCAGCAGCCGCGCTCGATCGAGGACCAGCCCGACAAGATCACCCTCCCCTAGTCCAACCCTTCCCCTCACAGCACCACCACCTCAACGAAGAGAAAGCACTCTCATGCGCAAGAAGCTCATCGCCGGCATCGGTCTGGCACTCGTCGCGGGCCTGGCCCTCAGCGGTTGCTCGGCTCGTGGCACCTCCGACTCGGGCGACGGCTCCGGCTCGTCCATCAAGAAGGGCGACCTCATCGGCGTCGCCCTGCCGGCCAAGACCTCGCAGAACTGGGTGCTCGCGGGCGCCGCGTTCAAGAAGTCGATCGAGGACGCCGGCTTCAAGGCCGACATCCAGTACGCCAACGCCGGCAACCCGGTCCCCGACCAGCAGTCGCAGATCTCGGGCATGGTCACCAAGGGCGCGAAGGCGATCATCATCGGTGCTGCCGACGGTTCGCAGCTCGGCTCGCAGGTCAAGGCCGCCAAGGCCCAGGGCACGACCGTCATCGCCTGGGACCGCAACATCCTGAACACGAAGAACGTCGACTACTACGTCGCGTTCAACAACTTCAAGGTCGGCCAGCTGCAGGCCCAGGCGCTGCTCAAGGGCCTCGAGGAGAAGAAGGGCGACGGACCGTACAACGTCGAGCTCTTCGCCGGTTCGCCGGACGACGCCAACGCCACCGTGTTCTTCAACGGTGCGATGGACGTCCTGCAGCCGAAGATCGACGACGGCACGCTCAAGGTCGTCTCGGGTCAGACCACGTTCGCCAAGGTGAACACGCAGGGCTGGCTCGCGCAGAAGGCCCAGTCGCGCATGACCGACCTGCTGGCCCAGTACTACACGGGTGACACCAAGCTCGACGGCGTCCTGTCGCCGAACGACACCCTCGCCCGTGCGATCCTCACCGCGACCAAGGCCGCCGGCAAGGACAACCCCGTCGTGACCGGGCAGGACTCGGAGACCGCTTCGATCCCGCTCATCATGAAGGGCACGCAGTACTCGACGATCTACAAGAACACCACGGAAGAGGCCCAGGCGGCCATCGACCTGGTGTCCGACCTCGCCGACGGCAAGACCCCGAAGACGACCAAGGACAAGAACAACGACAACGGTTCGAAGGTCGTCCCGGCCGTCGAGCTGACGCCGATCCTGGTCACGAAGGACAACGCGGTCGAGGCCTACAAGGGCAACGACACCCTCGAGGAGCTCGCCAAGAAGGGCTGATCTCCCCCGCTCACACGGACGGCCCCGTCTCGCTTCGGCGAGACGGGGCCGTCCTGCGTCGTCGTGGGGCCGGCCACGGTCGGACGGGAGGCCCGGGGCAGGTCGTGATCCGTGCCTCCCGTCCGCCGTGCACGCACGTCCGGTGCCCGCGCGACCCGCCGGGTCAGGGCCGGGTCGCGCGCAACCGCCGCGCCGCGTCGGCCAGGTGCGGTACGTCGGTGCGGGCCGTGCCGAACACCACCGCGCGGGTGGTGTCGAAGTAGCGCCGGGTCAGCCGGTCGCCGAGGTCGGACACCCGCGACCACGGGATGTCCGGCTCGCTCGCGGTGACGGTGCTCGGCAGGACACGGACCGCCTCGCCGATCTCGACCAACCGCATCCGGACGGCGTCGTGCACCAGGTCCTCGGGCAGCCGCTCGTCGCCGACGTACCGGCCGATGGCCTCGCACGCGCCGATGACGTCGTCGAGTCGATCGCCGACCAGCCGGGGCGTCACCGGTTCCTGGCTCACAGCGGCACCGCGCGTCGGACGACCTCTGGGCTCATGCCGGCCGCGTCCACGACGTCGACGCGCACGCCGAGCAGTCGCTCGGCGCCGTCCTGGATGCGCATGAGCGCGAAGATGCCGAGCCCGGCGTCGACGTCGATCATCAGGTCGACGTCGCTGCCCGGGCCGTCGTCCCCACGGGCGACGCTGCCGAACAACCGGGGGTTCCGGCCACCGAACCGCTCGACGACGGCGATCAGGTCCTGCCGCGCGGCGGCGACGCGTTCACGCAGCGGCGGTGGGTCCTCGACCGGGAGCAGGTCGATCGACGTGGTGAAGCCCGCGGCCCGGAGCATGCGCTGGAGTGCGGCGAGCGAGGGTTCGCGTCGGCCGTTCTCGTACGTGCTGATGACGCTCTGCGTGACGCCGGCGCGGCGGGCGAGCTGCACCTGCGTCAGTTCGGCGCGGTCACGGGCGTCACGGATGAGCGCGGCCGCCGACACCGTCGGCATCGGACGTGGAGGGACTGCGGACATGCTGCAACGATACACAGCATGCGACATTTCGTCCGCTGGATGACGCGCGGTGTCGACCCGGAACGACGTCATCGATGTCGCACGACGTCGATGACGTCGCTCCGGGTCGGACGGACCGCGGTCAGGGGCGCGCTGAGACGTCCGCGCGGTGGAAGTTCTGCGCCGAGCGGGACGGGGTCGGCCCGCGCTGGCCCTGGTACCGCGACTGGTACTCGGCCGAGCCGTACGGCTTCTCGGCAGGGCTGGACAGCTGGAAGAAGCACAGCTGCCCGATCTTCATGCCGGGCCAGAGCTTGATCGGCAGCGTCGCGACGTTCGACAGCTCGAGCGTCACGTGGCCGGAGAACCCGGGGTCGATGAAGCCCGCGGTCGAGTGGGTCAGGAGCCCGAGGCGTCCGAGCGAGCTCTTGCCCTCGAGCCGCGCGGCGATGTCGTCGGGCAACGTGACGACCTCGTAGGTCGAGCCGAGCACGAACTCGCCGGGGTGCAGCACGAAGGCCTCGTCCGGGTCGGTCTCGACCAGCCGGGTCAGGTCGGGCTGGTCGACCGCCGGGTCGATGTGCGGGTACTTGTGGTTGTCGAACAGCCGGAAGAACTTGTCGAGTCGGACGTCGATGCTCGACGGCTGGACGAGCGAGGCGTCGTGGGGGTCGAGACCGATCCGGCCCTCGGCGAGCTGGGCGGTGATGTCGCGATCGGAGAGCAGCACGCCGTGCAGCCTAGCGGCAGCGGACCCTCGCCGATATGCTGCGAGGCTGTCCGGAGCCGGGCGGCGTCGCACCGCCGGGAGGAACCGACATGACCGCGTACACCGTCCACGAACTCGTGGTCCCCGCCACGATGGACGACGACCCGGGGACCGTGCGGGCGTTCCGCGAGTGGGTCGACGTGCAGAACCGCGCCGAGGTGTCGATCACCGGACTGCCGGAACTGCTCTGGACGCCCGAGGAACAGCTGCCGTACCTGATCGACCCCGACGCGCCCAGCCGACTGTTCCTGGTCCGTGACGACGAGGGGGCCGCGGTGGGGGCCGGCTCGTACGAATCGAAGGCGGTCGCGGACGCCCCGAACTGCTGGATGGCGGTCAGCGTGGCGCCCGAGCACCGGCGCCGTGGCATCGGCACGCTCCTGGCCGAGCACGTCGAAGCGGTCGCGAGGCAGCAGGGCCGCACGCAGTGGAAGACGTACGCCGTGTCACGGCAGGTCGGCCCCGCAGCGGGCCCCGGGTGCCTCCGTGCACCGACCGGGTTCGGCGTCGTGCCCGAGGACGAACCCGGAGCCCGGTTCCTGACGAGCCGGGGGTGGCGGTTCGGGCAGGTGAACCGGATCAGCCGTCTGGAGCTCCCGGCCGACCCCGATGCGCTCTCCGGCGTCCGCGCGGCGGCGACGCGGGCGGCGGCCGACCGGTACCGCGTGCACACCTGGGCCGGACCGACTCCGTCCCGGTGGCAGACGGACGTCGCACTCCTCCTGAGCCGGATGAGCACCGATGCCCCGGCCGGCGACATGGCCGAGCCCGAGGACGCCTGGACGATCGACCGGCTCCGGACGCACGAGCAGCACCTCGACGACGGCCCGCGCACCATGCGCACCGTCGCCGTGGAGGACGTGTCGTCCGGCGGACTCGTCGGCTTCACCCAGCTCGCCGTCCCTGGGCCCGTGGCCCAGCCCGTGATGCAGGGCGACACCCTCGTGCTGCGCGAGCACCGGGGGCACCGGCTCGGGTGGCTGCTCAAGGTCGTCGGGATCGAGACGATCGAGCGCGACCACCCGGGGCACCCCTCGATCATCACGTTCAACGCCGAGGAGAACCGCCCGATGCTCGACGTGAACGAGGCCGTCGGGTTCGTGGGCGTCGGCAGCGAGGGGATCTGGGAACACCGCCCGGCGTAGGGTTCCCCCATGACGCGCTCACGGGGGATGGACGATCTGGTCAGCGACGGGGTCTTCCTGGCCTGGGAAGCGCAGCTGCAGCTCGCCGACCGGTACGACGACCACGAACGCTGGAACGTCGACCTCGCCGCCGGCACCCTGCAGTTCGTCGGGCCGCACCCGGGCGAGTTCCGGATCCAGCTGCTGGGATCGGCCGCACCGGGGCCGCGCAGCTGGCTCTGGGGCTGGGCGAACCCGTCGCAGTACCCCGCGTCGGTGCTCGCGGCCGCGAACGCCACCCGCGCGCTGGGCGAACGGCTCGGCATCCCGGAACTCGTGCAGGGCGAGGTCCCGTTCGGCGAGCACCGGCAGGCCGACGCCGCCGACGCCGGGTACGAGTTCGCGTGGGACATGTCGATCGCGGCACGGCTGGCGACCGGTTCGTGGTTCGGCTTCGGCGGGCACGTCGGCGGAGGTTCCCGACTCTGGGTGCTGTTCGAGGGCCTGCTGTTCGCGCCACCGACGGTCCCCCGGATGGTCCGGGTCTTCGGTGAGGGCCTGCAGACGACCGAGGTGCACGACCACCGCCGCGCTGTGGGGAGCTGGGCGTCGCTCCGCGGTGTCCCCTGGGACGGGCGCACGCTGACGTTGGCGGACGGGACCATCACGGTCGACTTCGACGAGCTGGGCCGGATCCGCGACCTGCAGGGGTCGTCGGCGCGAGCCTGAGGCGGACCGCAGCGCGCGCTGCGGACTGACACCGCGCCTCCAGACCGACCCGCCTACCATGGAGGGTCCGCGGTCTCGCGGACGCACGCGTCCCTGGAACAAGGTTGATGACCGTCACGTCCCCCGCAACCCAGCCTGGAGGCCCGGCGCCGGAATCCGCGCCCGTCACCGCGCGCACGTCCACCGTCGCGACCGTGCTGGTCGTCGCCATCCCGCTCGCGGTCGCGTGCTCGATCCTCGGCCTGACGATCACCGGAGCGTTCACCGCGAACCAGCAGCTGGTGTCCGCCGGCGACGTGGTCGAGTACGGCCTGCCGATCGCCCGCGTGGTGCACGACACCATGGCGGCGCTGACCGTCGGCCTGCTCATCGTCGCCGCGTTCGCGCTGCCGGCACAGAAGAAGGACCACCGGGCACTCTCGAGCGTGCAGCACCGCGCCACGCGCTGGGCGGCGGCGACCGGATCGATCTGGTTCCTCGCCGCGGCCGTCACCGTCGTGCTGACCGGCGCCAACACCCTCGGCGTCCCGCTCACCAGTCCGGTGTTCGCCCGCAACTTCATGCTGTTCGCGTTCCAGGTCGAGATCGGGCAGGCGCTCGTGGTCTCCGCGGCGGCGATCCTCATCGCGACCGTGCTCGCCGCGTTCGCCACCCGGGTCACGACGCTCGCCGTCGCCACCGTGTTCGGCCTCTTCGCCCTGCTCCCCCTGGCACTGTCCGGCCACGCCGCCGGCTCGCTCGAGCACGCCAACGCCGTGAACTCCCTCGCGATCCACCTGATAGGGGTGTGCGTCTGGGCCGGCGGGCTCGTCGCCGTCGTGCTGCTGCGCACCCGCACGAAGGGCACGACCGGTCGGGTGGTCTCCCGCTACTCCACGCTGGCCGGGTGGTCGTTCGGCGCCGTCGCGTTCTCCGGCATCGTCAACGCCTCGCTGCGGCTGACCGGTCCGCTCGACCTCGTCACCACCCCGTACGGCGCACTCATCACGGTCAAGGCCGTCATCCTGGTGCTGCTCGGGATCGCCGGCGTCGTGCAGCGCCGCAAGCTGGTGCCCGGGCTGCTCCGCGCGCCGCTCGACCGCCGTCGGTTCACCCGGTTCGCGCTCGCCGAGATCGTGTTCATGGCCGTCGCGATCGGCGTCTCGGTGGCCGTGTCCCGCTCGCAGCCGCCGATCCCGCAGACACCCGAGACCGGTGAGGACACCCGCTCCGGCCTGATCGGGTTCCCGTTCCCGCCGGCCCAGACGATGCACACGTACCTGACGCAGTGGCACATCGACTGGGTGTGGCTCGGGCTCGCCGTCGTCGGTGCCGTCTGGTACCTGCTCGCCGTGCGGAAGCTCCGGAAGCGCGGCGACAAGTGGCCCGTCGGGCGCACCATCGCGTGGGTCATCGGCTGCGCCCTGTTCATCTGGACCACGTCGGCCGGACCGGCCGTGTACGGCATGATCCACTTCTCGTCGCACATGGTCCAGCACATGCTGCTCATGATGTTCGTGCCGCTGCCGCTCGTGCTCGGCGGCCCGGTGCTGCTGGCCATGCGCACCCTGCCGGTCCGCAACGACGGTTCCCGCGGGGCCCGCGAGTGGCTCATGCTCTTCGTGCACTCGCGGTACATGCAGTTCATGGGGAAGCCCGCCGTCGCGGGTGTGATCTTCGCCGGGTCGCTCGTGGTGTTCTACTTCACGCCGGCGTACCAGGCAGCGATGCAGTCGCACGAGTGGCACGTCGCGATGGTCGTCCACTTCGTGCTGAGCGGCTACCTGTTCTTCTGGGTGTTCGTCGGCGTCGACCCGGGGCCGAAGCGTCCGCCGTACCCGATCCTGATCATCGCGCTGCTCGCGACGCTGGCCTTCCACGCGTTCTTCGGCGTCGCCGTGATGACCTCGCAGTCGGTGTTCGCGATCGACTGGTTCCACGCACTCGGCCAGACGAACGACGCCGCGCTGCTCGACGACCAGCACACCGGCGGCGGCATCGCCTGGGGCGCCTCCGAGCTGCCGATGGTCTTCGTCGCGCTGCTCGTGGTGCGGAACTGGATTCGCACGGACAAGCGCGACGCGAAGCGGCTCGACCGCAAGGCCGAACGCGACGGTGACGCCGACCTGAAGGCGTACAACGAACGCCTGGCGGCGATCAACGCGACCGACACCGCGCGCCGCGACTGACGCGCGCGTCCGGCGTCCGCGTCGGCTCCGT
This sequence comes from Curtobacterium sp. PhB190, assembly GCF_004365385.1. NCBI lineage: Bacteria > Bacillati > Actinomycetota > Actinomycetes > Micrococcales > Microbacteriaceae > Curtobacterium > Curtobacterium sp. PhB190. Next base: position 126,234 of record NZ_SODN01000008.1, on the reverse strand, counting down.
CAGTCGCCGTGGACGATGCAGACCGCGTCGAGGTCGAGCGCGGCCTCGAGCGCCGCCGAGATCCCGGACTCGCCGTCGGCCCCGGCGGGGGTGACGGTGTCGACCCACCACAGTGGCGTCGCGATCGTGGGAGCGTCCGGCAGGATCCGCTCGACCTCGTCGAACGATTCCACCCGCCGCACCCCGAGCACGGTGATCACCGGGTGCGTGGCGTCGCGGCAGACCTGCAGCATCGGGCCGTCGTCGAGGGCTCGGACGCCCCAGGACTCGTCGTGCAGGAGCAGCGCTTCGGCGACCTCCCGCGGCTCGACCGGCTGGCGGCAGAGGATGGTGACGTCACGCGGCACCGTGACCGCCTGCCACCCGGGCGTCCCGCACGTGTCCGTCGAGCGTGCCCTCGTCGTGGGCCGGGTCGAGGGGCGCTCCGCCGACGAGTTGCAGGAAGCGGTCTTCGTCGATGCGGTCGAGGAAGGACTCGAGGGCTTCCCAGCCGTCCTCGAAGCGGACGATCATGCCGCCGTCGACGATGTCGCTGTCAGCGGTGCCGGTGTCGCCTGCTCCGGACGGGTCGCCTGCGCCGGACCGGTCGCCTGCCCCGGACCGGGTGCCGAACGTCGCCGTCGTGGTGCGCGGTGGCGGCCAGACCCCGTCGCGGTCCAGGAACTCGGAGGCTTCGGGTCCGACGACGACGGCGAGCGGCGACGGCTCGCCGTGCGACACCGCGCGGATCAGGTGGTCGGCGTCCCCCCGGCGCTGCATCACCACACCGAAGACGGGCACGACCTGGTCGGCGACCTGCTGCACGGCGTCGAACAGGCGGTTCGCGAGCTCCGGGTCGGTGTTCTCCTCGGGCACGGTCAAGACGGCGGACATCGTCTCGACGACGACGCCACCGACCAGGTGGGCGGTCATCGTGGCAGAGAAGCCCTCGCCGACGGCGTACGAGGTCGACACCCCGGGTGCCTCGTGCTTGGCGTACTGCGTGACGACCCATCGGTCCCACGGAACGGTGAGCGGTTCGGCGGTGCCCCAGCGGGTGGGGCAGGTGCCGACGGTGTGGCACAGGGCCTCGATCGCGGACCCCATGTCCACGGCACGCTCGGCGTGGTGGCGGAGCGTCAGGTCGATGCTGATCTGGCGGACGGAGTCGGCTGCGACCGGGTGCTCGGGAGACGGTGTGCCGACGAGTTCGGGGCCGCGGTGCACGAAGTCCTCGATGCCCGAGGCTGCCGCACCCGTCCGGCCGTCGCGCAGTGTCCCGTCGAAGTCGGCGACGGCCCACGCGGCACCGTAGGCACCGAGCGCGTGCCGCAGGGCGGGGGTGATCGCGGATTCGCGCCCGGTCCGCAGCACGACCATGCGGCCGGCGTCCGCCGAACGACGGAGCAGTGAGGCGAGCGCGTCCGTCAGCCACACGACCGGCGAGGCGGACTCGACCACGATGGCGGGACCGACCACGTCGTCGATGAGGGGATGCCTGACCATCCGGTCCTCCTCGGGTTCTTCGGCGCTGGAACTCCCTGGACGGTACACACGAGGACGACACCTGTCCGTCAGGCTGGCGTGCTCACAGCGGAGACTCGGGAGGCCCGGCACACGCCCGACAGGAGGCGTACGGTGCGCGGTCGGCTGGCTTCCAGCCGAGAATCCGCTAGGCTTGCCGAGTCCCGTTCTGCGGGTGCGCGAGTGTAGTTCAATGGTAGAACTCCAGCTTCCCAAGCTGGTAGCGCGGGTTCGATTCCCGTCACTCGCTCCAACTAGCATCGTGCTGTGGAGTCCAAGCCGGCATCTGTCCTCAAGGCGATCAGGGCCGAGATCATCGCCGGCACGCTCGCACGTGGCTCCCGGCTGAAGGAAGACGCCCTCGCCGAACGCTTCGGCGTCTCGCGGGTCCCCGTGCGCGAAGCACTCCGGCAGCTCGAGACCGAGGGGTTCGTCGAGTCCGAGAAGTTCAAGGGCGTCCGGGTCGCCGACTCCTCGACCGAGGTGGTCATCGAGCTCATGCAGATCCGCCGAGGACTCGAGGTCCTCGCCGCCGAGCTCGCCGCCCGTCGCCAGGGTGGCGAGTGCGCCGACCTGCTCCGAGCCGTCGGTCGCGAACAACGGTCCGACCAAGAGGTCGAGGCCGCGCAGTCACCGCGGTTCGCGTTCCACGGACTGGTGGCACGTGCCTCGGGGAACAGCCGGCTCGAGACGATGGTCGACCACCTGATCCACCAGACGGCGTGGGCGTTCGAGCGCGTGACGCAGGACGAGGTGGCGTCGAGCAGCGATGACCACACGGCCGTCGCCGGCGCGATCCTGCGCGGCGCGTCGGTGCAGGCAGGGCTGCTGATGGACGAGCACCTGCGCCGCGACGAAGCGATCTACCGGGCCCTGAACCCGTAAGAACGTATACAAAACAGCCCGCGGGCTTGGCGAGGCCCTGCCTGGATGCTTGAATATCCAGGTGATTCAGGCAGCCGTAACGAACCGTCTCGTGTTCGAAACCAGCCCGAAACAGCTTTTCGTATACAAAAGAGTGACCGCACGGTGCACCCACCTCACTCTTCCCCCGCTGGAGTTACGAATGACTGCTGTAACCCGCTCCACCGCACCAACCCGAACCGCTTCCGCCACCCCGTCCTCCGGCGGCGTCGGATCCGCCCTCGACTCGATCGGCTTCACCCGGGCCCAGTTCTGGGTCCTCATGCTCATCCTCGCCGGGGAGTTCTTCGACACGCTCGAACAGAACTCCATCGGCGCGATGGCCACCAACATCAAGGCCTCGCTCGCCATCGGCGACGTCCAGCTCTCCACGATCAACACCGCCACCGTCCTGGGTGGCCTGGTCGGCCGGTTCCTGGCCGGCTGGCTCGCCGACAAGTACGGTCGGCGGTTCTCGCTCGGGCTCAACCTGCTCGTCTACACGCTCGGCGGCCTCCTCAGCGCCGTCTCCTTCAACTTCGACATGCTGCTCGTCAGCCGGTTCATCGTCGGGATCGGCGTCGGCGGCGAGTTCATGATCGGCATCGCGATGCTGTCCGAGATGGTGGCCACCAAGTACCGCGGCGGCCTCATCGCGACCATCAACGTCGGCGCCGGCGGCATCGGCAACTTCATCTCCTACGGCCTCTTCCTGCTGCTGCTCGGCCCGCTGGCCGCTCCGCTCGGTGGTGACGACCACGTCTGGCGCTGGACGTTCGTGATCCTCGCCATCCCCGCCCTGTTCGTCGTCCTGTACCGCCGCAAGCTGCCCGAGACGCCTCGCTGGCTGCTGTCGAAGGGCCGGGTCGACGAAGCGAACCGTTCGCTCGCGGTCCTCGCCTCGAACACGCTCACCCCGCCCGCCGACGCCGCTCCCCCGGTGCGCCTGACGCCGGCCGACCTGCCCCCGGTCGCTCTGCACTCGTCGCCCGCAGCGGTGTTCCACAAGCTGGTGCTCCGCCGGACGATCGCCATCGGCGTCGCCTCGTGGATGGCCTTCGGTGTGCAGGTCACGCTGAACTTCCTGATGCCGACCCTGCTCGTCGAGCGTGGGTACACCGTGTCGCAGAGCCTGCTCTACACGATGATCATGAACATCGGGTCGCTCCTCGGGTGCACGGCAGCGGCGCTCCTCGCCAACCGCGTCGGACGACGGCCCCTCATCGCCGTCGCGGGCATCCTCGGCTGCCTCACCGCCCTGGCGTTCGCGGCCTTCGGCAACGACACCGCCGCGATCCTGGTGCTCGGCGCCCTGTTCCAGTTCTTCACGATGTTGACGAACACCACCCTCGCGGCGTGGACCGCCGAGGTCTACCCGACCGCGATCCGTGCCTCCGGCGCCTCGATCGTCAACGGCATCGGCAACATCGCCGGAGCGGTCATGCCGTTCGCCGCGATCGCGCTGTACGGCTCGTGGGCCTTCGCCGGTGTCTTCGGACTCGCCGCCGTCATGTACGCGATCCTCGTGGTCGCGTCACGCTTCGCCCCGGAGACCCGCGGCCGGTCGCTCGAGGACGTCAACGAGAACGCCCTCTCGACCACCACCGCCTGACCCACCTGACCACCCGCACCAACCGCACCACCCCGGTGGGCCGGACACCCCGGCCCACCACCCCACGATCGGAGAACACCATGGACACCCTGAAGATCTCGGCGACCGCGAACGGCCTCAACTACCTGCCCGAGTACGTCGCCGACGTGGGCGGTCTGTTCGCCGAGCGCGGCCTGTCCGTCACCGCGAAGGCCTGCGACCCGTGGACCGGCGTCCTCGACGACATCGACTCGCACGAGGCCGACCTCGCCCTCGGCGGTCTCTGGGTCCCCGCGATGTACGCCGGGACCCCGCGGAAGCTCTCCGTCGTGGGCCAGCTCAACCACGGGTTCCCGATGACCATCGTCGCCCGCGACGAGACGACCCCGATCACGCTGGACTGGCTCGCCGGCAAGGTCGTCCTGGCGCCCGGCGCCGGCGGCAGCGCCCCGTACGAGTTCACGGCCGGACTCGTCCGCGAGGCCGGGTTCGACGTCGCGGCGACCCGCTTCGTCCGCGACCTGTCGACCGCCATGCTCATCGAGCTTTACCAGGGCGGGCTCGGTGACGCGATCATCCTCGACCTCGTCTCCGCCCAGGAACTCGTCGCCGCCGGTGGGGGCACGATCGTCTTCCGGCACCTCGACGCCGGTGGCGTGATGCCGAACAGCGTCTACTACACGCGCACGGACCGCATCGACGAACTCGGCGACCGGGTCGACCGGTTCATGGACGGCATCGCCGCCGCGATGGCCAAGATCACCGCGGGCGACGCCGACACCGAGATCGCGGCCGTGCTCGCCGCCCGGTGGCCGGAGAAGGACGCCGCCCTGCTGCGACGGGCCGCCGACGAGATGGCGGCCGGGGGCGTCTGGGACTCCGCGGTCGTCGACCGCGAGGCCTCGGACCGCTGGATGCGCATCCTGTTCGACGGTGGCCTCACGACCCACACCCCGTCGCTCGAGGAGCTGCTCGGCGCCTCGACCGCCGTCACCGCGTCGTGACCGTCGTCCTCGGCGCCGCCGACGTCGCCGGTCTCATCGACGCCGTCGACGTCGTCGGGGCCGTGGAGGCCGTCCACGCCGACCTCGGGACCGGCGCGATGCAGCAGCCGGCTCCGGTCGCCCTGACCGGCGCCGACGACGCGCTCTTCCTGCCGATGGCCGTGCGCTCCGACCGGCTCGGGCTCGTCGCCGTCAAGCTGATGGCCGACATCCCCGACAACGGTGCGCGGGGGCTGCCGTCACAGCGCTCCACGATCCTGGTGTCCTCGTCGGTCACCGGCGAGTGCGTCGCCGTGCTCGACGGCATGACGATCACCCGGGCACGGACCGCGGCGACGACCGTCGTCGCGACGAAGCACCTCGCCCGCTCGGGCAGCCGGACCCTCGGGATCCTCGGCGCGGGCAACCTCGCCGTCGAGCACGTCCGTGCCTTCGAGGCGACGCGACCGTTCGAGCGGATCGTCCTGTGGTCACGGTCGTCCGGAACGGTCACCCGGTTCCTCGAGGCCGTCGGACCGGACGTGGCCCGACGGTGCGTGGTCGTACCGGAGGTCCGGCGCGTGGTCGAGGAAGCCGACGTGCTCTGCACCCTGACGCCCTCGGTCGACCCGATCGTCCGCGGCGACTGGTTGCACGCCGGCCAGCACGTGAACGCGGTCGGGGCCCGCCCCCGCCCGACACACCGGGAGCTCGACGGCGCGGCGATGGCACGCGGCACGCTCTTCGTCGACAGCCGGGCCACCGCCTGGACGAAGTCGGGTGACCTGCTCGAGGCCGTGGTCGAGGGGGCGGTCCCGCAGGACCTCCACCCGGCGGAACTCGGCGAGGTCGTCGCCGGACGCGCACCCGGCCGGACCGGGGACGACGAGATCACCGTGTTCGACTCGGTCGGGCTCGGCGCGCAGGACCTCGCCGTCGCCGCCCGGCTGATCGATCTCGCACACGAGCGGGGCGTCGGGACGCAGGTCTCCGTCGCCCGGGTCGGGGTGCCGGTTCCCGGCGTGTGACCAGGGTCGAGCGGCAGGGTGCTCCCATGCACCGTGCTCTCCCCCTGGTCGTCGGCGGCACCGTCGCCGTGCTCGTCCTCGCCGGGTGCTCCGGTGGCGGCTCCGTCGGACCGACCGCGTCGGCCACGTCGTCCGCACGGTCCACGAGCACACCGACGAGCACCTCAGCGACGACGCCGCCGCCGACAACGGACGCCGCGACCACCGCCACGGTCCGCCGAGCAATCGCGGGCCTCGAACGCGAGTACGACGCGACGGTCGGCGTCGTCGCGACCGACACCGTCACGGGTGAGAGGGTCGCGTACAACGGCGACCGACGCTTCGGCTACGCCTCGACCATCAAGGCGTTCGCCGCGGCACAGTTCCTGCGCTCGGTGCCCGCGGACGCCCGGAACGAGGTCGTGCACTGGACGGCCGCGGACGTCGCCGCTGCCGGGTACTCCCCCGTGACGGAACAGCACGTGGCCGACGGGCTGTCGTACGAGCAGCTGGCCGAGGCAGCCGTCCGGATGAGCGACAACACGGCCCTGAACCTCGTACTCACGCGCATCGGCGGTCCGAGCGGCCTGGACGCCGCGTTGACCGAGCTCGGCGACACCACCACCGAGGTGGTCCACGGCGAGCCGGACCTCAACACCATCGAGCCGGGCAGCACCGAGGACACCACGACCCCGGCGGCGTTCACCGCAGCCCTGGCGACCGTGCTCGACGGCAGCACCCTGGACCGCGCCGACACCGCGCTGCTGGTCGACTGGATGGGCGGCAACGCGACCGGCGACGCACTCATCCGGGCCGGGGCACCCGACGGCTGGGTCGTGGTCGACAAGTCCGGGGGCGCCGGACCGATCCGGAACGACGTGGCGCGGGTGACCCCGCCCGGCGGCGACCCGATCGTGCTCTCGGTCCTGACCACGCGGAACGACCCCGACGCCGCCTACGACGACGCCCTGGTGGCCCGGTCGGCATCGGCGGTGCTCGACGCGTTCGACCGCTGACCGACCGCTGATCGACCGGGGCGGCGATCGCCGTTCTGCACCGCGTCACACGGCGTCATGAACGACACCTGTCGGGGACCCCGGGACACTACGCTCGCTCCATGTCCTCCTCCGGATCCCCCGTGGTCGTCGTCGGCGCCGGCATCATCGGACTGAGCGCCGCGTGGCACCTCGCCGGGCTCGGGCAGCGGGTCCTGCTCCTCGACAGCGGCACGGTCGCCGGGGGCACCACCACCGCGGGCGCCGGGTTCGTCGGCCAGTGGGCAGCCGGGTACGCCTGGTACTGGAACGAGTCCGAACGCGACGTCGAGCAGTACGGCATCGACTTCTACCGCGACCTCGCCGGCGCCGGCCACGGCCCGACCGGGTACCGGCAGAACGGCAACGTCTGGCTGACCGTCACCGAGCAGGGCCGGGCCGACCACCTGCCGCCGTTCGAGCAGCACCCGCTCCGGCCGGCCGGTGCGCGCACGCTCACCCCGGCCGAGGCGGCCGACCTCGTGCCCGGACTCGACCCGACCGCGGTCACCGCGGGCTTCCTCCATCCGGACGGCATCCAGATCAGTGCGCCGGACACGGCCGCAGCGCTGGTGCACGCGGTCCGTGCGCGGGGCGTCGAGATCCGCGAGCACACGCCGGTCGCCGGTCTGGAGGCCCGTGGGGGCTCCGTCACGGGCGTCCGGACCGCGAACGGCGAGGTCATCGACGCCGCGAAGGTCGTGCTCGCCGCCGGCAGCTGGACGAACGCCCTCCTCACCCCCTTCGGGCGCGAGCTGCCGACGGTCCGGGTCGTCGCCAGCCGGCTCGTGACGACGCCGTTCGGTCTGCCGGGCACCCTGCCGACCCTGATGCTGCCGGAGCTGCACGGCCTGTGGATCCGTGAGCACCGCGGCGGCCTGACGTACGGTGCCGGGCCCGGGTACGAGCCGCTGCACGTCGGCGGTGCGGACCGGAGCGACGAACCCGACCGCCGACCGGTTCGCACGGACCTGCTCGACGCCATGCGGACGTACCTGCACCCGATCGTCGCCCGGCTGCTCCCCGCCGCCGCGAGCGTGCTCGGGGTCGACGAGACCCCCACGCAGGGCGTCGTCTCGATGACCGCCGACCGGAACTTCATCGTCGGCGCGGTCCCCGAGCTGGACGGACTCGTGGTGGCCGGTGGCGACAACGAGTCCGGCGTCACGCACGGCCCGGGTCTCGGGCGGATCGCGGCGGAACTGAGCGTCACGGGCACGACCACCCTCGGCGACGCGAGCCGCTACGCCCCGGCACGGTTCCCGGCGGCGGCCCCGACCGAGGCCGAGGTGGTGGCGATGATGCCGGCGCGGCGCGAGGCCGACGCCCGACGAGCCGGAGCCGTGGCATGAGCGACGTGCTGAGCGACCGGGCCCCGACGCACGTCGTGATCGGCGGCGGGGTCGTCGGCGCCGCCACCGCGTACGCCCTCACACTCCGCGGCGAGCGCGTCCTGCTCGTCGAGCAGCACGAGCGCGGGCACCACAACGGCTCGTCCCACGGCGCGACCCGGATCTTCCGGCAGGGCTACGCCGACCCCGAGTACGTCGACCTGACCTCCCGCGCGCTGGAGCTGTGGGAAGCGCTCGAGGGCGCTGCGGGCGAGGAGCTCATCGTCCGCACCGGTGCCGTCGACCACGGCCGCGCCGAGGTCGTCGACGCCATCGCCGCCGCACTGACGGACGCCGGCATCCCGCACGAGACCCTCAGCCCGGACGCCGCGGCCGCACGCTGGCCGGGGATCGCGTTCGAGGGCCACGTGCTCGCGCACGCCACGGCCGGTCGCATCCGGTCCGACCGCGCCATCGAGGTGTTCCTCACCCTGGCGGAACGGACGGGGCTCGCCGAGCTGCGCTTCGACACGGGGGTGACAGGGCTCGACGACCACGGCGACGACGTGACCGTGACGCTGTCCGACGGGTCCACCCACCGCAGCTCGTCCGTGGTGGCGGCCGTGGGGTCGTGGGCTCCCGCGCTGGTCGGCGACCTGCTCGCCGGACGCGGGGCGGGCCTCCCGGCCATCCGCGTCACCCAGGAGCAGCCCGCGCACTTCCCCAGCCGTCTGCCGGACCAGGCGTGGCCGAGCTTCGTGCACTGGGCGGCCGACGACGACGTGTACGGCCTGCTCACCCCGGGCGAGGGCGTCAAGGTCGGGTTCCACGGCACCGGCCCCGTCGTCGATCCGGACCACCGCGACTTCACGCCAGTGCCGGCCGAGGCCGAGCGGTTGCAGGCCTACGTCGCGCGGTACGTGCCCGGTGTCGACGCGACGAAGCCGACCTTCATCAGTTGCCTGTACGACAACTCCCCCGACGAGGACTTCGTGATCGACCGACGTGGTCCCGTCACCGTCGCGACCGGGTTCTCCGGCCACGGCTTCAAGTTCGCACCGCTGCTCGGCGACATGATCGCCGACCTCGCGACCGGCGGGGCCGCACATCCCCGTTTCTCCCTCTCGAAACCATCCCCCTCAGGAACCCCGTGACGACCCGACTCCTCTCCGCGCTCGCGCTCTCCGCTGCCGTCGCCGCCGTGCTCACCGGCTGCGCCTCGACCGGGGCGTCGACCGACGTCTCCGACGGCCTGGTGATCGGGACGACCGATCCCGTCACGTCCCTCGACCCGGCCGGCGCCTGGGACCGCGGCAGCTACACGGTGCAGACGCAGCTGTACCAGCACCTGCTCACCTACCCGGCCGGTGAGACCACGACGAGTCCCGAGGTCGCCGAGTCGTGCGACTTCACCGACGGCACCCACTACGTGTGCCGGATCCGTGACGGGCTCACGTTCTCGAACGGTGACGCCCTGACGGCGAAGGACGTCGTGTTCTCGTTCGAGCGCCAGGTCGGCATCGGCTCCGAGAACGGTCCGGGGTCGCTGCTCGCCAACATGGCGTCCGTGGCGGCCGACGGCGACGAGGTCACGTTCACCCTGAAGCAGGCGAACGACCAGACGTTCCCGTACGTCCTGGCGAGCATGGCCGGGGCGATCGTCGACAGCAGTGTGTTCTCGAAGACGAAGGTCCACGCGGACGACGGGGTCGTCGGGTCCGGTCCGTACGCGCTGCAGCAGTCCGCCGACGGCGGGGCGACCATCGCGTTGACGGCGAACAAGGAGTACGACGGCACCGCGCCGGAGTCGTCGAGCGTGACGATCAAGCAGTACACGAAGTCCGCCGACCTCAAGCTCGCGGTGCAAGAGGGCGACGCCGACGTGGCGTACCGCCAGCTCACGCCGACCGAGGTCACCTCGTTGTCCGAGGACGACGGCCTGCAGCGGGTCCAGGGCTCGTCGGGCGAGGTCCGGTTCCTCGGCTTCAACCTCGACACGATGCCCGGTGACGACACCGCGCAGAAGACCGCGATCCGCCAGGCCGTCGCCGCGACGGTCGACCGCGCGGCGATCGCGAAGGACGTCTACCAGGGCACCTACGCTCCGGCGTACTCGATCGTGCCGTCCGACTTCACCGGCGCGACCGATGCGTTCCAGACGGAGTACGACGGCGCCGACCCCGCGGCCATCCTCGAGAAGGCCGGCGTGCGCACGCCCGTCACGCTGCCGATCGAGTACACGACCGACCACTACGGCTCCGGGTCGGACGACGAGTACGCACTGATCAAGCAGCAGCTCGAGGACACCGGCCTGTTCACGGTCGACCTGCAGTCGGCGAGCTGGGACACCTACGTCAGGAACGTCGGCAAGGGCGAGTACCCGGTCTTCCAGCTCGGGTTCTTCCAGGACTACCCCGACGCCTCGTCGTACCTGACGCCGGCCTACGGTTCCGAGGACGTCAACCTGCTCGCGAACCACTTCGACGACCGGGCCGTGCAGCAACTGGTCGCCGCGCAGGCGGTCGAGGCCGACGCGACCGAGCGGACGAAGCAGATCGAGGAGATCCAGCAGGACACCGCCGAGTCCGTGCCGCTCATCCCGTTGCTCGCCGGGCAGGAGAACGTCATCGGGCAGAAGTCGCTCACCGGGCTGACGAAGTCGGTCGACGCCTCTGGTGAGTTCCGCATCTGGGAGATCGGGCGCTCGTGAGCACCGGCGACGCAGCGCTGCAGGCGACCGAGCCCGCTGACCCGCTCCGCGACGCCGTCCGCGCCGGGATGCCCGCGGGGCTCGACGAGCTCGCGGCGCTCGTCGCCATCCCGTCGGTCCACGACCCGGCCGTGCAGTCGCTCGACGACTGCCGCCGCGTCGCCGAGCGCGTGCGGGGTGCGTTCGACGGCCTCGGCCTGACCTCGCGCCTCGTCACGACGTCGGACGGCTCGCAGGCGGTCCTCGCGACCCACCCCGCGCCGCCCGGCGCCCCGACGGTCCTGCTCTACGCCCACCACGACGTCCAGCCCGCCGGCGACCTCGCAGCGTGGACGAGCGACCCGTGGACCCTGACCGAGCGACAGGGTCGCCTGTACGGTCGCGGCGCTGCTGACTGCAAGGGCGGGGTCGTCACCCACCTCGTGGCGCTGCGGGCCCTGCTCGACGTGCACGGATCGTTCCCGGTCGGACTCGTCGTGGTCGTCGAGGGGTCCGAGGAGCAGGGCACCGACGGTCTCGAGCAGTACGTGTCCACCCACGCAGCGGACTTCGCCGACGTCGACACAGCCCTCGTGATGGACGCCGGCAACGCCGCCGTCGGGGTCCCCGCGCTCGTGACCACCCTGCGCGGCACGGCGTTCGTCGAGCTGCGCGTCCGTGCGCTGCACGGCAACGTGCACTCGGGGATGTTCGGCGGTGCCGCACCCGATGCCGTCGCGACCCTGGTGGCCCTGCTCGCCACGCTGCGCGACGACGCCGGGGACACCACCGTCGACGGGCTCGAGGCCTCGCAGACATGGGACGGCCTGCCCTACGACGCCGACCGGTTCGCCGCCGACGCCGGGCTGCTCGACGGCGCGGTGCCGATCGGGTCCGGGGACCCGGCATCCCAGGTCTGGGCACGGCCGGCGCTGACCGTCGTCGGCATCGATGCGCCGGCGGTCGCCGGGTCGTCGCCGTCCGTGCAGGCGACCGCCGGTGCCGCGCTGAACCTCCGGGTCCCGCCGGGCGTCGACCCCGCTGCCGCCGGCGATCTGCTCGTGGCGCACCTGCTGCGGCGAGCGCCCTCCGGGGTCGAGGTCAGCGCGCGGGTCACGGGCACGGGCGACGGCTTCCGGGCGACGGCGGGGCAGTACTCGTCGGCGTTCCGGAGCGCACTGGCGTCGTCGTACCGGGTGTCGTCGGTGGGTTCCCTCGGCGGCGGCGGATCGATCCCGCTCTGCGCGACGCTCGAACGGACGATCCCGGGGGTCGAGGTCATCCTGGCGGGGGTGTCCGAGCCGGCTGCGAACGTGCACGCGCCGGACGAGAGCGTCGATCCGTCCGAGATCGAGCACATGGCCCTGGCCGAGGCGCTGTTCCTCGCCGGGCTCGGGCGCGCCCGCACCTGACGTCGCACGACGCCGGCGTCAGACGCCCGCCGCAGCCGATGCCCCCCGCGGCGTGCGACGGGTCCGCACCTGCAGCACCCCGGTCAGCAGCAGCACCACGAGCCCGATCGCCAGCACGACGAGCCCGGCGAGGAACCCGATCACGACGAGCAGCAGCGTCTCGGTGGACATCCCCCCGCCGCTGCTCCCGTCGGACGCGGCCGCGGCGGCGACCGACCCGTCGGCCTGCTCGGTGACCGCCTCGACGCCGTCGGTCACCGAGAACGGCACCGCGACGACCGTTCCCTGGTCACCGACGAGCACGACGTGGTGGTCGCCGACCTCCAGGCCCGTGGTGTCGACCGTGGCGGTGGCTGTGCCGTCCTCGACGGTGAAGTCGTCGCCCTGCACCGGTTCGGAGTAGGTCCACACGCTCCCGCCCTCGTCGTCGCCCGTCCACGGCAGGCGGAGCTCGAGCTGGTCACCGGCGGTGACCTCGTCGGGGATCCCGGCGTCGGCGGCCGCGACGGTCGTGATGTCGCCGGCTTCGATCTTGCGTGCCAGCTCGTCGGAGTCCGCGGCGGGGGCCGTGGGCGGCTCGGCGGCCGAGGGGGCCTTCGCGCTGTTCCGGGGCTGGGCGGCGGTGTTCCGCGGCGCTGCGGTCGGCGCGGCCGTCGGCGCCGTGTCCGAGGCGTTCGTGATGGTCGGTGCTGTGGCGGCCGGCGGCAGCTGCACGACGGGCGGCTGGATCACCGTGCCGCCGTTGCCGCCGGTACCACCACCCGTGGTCGGACCGGTCGGCAGGGTGCCGGGGACCGTCTGTCCGGCGAAGTACACCGGTGTGAAGGTCTCGAGCGCAGCGTCGGCGGCGCCGTGCGCACCGATGGTCAGGACCCCGCACTGCACGGCCCCGGACAGGCAGTCGACACGCTTCGTCGACTGGCCGGTGAAGGTGGAGCGCGCGATGACGCCGCCCTGCGTGAAGCCGGCGTTCTTCGTGCCGCTGAACTTCGCGGTCGCTGCGGCGCCGGTGCCGGTGTTGTCGGGCCAGGCGACGAAGCCCTGGCCGTCCTGCCCGGTGCCGCCGGACCCGGGGACGTAGTCGTAGCCCGCGCCGGCCGCTCCCCCGGCGCTCGGGTGCTTCGTGACGTACCCGAACAGCACGTACAACCCTGAGCCGTTGGTGTTCTTCGTGAAGCCGGAGCCGGTCACGGTGAGCTTCGTGCCCGCCGCGGCGGTCGAGAGGCCGGTGGCCGGCCGCACGTTCGTCGAGGCACCCCGGGCGTTCTCCGCCCCGGTGATCGACCCGTCCGCACCGACCACGGTCGACCCGCCGCCGGTGCCGCCGCCGCCCGTTCCCCCGCCGCCGGTGCCGCCGCCCGGGTTCGTCGGCGCCTGCACGGTGACGCGCAGGGTCGCGGTGTCCGAGGCGACCCGACCGACGACGGTCGCACCGAGGACGTTCGTGGCGACCGCGCGGTACCGGTCGCCGTTCAGCCCTTCGGTGGCCGTGATGCGGAGTGTGCTGGTCGTCGCGCCGGCGACCGAGGGGCCGTCCTGCAGGTCGGCCCAGCCGGACGGGGTGTGCTGCTGCCACTGCACGGTGGGCGTCGGGGTCCCGGTCGTGGTGACCGCGAAGGACACCTGCTGCGGCGTGGCGGGGGTCGTGCTGCCGTCGGTTCCGGTGGTCGCGCCGGTCAGCGTCACGGCGGCGTCGGCCGGCTGCGCCGTGATGGTCGGGGTGGTCACGACCGTGAACGTGCGGAGCCCCTGGTCGGCGGCGTCGGTCGCGGCGTTCACGACGCCGACCACCGCGCGGCCGTCGGCGGCGACCACGATCGGGTCGCCGGTGTAGGTGGTGCCGGGCTGGTACTCGGCACCGAGCGTGGGCGCGGTGCTGCCGTCGATCGCGTAGGCGCGGACGACGTTGCCGGTGTCGGTGCTGCCGGCGGCGGACACCCAGAGGCGCTTCGCGGACTCGTCGACGGCCAGGTACGCGGCACCGCCGACCCGGTCGATCGAGGTCGTCACGGCCGGGGTCCCGCGCAGGGAGACGGCTCGGAGCGTGGCGTCGCCGTCGTTGCTCCACCACGCCCGGCCCCGGGAGTCGACGACGGTCCCGCCGGTGGCCCCGGACGTCGCGGTGGCGCCGATCGACACGTCGGCGACCGAGGCCCCGGTGTCGAGGGCGACGACGCGGGCGAGGGCGGCGGCCTGGTCGAAGACGACGGCGCGCTCGCCGGTCCAGTCGACGCCGACCGACGAGATCGTCCCGGTGACCGAGCCGATCAGGGTGGCCGTGCGGGTGACGGCGCGGACGGTCCCGCCAGCGGGGCTGGTGCCGACCTCGGTCACCGCACCCGAACCAGAACCAGAACCAGAACCAGAGCCACCCGAACCAGAACCAGCACCCGCTCCCGCTCCGACCGCGGCCACCCGCAGCAGCCCCGCGGACCCGCCGTTCGCGGCCGGGGCGACCTGCGCGACGATCGAGCCGTCGGCGGGGTCGATCGTGAACGCCTTGGCGGCGGGCACCGCGACGGACGGCTTCACGTGCACGACGTCCCGGTAGGCGGCGTCCGTGCCGCGTTCGACGACGACCCAGCCCTGGACGTTCGCGCCGGTGCCGCCGAACTCCGCGGCGGGCAACGACGCGGTCGCGACGATGTTCCCGGTGGACGGGTCGACGCTCGGCTTCGAGGTGGCGACACCGGGGTCGATCGGCCCGGCGACGCGCTTGCCGTCGTCGTCTACGACGAAGTAACTTGCCTTGGCGGTTCCGGCAGCCGGTATCTGCACGACGTTCAGGGCGCGCGCGGCGTCCCGCACCACCGTGGTGACCCGGCCGATCGTGCTGTCACCGACCGTGGTCTGCACGCCGGTGCTCACGAGTCCCTGGACGCCGGGGTCGCTGAACCCCTGGTCGCCGTCGGCGCCGCCGTCACCGTCGGTGCCCTCGGCGGCCCAGTCGCCCGCCACGGCGACCGAGAGCGGGTCCAGCGCGGTGCCCGCGGCGTAGAACTGGGTCGGGTTGCCGCCGCCGGTGACGTCGGCTGCGAAGGCCGCTGCACCCGCCGCGGTGATCGTGGTGGGCAGGCCGGTCCACGAGTACTCCCCGTCGGTGACCGATCGGGTGCCCTTGGTGACGTCGATCGTCGCGAACGCGATGCGCTTCGTCCCCGGGTCGGACGTCGTGGCACCGGTCGTCGGGTCCACCAGCCGCACGTCGACCCCGGCGGTCAGGGTGCCGGTGGTCGGCGTGAGCTCGATCGCCGGGTCGCGCAGCGAGATCACGAACGTGTGCGCCCGGTAGTCGAACACCGCGGCACCGGAACCCGTGACGGTGAGCTTCCGCGTGCCGGGGTCGTAGCTGCCGCCCGACGCGGCGAACCGGAACGTGCCGTCGGCGTTCTTCGACGCACCGCCGGACACCGACTGCCCTGCGGCCGGCACGTAGTTCCGGAACGACTGCTTGAACCCCCAGTCGAGCGTGCCGCCCGTGACGGGCGTGCTCGGGCCCGAGGCCGCGGTGGCCGCGGTGGCGGCGGTCGCCGCGGTGGGCACGGTGCCGGCGACGGCCGCCGTCAGGCCGATGATCGCGGCGACGGTGGCGCTGAGCGCGCGGAGGCGACGGGCCGGTCTGGTCTGGGTGTGCATCGGTTCCTCGGGTCGGGTGGTGCGAGTGTGGGGAGACGGTGCCCCGGGCGGACCCGGGGCACCGCGATGGTCACCAGGTGACGGGGACCTGGACCTCGTCGAGGTCGACCGGGTCGTTCGTGACGCCGTGCGCCGAGAACGTCTGGACGAAGCACTCGTACTGCCCGAGGGCAGCGTTGGCGGTCGCGGTCTTCGTGGCGTCGTAGTCGCAGCTGACGGTCGCGGCCGCGTCGCCGGTGTGGTGCGGGTCCGCGGTGTAGGACTTCGCGACGTCGATCGTCGTGGTGAAGCCGCCGCCGGCCGTGAACGCGCTCTTCGACACCCACTGGGCGGAGCCGAACCAGCCGGAGTTGGTGGCGTAGTCCGCCTGCTTGGGCCCGTAGACGACGTAGACGCCGAAGCCGCGCCCCTGCGCGTCCCCGTCGAAGCCGCTGCCGGTGACCGTGACGCTGCCGTCCGAGACGCCGTGGAGCGCCCCCGGGCCGTCGGTGACGACCGAGGCCGGACCGCTGACGGACAGGCTGGCGCCGTAGTCGTTCGTGACCGCGGTGGCCGCGGACGCGCTGACCGCGGGCAGGACGGCGATCCCGACCGCGGCGACCCCTGCCGCCAGCGTGATCCCGAACGAGCGTGCGATTCGTGTCATGTTCGTGTTTCCCTCTCGATGTGGGCGCCCCCTGTGAGCACCCGGGTCCGGTGGTCCTACGGCGCGACGTCGGTCGCGGTGCGTCGTGCGGTGCGGCGGGAGTGCACGATCGCGAAGACGACGAGCGCCGCGACGGCCACGACGAGCGCGGACAGGCCGCCGAGGACGATCCGCAGGACGCTCGGGTCGATCCCGCCCGCGGAGCCGTCGGCAGCCGCGGCCGCCACCGCCGATGCGGTCGCCCCGGCCGGCACGGTGGGGGTCGCCGACGCGGTCGGCTCCGCGGTGGCGCTCGGCTTCGTCGTCGACCGCGCGGACGGCTTCGTGGCCGCGCGGGTGTCGGCGCTCGCCTCGGACGTCGGCTCGGCGGACGGACGGGAGGCACTGCCCGCGTCCGTCGTGTCGGCCGGCGCCTGCCCGGTGGTCGCCCTGGTGCCGCCACCGGCCAGCGTGCCGCCGCTGCCGTACAGGTTCTGCACGGAGACGGGTGTGAACGACTCGTTGTTCGCGTTCGCGACGCCGTGCGCACCGATCGTGATGATCCCGCACTGCACGACCGTGCAGTCGACGGTCTTCGCGGCGCCGTTCCGGTCGAGCGCCTGGAACGTCGAACCGGGGACCTTGAGGGTCGCGGACCAGGTGCCCGTGGCGGAGTCGACCGTGCCGCCGTTCGCCGCCGACGCGGTGGTGCTGCCCTCGAAGGCCACGAAGTCGAGGTACCCGGTGGGGTTCGACTCGTCGTCGGGCACGTAGCTGTAGTCCGCGCCCGTCGCCCCGCCCTTGCTCGGCTGCCAGGTGCCGTTCACGGTGCCGAACGCCACGTAGATGCCGCCGTACCCGTTCTTGATGCCCTGGAACCCGGAACCGCTCAGGCGCAGCGTCGTCAGGTACGTCGAGTCGACCTGGTTCGTGACCTCGGGGTGCCCATCGATCGCGACGCTGACACGGCCGGCTGCCGATGCGGGGGCGACGCCCACCAGGGCGGCTCCCCCGGCACTGAGCGCGACGAGCAGTCCGGCGAGCGCGAGCCGCAGCGGGCGGGTGCGGGTGGTCACGAGGAGGCCTCCTGGAGGGTTCGGGACGGCACGACGACGGGCGTGCCGGTGTTCGGGTCGGGCACGACGGTGACCGGGTGCCGGTAGACGGTGCCGATGCGGTCGGCGGTCAGGACGTCGGTCGGGGTGCCGTCGGCGACGATCCGGCCGCCGGCGAGCATGGCGACGCGATCGGCGTACGCCCCGGCGAGGCTCAGGTCGTGGAGCACCACGACGACGGCGCCACCGGCCCGGGCGTGTGCGCGGGCGACGGCCAGCACGGCCTCCTGGTGCCGCAGGTCGAGGGCGGCGGTCGGTTCGTCGAGCAGGAGCACCGGGGTCGACTGCGCCAGGACCCGGGCGAACGAGGCCCGGGCGCGTTCCCCGCCCGACAACGAGGGGAACGCCTGGTCGATCCGGTCGGCGAGTTCGACCTGGTCGAGCACCCGCGCGACCACGGTGTCGTCGTCGACCGCTCGCGGGGTCCCCCGCCACGGAGCACGGCCCATCCGGACGACCTCACCGACCCGGAACCCGAAGGCCACGGCGGTGTCCTGCTCGAGCACGGCACGCCGACGAGCGGTCGCGAGCGGTGCTTCGCCGCCGGTGCGCACGCCGTCGATCGCGACCGTGCCGCTGTGCGCGAGGTCACCGGCGATCGCCCGGAGCAGGGTCGACTTGCCGGCGCCGTTCGGACCGACGAGCGCCAGGACCTCGCCCGCGCGCACGGTCAGGTCGACGTCGGCGAGCAGCGGTCGTCCGTCGATGACGACGCCGATCCCGGAGGCGACCACGGCGCCGACAGCGCTCGTCTCGATCATGCCCAGCCTCCCGACCGTCGGCGGGCACGGCGCAGGAGCCAGAAGAAGAAGGGTCCGCCGACGAGCGAGGTCAGCATGCCGATCGGCAGGTCCGCGTACGGCACCAGGGTGCGCGCGAGCAGGTCGGCGATCGTCAGGAGCAGGGCGCCGCCGAGCGTCGAGACCAGCAGCAGCGGGCCGTGTGCCGGGCCGATGACCATCCGCATCAGGTGCGGGACGACGAGCCCGACGAACGCGATGATGCCGGCGAACGCGACCGCTGCGCCGACGAGCAGCGCGACCACGACGATCGCGACGACCCGGACGGCCTCGACCCGCACCCCGACGTGCCGCGCGGCCCGGTCACCGAGGGCGAGCAGGTCGAGCGAACGCGTCAGCACGACGGCGCCGACGAGGCCCGCTCCGATGACGGGGGCGATCGCTGCTGCCTGGTCCCACATCGAGCCGTTCAGGGACCCGAGCTGCCAGAACACGATCTGCTCGCGCGCCTGCTGGTCGCCGAGGAACGTCAGGAAGGCGAGCCCCGCGCCGGTGAACGCGTTCACGGCGATGCCGGTGAGCAGGAGTGTGACGACCTCGGTCCGGCCACCGGCACGGGACAGCCCGTAGACGAGCAGCGTCGCGACCAGCCCAGCGGCGAAGGCCATCAGCGGCGTCGTCCAGTACCCGGCGAACTGCAGGCCGAACACGATCGAGGCGCAGGCCCCGAACGCCGCGCCACCGGACACCCCGACGACGCCGGGGTCGGCCAGGGGGTTCGCGAACACGGCCTGCATGAGCACACCGGCTGCGGCGAGCGCGGCACCGATCAGCAGGGCCATCACCACGCGCGGGAACCGGATCGTCCACAGCGCCTGGGTGACGAGGTCGTCGGCGGGACCGTCCACGGGCAGCCCGAGCGACCGGCCGACGGTCCGGAGCACCTCGGCGGGCGAGATCCCGAGCTGCCCGACGCTCGCCGACACCAGCGTCGCGACGACGAGCGCCACCACGAGCCCGATGGTGAGGAGCGCGATGCGGCCGGCCCGCGACCTGGACGTGACCGCCGGTGCGGCGGGGACGTGCATGGCGGGCGCGATCCGTTCCTCCCGGATGGTCACGAGGCGTCCGCCGGACCGTAGATCGCCGCGGCCAACGCGGCCACGATCTCGGGCGTGCGCGGCCCGAAGCTCATCACCGTCGTGTCCGCCATGTCCACGATGCGGCGGTGCTCGCCCGCGGGCGTCTTCGCGATCGCGGGGACCCGCTGGAGCAGGCCGTCGACGCCGTCGACGGACTCGAGGCCCTTGGTCATCATGATGACGAGGTCCGGCTGCATCGCGACGAGTGCCTCGGCGTTGACGGGGCGCATGCCCGTCCAGTCCTGTTCCGTCGCGACGTCCCGCCCGCCGACGGCGTCGATGAGCGAGTCGGCGCCGGACTCGCTGCCGAACAGGTAGTAGATCCCGGCGTTACCCCGCACGTACAGGAACACCATCTTCAGCTTGTCGGCGCGAGCCGACGGCGCGATCCGGGCCACCTGCGCGGCGACGGCCTGCTCCTGCGCGTGCACCTCGGCGGCCAGGCGGTCGCCGGTCGCCGGGACGCCGAGCGCGGTCGCGACCTGCTCGATGATCGCGTCGGTGTTCGTGGTGTCCCGGTGCGGGTCCAGGACGACGACGGGGACGCCGGCCTTCCGGATCTGCAGCACGACGTCCCACGGGCCGAGCGAGGTGTCGGTCAGCAGCACGGTCGGGCGGAGCGCGAGGATCGCCTCGGCGGAGAGTTCGTGGCCGTTCTGGGTGACGAGCGGCAGGTCCTCGGTGCCCGCGAAGCCGGTCGAGACGTCCCGTCCGACCAGGTGGTCCCCCAGGCCGAGGCCGTACACGGTGGAGGACAGCGTGCCGGAGATGTCGAGCGCGAGGATCCGGTCCGCGCTCGTGACGGTCACCTCGGTGTCCTGGTTGTCGGTGACGGTGACGGGCAGCTCGGGCTCGTCCACCGTGCTCGCCGTCGGCGGCAGGTCCGTCGCCAGGGTCGCGGTGCGCTCGCCGGTCACGTCCTTCGCGTCGGTCACCGGGGCGATGGCCTGGAGGCTCGCGGCCGGGTCCGTCGCGCTCGTCCCGCGACCCGCCGCGTGCGTCGCACCCGCGGTGCCGGCGCCGCCGCCGGTGCAGCCGGTCGCCACGGCGAGGACGACGAGGGCGGACGCTGCGGCCGTGAGGGCGCGACGGAGTGACGACATGGAGATGATCCCGAGTGCTGGTTCGTGAAGTTAGGTGAGCCTCACCTAACCGTTAACTTAGGTGAGCCTTGCCTACCTTGTCCAGCACGTGTCGCCGTCTCCCCACTACGGTGGTCCCGTGCGCATCGTGGTGGCTCCGGACTCGTTCAAGGGCACCGCGACCGCGGCGTCCGTCGCCCAGGCGGTCCGCGACGGCTGGCTGACCGAACGCCCCGACGACGACGTGGTGCTCGTGCCGATGGCCGACGGCGGCGAGGGCACCCTCGATGCCTTCGCGACCGCGGTCCCCGGTGCGGTCCGGGTCCCCGTCACCGTGACCGGGCCCGCCGGCACCCCCGTCGAGACGTGGTGGCTCACGCTGCCCGACGGCCGTGCGGTGGTGGAGCTCGCGGCGACGAGCGGTCTGCCGCTGCTCGACGAACTCCTGCCGGACACCGCGACGAGCCGGGGGTTCGGCGAGGCGATCGCCGCCGCGCTCGACGCCGGCGCCACGGGGCTCGTGCTCGGCATCGGCGGCAGCGCCTCGACCGACGGCGGTCGGCCCGTGCTCGAGGCGCTCGGCTACGACGGTGACCGCGGCACGCTGCGTGCCCTGCCGTCGCTCGGCGTCACCGTCCTGACCGACGTGACCTCTCCCCTGCTCGGCCAGACCGGCGCCGCCGCGGTCTTCGGGCCGCAGAAGGGGATCGAGCCCTCGCGGGTCGCATCCTTCGACGACCTGCTGGCCGCCTGGGCCGCACGGTTCCCTTCGGTGGACCCCGCGACCCCCGGCGCCGGTGCCGCGGGTGGCGTCGGCTTCGGCCTGCTCGTCTGGGGTGCGACCCTGGCCCGCGGCGCGGACGGCATCGCCGAGGTACTCGGGCTGGCCGACCGGATCACCGGCGCCGACGTCGTGATCAGCGGCGAGGGCCGGTACGACGGCCAGTCCGCCGCCGGCAAGGTCCCGTCGGTGGTGCGGTCACTCACGGCGACGCACGCCCCCGGCGCCCGGTCGATGCTCGTCGCCGGCGCGATCGAGGCCTCGCTCGACGACTACGCCGCCGCCGCCTCGCTCACCGTCCTCGCCACGCAGACCACCGGCGAGCCGGACGACGCCCTGGCCGACCCGCTGCGCTTCGCCACGATCGCGGGCCAGCGCCTCGCACGGCTGGCCTGACCACTCCGATTCCCGCACTGGGGAGCCCCATTGGAACCTCCCACGCTGTGGCGCGCTCCATCAGACTGGTTCCGGGCCGGAACCGGCCCGCAACGCACCCCCACGAGGAGATCATTGCGCACCGTCAACGCGTACGCGGCACCGTCAGCGACCGAGCCGCTCGTCAAGACCACCATCACCCGTCGTGACGTCGGAGCGAACGACGTCGAGATCGACATCGCCTACGCCGGCATCTGCCACTCGGACATCCACACCGTCCGCGGTGAGTGGGGCCAGATCCAGTACCCGCAGGTCGTCGGCCACGAGATCGTCGGCCACGTCTCCGCCGTCGGCGAGAACGTCACCAAGCACCAGGTCGGCGACCGCGTCGGCGTCGGCTGCATGGTGAACTCCTGCGGCGAGTGCGAGAACTGCGTCGCCGGCGAGGAGCAGTACTGTCTCAAGGGCAACATCGGCACGTACACGAGCGTCGACCCGGCCGACGGCTCGATCACCCAGGGCGGCTACTCGCAGGCGATCGTCGTGAACGAGGACTTCGTCCTCCGCGTCCCCGAGTCGCTCGACATCGAGAAGGTCGCGCCGCTGCTCTGCGCCGGCATCACCACCTACTCGCCGCTGCACCACTGGAAGGCCGGCCCCGGCACGAAGGTCGCCGTCATCGGCATGGGCGGCCTCGGCCACATGGCCGTCAAGATCGCCGTCGCCCTGGGCGCCGAGGTCACCGTCCTGTCGCAGACCACGTCGAAGGAAGCCGACTCGCTCCGCTACGGCGCGAAGGCCCACTACGCGACGAAGGACCCGGAGACGTTCGAGAAGCTCGCGAACTCCTTCGAGCTCATCATCAACACCGTGTCGGCGAAGATCCCGATGGGCTCGTACCTCGGCCTGCTCAAGGTCGACGGCACGCTCGTCAACGTCGGCGCTCCGTCCGAGCCGCTCGAGGTCCCGGCGTTCGCCCTGATCCCGCGCCGGCTCAGCTGGGCCGGGTCCGCCATCGGCGGCATCCGCGAGACCCAGGAGATGCTGGACTTCTGCGCCGAGCACGACATCCTGCCGGAGACCGAGCTCATCAGCGCCGACCAGATCAACGAGGCCTACGAGCGCGTCCTGTCCTCGGACGTCCGCTACCGCTTCGTGATCGACGCGGCCACGCTGGCGTAGTCGGCACCACTTGCGAGACGGGAGGCCCGTTGCCAGCCGGCAACGGGCCTCCCGTCTGTCCGCCTGTCCGTCGGGCCGTCAGCCGACCTCGTCGCCGGACGGCAGCGCGCCGCACCAGTCGACGGAACCCGCGTCGATGCTCGCCTCGAGCGCACCGGAGGTCGCGTCGACGATGCTCACCAGCTCGTCGGTCGCCGACTTCGTCGCAACCGCGACGAACTGACCGTTCGGAGACGGGCAGACCGCCGTGACGCTCGCGTCGTCGGGGATGGTCACCGGCAGCCGGGAGGCCCGCCCACCGTCCACGCGCACGATCCGTGCCGAGACGGTCCCGTCCGACCGCACGTCCCCCAGCACGCGCAGGTACGTGTCGTCCGTCAGCGGGGCGATCCTGCCGAGCACCGCCGCGTCGGTGCTCGCGGCCGGCGCCCGCAGCGCCGTCTTCGCGCCGTCGGTCAGGTCGAGGCGCTCGATGCCCGTGCCGGTCTCGACGACGGCCGTGGTGCCCGAGCCGACGAAGCCATGCAGGTACGTGGCGCTGCCGAGCCGGACGGGGTCGGCGCGGCCGCTCATGTCGACGAGCACCAGGTCGTCGCTTCCCGTCCGCACCAGGGCGCTCTCGGTCCGGGGCACGTAGGCCCACTGCCCGACCGTCATCGGCACGGCGCCCGTCTGCGGCTTCCCGTCCTCGGCGATCGCGGTGGGCAGGTGCGTGCCCGTCATGTCGACCACGTACAGACCGGTGTTCCGCGACTGCCCGGTGGACGTGTCGGCGTACTCGAACCCGAACGAGGCCGCGTCGTCGGCGACGTGCAGCGCGGTGACCCGACCGTGCGAGGACGGCAGGGTGAGGTGCTCGACGGGGGCGTCCGGGTCCTGCACCCCGCCGGACAGCGCGACCACGTCGACCGAGGAGCTCGCGTCGCTGCCGCTGACCACCACCAGGGACCGTCCGAGCCGGGCGTACTCCGAGATGTCCGTGCCCTGGTACACCGTCGTCGCACCGCCGGCGTCGAGGGAGCGGCGCACGATGCGGTCCTTCGCACCGTCGGCTCCCGGCACGAGGGCGAGGACGTCGGTACTGCCGGTGCGGATCGCGGCGGTCAGGTCCGCGGTGGCACGCTGCCCCGGAGCCCGGACGTTCGCGACCGTCACCGTGTAGTCGCGGTCGTAGGCCAGGGGTCCGGCGAACTCGACCGCGATCGTGTTGCCGCTCGAGGTCACGGTGTGCGCGGCCGCGGGGCTGACCCGGACGTCGGCGGCGGACACCTGCTGCAGCGCCTGGTTCGCCGTCAGGATCACCCGCTGCGCCGGGCGCGACACCAGACCGGTGGCGTCGTACGACACGTCGCGCAGGCGCGGCCCCTGCTGCGACCCGGCGACGGCGGCGAGCGCGGCGACGACCGCCAGGACGAGCACGACGGCGAGGTACCGGCGGTGGAACCGGCGCGTGACCGGGCGGCGGTCGGTGCGCTCAGTACTCGTGCCCGTCTCAGTACTCGTGCCCATCTCAGTACTCATACGGGTCCTTCGGCTGCGCGATCTCGGTGACCTTCGCGGCCTTGATGACGATGCGGGCGTCGGCGGACTGGTCCGGGTTCGCCGCGAGTGCGCCGGTCACCGTGACCCACTGCCCCTCGTCGGGCTCCGCCTCGGTACGGTCGCCGCCCTCGGTCACCACGCCGAGGCCGACTGGCTGGGCGTCCACGGCGCAGCAGCTGATCACGAACCGGGTCAGGGTGAACGAGCCGTCCTGGCCGGGCACGACGAAGCCGGACAGCCGTACCTGCTTGCCGACCAGGGCCGTGGTGTCGGTGGTCTGCCGGATCAGCGCCGCCCAGTCCTTGACGCCGTACTCCGAGGTGTCGACGCCCTCGCTGCCGAGCAGGGAGACGGCCGCCTCGGAGCCCGTCGCGTTCGACAGGGTCGCCGAGTCCACGCTCCGCTGCTGCGCGGTGCGGGCGGACAGCGTCGTCGGGGGCAGGACCAGCATCGACACGGTGACCCCGACCGTGACGATCGCGGCCGCTCCGCCGAGGGCAAGGCGGACGGCGCGACCACGGCCGGGCCCGCGCCGCCCGTGGTCGTGGTCCGGCTCGTGCTCGTGCTCGTCCGCGTCGTCACCGTGCGTGTGGCCGTGGCCGCGTGCGATGACCACCAGGCCCGCAATCGAGGCGGGTACCGCGACGGCGGCGAGCACGATCGTGAACACCGAGTACCGCGGGTTGATGTACAGGTCGAGGTGGCCCACCAGCGCGAGCCAGAGCGTGCACAGGGCGACCGCCAGCACGGACCCGAGCCCGAGGTAGGCCGGAGCATTGCTGCTGCGTGCGTCAGACGAGGACATTCATCACCAATCCCACGGTGCCGGCGAACAGCACGCACACGACGGCGAGCAGCACCAGGAACCGGACCCGGAACGTCGTGCGGAGCAGGGCGATCATCTTCACGTCGATGATCGGCCCGATGATCAGGAAGGCCGTGATCGACCCGGGCAGGAACGTCGAGGCGAACGACAGCGCGAAGAACGCGTCGACGTTCGAGCAGAGCGACACCGTCATGGCGAGCAGCATCATCGCCGCGACGGACAGCACCGGGTTCGAGCCGATCGCGACGAGCGTGGAACGGGGCACCGCGACCTGGATCGCCGCAGCCAGGCCGGCGCCGACGAACAGGGCCGGCATCATCGTCGCGGTCTCGCCGCCGAACTGCGCGGCGCTCTCCCGCCAGCGGTTCCGGCTCCGTGGTGCGCCGATCGCAGCGCGGCAGCGGGCCTCGAACGCGGGCAGCAGCAGGTCGGCCGGACGGCGGTGTGCGGCGACGATCCAGCCGACCAGGTTCGCGATCACGAAGCCGCCGACGATCCGGACCGGCAGGATCCAGCCGGACCAGCCGAACGCCTGCGCGGTGCTGATGATCACGAGCGGGTTGAGGATGGGGGCGGCGACCAGGAACGTGACGGCCTCGGCAGGGGTGAACCCGCGCATCATCAGGCCGCGGGCGAGCGGCACGTTCCCGCACTCGCACACCGGGAACAGCATGCCGATCAGCGAGATCACGGCGCGGCGGCCGAAGGCGTTCTGCGGCAGGACCTTCTCGAGCGCACCGACCGGCACCCACACCTCGACGACGATCGACAGCACGATGCCGAGCACCACGAACGGCAGCGACTCGACCACCACGCTGATCGCCAGGGTCAGGAAGTCCTGCACGACGTCCGGCAGGCCGGCGGTCCCGATGCTCGGGGACAGCAGCCGGATCCCCAGGAGCACGACGACGGCGAGCAGCACGAGGCCCGGGCCCGTCAGGGAACGGGAGCGGGAGCGCTGCTGCGGCGGCGTGGTCGTCGTCACCCGGAAAGGATAGGCGACGCGTGCTGCGTGGCGGTCCGCGCGCGGCCGCCTGCGCACCGTGCGAGTTCGTTCACCCCGTGCAGGGTTGCTCGCTCGGTGCAGGCCTGGAGCGCCGCACGGAGCCACCAACGACGCACGGGTTCGCGGACCCGGCACCGTGCACGTGCTCAACCGCCAGCCACAACGCCGCACCGGCCCGCGAACCCGGCACCGTGCAAGCGCACCGTGCCGCAGTCAGCCCCGGGCGATGCCCGCCACGTGCCGGTCGAGCGTGTCGATCGCCCACGAGGCGTCACCCCCGGGATCGACCCGCACGATGTGCATCGCGAGCCCGTCCACCAGGGCGTGCAGCCGCCGGGTCTCGTAGGGCACGTCGGCGTCCGGCACCCCGAGCGCCCGCAGGAGCCGCCCGCACCACTCCCGCATCTCGTCGACGACCCGGTCGTGGAACGGCCGCAGCTCGGTGTCGGTCAGCGCCGCCGTGCCGAGGCCCAGGTAGACGTCGAGCTCGATGCGTCGCTCCTCGTCGAGGGGCAGGAGCTCGAGCAGGACCGCGTGCGCGTACGCCGTGCCCCGCAGGTCCGCGGGCACGGCGTCGATCCGGGCCGCGGTCGCGTCGAACACGAGCTCGAGCGCGTGCGACCGGACGCTCGCCTGGGTCGGGAAGGTGTAGCGGACGGTGCTCGGCGGCAGCCCGGCCTCCGCCGCGACGTTCCGGACGCTCAGCGCCCCGAGTCCGTCGCGGGCGAGCACCCGGCACGCCGCTTCGGACACGGTGCGGCGCCGCTGCTCGACGTCCATGCTCCTGGCCACGACGCCATACTCGCACAGTCGTACGAACTCGTGCTACCGTCGAGGTCGTTATCGCACAGTCGTGCGACTATGCGACCGAACGAAGGGAACATCGTCATGGCATGGGTCATCCTCGTGCTGAGCGGCGTGCTCGAGGCCGTCTGGGCCACCGCACTGAGCGCCTCGAACGGCTTCAAGAAGGTCGTGCCGACGATCGTGTTCATCGCCGGCATGGCGCTGAGCATGGTCGGGCTCGCGTTCGCGATGAAGTCGATCCCGGTGGGCACCGCCTACGCCGTCTGGGTCGGCATCGGCGCCTCGCTGACGGTCGTCGTGTCGATCCTGCGCCGGCAGGAAGCCGCGTCGCTCGCACGCCTCGGCCTCGTGTTCGGCCTGGTCGCCTGCGTCGTCGGCCTCAAGGTGGTGAGCTGAGGTGGCCTGGATCGCCCTGTTCCTCAGCGCCACGCTCGAGACCGTGTGGGCGACCGCCCTCGGCGAGAGCGACGGCTTCACCCGACCCGGCCCGACGCTCGTGTTCGCGATCACGATCGTGGTCAGCCTGGGCGCGTTCGGCTACGTCCTCAAGCACATCCCGATCAGCACCGCGTACGCCGTGTGGACCGGCACCGGAGCGGCGCTCACGGTGCTGTGGGGCATGGCCACCGGCGCCGAGCCCGTCACCCTGCTGCGCGTGCTGTTCATCGCCGGGATCGTCGGCTGCGTCGTCGGCCTGAAGCTCGTGCCGGCCCGTCCGGTCACCGAGCCCGCCGCCCCGCTCGCGAAAGCGACAGATCTCCGCCGATGATCGGCGGGCAACTGTCGCTTTCGCGAAGGTGACGGCAGTGCCATCCGCAGGACTGTCGCTTTCGCGACTCGCGCCGTGGACGTGCGCCGGGGCGGACGGGAGGCGCGGTGCCAGCCGGCGCCGTGCCTCCCGTCCGCCTGTGGTCGCGCCCACCCCGCATGGTGAGCAGAAAAGGTCGGGTCACCTCGCGGGACTCGACCATTCCTGCTCACGAACCGAGCGCTGGGAGCGTCAGACGGAGGCGCCCGTCCACTCGTCCTCGGCGGCGACGTGGTCGCTGCCGACCGTGCCGGCGGCGAGCGCCGCGGCGGCGCGTTCCGTGTGGCTCGGCGGGTTCGACGGCACGTCGGACGGACGGCCCTCGTCGTTCAGCTTGCGGAGCTCGGGGACGATGTCCGTGGCCAGGATGTCGATCTGCTCGAGCACGGTCTTGAGCGGCAGCCCGGCGTGGTCGACCAGGAACAGCTGGCGCTGGTAGTGGCCGACGTGGTCCTTCATGGCCGCGTACCGGTCGATGACCTGCTGCGGCGAACCGACCGTGAGCGGGGTCTGGGCGGCGAAGTCCTCCATCGAGGGGCCGTGGCCGTAGACCGGGGCGTTGTCGAAGTAGGGCCGGAACTCGTTGACCGCGTCCTGCGAGTTCTTCCGGGCGAAGAACTGCCCGCCCAGACCGACGATGGCCTGGTCCGCGCGGCCGTGGCCGTAGTGCTCGAAGCGCTGGCGGTACAGCCCGACCATCTGCTCGGTGTGCTGGATCGGCCAGAAGATGTTGTTGTGGAAGAAGCCGTCACCGTAGTACGCGGCCTGCTCCGCGATCTCGGGCGTGCGGATCGAGCCGTGCCAGACGAACGGGGGCACGCCGTCGAGGGGGCGCGGCGTCGAGGTGAAGCCCTGCAGTGGCGTGCGGAACTTGCCCTGCCAGTTGACGACGTCGTTCTCCCAGAGCTGGCGGACGAGCGCGTAGTTCTCGATGGCCAGGTTGACGCCCTGGCGGATGTCCTGCCCGAACCACGGGTAGACCGGGCCGGTGTTGCCGCGACCCATCATGAGGTCCATGCGGCCGTCGGAGATCACCTGGAGCATCGCGTACTCCTCGGCGATGCGCACCGGGTCGTTCGTGGTGATGAGCGTGGTGCTCGTCGAGAGCGTGATGTCCTTCGTCTTCGCCGCGAGGTAGGCCAGCAACGTGGTCGGCGACGAGGCGACGAACGGTGGGTTGTGGTGCTCGCCGGTGGCGAAGACGTCGAGTCCGGCCTGGTCGGCGTGCTGCGCGATCGTGAGGATGTCGCGGACGCGCTGGGTGTCGTCCGGCGTGGTGCCGGTCGTGGGGTCGGTCGTCACGTCACGTCACTGACCGTGAAGATGCCGAACTGCATGATGCGCCGCCTTTCGCGATATCGATGCGTTTGCATCGACTTGCTTGGTACAACGTAGCGTACGCCGGTGCATTCCCACCAGGCGTCAGCGAGCTGCGGACAGTGCTGCGGGGTCGGTCCGGGCCGCGTGGTGCATGCCGTCGAGGAACCACACCGCGGTCACCACCGCCAGGACGCTCGCGCTCGAGGCCAGTCGTCCGGCCATCAGGATCGCGGCGTGGTCGTGAGCGCCGTCCCCCGTCAGGCCGACGACGAGCGCGGCGACGCCGACGGCCAGCGTGACCCCGGTGGCGACGAGCAGGACGACGCTGACCACCCGGCGCGGTCCCCGACGGCCGTCCCGGTCACCTCGGAGTCCCCGGTCGACCCTCGGCCCGAACGCCCGGACGACGCCGAGCCAGAACATCGCGATCGCGCACGCCCCGATGATGTCGCTCACCCGGTGCCAGCCGTAGACGACCGTCTGGTTGGCGACGAAGACCGCGTAGGCGGCACCGAGCAGGGTGACGATCGGCCGGAAGCGACGGGGCGTGACCATCAGGACGGCGAACAGCGCGGCCAGCGCGATGGTCGCGTGCCCCGAGGGGAACGAGTTCGGCGTCGTCGACTGGGCGATCTCCGGGCGCTCGGCGATACGCTTGACGAGCGTCGAGGTGGCCGCCGACGCGAGCACCACTGCACCCGCGCCGAGCCCCACCGAGAGCCGTCGCCTGGCGAACGCCACCGCGACGATCACGACAACGAGCAACAGGATCACCGGCACCGAGATGACGTTGAGCGCAGTGTCCGAGCTGAACAGGTCGGACTCACGGACCCCGCCGAGGGCGGCGTCCTCCATGCGCTGCCCCACCGGCGTCAGCACCGCGGCCGCGTAGACGGAAGGCACGATCACGAACCCCAGAGCCGCCAGCACACCCCACCGCAACCGCCGCGAGACGCTCGGTCCACGCGACTCCGGTGCATTGCGCTCGGGTGTCAAGGTCACCGGGCTGGTCCTCCTCGGAGTGGTCGTCGTCGGTCTCGTCGCACGCCTGGTGACGGCGCTGCGATTCGGACGGTCGGGGTCGGACACGATACCGTTGACTCACCGGCCGGAGGCTGGGAACCGCGCGGCCGTCACCCGCGGATCCCGCGCTGTGCCGCTCAGTGCCGCGCCGCTCAGTCCGGCGGGCACCGCCGGACTGACGCACGTCGCGTCGGCAGTGTACGAGGAGGAGACCGAAGTGGCCATCAAGGAACCGGGCATCACCGCCTCACCGAACCGCGGGCTCGCGCTCACGGTCGGTGGCGTCCTCGCACTCTGGGGCATCCTGGGCTTCTTCTTCGCCGCCGACGGCGACCCCGGCTTCTTCAGCCGCCAGGGCGGGATGCTCTGGAACGCCTTCGGGGTGAACCCGCCGCTCGCCCTCATCTGGGTGCTGCTCGCCGCGGTCCTGCTCATCACCGGGCTCGGCACCACCATCGGTTCGCGGAACGGCAACCTGGTCGTCGGCGCCGTGCTCGTGGTGCTGGCCGTGTACGGCTTCGTCTTCGTGAACACCTCGGCGAACATCTTCGCGCTGAACACCACCGACAACGTGTTCCACGCGATCGTCGGGGTCATCCTGCTGCTGACGGCGCTCGGTGCCGACAAGGAGAACCTCCGCGCGCTGCGTGCGGCGGCTCGCGCCTGACGCACCGACACGCTCCCCGACGCCCGTCTGCCGCTCCGGCAGGCGGGCGTCGTCGTGTGTGCGTCAGGCGTCGTCGCCGGAGTCGGGATCCGGCGCAGGCTCCGGCTTCCGGGCTTCGAGTGCCGTCGCGACGATGCGTGGCGCCTCGGACATGAAGCGTCGGACATCCGTGTCGACGATGATGTCCTGCGGCCGCAGCGGCCGGGTCAGGTACAGCCCCTCGAGCGACGTCAGGCGTGACAGCGCGACGTACGTCTGTCCGGCGCTGAACACCCGGTTGCCCAGGTCGACCACCGCGCGGTCGTAGGTGCTGCCCTGGGACTTGTGGATCGTCACCGCCCAGGCGAGTCGCAACGGGAACTGCTGGAACTCACCGACGGTGTCCTTCTTGAGTTCCTTCTTGTCGGCGTCGTAGGAGTACTTGAACTTCTCCCACACCGACGGCTGGACCTCGAAGGACTCTCCGTCGACGTCGACCCAGACCGTGTCACGGATCGCCGTGACGATGCCGAGCGTCCCGTTCACCCATCGCTGGTCGGCGTCGTTGCGCAGGAACATCACGTGCGCGCCGGGCTTGAGCTCGAGGGCTTCGTCGGCCGGGAAGTTCCGCCCGCCGAAGTCGCCGTTGACGTCGGCCTTCGCGGTCTTCACCTTGCCGGGCAACCGTTCGAGCGCCGCCTTGTTGATGCGCGCGACGGTGTCGTTCCGGGTGGCGAGGGTGATGGCGTCGTCGGGCGAGGGCCGTGCGCCCGCGGTGTTCAGCTGGTCGGCGATCTCGGCGGTCACCCGGCCGTGCCGCACCGCCGTGAGCATGGCGGCGAAGGCGTCGTCGCGCTGGCGGTGCACGGTGGCGAGCTCGATGATGTTCAGCTTCGCCTCGAGCCACACCTTGGCGTCGAAGAACCACATCGACCGGTAGTGGTCGGTGAAGTAGGCGCGTTCGTCGGCACCGCCCGGGACCGGCGGCAACTGGTACGGGTCGCCGAACATGACCACCTGCACTCCGCCGAACGCCTCGAACTGCCGCCCGCGGGCCTTGCGCAGCGAGCGGTCCATCCCGTCGAGCAGGTCGGCGTTCACCATCGAGACCTCGTCGATGACCAGGGTGTCGATGGTGTTCAGGAGCTTGCGGGTGTCCGGTCCCTGGCGCAGCTCGGCATCGGCGATGAGCCCGATCGGCAGGCGGAACAACGAGTGGATCGTCTGGCCACCGACGTTCAGGGCCGCGACCCCGGTCGGTGCGCAGATCACGACCTGCTTCTCGGTGTTCCACGACAGGTGGTTGAGCAGGGTCGACTTGCCCGTGCCGGCACGACCGGTGATGAAGACGTGGTCACGGGTGTGCTCGATGTACTCGAAGACGGCCCGCTGCTCGTCGCTGAGCTCGACGCTCATCGTGCGTCCTGCTCGAGGGTCTGCGCGTCCGCTCCGAGCGTGCGCGCCGCCGATCCAGCGCGCCGCAGCTGCACGAGCACCACCACGACGACCGCCACCAGGAGCAGCACCCCGGCGACCACGAGCACGAGCCCACCGCGGGCCTGGTCGACGAGCGGATCGGGGCCCCACGTCCGCCCCATCGCCCCGAACCACGACGCCTGCAGCAGTCCGAGCGGCCCGCGCATCGCGACGCCGAGCGACACCGCTCCGGCGGCGACGACCGCGGCCCCGACGATCCGGACGATCGCTGCTGCGCGGGTCGGGTACTGCTGGCCGGCCGCGACCGGTGTGAAGAGCGTCGGCATCGCCAGGAGCCCGACGAGCAGGAAGCCCACGTCGATGACCGTGCGCCCCGTGGAGTCGCTCACCGACCACCGGACGGCATCGGTGGCGGAGTACGCCCACCACACCGCTGCGGCGAGCAGGAACGCCGGGAAGGGCTGCACCAGGTAGCGGACCGCGGCGTTGTCGACCAGCACACCGGTCCACTCGCGCACCCCGGTGCTGTCGTCGTCGCGCGGGTGCACCGCGGCCCGGATGAGCACGACGGGAGCCGCCGCCCACACCAGCGCCGGCACCACCAGGCCGAGCAGCACGTGCGCGCCGACGTTCGCCGACACCAGGAACCGGTCGTACTGGTGCAGCGAACCGGACGTCGCGACCACGAGCGAGATGATCGCGAGGGCCGCCGCCACCGAACGGCGCACCGGCCAGTGGACCCCGGCGCGGCGCAGGCGCACGACACCGGCCGCGTAGGTCGCAGCGAGCAGCACGGCGGCCATCAGCCAGAACAGGTCGATGTTCCACTGCGTCAGCCAGCCCCAGGCCCCGGGCGCGTGCGGCAGCAGGTCGTCGGTGAGCAGCTCGGCGGGGCTCGGGTCGGCCGTCTTGCTCAGCGCGATCTGGTCGACCGGCGTGGCCGTGCGTCCGAGCGCCGCGGCGAAGCCCGATGCGACGCCCATCACGGCGAGCTCGACCACGATCAGGGTCCAGAACGGGCGGTGCCGTGCCGGCGCCTCGGTCAGGGAGCGGATCGCACGCTGACGCTGCACGGCACCGAGGACTCCGATGACGACGATCGCGCCGATCTTGACCAGCACGAGGGTGCCGTACGGCGTGAACAGGTTCGACAGGGCACCCACGCGGATCTGTGCCGAGGCGACACCCGACACCGCCACGAGCACGAAGCACCCGAGCGCGATGCTCGAGTACCGCGCGACGACCACGGCCAGGCGGTCACCGGGCAGCACGCCGCGCAGGAGCACGAGCATGGTCAGGCCACCGACCCAGAGCGCGGCGCCGACCAGGTGCAGTCCGAGGGCGGTCACGGCGGCGTCGTGGCTCGCGGTGCCGGCGGCGTGGCCCTGCTGCGCGAGCGGGATGAGGCCGATCATCGAGACACCGGCGGTCAGGGCGACCATGCCCCGGGAACGGACGGCGAAGCAGAGCACCGTGACGGCAGCGGCGACGAGCACCGTCACGAGCCAGGCGAGCCCGAGGTCCGTGCCGGTGAGGAACACGCCCATCGACTGGCCGAACTGCTCATCGATGCTGATCTTCGAGCCGGCGACGCTCAGGAACGTGAAGAAGGTGGTGACCGCGGACGACACCGTCCAGAGCCCGCTGGCGGCGGCCGCGACGTCGATGGCGCGGTTCCACTCCGGGCCGGAGCGCGAGAGTCCGACGGTGGCCAACGCGAGGCCGCCGATCGTCGCAGCGGCAGACAGGTCCACGACCAACCGGGAGATCGGCAGACCGAAACGGACCAGGGCACCGGGGTCGGCGATCAGCGCTGCGTTCGCACCACCGCCGATGACGAGTGCCGTGAGCAGCGCCACGAACCCGACGAGCAGGAGCACGGCGGGACCGGCGATGCGCGCGATCCGATTCACCCGTCAAGCCTAGGCGGTGCCCACCCGGCCACCGAACCGGCCGGGCCGACCTGTGGGAACCGGCACGGGCCTCCCGGTCGACGCAGCGCGACGAACGCGACCCGACACGACGAACGCGACCCGACGAACGCGACCCGACGCACCGAACGCACCCTGGAAACGACGAAAGGGACGGCCGAAGCCGTCCCTCCCGATGCGCGGAACAGTCTTACTTGACCGCAGCCTTGAGCTTCGAGCCGGCGCTGACCTTGACCGAGTCGCTCGCGGCGATCTCGATGGCCTCACCCGTCTGCGGGTTGCGGCCGGTGCGGGCGGCGCGGTGCGTCTTCTCGAAGGCGATCCAACCGGGGATCGTGACCTTCGTGCCGTCCGCGACGGACGACGAGACGACGCTGAAGAGCGCGTCGACGACGCCGTTGACGGTGGCCTGGCTCTGGCCGGACTCGGCGGCGACGGCAGCGACGAGCTCGGTGCGGTTCAGTGACTTGTCAGCCATGGATGTCCTCCTCGGACTTCTTGCAGTATCGGTCGGACGGACGTGCCGTCCGGCGCCCGGAGCGGTTGCCCCGTGCCACGGTGCCAGTGGGCCGAGGGCCCGGCGGAACCGGAGTTGAACCTACCAGCCACATCGGACGTTTTCAGCCGACTCGCCCGGATTTCCGGGCTTGTCGCGGGTCCAACGGGGCAGATGTGACCCCTGAGGCGCCCTTGTACCCCGGACACAGCGAACGCCCCGCCACCAGGAGGTGACGGGGCGTCGGGTACTGCGAGTGCTTACCAGGAGCTCTTCGTGATGCCGGGGAGCTCTCCACGGTGGGCCATGTCGCGGAAGCGGACACGGCTGATGCCGAACTCACCCAGGTGGCCACGGGGGCGGCCGTCGATCGCGTCGCGGTTGCGGTAGCGGATCGGGGATGCGTCGCGGGGCAGCTTCTGCAGGCCGACGCGAGCGGCCTCACGCGACTCGTCGGAGCCGTTCGGGTCCACGAGGGCCTTCTTCAGCTCGAGACGACGCTCGGCGTAGCGCGCGATGATGACGGCACGCTGGTTGTTCTTCGCGATCTTGCTCTTCTTCGCCATGCTTAGCGCTCCTCACGGAAGTCGACGTGCTTGCGGATCACCGGGTCGTACTTCTTCAGCACGAGACGGTCGGGGTTGTTCCGACGGTTCTTCTTGGTCACGTACGTGAACCCGGTGCCCGCCGTCGAGCGGAGCTTGATGATCGGACGGATGTCCTGACCCTTTTTCGCCATCAGATCTTCTCCCCACGGGCGAGGACGTCCTTGACGACGGACTCGATGCCCCGCGCGTCGATGACCTTGATGCCCTTAGCGCTGACGTTGAGCGTCACGTTGCGACGCAGCGACGGCACGTAGTACGTCTTCTTCTGCACGTTCGGGTCGAAGCGGCGCTTCGTCCGGCGGTGCGAGTGCGAGATGTTGTGACCGAAGCCGGGAACGGCGCCGGTCACCTGGCACACTGCTGCCATGGTTTCCTCCTGAGGTACCGTGCGACCGGACGGCCGCACCCAAGTTCACTTGCCTGGTGCGCACGCGCAGGACCACCGAGGTGGTGCATGCGAGGGGGTTGTGCACACCGCCCAGACCCGCAGCCCCTGTCGAAGGGGGAACGGACACCACGCGACCGCGGCGTTCGCGACGGTCGGAGGGCTTGGAACAACGGGTCCGCCACGCGGACGTGGAGGACCAAGGGAAGAGCTTACGCGAGCTCCGGGCGTGTCGCAAGCGCACGCACCATGAGCTCCCCGAGTTCGCGCGGCGCCGTGAACATCGGCCAGTGTCCGGTCTCGAGTCCGACGATGCTGAGCTCCTCGGTCGCGACGAGTTCCGCGGCCCAGGTCTGGTGGTCGGCCACCATCGTCGCGAGCTCGGTCGCCGGGATCTCACAGGTGATCACCGTCGCCGGGATCGTGTGCCGGGCGGCGTCGGCGTAGTGGAAGCGGTCGGACGGCACGGCGGCCGGCTCCGGGATCGCCCGGTGCTCGAAGGACTCCCGCAACACCGGCGTCATCCCGCGCACCGTGGCCGGCTCCCAGACGTCCCACGACGGCAGCGGCACCACACCGTCCACCACGGGCAGTTCGTCGTTCACGCAGCCGCCGGCGGGACCGGGGAACGTGTCGACGTAGAGCAGGTGTTCGACGAGCGAGGGCCGCTGGTCGGCGGCCATGTACGCGATCGGTCCGGCGCCCGAGTGACCGGCGAGCACGACGGGCTCGTCCGGGCTGGCGACGTCGTCCAGGCGCTCCACGAGCGCCGCGACCTGCTCGTCGAGCGTGTCGCCGTCGCGGGTGATCGCCTCGACCGTGTGGCCCGCCTGCAGCAGCACCGGGGCGACGTCGTCCCACGCGCTCGCATCGAGCCAGAACCCGGGGACCAGGATGACGTGCATGGCGCGGACGCTACTCGCCGTCGGCGTCGCCGGTCCGCGGTCCGGCTGCAGCGGCAGATGCCGTGCACACCGCGCACTCGCCGAAGATGTCGACGACGTGGCTGGCGTTCGTGAACCCGTTGGCGGCGGCGACGTCCTGCGCCCACTGCTCGACGGGGTCCGCCTCGATCTCGACGGTCCGGCCGCAGTTCCGGCAGATCAGGTGGTGGTGGTGCGCGTCCGTCGTGCACGCCCGGTACAGCGATTCGCCGTCCTGCTGCAACGAGTCGGCGTCACCCTCGGTCGCCAGGTCGGCGAGCGCCCGGTAGACGGTGGCGAGGCCGATGGTCGAGCCCTCGTCACGCAGGTGTTGGTGCAGCGCCTGCGCGCTGACGAACCCCTCGGTGGAGTCGAGGGCACCGCGCACCGCTTCGCGCTGCCACGTGTTCCGCTTGACCTTCTGCACGGCGTTCATGCTGGTGCACCCACCTTCGTTTCGGCTGACGTTCCGGAACCGGTTCCGGCTCCGGTTCCGGTTCCGTTCGTTCCGGACGGGAGGCCCGGTGTGCCCCCGCCACGCTGGTCGCGGCGGACGACCCGGTCGCGTCCACGGCGGTCGCGCCTGGCCCCGACGATCCGGCAGACCACCCAGATCGCGAACGAGATCGTCGTCACGTAGGGGCTGATCGGCAGGCCGCCGCCGAGTGCCAGCAGGATGCCACCGACGACCGACACCACGGCGAACACCGTGGACAGCACCGGCACGACGACCGGGTGCGAGCTGAGCCGCAGGGCCGCAGCGGCCGGGGTGACGAGCAGCGACAGCACGAGCAGCGCGCCGACGATCTGCACCGACACCGCGGTGGCCAGGCCGAGGACGAGCATGAACACGATTGCGAGCGTCCGCACCGGGATGCCTGCGGCCGCGGCCACGTCGGGGTCGACCGACGCGAACATCAGCGGCCGCCAGATGACGAGCAGGGTCGCGACCACGATGGCGGCGATGACGATGAGGAACGTCAGCTGGGGGTTGTCCACCGACACGATCTGGCCGGTGAGCAGCCCGAACTTGTTGGCCGCACGTCCCTTGTAGAGCGCCAGGCACAGGATGCCGAGCCCGAGGCCGAACGGCATGAGCACGGCGATGATCGAGTTGCGGTCGCGCGCTCTCGAGCCGAGCACCCCGATGAGCAGCGCCGCGATCACCGACCCGACGAGCGAGCCCGTGACGACGTTGACACCGAGCAGCAAGGACGCGCTCGCGCCGGCGAAGGACAGCTCCGAGATGCCGTGCACCGCGAAGGGCATGTTCCGGGCGACGACGAACGGGCCGATGAGCCCGCCGACGATGCCGAGCACCGCGCCGGCCCAGATCGAGTTCTGCACCAGGGCCACGAGCTCGCCGTAGTCCTGGAACGAGAAGACCGTCGACAGGACGTCCATCAGATCCGCCCTTCGTCCGACGCCGGGGCGTGCGGGTCGACCTCGCCGTGGTGGTGGTCGTGCGCGTCGTTCGCGCCGACGATGACGATGCGTCCCATCGTGCGGACGACGTCGACGGGGGTGCCGTACAGGTCGCTCAGGACGTCGGCGCGCAGGACCTCGTCGGAGGAACCGATCCGGAACCGGCCGCCGGCGATGTACAGGACTCGGTCGACGACGTCGAGGATCGGGTTCACGTCGTGCGTCACGAAGAGCACCGCGGCACCCTGCTGCCGACGCTGCCGGTCGATGAGCTCGGTGACGCCGCGCTGGTGCCGCAGGTCGAGTGAGATGAGGGGCTCGTCGCACAGCAGCAGTGCCGGGTCGGCGGCGATGGCCTGACCGACGCGGGTGCGCTGCTGCTCGCCGCCGGACAGCTCGGCCACCGGGGCGTCCGCGAACGCGGTGGCGCCGACCTCGTCGAGGATCCGGTCGATGCGGGCGCGGTCGGCCTTCGACGTCGGCAGGACGCCCCACCGGTGCCCCGTCACGCCCTGCGCGATCATGTCCCGCGCGCGCAGGGGGGTGCCTGCCTCCATGAGCCGCTGCTGCGGGATGTAGCCGATCTTCCGGTGTCCACGCCGGACGGGCTGGCCGAGGAACGACATCGTGCCGCTCGTCAGGCGCTGCTGCCCGAGCACCGTGCGCAGGAGCGAGGTCTTGCCGGCGCCGTTCGGGCCGAGGACCGCGACGAACTCCCCCGGCGCGATGTCCAGGTCCAGGTGTCCCCAGAGCTTCCGTTCGCCGAAGGACAGCCCGGCGTCGCGCAGTGCCAGGACCGGACGGGCCGCAGCCCGGTCGTCCACCGAGGTGGTCGCCGGGCTGTCGGTCGTCGCTGCTGCGGTCGAGGTCGTCACTTCTGGAGCGCCGCCTGCACCGCGTCGATGTTCGCCTGCTGCCACGAGACGTAATCCTGCCCCTTGGGG
Source organism: Curtobacterium sp. PhB190 (assembly GCF_004365385.1). Taxonomy (NCBI): domain Bacteria; kingdom Bacillati; phylum Actinomycetota; class Actinomycetes; order Micrococcales; family Microbacteriaceae; genus Curtobacterium; species Curtobacterium sp. PhB190. Next base: position 86,976 of record NZ_SODN01000008.1, on the reverse strand, counting down.
AGCGTCTCCGTGACACCGACCACCGGGACGTCGTTCTGGTCGGCGGCCTTCTTGACCTGTTCGGTCTCGGCACTCGAGGTCTGGTCGTTGTAGGCGAGCAGCTCCACGCTCTTGCCACTGAACAGCGCGAGGGTGTCCTTGAGGGCTGCCGGCGGGACGTCGTCGCCCTCCTCGATCGCCTCGGAGAACGCTTCGGGGGTGACGTTGTCGAGACCGATCGCGTCGAAGAGGTAGCCCGGCACCGGCTCGGTGTACGCCACCTCCTCGCCGTCGTACGTCTTCTTCAAGTCGGCGGTCTGGGACTCGAGGCCCTCGAGTTTCGTCGTGAGCGCGTCGGCGTTCTGCTCGAACGTGGTCTTGTCGCCCGCGTCGAGCGCGGACAGGCGCTTCGTGACGTCGTCGACCAGCTTCACCATCGTCGGGTAGCTGTAGAACACGTGCTCGTTGAACTCGGCGTCGCCACCCTTGTCCAAGCCCGAGAGCTTCACGACGTTGATGGTGTCGGCCTTGGTGTCCGAGGCGTCGGCGAGCGTGGTCATGAAGTCGTCGTACCCGCCGCCGTTCTCGATGAGCAGGTCGGCCTTCGACACCGCGAGCTGGGTGCGAGCGCTCGACTCGAACGAGTGCGGGTCCTGCGAGGGGTCGTTCAGGATGCTCGTGACCGACACCTGGTCGCCGCCGATCGACTGGACGATCGAGCCGTAGACGTTGGTCGAGGCGACGACGGCGATCTTCCCGTCGCTACTGGCGTTGCCCGAGGCCGAGGAGGTCGCGCAGCCCGTCAGAGCGAGCGCGGCGGCGCCGGCGACGAGCGGGAGGGCGAGGAGGCGGTTGTGCATGCTCCGACGGTAGCGCTTGCTGATAACGATTGTCAAAACCGGTATCAGCGCTCTGGTGGTGACGACAGACGGACAGGAGGCGCGGTGCCAGCTGGCACCGCGCCTCCTGTCCGTCACGTGGTGACGTCTACGGCTTGGTGGCCGCGTCGATCGTGTTCTCGGCGATCGTGTCCTCTTCACGCCCGGGCGTGCGGAGGTTCCACTTCTTGATCACGAAACTGAACAGGAAGTAGTACACGACCGCGTAGCCGAGGCCGATCGGGATGAGCCAGATCGCTCCGTCCGCCTTGCCGAAGTTCAGCACGTAGTCGATCGCACCGGCCGAGAACGAGAACCCGTCGTGGATCCCGAGCGCGTTGACCAGCGCCAGCGACGTCCCGGTGAGCACCGCGTGGATGACGTACAGCGGGAACGCCACGAACATGAACGAGTACTCGAGCGGCTCGGTGATGCCGGTCACGAACGAGGTGAGCGCGGCCGAGATCATGATGCCGCCGACGAGCTTGCGGTTCTGCGGCTTGGCGTTGCGCCAGATGGCGAGCGCACCGGCCGGCAGCGCGAACATCATGATCGGGAAGAAGCCGGTCTGGAAGATACCAGCGGTCGGGTCGCCGGCGAGGAAGCGCGGGATGTCGCCGTGCACGATGTCGCCGGCCGCGTTCGTGAAGCTGCCGAGCTGGAACCACGGGAAGAAGTTGAGCAGCTGGTGCAGGCCGATCGGGATGAGCATGCGGTTCGCGAACCCGAAGATGCCGCCACCGATCACAGCGTTGTCCGCAACGGCGGTACCGGCAGCCGTGAGGGCGATGTCGAAGTAGCGGTAGACGAATGCCATGAGCACGGCGATGACGAGACCAGCCGCAGCGGTCAGGATCGGGACGAGGCGACGACCGGAGAAGAAGCCCAGGAAGTCGGGCATCTTCGTGCGGTGGAACTTCTCCCACATGACCGCCGAGACGAGCCCCATCACGATGCCGCCGAGGACACCGAAGTTGATGGTCGCCTGGTCACCGTTCGCGTCCTTGACCCCCGCGAGCACAACCGGCGACATGACTGCGAACACCTGGTACATGACCATGTACCCGACGACTGCGGCCAGAGCGGTCGTGCCGTCCGACTTCTTCGCCCACCCGATCGCGATGCCGACCGCGAAGAGGAGCGGCAACCAGGTGAAGATGGCCTGTCCGGCAGCCGAGATGACTCCCGCTCCCGTCTCGAAGCCGGGGATCGCGCCGAGCAGATCAGGCTGCCCGATGCGGTTCAGGATGCCCGCGGCGGGCATGACCGCGATCGGCAGGAGCAGGCTCCGTCCGAGGCGCTGGGCGTTGGCGAAGAGCCGGGACTGCTTCTTCGGCTTCTTCTTCTCCGGCACGTCCGTGGCAGTGGTGGCGCTCATCGGAGGTCCTCTCGTCATTGGGTGGAGCTGTCGGGGTGAGTTGAGTCGTGCAGCCAGCGCAGGTAACCTCGGCGGTGTCGCCAGGTCCGGTCCTGTCCGGTCATGACCAGTTCCGTAGTCTGAACCGAGACCGGTCCCGTGTCAACCTGGTACGAAAACCCTTAACGAGGAGGAAACGATGGCCGACATCAAGGCAGCCGACATCATCGCCGCGCTCGGCGGTGCCGACAACATCGAAGAGGTCGAGGGCTGCATCACGCGCCTCCGTGTCGAGGTCGAGGACGGCGACCTCGTCGACAAGGCCGCGCTGCAGGCTGCGGGCGCCCAGGCCGTCGTCGGCGGCGGCACCGGCTGGCAGGTCATCGTCGGCACGGTCGCCGACAACCTCGCGCAGGACATCCAGGACGAACTGTGACGGCGGTCCGCACGCCGTTCGCCGGCCCGGTCGTCGCCCTCGCTGACGTGCCGGACCCGGTGTTCGCCGGCCAGCTCGTCGGCGCCGGTGTGGCCGTCGACCCGACGGGCGTCGAGGGCGCGGTCACCGCGGTGGCCCCGGTCGACGGCACCATCGTGAAGCTGCACCCGCACGCGTTCGCCCTGCAGGGCTCGGCGGGCACGGACGTCCTCGTGCACGTCGGTATCGACACCGTGAAGCTGTCGGGCGAGGGCTTCGAGCTCCTCGCCACCGAGGGCTCGACGGTCACGGCCGGCGACCCCGTCGTCCGGTTCACCCCGTCGGTGATCTCGGCCGCCGGCTACTCGCCGATCTGCCCCGTCGTGGTGCTCGGCTCCGCGCCGGACACCGTCGACCAGGGCACGGTGGGCACCTCGGTGCTCGACGGCGACACCCTGTTCGAGGTCTGACCCGGGCGCACCCCGGTTCTTCCTTGCCGAAGCGACTCTGTGCTGCGGAACGTTCGCAGCACAGAGTCGCTTTCGCGTTCGTGCCGGACTACGCGACCGCCGGGGTCGCGGTGACCTCCATCTGCACGCGGTAGCGGTCCGAGCGGTACCAGCTGCGGGTGTGCTCCACGGGGCGCTCCCCCGCGTACGACACCCGGTCGAACTCGAGCACCGGAGCACCGGTCTTCGTGCCGAGCAGGGTCGCGACGTCGTCGGCGGCCGGGTTCGCGGCCACCGTCTGCTGTGCCCGGTCGATCGGGGTGCCGTACTCGTTCGCGATGATCGAGTACACCGACCCGGACAGGTCGTGGTCGAGCAGGCCCGGGAACGCATCGGCCACGAGCCAGGCGTCGTCGATCGACACCGGAGCGCCGTCCGCCATCCGGAGTCGCTTCACGTGGAAGGCCGACACCTCGGCGTCGAGCCGCAGCGCCGCCACGGTGTCACTCGGCGGCACACGTTCCTCGCGCACCAGCACAACCGTGGTCGGGACGTGGCCCATCGCGCGCATCTCCTCGGTGAACGACGCGAGGTGCAGCGTCGACTGCACGGGGCGGTGCGCCACGAACGTGCCCTTGCCGCGCACGCGCTCGAGGTAGCCCTCGTTGACGAGCTGCCCGAGTGCTTCGCGCACGGTGATCCGTGAGACGCCGTACTCGGCGATGAGCTGGCGTTCGGACGGGATCGCGGCGCCGGGGGCCAGGCGCGCGGTGGCGAGGTCGAGCAGGATGCGCCGCAACTGCTGGTGCTTCGGTTCGGCACCCTCGGTGATGCGGCTCGTCATGCGTCCCTCGTGCTCCGTTGCTGGTCCTGGGTGGTGGTCATGCGCGGACATGACCAGTTCCCATCACAGTAGCGAGTCGACCTCGGAACGCCAACGTGCGTGACGTTCCGCGTGGACCGGCGGGAGGGTTCAGGCGTTGCGGACGAGCCAGGCGAACTGTTCGTCGGAGAGCAGCCGGTCGGTCCAGACCTGCCCCTCGACCCCCGCGGCGGACGACGTCTGCACCCCGGGAGCCCCCTGCCACACGAGTGACAGCCCGGCACGACGGAGCACCGCGGCGGACGCGGGGTTGTTCGTGAGCACGCGACCCGTCACGGGGACGTCCGGCGCGGTCTCGCCGGCGGCTCGCACGGCAGCGAGGGCGATCTCGGACGCGAAGCCCTGCCCCCAGGCCGCGGGAGCCAACCGGTACCCGAGGTTCCAGACCCCACCGGCGGTCATGTCGACCCCGCCGACCCCGACGAACGCGTGGTCTGCAGCCGTGCGGACGGCCCACGAACCGAGTCCGTGTCGGGCCCGACCACCGATCTTCCGCTGCACCAGGTCCACGCTCGAGCTCCGGGCGACGTGCCGTCCGCTCGGCAGGTGCTGCCAGGTGCGGGCGTCAGCGAACACCGCGTGCACGTCGTCGATGTCGGCCGGCGTGAGCGGGGTGAGCAGGAGGCGATCCGTTCGGATCTCCTGCGAGGGGGTCAGGAGCTGGTGGACCATGCCCCGATCATCCCCCGCACCACCGACATCCGTGTGAACACCACGCGACGTTTGCGGAAGGCCGCAGATGGTGAGCAGAAATGGTCGAGTGGCTCGAAGCCACCCGACCATTTCTGCTCACGAAGCGGAACGACCGACGCATCGACTCCTGAACGCGCTCAGTCGAGCAGGAGCGCGGGCTCCTCGAGCACCGAGGCCACGTCGTGCACGAACCGCGACGCCACGTCGCCGTCGACGACGCGGTGGTCGAACGAGGCGCCGATGGTCGTCACCATGCGCGAGCGGACCTCGCCGTCGACGACCCACGGCTTCGGCTTGATCGTGCCCATGGCGACGATGGCGACCTCGCCCGGGTTGAGGATCGGGGTGCCGGTGTCCATGCCGAACACGCCGATGTTCGTGATCGAGACGGTGCCGTTCGCCATCTGCTTCGGCGTCGTCTTGCCGTCACGGGCGGTGAGGGTGAGTTCCTCGAGCGCCTGCGCCAGCTCGAGCAGCGACATGTCCTGCGCGTCCTTGATGTTCGGCACGATGAGCCCGCGCGGGGTCGCCGCGGCGATGCCGAGGTTCACGAAGTGGTGGACGATGATCTCGCGATCGGTCCAGGTGGAGTTCACCGAACGGTTGCGGCGGACGGCCCAGATGACGGCCTTCGCCACGATGAGCAGCGGCGACACCTTGACGCCGGCGAACGTCGGCGACGCCTTGAGCCGCTTGACGAACTCCATCGTGTGGGTCGCGTCGACGTCGACGAACAGCGACACGTGCGGTGCGGTGAACGCCGAGGAGGTCATCGCGGTCGCGATGGCCTTGCGGACGCCCTTGACCGGGATCGTCTCGCTGCGCACCTCGCCCCACTCGGGCGTCTCGATGTTGCGGAAGACGCTGGCCTGCTTCGCGTGCCGGATGACGTCGTCGCGGGTGACCTCGCCGGCGAACCCGGTCGCGACGATCTCGGTCAGTTCGACACCGAGGTCCTTCGCGAGCTTCCGGATCGGCGGCTTCGCGAGCACGTTGGTCGCGAGGGTCTGCTTCCGCGCGGGCGCGGAGGCCAGACCGGCGATCGCCTCGGCGGTGGTGTCCTCACCGGGATCGCTGGCCGCTTCGGCCGCTGCTTGCGCATCCACACTGGAGGCACGGCTCGCCTCGGCAGCCAGGGCTGCGGCCCGGCGGGCGCCCGGCTTGCGACGGGACGGCGACGAGGTCGCCGAGCCGTAGCCGACGAGGACGGCGCCGGAGGACTCGTCCGTCCCGACGACGGAAGCGCCGTCGGCGACGGGCTGCACCGGCGCTGCCGCGGGGGCGGCAGCGACGACGGGAGCAGGTGCAGCAGCGGGTGCCGGGGCCGCCGCGGGGGTGGGCTGGGTCTGCGCGACCGGAGCCACCGGGGCGGGCGCTGCCGGCGGGGTCGGGGCGACCACGGGCGAGGTCGGGACGCTGTCGGCGACCGGTGCCGGGCCTCCCGACTGGGCGGCCGGAGCCGTGACCGGCGCGCCGGACGCGACCGACGCATCGGACTCGACACGGATGATCGGCTTGCCGACCTCGACCGTGTCACCCTCGGAGACGAGCAGCCCCGTGACGGTGCCGGCGAACGGCGACGGCAGCTCGACGAGCGACTTCGCGGTCTCGATCTCGACCAGGACCTGGTCGACGGTGATCTCGTCCCCGATCGCGACGCGCCACTGCACGATCTCGGCCTCGGTGAGGCCTTCGCCCACGTCGGGCAGGGGGAATTCGGCGACGGCCACTTACGGCTCCTTCGGCGTTCGGACGAGTTGGGTCAGTCGAGCTGGATCAGTACGCGAGGGCGCGGTCGACGGCCTCGAGGACGCGGTCGGCGTCCGGCAGGTGCATATGCTCCAGCTTCGAGACCGGGAACGGGATGTCGAACCCGGACACCCGTAGCGGCGGCGCCTGCATCGTGTAGAACGCCTTCTCGGCGACCGTGGCGGCGATCTCGCTGCCGACACTGACGAAGCCGGACGCCTCTTGCGCGATGACGAGGCGCCCGGTCTTGCGGACCGAGGTGAGGATCGGGTCCCAGTCGATGGGCGAGATCGAGCGGAGGTCGATGACCTCGCAGCTCGTGCCCTCGGACTCGGCGAGCTCGGCGGCCTGCATGAGGGTCGCGACCATCGCACCGTGGCCGACGAGGGTGACCTCGGTGCCGGTGCGTGCCACACGCGTGGTGTGCATCGGGACGTGCCCGTCGACGAGGTCGACCTGGCCCTTGGGCCAGTAGCGCGACTTCGGCTCGAGGAAGACGACCGGGTCCTTCGAGGCGATGGCCTCTTGGATCATCCAGTAGGCGTCGTTCGGGGTGCTCGGGCTGACCACGCGCAGACCAGGGGTGTGCGCGAAGTACGCCTCGGGCGACTCCTGGTGGTGCTCCACGGCGCCGATGTGGCCGCCGTAGGGGATGCGGATGACGACGGGCAGCGACATGTGCGCTGGCAGCCGGTTCGCCATCTTCGCGAGCTGCGAGGTGATCTGGTCGAAGCCGGGCCACACGAACCCGTCGAACTGGATCTCGACGACCGGGCGGTAGCCGCGCAGGGCGAGGCCGATCGCGGTGCCGATGATGCCGGCCTCGGCGAGCGGGGTGTCCCGCACGCGCTCCGGGCCGAAGCGGTCCTGCAGGCCCTCGGTGATGCGGAAGACACCGCCGAGCTGGCCGATGTCCTCGCCCATCAGCAGGACCTTGTCGTCCGCCTGCATGGCCGCGGCGAGCCCGGCGTTGAGGGCCTTCGCCATCGGCAGGGTCGGCGTGGGGTCGCTCGGGACCTCGCCGGCGCCCGGGTGGGACCGCAGCGTGTAGTCGAAGAGCTGCTCGGTGGTGCTCATGCGTGGGCGCCCCCTTCGAAGCCGGCCTCGTACTGTTCGAGCCAGGCCTTCTGCTCGGCGACCAGCGGGTGCGGCTCGCGGTAGACGTTGTCGAACATGACGTCGACGGACGGCGGGGTCAGCGCCACGGTGCGGCGGCGGACGTCGGCGGCGATGTCCTCGCCCTCTTCGTCGAACGCGGCGAACTGCTCGTCCGTCGCGCCCTTCGAGCGCAGGTACGCCTCGGAGCGGACGATCGGGTCGCGGCGGACCCAATCCTCGAGTTCGCCGTCCGCGCGGTACCGGCTCGGGTCGTCCGAGCTGGTGTGCGCGCCGATGCGGTACGTGTCGGCTTCGATGAAGGCCGGGCCCTGGCCGCTGCGGGCGTGGTCGGTGGCGACGACCGAGGCCGTGTACGACGCGAGGATGTCGTTGCCGTCGATCAGCACGCTCGGGATCCCGAAGCCGCGGGGACGGTCGACGAGCGGCGTCGGCGACTGCACCGACACCGGCACCGAGATCGCCCAGTGGTTGTTCTGCAGGAAGAAGACGACGGGGGCCTTCGTCGACGCCGAGAACACGTACGCCTCGTTCACGTCGCCCTGGCTCGTCGCGCCGTCGCCGAAGTAGACGATGGAGCACGCGTCACGGTCGGGGTCGCCCGTGCCGACGTCGCCGTCGAGCTTCTGGCCGAGCGCGTAGCCCGTTGCGTGCAGGGTCTGCGAGCCGATCACCAGGGTGGAGATGTGCGTGTTGCCGCGCTGGTCCGGGTCCCATCCACCGTGGGTCTGCCCGCGGTACATCGCGATGATCTCCATCGGCTCGACACCGCGCTGCATCGTGACGGCGTGCTCGCGGTACGAGGGGAAGACGTGGTCCTGGGCGCGCAGGGCGAAGGCGGAACCGGTCTGCGCCGCTTCCTGCCCGTGACTCGGCACCCAGAGGCCGAGCTGGCCGGTGCGCTGCAGGTTGTGGCCGGCGTGGTCGAACCGTCGGGTGAGGACCATGCGGCGGTGCATCGCCAGCAGGGTCTCGTCGGGGATCGCCCGCGCGGCGGCGGCGAACTCGGCGTTCTCGTCGGACTCCACGAACCGACCCTCGGGGTCGAGGAGCCGGACGGTGGTCGTCGCGGGAGCCGCGGCGCGGAATGACATGCGGGCCAGCGTAGCGGCAGGCATCAGTCGGCCACCTGGAGGTCCCCCACAAGCGAGCGGGCCGTTTCGAGGAGCGTTTCCACAGCCTCGTGCTCGCCGATCGAGATGCGGATGCCCTCCGGCGGGAAGGCCCGCACGATGATGCCGGCCTCCTCGAAGGCGGTGGCCGCAGCGACCGTGCGGTCCCCCGTCGGCAGCCAGACGAAGTTGCCCTGGGCGTCCGGCACGGCCCACCCTTGCTCGCGCAGCTCGGTGACGATGCGGTCCCGCAGCGCGGCGATCTCGGAGACCCGCTCGAGCAGTTCGCCCTCGCGTTCCAGGCTGGCCAGTGCGGCCGCCTGCCCCTGGGCCGTGACGGAGAGGGGGATCGCGCACGCGCGGACCGCCTCGAGCACGTACACCGGGCCGAGGGCGTAGCCGACGCGCAGCCCGGCGAGACCGTACGCCTTCGAGAACGTCCGGAGGACGACCAGGTTCGGGTAGCGGGCCAGCAGCGGGTGCCCGTGCACGGCGGCCTCGTCGGTGGCGAACTCGGCGTATGCCTCGTCGAGCACGACCAGGACGGACTGCGGCACCGCGGCCATGAAGGACGCGAACTCGGACTCGGTCACGATCGGGCCGGTCGGGTTGTTCGGCGTGCACACGATCACCATGCGGGTGCGGTCGGTGACGGCGGCGGCCATCGCGTCGAGGTCGTGGCCGCCGTCCGGTCGGTTCGGCACCTGCACGCTCGTGGCACCCGCGACGGTGACGACACCGGGGTAGGCCTCGAACGACCGCCAGGCGTAGACGATCTCGTCGCCCGGGCCGGAGGTCGCGCGGGCGAGCTCGTGCAGGATCGCGACGCTGCCGGGTGCGACGTGCACCTCGTCGGCGGTCAGTCCGAAGCGGTTCGCGAGCGCGGCACGGACGGCCAGGGCGGTGGCGTCCGGGTAGCGGTTGAACGCGGTCTGCGCCTGCACGGCCTGGACCACCCCGGGGAGCGGGGGGAACGGGTTCTCGTTGCTCGACAGCTTGAAGGCGTCGTCGGCGGCCTGGCGTCCCTGCTTGTAGGCGGGGAGGACCGCGATCTCGGGCCGGATGTGCACACGCTCGTCAGTCACCTGCACAGGGTAACCCGCGGCCGTGCGGGCAGTGTCGGTGACTGCGCGGGTGTCGGAGGGCATCATGGGTGCATGCGATTCCTCGTCCGCCTCGTCGTCAACGCCGTGGCCCTCTGGCTCACCACGCTCATCGTCAGCGGCGTCTCCGTCACCGCGTTCGGCGACGGCGGGACCACGGCGACCGTGCTCACCTACCTGCTCGTGGCCTTCGTGTTCGGGCTCGTCAACGCCGTGATCGGCACGCTGATCCGGATCGTGGCGTTCCCGATCTACATCCTGACCCTCGGGCTGATCTCCTTCATCGTGAACGCGGTCCTGCTGCTCATCGTCGCGGGCATCTCGGACGCGTTCGGCTTCGGGCTCGAGGTCGAGTCGTTCGGCTGGGGCATCGTCGGCGCCTTCGTGCTCGCCGTCTTCGCCTGGCTGATCGGGCTGTTCGTCCGTCCGGTGCTGAACCGCCAGCGGGCGTGACGCGGACGGACCTCGCGGAGGAACCCTCCCTGCGTCATGATGTGACCATGGCCCCGGACGTCGACGCCCCGTTCCGCGTCTCGTTCGTCTGCAGTGGCAACATCTGCCGGTCCCCGATGGCCGGCGTGGTCTTCGCGCAGATCGCCGCGGACGCCGGGCTCGCCGACCGCTTCCACGTCGAGTCAGCAGGCACCGGTGACTGGCACGTCGGCGAACCGGCCGACGAGCGCACGATCGCAGCCCTCGCGGCACGCGGATACGATGGCAGCAGGCATCGCGCCCGTCAGTTCGACCCGGACCGGTTCCCGGACCTCGATCTGGTGGTCGCACTCGACCGCTCCCACGAACGCGTCCTGCGATCGTGGGCACCGACCATGGACGACTCCGCCAAGGTGACGCTCCTGCTGCGGTACGACGACGCCTGGCCCCAGCAGACCGACGTGCCGGACCCGTACTACGCGGACCGGCACGAGTTCGACCGAGTGCTCTCGACCGTCGAACGGGCCTGCCGGGCGCTCTTCCACCAGCTCGAGCCGGCCGTCCGTCAGGGAGCCCCATGACCCCCCTTCCCCCGCAGCCGATCAGCCCGCTCGACGGGCGCTACTACCCGATCGTGCACACGGTGGGCGAGCACCTCTCCGAGGCCGGACTCAACCGTGCGCGCATCGTGGTCGAGGTCGAGTGGCTGGTCTTCCTGACCGACCACGCGATGTTCACCACCTCGCCGCTCAGCGTCGACGACAAGGCCGCGCTCCGGCGCATCGTCGAGACCTTCGGCCACGACCAGATCGCCGAACTCGCCGAGATCGAGGCGACGACCCGCCACGACGTCAAGGCCGTCGAGTACTTCGTCCGCCGCCGGCTCTCGGAGCTCGGGCTGGACGCGATCGCCGAGCTCACCCACTTCGCCGCCACGAGCGAGGACGTCAACAACCTGTCCTACGCCCTGACCGTGCGCGACACCGTCGACCAGGTCTGGCTGCCGGCGTACCGTGCCGTGCTCGAGAAGCTGCGGACCCTCGCGGTCGAGCTGCGCGCCGTCCCGATGCTCTCGCACACGCACGGGCAGCCCGCGACCCCGTCGACGCTCGGCAAGGAGCTCGCGGTCGTGGTCTACCGGCTCGAGCGCGTCCTGGCCCAGATCGAGGGCGGCGAGTACCTCGGCAAGTTCTCCGGCGCGACCGGCACCTTCTCGGCCCACCTCGCCGCCGACCCCGAGGCCGACTGGCCGACGCTGTCGCGCGAGTTCGTCGAGGGCCTCGGGCTGACCTGGAACCCGCTCACCACGCAGATCGAGTCGCACGACTGGCAGGCCGAGCTGTACGACCGGATCCGGCACGCCAACCGCATCCTGCACAACCTGGCGACCGACGTGTGGACCTACATCTCGATGGGGTACTTCACGCAGATCCCGGTCGCCGGTGCCACCGGGTCGTCGACGATGCCGCACAAGATCAACCCGATCAAGTTCGAGAACGCCGAGGCGAACCTCGAGATCTCGTCGGCGCTGTTCTCCACCCTGTCCGAGACCCTCGTGACGAGCCGTCTGCAGCGCGACCTGACCGACTCGACCACGCAGCGGAACATCGGCGTCGCGTTCGGGCACTCGCTGCTCGCGCTCGACAACCTGCGCCGCGGCCTGGGCGAGATCTCGGTGAACGAGGCCAAGCTCGCCGACGACCTGGACCACAACTGGGAGGTCCTCGCCGAGGCGATCCAGACGGTCATCCGTGCCGAGGTCACCGCCGGGCAGTCGAACATCGAGGACCCCTACGCGATGCTCAAGGACCTCACCCGCGGCAAGCGGGTGACCCAGCAGGACCTCATCGTGTTCGTGAACGGTCTGGACATCTCGGACGGTGCGAAGGCCCGGCTGACGAACCTGACGCCGGCGACGTACACGGGCCTGGCGGACGAGCTGGTCGACCACCTCGACGTCTGACGCTGTTCACCTGCACGATGTGAACACTGTGCTCCAAAGGGGTGCGGAATCCTCATGAAGTCGGTAGGTTCGTTCCGCTGAGCATCGTCTCAGCACGGGGGCGTCACAGAGGACGACCCCTGTCCTCTGACCGGATGGATCTCCACACCGTGCTTCGTTCCCGCATCACCGCGGCCGCCGTCGGCGCCACCGTGCTCGGCGTCACCGCTGCGCTCGTCCCCACCGTCTCCACCGCGAACCAGACGACCACCGCCGCGTCGGCGATCGTGACCTGGACCGACTCGGCCGCCGACTTCACTGCGGCACCCGAGGGCACCGTCCCGCTGAACGACAAGTGGTACTGGGCGGCGCTGTCCGACCCGACCGCCGGCGGGGAGATCACCGACTTCGCGACGCTCGACGAGGACGGCCTGTCGGTCTCCGACGGCGAGGCCGTCGGCCTGGTCCGCGGCCTGACGAAGCCGGTGCCCGGCGGCGAGGTCGGGGCGCTCGCCTCCGGCCTCAGCACCACGACGACCGGGGCGACGAGCTTCGGCCTCGCGATCCAGGAGGGCGGCGACACCAGCGCCCAGACCGTCGTCTTCGCCACCGACGCCCGCAACACCGACGGTGTCAGCGACGGCCTCACCCGGTGGATCGACCCCGCCACCGGCGAGGTCGAGTCGACCTCGAAGCTCGCCACCGACCTGAAGGCAGCAGACGCCGAGGTCGTCGGCTACGTCGTCTACGTCGGCATCGACATCACCGCCGAGGTCCCCGGACCGCCCGCGACCGACGAACCGACCGAGACGCCGGCCCCGACCGAGACGCCCGCCCCGACCGAGACCCCGGCTCCGACCGAGACCCCCGCGCCCACCGAGACGCCGACGACCGCCCCGACGCCGCCGACCACCGAGGCTCCTGACGCGACCACCGCCCCCGGCGGCGAGCTGAAGAGCCTCGCCTCGCCGCTCGAGTCCGACGCCCAGGCCCTCGCCGCCGACGCCAGCGGTTCGATCTCGGCCCTGCGCATCGACGACACCACGACGTACTTCACGCCGCAGCCCACCGCGGCAGCACGTCTGCTCACCACCTCCGCCACGCTGACCGAGGCCACCACCACCGGTGTCCGCGTGCAGGGCTCGGGCTTCGCCCCGAACGAGGTCGTCACCGCTGCCGTCGGCGACGCAGCCGACGCCGTCGCGATCCCCGGCGTCCAGTTCCGCGCCGACGCTGAAGGCAACGTCTCCGGGACCATCGTCCTGCCCGCCGACCTCGTCGACTCGGCCGGCACCTACGTGCTCGGTCTCGTCGGCCTGTCGTCGGGGCAGACGGCCGCGACGACCCTCACCGTGACGGCCGACGCGGCCACGGCGCCGGTCGCCGTGCCGGTGCCCGGAACGGCGACCTTCACGGGCTGATCTTGCCGATCCTCCCGACCGAGCCACGGCGGCGCGCGACACTGATCGCCGCCGCCGTGGCCGTCGTCTGCGCCGGGGCGGTGGCGTTCGTCGCCCTCGGCCCCCTGTCGGCGGCCCCCGCGCCGACCCCGACACGGTCCGTCGCCGCGAGCGCGACGCCGACCCCCACGGCGACACCGGGCCCGACGCGCTCCGCAGGCCCCACCGATGCGGTCGACGCGCCCGCGAGCACGACCGTCGCGGCCGTCCGCGGTGACAGCGTGCCGGTCAGCCGTACGCCCGGTGGCGCGGCCACGACCACCCTGTCGAACCCGCAGCAGTCCGGCGCACCACTCGTCTTCCGTGTGGTCGACCAGCGGGACGGCTGGGCGCAGGTGCAGCTCGCAAAGCGTCCGAACGGCAGCACCGGGTGGGTCCCGACGAGCGCGGTCGCCCTCACCGAGGACCCGTACGCCATCGTGGTCACCCGCGCGGAGAACACGCTCGACCTGTACAAGGACGGCAAGGTCGTCGACAGCTACCCCGTCGCGACCGGCACCGGCGGCACCCCGTCACCGACCGGCCGCTTCGCCCTGACCGAGCTGCTCGCCCCGACGAACAGCGGCTACGGCCCGTACGCGTACGGCACGACGGCGTTCTCGGACGTCCTCAACTCGTTCGGCGGCGGCCCGGGCCAGATCGGCCTGCACGGCACCGACGACAGCTCGAGCATCGGGACCGCTGCCTCGCACGGCTGCATCCGCATGCACAACGCCGACATCAGCGCCCTGGCCGAGCTCCTGCCGCTCGGCACACCGTTCCAGGTGCGCTGAGCGCGTTTCCGCGCACGGAGCGGGTCTGCCGTGGTGCACACCCGGACTGGAGGCACGGCGTGCGCCCGGCAGTGGGCGCGACCGTCTCAGGTGGTGACGTCCAGGGCCTCGGCGACCAGCGCCTCCAGGACGGTGCGCACCACGGGGCGGACCGCACGGTCGGGGCGGACCAGCGCCTCGATCCGGCGACCCGCACGCACGTCGGCCAGCTCGGCCAGGTGGAACCGGCCGGACGCCCGGGTGCCCGAGGTGTACCGCGGCACGAGCGCGACGCCGTGGCCCGCTGCGACCAGGTTCTCGATGACGGGCAGGTGGATCGTCCGGAAGGCGACGCTCGGCGGGGCGTCCGACGCCGCGGCCATCGCCTGCAGGACCCGGTCGATCGGGTAGCCCTCGGGCACGCCGATCCACGTCTCGCCGACGACCTCGTCGATCCCGACCCGCTCGCGACCGGCGAGCCGGTGCCCCGGCGGCACCGCGACGTCGAGCGGTTCGCGCAGGAGCGGCACGGTCTCCACCGATCCCTGGTCCGCCAGCCGCACCCCGTCCGACCGGTGTCCGACGACGACGTCGTGGTCGGCGGCCAGGGGTGCGAACTCCCCCTCGCTGACGTCCACGTCGACGAGGGTCAGCTCGATACCGGGGTGCGCGCGCATCCTGGTGAGGACTCCGGGCAGCAGCAGTTCGGCCGCCGACGGGAAGATCGCGAGGTCGACGCGGCCCGTCGCGCCACCCAGATGCTCCTGCCACGCGGCGTCGACCCGGGCGATCGCTGTGGCGACGCCGGCGGACAGGCCGGCCAGCACCTCGCCGTCGGCAGTGAGCCGGACGCCGCGTCCGATGCGCTCGACGAGCGGGACGCCCACCTGCCGCTGCAGCGTTTGCAGCTGCTGCGACACCGCGCTGGGCGTGCGGTGCGTGGCCTCGGCGACGGCGGTGACGCTGCCGCGCTCGGCGAGTTCGCGGAGAACGGCGAGCAGCTGCACGTCGAAGTCGACCATGCAGGGAGGCTACAACGTCGGTTGCGAACAATTCGCTGGTCCTACACGTTCGGAGCCGTCACGATCGGAGCATGACCACCCGTGACCGCCTCCTCGCCCTGGTCGTCGCCGTCGTCTGGGGCCTGAACTTCCCCGCGACCGCGCTCGCCCTCGAGCACTTCCCGCCGTTCCTGCTCGCGGCCCTGCGGTTCACGATCCTGGCGATCCCGACGCTGCTGTTCGTGCCGCGGCCGAAGATCCCGTTCGGACGGCTGCTGCTCGTCGGGTTCGGGCTCGGGGTGCTGCAGTTCTCGTTCCTGTACCTGAGCATGGCGTCGGGGATGCCGTCCGGGCTCGCCTCGCTCGTGCTGCAGGCCTCGGCGCCGTTCACCGTGGTGCTCGCCGGGGTGTTCCTGCGCGAACGACTCACCGGGCGACAGGTCATCGGCGTGACGATCGCAGTCGCCGCCCTCGGCCTGATCGCCCTGCACCGCTCGCAGACGGCGGCCCTGCTGCCGGTGGTGCTGGCGCTGTGCGGCGCGCTCGGGTGGGCGATCGGCAACGTCGCGACCCGACGAGCAGGAGCCGCGAACCCGCTGCACCTGACGCTCTGGTGGTCGGTCGTGCCGCCGATCCCGATGGCCGTGCTGTCGCTCGTGGTCGAGGGGCCGGACCGCATCGGCGCCGCACTCGGCACGGCCTTCACCACCGAGGCCCTGCCGGCGGACCTCGGCCTGCTCTACATCGTGCTCGTCGCGACCCTGGTCGGCTACGGGATCTGGTCGCGACTGATGGCGACCTACCCGTCGAGCACGGTCGCCCCGTTCTCGATGCTCGTGCCGGTCGTCGGTGTGCTCGCGTCGTGGGCGGCCTTCGGCGAGGTGCCCGACCTGGTCGAGGTGCTCGCCGGCGCCGTCGTGGTCGGGGCGGTGCTGTGGTCGTCGCGACCGGCGCGCGCGTCGCGACCGGCACGCGCGTCGGGTCCGTCGCACTCGTCGCCTTCCGAGGTCCTGGTGCCGACGCCGATCGACGGGGTCCCGGTGCCGGCGCTCAGCCCCGGTGCTGGCGACGCTCCGCGATGATCCCGGCGAGCGCACCGCGCAGGTGCGGGTACCGGAACTCGTAACCCGCCTGGGTCAACCGGGTCGGCACCACCCACCGGCTCTTGAGCACCAGTTCGGTCTCGGTGCGGATGGCGAAGGAGCCGACCTCGAGCATCCACCGCGGCGTCGGCAGTCCGAACCGGCGGCCTACGGCGTCGCGGATCGTCGCCATCACGGTCCGGTTGTCGGACGGGTTCGGGCTCGACACGTTCACCGGCCCCTCGAGCTCCGGGTGGTCGCGGACGAACCGGATCGTGCCGAGCACGTCGGCGATGTGCACCCAGCTGAACCGCTGTCGGCCGCGGGTCGGTCGGTGGTGGTGGTACGTCCCCGCCCGCAGCCGGGACCGGGTCGGCACCCAGGCGCCGTCGTACTGTGGCCCGCCGAGGCCCGTCTGCGCCAGCCGGAGGAGCGGCACGAGTGCGCTGCCGTCGCCGAACACGATCGCCATCCGGAGTGCCACCCGACGGGTCGACGGCAGGTCCGCGCCGAAGAAGGCGTCCTCCCACGCGCGTGCCACCGAGACCGAGAAGCCCTCTCCGAGCTCGCCGGTCAGTTCGTCCTGTGGGCGGTCGTCGGCGTGCCGGTAGATCGTCGCGGTCGAGGCGTTCAGCCACAGCGGTGGCGGCTGCTCGGCGGTGCGGATGGCCTCGGCGAGCTCGAGCGTGGTGTCCACCCGGGAGCGCGTGATCTCGGCGCGGTTCCGGCGGCCGTACCGGCAGTTGACGCTCTTGCCCGCCATGTTCACGACGAGGGCTGCACCGTCGACGAGCTCGCGGATGCGCAGGGTGTTGCCCCACACCGAGTCACCGGTCCGGCCGACCGTGACGACCTGGTAGCCCTCTTCGGTGAAGGCATCGCGCAGGTACTGCCCCACGAACCCGCTCGCTCCCGCGATCACGACGCGGCCCTTCTGGTCGCTCATCTCATCCCCGTCCTGTGTCCGGCGCGATCTCGTACCGGAACGCCCCCTCGTACCGGTACAGCGTGCCGAGCACCGGTGCCGAGAGCACCAGGGACACGCGCTGCAGGTCCGCTTCGTCATCGAATCGTTCTGTGAGCGTCACACGTGGTGACAGGGCGGCCGGGCGCGGCCCGCTCAGCGGCGACGCGCCAGCGGCGCGCGGGCCGCGCCGAGCGAGCCTGCGAGCCCGGTCACCTCGCGGCCCAGCGCACGGAACGTCACGCGCGTGGAGACCAGGCGCAGGGCGCCCGCGTCCGGCCCGTGCGCGTCGACCTCCGCCCGGAGCCGGGCGCTGACGCGCCCGTGGCGACCGAGGTGGTCGACCAGGCCGTCCGGTTCGGCGGTGATGGCGTCCACCATCGTGCGGCTGCCGGAGCGGAACCGGAAGGTGCGGTGCGCGCGGACAGCGGGGTGAGCCTCCCGTCCGGCACGACCACGACGGACGTGAGCCGGCCGGTTCTCGACCGTGAAGGGGACGTCCCGTTCCCAGACCGGGAACATGACGGCATCGCGGGCGAACCAGGCGAGCAGCGGCCACAGCCACCGGCGCGGTGTGCCGACGACGTCGAACACCCCTTCACCGCGGCCGACGTGGCCCGGCGGGATCGCGCCGAAGTACGCCGACAGCCGCGGGTGCAACCGGGCCAGCACGTCGGATGGTGTGGACAGCTCGTAGGGCGACCGGGTCACGTCCCGATCCTGGCATGTCGTCGGTGCCGATCCCTACGATGTGGCACATGGGTCACGACCACGGAGCAGGGCACTCGCACGGGCACGCGTCCGAGCGCGCGCTGCTCATCGCGTTCTGCATCTCGGCGACGATCCTGCTGGCCGAGGTCGTCGGCGCCGTCGTCACGGGTTCCCTCGCGCTGCTGGTCGATGCCGGGCACATGGTCGTCGACACCGGTGGGCTCGGCATCGGACTCGTCGCGACGCGGCTCGCCCGCCGCAGCCCGACGACGCAGCGCACGTGGGGCTTCCAACGCGCCGAGGTGCTCGGTGCCACCGCCCAGGCGGCGATCCTGCTCGCGGTCGGCGTCTTCGTGATCATCTCCGCGATCCAACGGCTGTTCGTGCCCGCCGAGATCCACTCCGGACCGCTCCTCGTGTTCGGCATCATCGGACTCGTCGGCAACCTGGTGGCCTACGGCGTGCTGCTGCGGGCCTCGGGCGAGGGCTTCACCTCGCGCGCCGCCCGGCTCGAGGTCCTCAACGACACCCTCGGCTCGGTCGCCGTCATCGCCGCCGCGGTCGTGCTCATGCTCACCGGGTGGGAGCGTGCCGACTCGGTCGCTGCGATCCTCATCGGCCTGCTCATCCTGCCGCGGGCGATCCGGCTGTTGCGTGAGACCGCGAACGTGCTGCTCGAGTCCACGCCGCCGGGGCTCGACCTCGACGACGTGCGGGGCCACATCCTCGAGCTCGAGCACGTCATCGCCGTGCACGACCTGCACGCGACCCTGGTGGCGACGGGGGTCCCGAACCTGACCGCCCACGTGGTGGTGGACGACGAGTGCTTCTCGACGGCGCACGCTCCGCGGATCCTCGACGAGCTGCAGCAGTGCGTGGCGGAGCACTTCGACGTGCCCGTGGAGCACTCGACCTTCCAGCTGGAGCCCGCGTCGCACCGGCGGCACGAGCACGAGGTGCACGCGTAGGGGTGCTGGCGCGGGTCCGTCGCTGGTGCGGCGGGCCACACCCGTTCTGCGACGGTGCTCGAGTCGATCGACGCATGTTCTGTCGGAAGATGCGCACGCAAGCACTCACGCCCGCGACCTCGACCGCGCCCCCGCCCGCGTCAGCAGTCGTCGGTGCGCGTCGGGTACGCCGTGATGACGCGGTCGGTGGTGGCGGAGACGATGACCTTCACGAACGGGTCCGCCTCCGGGCGCGACCCGTCGTCGAACCGCACCGGCGCCGCGTAGCAGACCTTGCCGTCGCCGGCGTCGACCGGGAACCCTGCTCGCGGCGACACCAGCGCCGTCTGCACGGCAGTGAGCATCGCGTCGTCCCAGTCGCGGGAACCGTGGCCCGCGACGACTCCCTGCCAGTCGGCGGTGTGCCGCTGCCGGATGTGCTCGTAGCCCTGTGCCGAGGTGCCGCACTGCAGGGTGACCCGGCCGAGCGCCGCGGTGTCGTACTGGGCGACGGCCGCCTGGGTCGTGGAGTCGCACCGCGCCAGGGTGGTGTCGCCGGGCAGGTCCGGCCCGGTGCGGGTGATCGTGACGGTGCCGTCGCCGGAGGCGGTCGCAGCGTCGCTCGGCGCCCCGGAGCTCGATCCGGCGCCGATGGTCGGGTCGTCCGCGCCCTGCCGCGCCGTCAGGAACAGCCCGCCGGCGAGGAGACCGGCGGCCACCACGGCCGCGATCCCCGTGATCACGGGACGGTTGCGGTTCTGGGGCACGCGCCCAGTATGCCGGGAGTGCGCCCCTGACGACGGAACCAGGTTCCGGACACGACACCGCGCGATCGCGTGGTGCGGTGTCCGGAACCTGGTTCCGGGATGCGACGGGCGGACGGGAGGCCCGCCCCGCGTCAGGCGCGCGCGGCCAGTCGGGTGCCGGCGACGACGGCCAGGACGGCGACGAGCACCACGTACCCGATCAGGACGGGCAGGGTCGGGATCACCAGGAGCGCCGCCCCGACGGCCACGACCGGCACCGTCAGCCCGGCGTACGCGATGAGGAACGTGGCCGCGAGCACCCCGCCCCGACGCTCGGGACCGACCAGGGCTCCGGCACTCGCGATGCTGGCCCGGAAGAGCAGCCCGACCCCGGCGCCCGCCACGACGCCACCGCCGATGAAGCCGGCGACCTGCAGCAGGACCGCGGCGACGGCGAGCACCGCCAGACCGCCGACCAGGAGCACCATGCCGAGTCGGATCTGGGTGCGCTGCGTCAGCCGGGCGAACACGATCTGCGAGACCGCACTCGCGGCGAACACCCCGAAGGTCGTCGCACCGGCCGCCAGCCGGTCGGTGACGTGGAAGGTGGTGCCGAGGAACGTCGGGGCGACCGAGGTGAAGAGCCCCTGGACCGCGAGGGCCGCGAACGCTGCGGCACCGGCTGCCCAGAACGCGGCGGCCTTGCCCTCCGGCGCCTGCATGCGCTGCGGGCGGTAGGGCACGCGGGTCTCGGGGCGGGCGACGGTCTCCGGCACCACGAGGACGAGCACGAAGGCCACGGTCAGCGCGACGACGAAGACGACGTACGGCACCATGAGCGGCGCTCCGACGAACTCGGCGAGCGCCCCGCCGACGAGGGCGCCGAGCGACAGCCCGCCGAGGTTCACGGCACCGGCGGCGACGCTCGCGCCCTTCGCCGAGTCGGACGAACCGGTCGCACGGACCCGCAGCTCACCGAGGTGGGCGGTCGCCGTGGCGGTGAGCGTGCCGACGCCGAGGCCGGTCACCAGGCGAGCGACGATCAGGCCGGTGACGTCGTTCCAGACCAGGAACAGCACGGCAGCGACGAGCTCGAGCGCGATCGACACGAGGATGAGCGGCTTCCGCCCGTGCACGTCGCTGAGGTGCCCGGCCAGGTACAGGGACCCGACGACCCCGACGCCGTACGCGGCGAAGATGATCGTGGTGGTGAACGTCGGGAAGCCGTCCCGTGCCTGGTAGATGACGTAGAGCGGTGCGGGGACGGTCGCGAAGGCCATCACCGACAGGAACGCGAAGGCGACGGCCCAGAAGCCGAAGCCGTGGCGCCGACGGGTGTGCGAACGACGACCGCGCGGGGCCGGGACGCGGTCGCTCGCGGGAGCGCTTGGGGTGGCGGGGAGAGCGCCCGTCGGGGTGTCGGTCACGGTTGACATGCTCCGATGATCGCGCGCGCCGAGCATCGAGTCCAACGGATGCTCTTGATGCCGCCCATCGATCGGATCGATGATGGGGAGATGGAGACCCGCCTGCTCGAACAGTTCGTGACCGTCGCCGCCGAGGGCAGCGTGACCCGCGCGGCCGAACGGCTCTGGGCGGCGCAGTCCACGGTGTCGGCCGGGATCGCCTCGCTCGAGCGGACCTTCGGCGTGCGGCTGTTCGACCGCACCGGACGGCACCTCGTGCTCACGACCGCCGGCGAGGACCTGCTCCCCCACGCCCGCGCCGTGCTGGAGTCGCTCGACCGGATGCGCGACCTGGCGACCGTGGACGACGCCGACCTGCGCGGACGGGTGCGGCTCGGCATCTTCACGAGCATGGACATCGTCGACCTGACCGGCGTGCTGCAGCGGTTCCGGCGGCGGCACCCGCTCGTCACCGTGGAGCTGATGACCTCGCCGTCCGGCACGACCGGGCTCGTGCAGGACCTCGTCGCCGGGCGCCTCGACCTCGCGTACACGGGGCTGCCGACGGTGCCGGCGGGAGTGGTGGTCGAACCGTTGCGCGAGATGCCGTTCCGAGTCTTCACGGCGTCGGACCACCCGTTGGCGGGGCGCGCCTCGGTGTCGCTCGCCGAGCTCGCGGACGAGCCCTTCGTCGATACCGCGCACGGGTTCGGCAACCGGATCATCCTGGACGGCGCACTCGAGCGGCTCGGGATCCGGCGGCGGATCGTCGCCGAGATGAACGACATGCCCGCGGTGATCCGGTTCGCTTCGGCGGGGCTGGGGGTCGGGGTCGTGCCGGACTCCGGGGTGCGGCACGACGGCGCGGTCCTCGAGCTCGAGGACGCGATCGAACCACTCCGAATCGGCCTGGCGATCCGCACGAGTCCGGAGCCGAACCGTGCCGTCCGGACGCTCGCACGCGACCTCGTCGCGGCGCGCGTCGTGTGACGCGGCGCCGGTTGGTGGGTCCCACCGACGGACGGGAGGCGCGGGGCGGGTCCGCCACGGGCCTCCCGGCCGTCAGTCCCCCCAGATCGTCGCGATGAGAGCGGGCAGGAGCCCGTCGGTCGGGACGTTGGTCTGCTCGATGGTGATCCAGGTGTCACCTCGGGCGAAGTACGTGTACGCCTTTTCCACGCCGTAGGGCTCCACGATCCCGCGGGACTGGCAGAACGTCCCGCCGTCGCGCTCGGTGCACGTCCCCCCGCCGTCGTGCGCCGGGAACTCGTCGATCTCCTGCTGGATGGCGGCCTCGGTGGCGGTCCCGACCCGGACCTCGATCCCCGAGACGTCCGCGCGCGGGTCACGCCACGTGCAGGAGACCTTCGACTCGACGCCTGCCGGGTCCTGGCCGTCGGGGACCCGATCGGTTCCCGACGGCGGATCGGCCTGCGTCAACGGAGTGTCCCCGAAGAAGCGGTCGTAGTCCGCTGCCGAGACGAGCGCGCGACAGTCCGTCGGTATCGTCGCCACGTCCACCGGGGCGCTCGGTGTGGACGTCGGGGTCGGTGCACCGGTGATCGGCGCGGAGGACGGGGTCGTCGCGGTGGGCGAGGGCTCGGGCACCTGCGTCTGGGTGGGCGCGGCGACCGGGGTGTCCTGCTGGGAGAGCGTCAGGGCGACGGCTCCGGTCGCGGTGCCCACGGCCAGGAGCGCCACGACACCGATGACGATGCCGGATCGGCCCCGCCGCCGTGCGGACCGCGGGGTGGCGCGCTCGAGGACGTTCTGCTTCATCGAGACGAGCATGCGCTGCAGGTCGTCTCCCTCGGGAGGTTCAGTGTTCATCGTGCGTCACCACCTTCTTGAGTCGGCGTCGGCTGCGGGAGACCCGCTGCGTGACCGCTCCGACACTGAGTCCGAGCATCTCGGCGGCCTCGGCGTACGAGTACCCCTCGAGCAGGCAGAGCTCGCAGATGCGGCGGTCGGTGGCTGGGAGTTCGGCGATCTCGTCGCGGACCCAGCGCAGGAGGTCACGGGCCTCGTCCTGGTCGGCGGGAGCGGCCAGGTGCTCGGGCAGCTCGTCAGCGCGCCGACGCGCCTGCTTCCGGCCGGTGTTGAAGGCGTGGTTCCGGCAGACGACGAGCAGCCACGGCAGCACGGTGTCCGCCGGGAGCTCGAGCGTCGCCGCCCGCTGCCAGAGCGTCAGGAACGTGTCCTGCACGATCTCCTCGACGTCGGACCGGTCGTCGACGAGTGCCCAGGCGTACCGGGTGAGCGTGGCGGCGTAGCGGTCGAACACCCGTGCGAGCGCACCGGTGTCCCCCTGCGCGATCGCACGGACGAGTCCTTCGTCCGTGTCGGTGCCGGTCGTCACGTCCACATCCCACCTCCTTCACCCAGAGGTGTCGGCAGGACCCACGATCCTGACAGGACCGTGGCGGAAACGTGATCCCGGGCGTGTCCGGACCGCGGTGCGATCGACCGCGCCCGATGCGGATCAGTGGAAGTCGTCGCCCTCGCCGTCGCCGGGCGCTTTGTGCCCGCCGAGCATGTCGTTGTCATCCTGGTCGCTGGTCGACGCGAGCTGGAGCATCGCGAGCACGACGACCACCACGATGAACGCGACGCCGAGGAAGATCACGGCCAGCTGCAGTTCCCGCGTCGAGAACAGCACGACGAGCCCGGTGAACACCGCGATGATCGCGGAGATCCCGAGGAGCTCGACCGGGCGCAGACGGTCACGACGGCTGGGGGTGGTCATGCGTGTGGTGCTCCGTCCGGGGCGACGGCCGGCGTGGCCGTGCCCCACTTGTGCGAGAGGCCGGCGATCACGTGGAAGACCGCCGTGATGGCGAGGTAGGCGCCGAGCAGGCCGACCAGGACGATCGAGGCGTCCAGCGTGCCGGTGACCTGCTCCACCCCACCGAGCTGCTGCGAGTAGTCCGGCGGGGTGATGAGGAACGCGATCGCGAGCAGCAGGGTGAGTGCGCCGATCGTGGTCCAGTCCCGCGCGAAGGGGGAACGACGACGAGCCCGCAGCCCTTGTGCCAGCTCGAGGGCCCCGGTGAGCACCGCGAAGGCGACGATGACCGAGATGAACGCCGGCAGCCCGAGACCGTTGCCGGCGAACCCGGCGACCGCGGCGAGCAGGGTGATGACGGCCTGCAGCAACGTGGTGCGGCGGGACCGACCGTCGAGCGGGAGCCGCGCGACGCCCGCCCACAGGAGCACGAGTCCTTCGACCAACGCGAAGCCGGCGAACAGCAGCAGGCCGTAGCCGGCGGCGTGGTTCGTCGAGAAGGTGATGACGAGCGCGACGACCGCGGCGGGCACGGCCCGGAGGATCGGGATCGGCCAGTACCGCGCGCGTTGGGTCGCCTCGTTCACGGTGGTGGCGTCGTCCACGGTGTCGGACACGGGACCTCTTTCAGGCATGCGGATCGTGAGATCGATCCTACCGCCGCGGTGGCAGCCGACCGACCGCCGGGGGTCCCGCAGCACTGAGGATGCTCGAATACCCGGTGGGGTGGCGTCGCCCGAACGACGCCACCCCGTTCGCTGGATCAGGACCGCGGCTGGTCGTCCGTCACCACCGACCGCCGTGCACGCCGACGAGCGAGCCACCAGCACGTCGAACCGGCCGCGACCACCACCGCTGCGAGCGCGGCGAGCAGTCCGAGGTCGTCGACGCCGGTGTACGCGAGGGCGCCGCGTGCGACCTGCGGTCCCGCGTCGGCGACCGGGCCACGGGGATCCCGGTCGCCGTCGTCGTTGCCGTCGTCACCGCGGGGAGCATCCGGCACCGATGCCTCGTCGTCGTCGTCGGGTCCGGGCGCCGGGGACGGGGACGGGGACGGGGACGGCGCGGGCCCGTCGTCGTCCTGCTCGACGACGATCGCGACCTCGGTCGACGGGTCGCCGCCGTCCGGGTCCGTCGGGGAGGTCGCTGTGGCCACGTTCACCACGTCGGACCCGTCCCCCTGGTACTCCGGGTCGAGGACGGCACGGAGCCGGAAGTCGTGGGTCTCCCCCACGGCGAGCGCCACGTCCGACCGGCAGGTCACCCGCTGCCCCTCGGCCGTGCAGCCGTCGTCGGACCCGACGAAGCGCATCGCCTCGGGCAGGTCGTCCACCGCGCCGACCTGCTGGGCGACCGACGGTCCGCGGTTCCGTGCGGTCACGGTGTACTCCACCTCGTCGCCGGGTTCGACGGTGGACGGCGACACCGTCTTGTCCGTCTCGACGTGGGCGACGACCGGCGGCGTGGTGACGGTCGTGCTCGCCCGCGAGGTGTTGTCGGACTCGTTCGTGTCGGACAACGACGTCGGTGGTGCGATGGTGGCGACGCTCTCGAGCGGCCCCTCGACGCCGTCGGCGATCCGCCCCTCGACCGTCACCACCGCCGAACCACCGCGGGGCAGGTCGAGGTCGGTCGCCACGTCACCCTGCCCGGACGGGGTGGCGCAGCCGGAGCCCTCCGCCGCCTCGCACGTCCAGGAAGCCCCCTCGATCGCGTCCGGGACGTCCACCTGCAGCGGGCTGGGATCGGCGGCGTTCGGTCCGGGGTTGCGCGCCGTGACGGTGTACCGGACGGGTTCCCCGGCGACGGCGGTGGCGGGCAGGTCGTGCTCGACGGACAGGTCGGCGGGCTTCCACACCCTGAGGGCGTCGACCTCGTGGTTGTTCACGTGGCTGCCGGTGGCGCCGGCGAACCCGAGGCGGAGGGTGCTCGGCAGCGGTGCCTGGTCGTCCCCGTGCAGGGGGACCGCGTCGAGCACGGTGCGCATCGTCGAACCGACCTGCAGCCGGACGGTCATCGAGAGCTCGCCGGCGTCCCCCGGCAGCAGGGTGATGCGCACCGTGCGCGGCGTCGACCCGTTCGTCACCGTGCCGCCGGGAGCGGGAGCCCCGGCGACGTACCGGTAGCCCTCGAGCCCGTTGCCGGAGCCGCGGACGACGACGTGGTCCTGCTGGGCTCCCGGTCCGGAGGCGTTGATGCGCGACGAGAAGTTGCCGTAGTGGTCGATCGCGATCCCCGCGAAGCCACCGGGCACCCCCGGCAGGTCGCACAGCCGCCCGCCGCCCTCGGTTGCCTCCTTGCGGCAGGCGTACCCGAGCCCGGCACCGAACGACCCCACGCCCTGTGCCGCTGCACCGTCGGCGAGGTACAGCAGCAGGCCGTCGGCCCCGGGGTCGTCCTTCGCGGTGTGCATCGCGTAGGTAAACTCGATCTCGAGCCCGGTGTCCGAAGGGAACGTGTCGTTCGTCGACCAGGCGCCGGCCTGGTTGCGGACGTCCGCGGTCAGCCGGAGTCGTCCGCCGGAGACCGCGGCGTCACCGTGCAGGGCACCGCCGGACGCACTGGAGAACTGGTTGACGTAGGGGAAGTCGAGCGTCGCCGCACTCGACCCCGTGGGCAGGATCGTCGGTGCCGCGAGCACGGCGAGCGCGGTCAGCGCGGTGCACGCCGCCGCGAGGCGACGGGCCACCCGCGACCGGACCGGACGTGGGACGGATGCTGGAGCAGTGGGTTCTGTCATGCCCCGATCGTCGCGATCCGGGCGTCACCGGACGGCGGGCCAGAACCGATCTGTGGAACGCGGCCACGGGCCTCCTGGCTGTGGAGGAGAACGGACGGAGCTGGTCCGCTCAGGCCAACCAGACCGTCGTCTCGCCCGGGAGGACACCCGACAGCACGCCGGCCGCGTCACCGAGCGGCCCGGACGCGACCACGACGTCACCCGACGGCAGCGGAACGGGCGTCGTGCCGAAGTTCGTGACCGACCGCCACCCGTCGTGCCGGGCGAAGGCCACGACGCCGTCGCCGGACTCCAGCCAGGTGAGCTCCTCGCCCCGCTGCAGCCGACGGCGGGCGTCCAGCGCTGCCCGGTACAGCGTCAGGGTGGACGTGGGATCCCCGTCCTCCGCCTGCACCGACGACGCTCCGAAGTCCGCCGGCTGCGGCAGCAGCGGCGCGACCTCGCCGAAGCCGAACGACGGCCCGGAGGCCGTCCACGGGATCGGCACACGGCACCCGTCCCGGCCCTTGACGGTGTGTCCCGAGCGGAGCCACTTCGGGTCCTGCAACTGGTCACGCGGGATCGCGGCGGCTTCGTGCAGGCCGAGTTCCTCGCCCTGGTAGACGTACGACGACCCGGGCAGCGCGAGCATCAGCAGGGTCGCGGCGCGGGCTCGGCGCAGGCCCCGCTCCCGGTCGAGCTCGGGCGTGGTGCCGTCCGTCAGCAACCACGCGTCGGTGTCGGTGTCGTCCGGCAGGCCGTACCGGCTGGCGTGCCGCACGACGTCGTGGTTCGACAGCACCCAGGTGCTCGACGCACCGGACTGCTCGGACGCCGCCAGGTTCCGCTCGATGATGCTCCGGAACGCAGCGGCCTCGAACGGCGCCTCGAGCAGGTCGAAGTTGAACGCCTGCCCGAGTTCGGTGGGCCGGGCGTACAGGACGCGTCGCGGGGCCGGTGCCCAGGCCTCGGCGACGGCGGCACGGGGCGGGTCGTACTCGTCGAGCACGGTGCGCCAGGAGGCGAAGACCTCGTGCACCTCGTCGCGGTCGTACAGCGGGTCGGAGCCGTCGAGCGGCAGCGCGTGCTCGTTCGATGCGCGGTACGGCGTCGACAGGTCCTTCGCCAGGCCGTGCGCGACGTCCACCCGGAAGCCGTCGACCCCACGGTCCGACCAGAAGCGCAGCGTGTCCTCGAAATCCGCACGGACCTCGGGGTTGGACCAGTCCAGGTCGGGCTGCTCGGGTGCGAAGAGGTGCAGGTACCACTGACCGTCCGCGACCCTGGTCCAGGCGCTCCCGCCGAAGTTCGACGCCCAGTCGCTCGGCGGCAGTTCCCCGGACACACCCGCCCCGTCGCGGAAGACGTACCGCGCCCGTTCCGGCGAGCCCGGCGCGGACGCGAGCGCCGCCCGGAACCACTCGTGCTCGTCCGAGGTGTGGTTCGGCACGATGTCCACGATCACCCGCAGGTCGTGCTCGTGCGCGGACCGGAGCAGGGCGTCCAGGTCCGCCAGCGAGCCGAGTCGTGGATCGACCGCCCGGTAGTCGGCCACGTCGTACCCGCCGTCGGCGAGGGGCGACGGGAAGAACGGCGAGAGCCACAACGCGTCGACGCCGAGTGCCGCCAGGTAGGGCACGCGGCTGGTGATGCCCGCGACGTCGCCCAGGCCGTCGGCGTTCGAGTCCGCGAAGCTGCGTGGGTAGACCTGGTAGACGACGGCGTCGCGCCACCAGTCCGGGTTCGTCGTGCGGGGCGTGCTGGCCGGCGTCCGAAGCGTGCTCACGTCGCCACCGTACCCAGCGGTCTGGGAATAGCACGCCGTAGGCTCGGATTGGTTGTCGCAGACACCTTTCCGTCCCAGAACAACGTCTCGAACCAGAAGGATCACCATGACGAACGTCCTCGCACTCGTCGGCAGCCTCCGCGCCGACTCCATCAACCGCAAGCTCGCCGAGGCCGCGGCGCACCACGCGCCGGAGGGCATCGAGGTCACCACGTTCGACGGCATCGTCGACCTGCCGTTCTACAACGAGGACATCGACGGCGACACCCCGCCGGCCGCAGCGGTCGCCTTCCGCGACGCGATCGCCGCCGCGGACGCCGTCCTGCTCGTCACCCCCGAGTACAACGGCACGATCCCGGCCGTGCTGAAGAACGCCCTCGACTGGGCATCGCGTCCGTTCGGCGCCTCGCCGCTGTCCGGCAAGCCGCTCGCCGCCATCGGTTCCGCGTTCGGGCAGTACGGCGGCGTGTGGGCCCACGACGACGCCCGCAAGGTCGCCGGCATCGCCGGCGCGAAGGTCCTCGAGGACGTCAAGGTCGCGATCCCGCAGTCGGTCGTCCGCTTCGCGGAGACCCACCCGCGCGAGGACGCCGAGGTCACCTCGCTCGTCCAGGGCGCGCTGAGCGCACTCGCCGACGCCTCGACCGAGCAGGCCGCCGCGTAGAGCGACCGGGTGCGGTCGACCGCACCACAGGACGGACGGGAGGCCCGTGGCGACCCCGCCACGGGCCTCCCGTCCTGCATGCGGGAACGAAGCAGGCGCACCCACAGGAAGTCGCTAGACGGCCTCCATACGAGACGGACTAGCCTGTGCCAATGGCAACGCAGGAGATCACCGAGGCGTCCGGGTACTGGTTCCCCGACGACGACGCGACCCAGCGCGGGGTCGCCGTGCTCAACGCCCTGCGTCGCTACCGGGCCGCCGAGACCGCGATGCGCCGCCGCACCCGCGACTCGATGGGCATGGGCGAGACCGACCTGCTCGCCGTGCGCTTCCTGCTGCAGTCGCAGCGCTCGGGCCGCAGCATCAGCCCGAAGGACCTCGCCGCCTACCTCAAGATCTCGTCGGCCTCGACCACGATCCTGATCGACCGCCTGGTGAAGTCGAACCACGTGCGCCGCGACCCGCACCCCACCGACCGTCGAGCGCTCGTGATCACCCCGACGACCGAGACCGACGACGAGGTCCGCGCGACCCTCGGCATCATGCACCGCCGGATGATGTCGATCGCCGAGGGACTGCCCGCGGACGAGGCGCGCATCGTGGCGTCGTTCCTCGAGCAGATGCGCGGCGCCGTCGACCAGGTCGACCCGGCACCGGCCCACTGACCGGCGCGAACACACCCGGTGGAACGCCCGGGGGACAGTGCGGTTCCGTGCGCACTGAGAGTGGTCTCGGCCGCACCGCGTAGACCGGAAGGGTCACCGACGCGAAAGGAGCCACCACCATGCACGCTTCGGACAAGATGGCCAAGAACCTCCAGGCGGTCCTCGTGGACCTCATCGACCTGCACCTCCAGGGCAAGCAGGCCCACTGGAACATCCTCGGCACGAACTTCCGCGACCTGCACCTGCAGCTCGACGAGATCGTCGACGCCGCACGCGAGTTCGCCGACGACACGGCAGAGCGCATGCGCGCCCTGTACGCCGTGCCGGACGGGCGCTCGAGCACGGTCGCGGCCTCGAGCCACCTCGACCAGTTCCCCGAGGGCGAGATCACCACGCACGACGCGATCGACCAGGTGACGCTCCGCCTCTACCAGGCGACCGGCACCATGCGCGACGTCCACGACGAGGTCGACGACGAGGACCCGACGACCGCGGACCTGCTCCACGGCTTCATCGAGCGCCTCGAGCAGCTCGCGTGGATGGTCTCCGCCGAGAACCGCGCACCGAGCACGCCGCTGGCATCTGCCACGACGCCAGCCGTCGCCGACGCCTCGGCGCACGCCTAGGGGACCGAGTGGACCTCGGCATCCAGGGCAAGACCGCGCTCGTCTTCGGTGCCGACTCCGGCATCGGCTGGAACACGGCTCGCATCCTCCTGGCGGAGGGTGCGACCGTGGTCGTGAGCGACCTCGACCAGGCGCAGCTCGACAACAGCGCCGACCAGCTCGAAGCGCCGCTCGGCAAGCTGCACGCGTTCGCGGCCGACGTCACGAGCGCGGCGAGCCTGGCGGACCTGCACGGCAAGGTGCGGGACGCCGTCGGCGCGATCGACATCCTGGTGCAGTCCTCGGGCGTGACCGGCGCCCAGGGGCTGTTCCACGAGATCGACGAGCAGGGTTGGGCCGACACCATCGACGTCGACCTGATGGGTCCTGTCCGCATCACGCGCGAGTTCATCGGCGACCTGCGGCAGGGCGGTTGGGGCCGGATCGTGTACCTCGTGTCCGAGGACGCCTCGCAGCCCTACGACGACGAACTGCCCTACTGCGCCGCGAAGGCCGGGGTCCTGTCGTTCGCGAAGGGCCTGTCGCGCACCTACGCGCAGGAGGGCGTCCTCGTGAACACCGTCAGCCCCGCGTTCATCCACACGCCCATGACGGACGCGATGATGAACAAGCGGGCGAAGGAGACGAACCAGAGCTTCGACGACGCGATCACGAGCTTCCTCGACGAGGAACGTCCGTACATGGAGCTGAAGCGCCGCGGTGAGCCGGAAGAGGTCGCGAACGTCATCGCGTTCCTCTGCTCCGACCTCGCGAGCTTCGTCAACGGCTCCAACTACCGGGTCGACTCCGGCTCGGTCGCCACGATCTGACGCCGGGAGGCACCGTGACCGACTACCGATACCTCATCATCGGCGGCGGGATGGTCGCCGACGCCGCTGCCCGCGGTGTCCGCGAGCTCGACGCCGACGGCACGATCGGCATCCTCAGCGAGGACGTCGACCGGCCCTACGCCCGCCCGGCCCTGTCGAAGAAGCTGTGGACCGACCCGGACTTCAGCTGGGACGAGAAGGTCGACCTGCACACCGAGGAGACCGGGGCGTCGTTCGTCCTCGGCACCGCGGTGACGGGGATCGACCGTGCATCGAAGACCGTGACCACGGCCGACGGCCAGACCCACGGCTACGAGCGGCTGCTCATCGCGACCGGCGGCAAGCCCCGCGGGTTGCCGGGCCTGGAGCCCTCGGACCGCGTGCTCGACTACCGCAGCGCCGACGACTACCGGAAGCTCCGCGAGCTCGCCGACGCCGGGGCGCACGTGGTCGTCGTCGGTGGCGGCTACATCGGCCAGGAGATCACCGCGGGGGTCGTGCAGAACGGCGCCCGCGTCACCCTGGTCGACCCCGACGACATCGTGGGCGGCCGGATGTTCCCGGACGACCTCGCGCGCGCGTTCCAACAGCGCTTCGTCGACGCCGGCGTGGACCTCCGACTCGGACGTCGGGTCGAGTCCGGCACGCAGACGGCCGACGGGGTCACGCTCACGCTCGACGACGGCTCCGTGCTCGAAGCAGACGCCGTGGTCGCCGGACTCGGCATCGAGCCCGCCACCCAGCTCGCCGCCGACGCCGGTCTGACCGTACGCGACGGCATCGTGGTCTCGTCGACGCTGCTCACCGACGACGACTCGGTCTTCGCCGCCGGCGACGTCGCCGAGTACCCGGACCGGATCCTCGGGACCCGCCGGGTCGAACACGTCGACAACGCGCAGCAGCAGGGACGGCAGGCCGGCCGGAACCTCGCCGACGCCGACGAGACCTACGACCACACGCCGATGTTCTACTCCGACGTCTTCGACATGGGGTACGAGGCGGTGGGGCAGGTCTCCACGAAGCTCCGCACCGTCGAGGACTGGCAGGACCCGACCGTCACCGGTGTCGTCTACTACCTGGACGACGATGACACGGTGCGCGGCGTGCTGCTCTGGAACGTGTGGGACAAGACCGACGAGGCCCGCAAGGTGCTCGCCGAGGCGAACTCCCTGACGTCGGACATGCTGCCGGGCCGCATCACGGCCTGACCGGCGCACGGGTCGCCCTGGACGCGACCGACGGGAGGCCCGGTGCCGGTTCCGAGAACCGGCACCGGGCCTCCTGTACGTCGCCTGCAGTGCCCGGTGTCAGCGGTTCGGGTCGGCCTCGGGTGCGACGGCGTCGACCACCGCCTTGCGGTCGACCGGGTCGACCGGCAGGTCGTCCCCGTCGGCCATCGCGACCGCGTGGGCGGACTTCGCCGCCTCGAGCGTCTCGTCGTCGTTCTTCGCCATGCCGACCAGTTCGACGAAGCGCGACCTCACGAGCATCCACGCCTCGCTCGGGCTCAGACGCGACAGGTCGGACGCCGTCGAGTCGTCGCGCACCCGCTGCAGCGAACCGACCCCGCGGTCCGGCAGCCGGTGGTCGACGTGTGCGACCGCAAGCCGCGCGACCGCGTCGGCCTGGGCGTGCATCACGGAGTGTGCGCCGTCGACGACCTCGCGCAGCACTGCGTAGGGGAACACCCGCGCGAGCCGTCGGATCCAGTCCCGCGGGACCATCGCGTCGTGCTCGCCGCGGACGATGAGGGTGCGCGCCTGCACGTGGGCCGCGCGCTCCTCGATCGGGAACGCGATCATCCGTGGCAGCACCTTCGAGAACCAGTGCCATCCGCACAGCGCGTACGCCGTGATGCCGTGCCACCGGACCGCCGAGGGCTCGTGCAGGGTCGACCGCAGGAACCGGAACGCGGACTGGCGGACCGTGCGCGCGTGCGAGTCGACGACCGGGCTGATGAGCACGAGGTCCGAGATCTCCGGGTGACGCGCCGCGACCTCGGTCACGACCTGGGTGCCCATCGAGTGGCCGACCAGGACCGGGTCGACCAGGCCGAGGTCGTCGATGACCTTCTCGACGGCGTCGGCGTACCGCTCGATCGAGACCTTCCCGCGGAACCGGGGAACGCCTGCGAAGCCGGGCAGGTCGAGGGCGTGCACCGGGCCGTTCTCGTTGAGGTGCGGGGCGAGCCGCTCGTAGTAGGTGGCCGCGATGCCGAGGCCGGCGACGAGCAGGAAGGCGCGCTCCCCCGGCTCGCCGATCGAACTCACGCGGACGTACGTGCCGTCGACCGCGACCCGGTCCACCTCTACAGTGACGTCGGCGTTCTCGGCCTCCGCGAGTTCGCTGGCCGGGTCCGGGGTGGCTGCCGTGCGCTCGTCGTTCACGTGGGTCTCCTCGGGTCGGGCGAGCGCCCACGATACCCGCGGACACCGCCGCAGCGTGCGCTCCCGCCCGGTCAGCCGCTGAAGGTGTTCGCGGGGAACCCGTGCACCCGCGTCGGCACCGCCAGGATCGCTCCCGAGGACGGGTGCTCCTCCAGCTGCTCCTCGGTGAGGTTCTCCCGTGCCGAGGCGACGAACAGCGTCGACATGTCGGGGCCGCCGAAGGCCACCGACGTCACGTTCGGGGTGGGCAGCTCCACGGTCTCGAGGTGCGATCCGTCAGGGCCGTACCGCTCCACCCGGCCGCCGCCGTAGACCGCACTCCAGGAGCAGCCCTCGTCGTCGCGGACCAGGCCGTCGTGGGCGTGGCCGACGACGAACGGTTCGAGCTCGCCGAGTTCGCCGTGCGGGCCGTACGACCCGCGGTAGATCGTCGACACACTCGTGTCGGTGACGTACATCACGGTGCCGTCGTCCGACCACTCGAAGCCGTTCGTCACGCCGAAGCCGCCACGGAGCAGTCGCGTCGTGCCGTCCGCCTCGACCGAGTACAGCGCACCGTCCGGCTCGCCCGTCGTCAGGTTCATGCTGCCGACCAGGAACCGGCCGAACGGGTCGCACTTGCCCTCGTTGAACCGGAGCCCGGCCGTGGCGTGCTCGACGCGGGTGAGTTCACGCTCGACCACCCCGTGCTCGTCCGTCACGACGACGGTGTCCCCGAGCGCTGCGACGAAGCCGCCAGAGGCCCGCGGCTGGAAGCTCGCGAGCGGCGGCGGGAGCGGGACCGTCGACACCACGGTGCCGTCGGACTGCGCGGTGACGAGGGTGCCGAGGGTGATGTCGGTCCAGCGGAGCAGCTGCGCCGACGGGTCCCACACGATGCTCTCGGCGAGGACCGCCCGGGCGTCGGAGAAGACGGTCACGGGCCCGGTCGTCGCGCTGGTGCTCATCGGACCGGTCTACCGGCGCCGGCTCCGTGCTCCCTCAGCCGGGCGCGCTGCCCACCAGTTCACGCGCTGGGCGACACCTCACGGGACCGCGGGCGCGTGGAGTGTCGCCTGGCACGAAAGTCCGCAGGCCCCGCTTCGATCAGAGGCGGGCGTACCGCGCGCGGAAGAAGCTGTAGACGCCGAAGGCGAGGAACCCGATGCCGATCGCGACCAGGACGAACACGCCACCGGGCATCGAGCGCACGGCGTCGAACGCCGCGTCGAGGCCCGTCGCCTGCTCCGGGTCGCTCCGCAGTCCGGCCACACCGATGAGCACACCGACGATGACCACGGCGATGCCCTTGCCGACGTACCCGACGACCCCGAGCACCGTGACCACCCGGTCGAGCGTCCCGGACGGTCGGGTGATCTGCTTCCGGAACGTCCGCCGACACCCGATGACCACGAGCCCGATGCCGACCGCGACCGCGATCGCGCCGGCGAGGAGCAGCACGAACACCCCGCCGGGCGTCGCGAGGGTCTTCGCTGCGGCACTCTGCGACGAGCTGCTGGAACTCGACCCGGCGCCGAGGGCGTACGACGCCGACGAGTACGCGATGATGCCGTAGACCACGGCCTTCGCGACGTCCTTCGCCCGGGCGAGCCACCCACGCGTGCTGTCCGACCGGCCGCCGACGACGGCCTCGACGATCAGCCGCACGGTGAGTGCTGCCGTGCCGATCGCGATCAGCCAGAGCAGGAAGACCCCGCCCGGCACGGCAGCGATCTGCTGCAGTGCTCCGGACTGGTCCGTCTCACCGCCGGAGGACGCGTTGCCGATGCCGAGCAGGATCGCGAGGTACCCGATCAGCAGGTGGACGATGCCGCTGCCGACGAAGCCGGCGCGAGCGGTCAGCTCGAACCAGCGGCTGTCCGCCGCTCGTCGGACCTGTCGTCCGGTCTCCCGTGCTGCGTGCTCTGCTGTGTCGCTCATCCGGTCAAGCGTGCCCGACGCGGGCCGGTCTGTCCGGGCCGCGCCGGGCAGTGGACGCGGACCGACGTCGGACGGGCGGCGCGGGGGCGGGCTGCACCCGCGCCTCCCGTCAGTCGCCCTTCACGTTGACGACCTGCCGCAGCGTGTGCCGGATCGACACGAGGTCCGACGCATCCGCCATGACCTGGTCGATCGGCTTGTACGCGCCCGGGATCTCGTCGAGGAACGCGTCGGTGTCGCGGTACTCGATGCCGACCATCGCCTCCCGCAGCTGGTCGTGGGTGAAGGTCCGCCGTGCCGCGCTCCGCGAGAACAGCCGGCCGGCTCCGTGCGGCGACGACTCGAGCGACGGCTTGTTGCCGAGGCCCTCGACGACGTACGACGCCGTGCCCATCGACCCGGGGATCAGGCCGGCCTGACCTGCCGTCGCCTGGATCGCACCCTTGCGGGACACCCACACGGACTTCCCCCAGTGCGTCTCGCGCTGCGTGAAGTTGTGGTGGCAGTTGATCCGCTCCTGCTCGTCGACGGGGGTACCGACGACCTCGGACAGCTGCCGCACGACGCGGTCCATCATCTCCTCGCGGTTGAGCAGGGCGAAGTGCTGTGCCCACCGCAGCTCGGCGATGTACCGGTCGAACTCCGGCGTGCCCTCGACCAGGTAGGCGAGGTCGGGGTCCGCCAGCTGGATCCACCAGCGCTCCATCAGCCGCTTGGCGACCGTGATGTGCCGCTGCGCGATCTTGTTGCCGACGCCCCGCGATCCGGAGTGCAGGAAGAGCCAGACCCGGTCCTGCTCGTCGAGGGAGACCTCGATGAAGTGGTTCCCGGAGCCGAGCGTGCCGAGCTGGTTGCGCCAGCCGCCGTGCGCCTGTGCGGGGTCGAACCCGGCGGCGTCGGCCATCGCCTCGAGCTCGGCGATCCGCGGCGCGGCGGTCGCGACGATCTTGCGGTTCGACGCGCCGGCCGACAGCGGGATCGCGCGCTCGATCTGCTCGCGCAGCTCCTGCAGGTCGTCGGGCAGGTCGGCCTCGGTGAACTGGGTCCGGACCGCGATCATGCCGCAGCCGATGTCGACGCCGACGGCAGCCGGCATGACCGCGCCGAGGGTCGGGATGACGGAACCGACGGTGGCGCCGAGGCCGAGGTGGGCGTCCGGCATCAGGGCCAGGTGCGGGAACACGAACGGCATGCGTGCGGTCGTGCGGGCCTGCTGCTCGGTGTTGTCCTCGAGCATCGAGGCCCAACTCAGCAGTCGGTCGTTGATCTTCTTCATTGCTTCGTCTCGCTTTCAGGACGGTCGTCTGGACGGTCGTCTGGACGGTCTTCGATGACGGTCCGGGACGGTGTCCGGCCTGCGCTCCGGGCGACGTCGAGCGCGACGTGGCGAGGATGAGCAGGACGACGAACGCCCCGGGCCGGGTGGGCACGGGGCGTCGTGGGACGTTCCGTGCCTACGCGGGATAGCGGAGGGACCACTGCCGCTGCGGTTCGGGCAGCACGGCGGTCGCGTCGAGCTGGAGCTCGACGCGTTCCTCGTTGTGCTGCACGGCGCGCATGCGCGGTCCTTCCGGTGTGCCCGGGACGGGCGTTCCTGCCGGCGGCGTTGGTGCCGCTGGCGTTCCTGCCGGCGGCGTTGGTGCCGCTGGCGTTCCTGCCGTTGGGCAGGAGAGCGACAGTAGTGCGACACGCCCGGGATGCGCAACTCACCCGGGCGTGTCGCGTTTCGTCCGCGGCCGGGCGCGGCCCGCTCAGCGGCGACGCGAAGCGTTGCGCGGGCCGCGCCGACCGAGCCTGCGAGGGAGGGCGTCCCGCGTCCTCCACAGCGGGGTACGTCCGCCTGATGGTCGCGCCTCGGGCGCGGGCAGTCTGGGTGCATGACGGAGCGCACCGAAGACACCCTCGACGCGGTCGACACCCACGCACGCACCGACGGCTACGCCCCGCTCCGCACCTACGGAGCGATCGGCGATGGTCGGACCGTCGCGCTCATCGCCCGCGACGGGCAGATCGACTGGCTGCCGATCCCCTCGATGGACTCACCGCCCGTGTTCGCGGAGATCCTCGACGCCGAACACGGCGGCCACGTGGCGCTCCGCCCGGTGGACCGATCGGCCGAGGTCACCCGCGAGTACCTGCCCGGCACCAACGTGCTCGTCACCACGTGGACGACACCGTCCGGGCGGGCGACGGTGACGGACGCGATGGTCACCGGTGTCGCCGGCCGCCTGCCGTGGGCCGAGGTCGCGCGCTGCGTCCAAGGGGTCAACGGGTCCGTGGAGTTCGAGTGGGCCGTGGTGCCCGGCACCCTGCTGAACACCGCTGAACCGAAGCGCCTCGACACCGCGAACGGTGCCGTCATCGGCATCGACGGCATCACGATCGCGATCGTCGAGCAGGGGTTCGACCCGGTGCACGACGACGGCCCGCGCTTCTCCGGTCGGTTCACCACCGGCGACGGATCGAAGCACATCCTGACCATCGTCGGCACGCACGACGAGCCGATCTTCATGCCGCGGCCGGAGAGCGCACTCGCCGCGATGGACCGCACGATCGACAACTGGGCGACCTGGTCGAAGGAGTTCTCCTACGACGGCCCCTGGGCCGAAGCGGTGCAGCGCAGCGCCCTCGCCCTGAAGCTGCTCATCTTCTCGCCGACCGGAGCGATCGCGGCGGCGCCGACCACGAGCCTGCCCGAGGACCGGACCGGCGGCAAGAACTGGGACTACCGGTTCGCCTGGGTGCGCGACCTGTCGTACACCGTGCACGCCCTGACCCGGTTCGGCCTGCGCGAGGAGACCCACGCGGCGGTGTCGTGGGTGATGCGCACCATCGCCGAGCACGACGAGGGCATGCCGATCTTCTACGAGCTCGACGGTACGAAGAGCGACGACGTCGAGGAGCGCGACGTCCCCGGGTGGAACGGCATCGGCCCGGTCACGGTGGGCAACCGCGCCGGCGACCAGCTGCAGCTCGGGGTCTGGGGTGACGTCTTCGAGATCCTGCGTCAGTACGTGAACGCCGGCAACGTCCTGGACCGGAAGACCGCGGCCGTCTTGCAACAACTCGCCGACGACGCCTGCCACCGGTGGGAGGAACCGGACTCCGGCATGTGGGAGCTCGAGGACACCCAGCACTACGTCACGAGCAAGATCGGCTGCTGGCAGGCCCTCGACGCCGCAGTGGACCTCCACGACGCCGGCATGATCGACGGGCCGCGCGCCAAGTGGGTCGAGAACCGCGAACTGATCACGCAGTGGGTCGCGGAACACGGCTGGGACGAGGAACGCGGTCACTACGTGATGTACCCGGGCTCGGACGCGCTCGACACGTCGATCCTGCTGCACGCGATGAGCTCCTTCGACCGCGGTCCACGCATGGCGTCGACCATCCGGGCGATCGAGGAGCAGCTGCAGCGCGGACCGCTGGTGTACCGCTACTCGGGCATCGAGGACGAGGAGTCGCCCTTCGTCGCGTGCTCGTTCTGGCTCGCTGCCGCGATGGCCTGCACGGGCCGGATCGACGACGCACGGACCCTGATGGACGAGATGGTCGGCCAGGCGAACGACGTCGGGCTGTTCAGCGAGATGATCAGCGAGGACGGCTCGTTCATGGGCAACCTCCCCCAGGGGCTGTCGCACCTGGCGCTCATCCAGGCAGCGCTGACCATCGAGGAACTGACTGGCGAGGACGACCACTCGGAGTGATCATGGAGGGGTCATGAACGACGTCGATGCACGGATGGACCGGCTCCGCAGGGCCGCTCGCTACCGTTACCAGCAGCAGGTCGACAGTGAGATCGAGCGGGGGTCGCTCGATCCGGACGAGGTGCGTGAGGAACGCCGGCTGCTGAAGGCGGCCGACGTCGCCGCCCACGCTCGGGCGCAGATCGAGGAGGCCGAGCGCCGCGGCGTCTTCGAGGGCAATCCGTACCACGGCAAGCCCCTGCCCGGGAACGACGGGCAGCACGACCCGGACTGGTGGATCCGCTCGAAGATCGAACGCGAGGACATCCGCGGCATCGCTCCGCCTGCCCTCGCACTCCGCACCGAGGACGCGGAACTCGACGATGCCCTCGACGCACTGTCGACGGAGGCCGACGTGCGCGATGTCCTGGTGGACTTCAACGCCCGGGTGAAGGAAGCCCGACGTCAGCTGCTCGGTGGGCCGCCGGTCGTGACGCCGCTGCGGGACGTCGACGGCGAGTTGGTCGCGTGGCATGCCCGCCGGGAGGCCCGACTCGCGTCCGCCGCGGCGGCTGCGGCTGCCCTGACGGCCGCGTCTGACGACCGTCGCCGCCGGTGGTGGCGCCGGCGTCACTGAACGTGGTGAAGGGCCGTCCCGGTTGCCCGGGGCGGCCCTTCACGAGTGGTGCGGTGGTGCGTGTGGTGCGGGGTGTTACTTGATCTGTGCGGTGATGGTGGCGGTGCCGACGAGCAGGCCACGCTTGACGGCGTCGGTGCCGAAGGTCTTGTTCAGCAGGCCGGCGGCGTCTTCGGAGACGTGGACGGTGGTGCCGGTCAGGATGGCGTTGTCGCCCTCGAGCTGGAGGGGCTTGAGGGAACCGCCCCAGAGCTCGAACAGGAACGCGTTGGACGCGGCGACCTTGCCGTTGACCAGGACGTCACCGTAGAGCTTCGAGGAGCCCGGGTTCACGACGAAGTTCTCGAGCGTGACGGTGGTGTCGCCGGCCTTCAGGGTCAGGCCGGAGTCGTCGTGGTTGAGCAGGCCCTGCACGTAGGGCTTGTAGTTGCCGTCCGGCGACCAGTACGTGACCGACCCGGCGGTGATCGGGAACGACACCGACCCGTCAGCCAGGGTCGCGTCGCCGGAGACGCCGGGGGTGAGCTTGAGGGCGGTGAGGGCGTCGGTGAAGCCGGAGTCGAGCTTCACGGCGGTGGAACCACCGAGGACCTCGGGGACCGAGGCGACCGGTGCGGGGATCTTCGACGACGACGACGAGACCGTGTGGACCTGGGGGGTCGCGGCCTGGGCGGAGGAGATGCCGAACGCGGCACCGCCGAGCACGAGGGCGCCGGTCGTGGCGAGGGTGATGGAGGTCTTCAGGCTCTTGCGCATGGTGATCTGTCCTTTGCTGTGTGGGCACCCGGCCGACGGCCGACGTATGCTCCTGTGCGTACGCTGAACAACGGCCATGTCTGACCGGAGAGCGCCCTGGGCTTTTGCCCTGTGCAACTCATTCGGTGCACCCCCGCGATCGGTTTGGAACGGGTTTCCTGAGGTTCACGGGGCCGGCATTTCGTAGCGTGGGGGCATGGCTCCTGTACAGCTCTCCACCACCGACCGACTCCGGGCGGTCGACGCCTGGTGGCGTGCCGCCAACTACCTGACGGTCGGGCAGATCTACCTGCTGGACAACCCGCTGTTGGGGCGGCCGATCGAGCCCGACGACATCAAGCCCCGGCTGCTCGGACACTGGGGCACCTCACCCGCCCTCAACCTCGTGTACGCGCACTGCAACGCGCTGATCGCCGAGACCGGACATGAGTTCCTCTACGTCTGCGGCCCGGGCCACGGCGGCCCCGCGATGAACGCGAACGCCTGGCTCGACGGCACGTGGGGCGAGCTGTACGCGGACGACGACCTGCAGCGCTTCTTCCGGCAGTTCTCGTTCCCCGGCGGGATCCCGTCGCACGCGGCACCGGAGACACCCGGGTCCATCAACGAGGGCGGCGAACTCGGCTACTCCCTCGCCCACGCGTACGGAGCGGCCCTGGACAACCCCGACCTGGTGGTCGCGTGCGTCGTCGGCGACGGCGAGGCGGAGACCGGCCCGCTCGCGGGGTCGTGGCAGGCACACACCTTCCTCGACCCGGTGTCCGACGGTG
This sequence comes from Curtobacterium sp. PhB190, assembly GCF_004365385.1. Lineage (NCBI taxonomy): Bacteria > Bacillati > Actinomycetota > Actinomycetes > Micrococcales > Microbacteriaceae > Curtobacterium > Curtobacterium sp. PhB190. The sequence goes on along the minus strand of NZ_SODN01000008.1, from coordinate 45,589 downwards.
CCGTGCTCCCGATCCTCAACCTCAACGGGTGGAAGATCGCGAACCCCACCGTCCTCGCCCGCATCCCCGGTGAGGACCTGACCGCGTACTTCCGCGGCCTCGGGTACGACCCGATCGTGGTGGACTCGAAGCGGGTCGACGACGACCCGTACGCCGTGCACGCCCTGTTCGACGGTGCTCTGCGTCGAGCGCTCGCATCGATCGACGACATCCAGGCGGCAGCTCGGGCGCAGGCCGAACGTGCGGCTGCCGGGCAACCCGCCGGCGCCGCCGACCTGCGCCCGCGCTGGCCGATGATCATCCTCCGCAGCCCGAAGGGGTGGACCGGGCCGAAGGAGGTCGACGGCCAGCAGGTCGAGGGGACGTTCCGCGCCCACCAGGTGCCGCTGTCCGAGGTCCGCGAGAACTCCGCACACCGCGCCCAGCTCGAGGAGTGGATGCGGTCCTACCGACCCGAGGAGCTCTTCGACGCGGACGGGAACCCCGTCGGGATCATGACGACGATCCGTCCCACCGGCGACGACCGGATGAGCGCCACTCCCCACGCCAACGGCGGGCGCATCCGGACGGCCCTCGACCGGCCCGCGCTCAACGCGTACGGGGTCCCCGCCGGCTCGACGGCCTCGGCCACCGGCACGCTCGGCCCGTGGCTCGCAGCGCTGATCACGAAGAACCCGTCGTCGTTCCGGCTCTTCGGCCCGGACGAGACGATCTCGAACAAGCTCGACGCCGTCTTCGACGTCACCTCGCGCGTGTGGCGGGCACAACGCGCGGTCGGCGACGAGCACCTCGCTGCCCGTGGACGCGTGACCGAGGTGCTGTCCGAGCACCTGCTGGAGGGCATGCTCGAGGGCTACGTCCTCTCCGGCCGGCACGGGCTCCTGAACACCTACGAGGCGTTCGCCCACATCATCGACTCGATGGTCGGGCAGTACGCCAAGTGGCTCGAGTCCTCGACCGACATCGACTGGCGTGCGCCCGTGTCGAACCTGTCGATCCTGCTGTCGTCGCACGTCTGGCGGCAGGACCACAACGGGTTCTCCCACCAGGACCCCGGGTTCCTCGACGTCGTCGCGTCCAAGCAGCAGGACCTGGTCCGGATCAAGCTGCCCGCCGACGCCAACACGCTGCTCGCCGTCGCGGCACACGCCTTCGAGACCACCGACCGCATCGAGGTGATCGTCGCCGGGAAGCACCCCGAGCCCGTCTTCCTGTCCCTCGAGGACGCCGTCGCCCACGCGGACGCAGGTCTCGGGGTCTGGGACTGGGCCGGTACCGAGCAGTCCGTCGGTCGCGTCGACGTCGTCCTCGCCTGCGCCGGGGACGTCCCCACGGTCGAGGCGGTCGCCGCCGCGGACATCATCCGGCAGCACGCTCCCGGGGTCGGCGTCCGGGTCGTCAACGTCGTCGACCTGCTCGCCCTCGGCGATCCCCGGAAGCACGAGCACCCGATCCCCGACGAGCGGTACGACGAGCTCTTCCTGCCCGGGACCCCGACGGTGTTCGCGTTCCACGGGTACCCGTCGCTGGTGCACCAGCTGACCTACCGGCGCAACGGCCACGACGACCTGCACGTGCACGGGTTCCTGGAGCAGGGCACGACGACGTCGCCGTTCGACATGCTCATGCGGAACGAGATGGACCGCTTCGCGCTGGCGCACGACGCCCTGACGCGGGTCGATGCGGGTGCACACGCCGAGTTGCTCGACCGGCTGTCCGCCGCACGGGACGCGGCCCGCGAGTACGCCTACTCACGGGGCGAGGACCACCCGACCGTCGACGGGTGGGAGTTCTCGGGGTGGCCGCAGGGCCCGTCTGCCTGATCCCTCCTGCACAGGCCGGGAGGCCCGGATCACCGTCCACAGAACCGGTCACGCCCGCCGCGTGGCCGGCCCTGTGGCGTCAGGGTGGCGGGCATGGACATCGGCTGGATCAGTGCACTCGTGTCGGTCACGAGCGCGTCCGTCGCAGTGGGCGCACTCGTCGCCTCGGTGCTCGACGGGCGCGCCGGTCGGCGAAATACGGAGTTCTTGGGGCATCGCGACCTCTGGTGGCAGCGTTGGTCGTGGGTCGCTGACCGAGCAACCTCGGATGACGAGGACAGGCGCGCGGCAGCTGCCGTGATGTCCGCGGCACTGGTGACCCGGAGCTGGACGACTGATGACGACACATGGACGTCCACGGCGCTCGCTGACTTCGAGGCAGCACGAGCGGAAGCCCGGAGACAACAGGAAGGAGTGCACGCAGATGATCTCGACGCTGACTGATGAAGAGTTCAAACGATGGCTCGACAACCGCGAGATGACGACACCACGGCTCCTCGCGAGCCCCCACTACGGTCCGCTGATGCGCGCCAAGGGCGCCGAAGAAGAGCTCGCGCAGATGCGGATCGAGTGGCGCGAACGGCAGGAGCGCGCCCGCGCGCGGAAGCTCAAGTACGAGGCGTCCTTCGGTGAGAGCTGAACCGACGCCCTGCGAGCCTGCCACGCTGAGACCGTGACCGACCTCGTCATCCCGGCCCCGAGCCTCCCGACCGTCCCCACGACCACGGGCGCACGCTTCCCCGTCCGACGCGTCTTCTGCGTCGGTCGGAACTACGCGGCGCACGCACGCGAGATGGGTCACGACCCAGATCGCGAGCCGCCGTTCTTCTTCACCAAGCCGGCGGACGCCGTCGTCGTCGACGACGCGGACACCCCGTACCCGCCGCAGACGGCGCAGCTCGAGCACGAGGTCGAACTGGTCGTCGCGATCGGCACCGGCGGCGCGGACATCAGCGTCGACGACGCGCTCACCCACGTCTGGGGCTACGCGGTGGGCATCGACCTCACCCGACGCGATCTCCAGGCCGAGGCCAAGCGTCTCGGTCGGCCCTGGGACACGGCGAAGGGGTTCGACGCCTCGGCACCGATCGGCGCGATCGTCCCGGCGCAGGGCATCGACCCGACGGCTGGTGCGATCGAGCTCGTCGTCGACGGCGAACGACGGCAGGTCGGTGACCTGGCCGAGCAGATCTGGTCCGTGGCGGAGACGATCGCGGCGCTGTCGCGATCGGTGACGCTCGCCCCAGGGGACCTGCTCATGACGGGGACGCCCGAGGGGGTCGGGGTCCTGCAACGCGGACAACTCGTCGTCGGCACGATCGCCGGCATCGGCACGGTCCGCACCCGCATCGTCTGACCGGCGTTTCCGCAGTGTGACGCGCCGCTGGGAGGGCTCGCAGACACGCCGGGTATCCCTGGTGCGACGCCAGGTGGGGATCGCGGCGTCGCACACACGGGGCAGGACCATCGCGACGGGCGTCTGCAGCTGCTCCGGGATGACGGAGGTACGGCCGTGATGGAACACGATCTGCTGGCGACGTCGTGGACGTGGGCGGGCGACGAGCCCATCAGCGAACGGGTCCACGTGGTCGGTGCCGCTGGGTTCGCCGGGCTCTCGTTGTCGCTCGACGACCTGCACGAGGTGCGTGCGACGACGGGCTTCGCCGAACTCCGCCGCATGCTCGACGGCGCGGGGATCGTCTGGGTCCAGTTGGGGCCGCTCGACCGCTGGTGGACGTGCACGAGCCGGACCGACGACGACGCCGCCGACCGCGGGGTGGTCCTCGAGGCCGCCGCGGCGCTCCGGGCCTGGCAGGTGATCGCTCGTGCCGACACGACGTTGCCCGGCGCTTCACCGATCACGATGGCCGACGACTGGACCGTGCTGGCCGACCAGGCCGCGGCCGTCGGCGCGCAGCTCGTCCTCGAACCCGAGCCGTGGTCGAACCTGCCGACGATCGAACGGGCCTCGCGGTTCGTCGTGGCGGCGGGTCACCCGAACGGCGGGCTGCTGCTCGACGCGATGCACACCCTGCGGGGCGGGTCCACGTTGGCGTCGATCCGCCAGGCGGTCGCGCCCGCGACGCTCGCGGCGGTCGAACTGAGCGACGGGCTCCTGCACACCCCGGCAGGCATGACCCTGTCCGAAGAGGCCCGCGAGGCACGGTACCTGCCCGGAGCGGGCGCGTGGGACCTGCCGGGGCTCGTGCGCACCGTCCGGGAGCTCGGCTTCGACGAGCCGTGGGGCGTCGAGGTCCGGACCCCCGGCCACCGGGCGATGCCGATCGGCGACGCCCTGCGGACGGCCGCTGCGGCGACGCGCGCCGTGCTCGATGCGGCGGACGCGTACGGCGCACCGGCCGCACCGGCGATGCCCTCGTCTCCAGCTCCGACCTCAGCGGTCGACTTCGAACCGCCCCACCCGAGGACTGATCCGCGGGGCAGGACACACTGGGGATCGCACCGCCCGGCCGGACGCCGGGACGCCGACACAGGCACGCCCGCGTAGCCTCCTGGAGCATGAGCGACCAGACTGCACACGACGACGACCTCCTCCGCCGCTCGCAGGAGTCCATCGACGAGGCCAAGGCCGCTGCGGCCGAGGTGTCCGAGCCCGGCGAGGACGAGCTCGTCGACGAGGACCTCCCCGTCGCGGACGACGCCGAGCCGTCGGACGGACCGGCACCGGCCGCCTGACGCTCAGTCGATCTCGACGACGCGGACCGTGACGTCGGAGGGCGATGCCCCGAGGGAGTGGCGCGCTGCGGTCACGACGGCGTCACGCACGGCCCGGATGACCGTGATCGTCGGCACGGCCCGGTCGGTCGTGACGACCACGCGGATCCGCGCCCCGTCCGGGCGGTCCTGCACGAGCACGGCCCCACCGTCCCGCGGGATCTCGAGCACGGAGCGGACGTCGCGGACGAGCGTGGCGAGCCCGGGTCCGGGCGGCAGGACCGACCGGACGCCCGGCACCGCGAGGACGACGGAGGTGAGTTCGCGGGAGAGCACCCGGACGTCCGCGGTCACGATGTGCCCCCGACCACGACGTCGGCGACGCGGACGACGACACTGCGGATCCGGAACGGTGCGTGCGCGCCGAGCACCGACGTGATGTGCGCCCGGAGCGCCTCGGCACGGTCCGACACCGATGCCTCGAGCGTGGCCACGATGGTGACGTCGACGTCCACGGCGCCGCCGGGGACTCCGACGTCCCCGCTGAACCGGGTCCGCCGGACGACGACACCGGGCACGTCGTCACCGAGGGTGCGGACGAGTCCGCGCAGAGCCCCCTCGGTCACGACCAGGTGCGCGGCCGGGTCGTCGTCGGGGACCGGGATGTCCCGTCCGGCGTGGGCGGTCGTCCGGATGGACGCGAGCACCGAGCTGATCCAGCGCTCGTCGCCGTCCGCCGATGCCTCGGTGTCGAGCAGGTCCCGTGATGCCACCCGCAGGGCCTGCAGCCGCTCGAGTGCGGCGACGGCTTCGGGATCACCCTCGATGTCCGCCCGGACAGGCGTTCGGTCGGCGTCGAGGTAGTCGGAGAGTTCGTCCAGCGTGAAGGCACCGTGACGGTCGTCGACGTCGTCGGTCATCGCCACCCCTCCATCTGTTCGAGCACGTGTCGCCGCGCACGTGCGAGCAGCCCGCGGACGGTCGGCGCGGGCAACCCGGTCGCCTCGGCGATCTCGGCGTAGGGCGCCCCACCCACCTCGCGCATCACCCAGACGGCGCGCTGTGCATCCGGGAGTGCCTGCACGATACGCGCGAGTTCCCGCACCTGCATCCGGGTGGCGACCACCTCGTCGACGGGTCGTTCGTCCGGGGCGTCGACCATCGCTTCGAGGTCGGCGTGCGGGTGCCGCCCGCGGAGCCGGTCGAGGGCCTTGTTGGCCGCGATCCGGAAGAGCCAGTTGCGCACCCGCTCCGGGTCCTCGACCCGGTCGATGCGCTGCCAGGCCTGCAGTGCGGCTTCCTGGACGGCGTCGTCGGCCTCGCCGTCGCCGTACCCGAGGATCCGAGCCGCGTAGGCCCGCATGTGCGGTCCGTACCGACGGATCAGCACCCCGAACGCGGCCGTGTCGCCGTCGGCGCTGCGCTCGACGAGCGAGGCGTCGGACAACGCCGCGAGGGCTTCGTCGCTGGACAGGAGCAGCTCCTCTTCGCGGATCTCGGATTCTCGTGTGACGAATCGGGTGTTCGTCACGTCCTTAGTACGTGCCTACCAGGTACGCCTCCGCGCGCCTGGTGCGAGCGCGCCGTGGCCGGCCATCCCTGAAGGGTCGGTCACGGTGCTTCGACGGCGGCCCGTGCGCTCCCTGATCCGGTGCACGGGCCGTCTTCTCCCCCGCCCCGGCGGCTACTCGTCGGTCTCGTCGGCGAGGAAGTCCGCGTAGGTCGCTTCGGTGTCGGTCACCACGGCCCCCGGATCGACCGGGATCCGTGCGGCACGATCCCCGTTGATCGCGACGCGTTCCTCGGCCGTGTACGGCGGCAGGTACTTGCTCGAGCTCATCCCCAGGCCCTTTCGTCCCGGCGAACGTAACAGTCGGCGGCGGACCGGCGGCCGGACGGGTGGAAACGTCCCCCGCCCGGGCGCCGGACGGGGGACGGAATTTCGCCACGGGCGGACCCCATGCGCACGCATCAGCGCGTTCGCGAGCTGGCACAGGGCGGCCGGTCCGGCGAGCAGGTCAGTGCTCGCGCACCACGTCCTCGGGGTCCTTGTCCGGCCGCCAGCCCCGCCAGGACGGCTGCCGGAGGCGTCCGTCACCGGTCCACTCGGCGAACTCGACCTCGCCCACCCGCTTCGGCGTCACCCAGTGCGCGTCCCGTGCGTCGATCCGGGGCACGTCGACGAACGGCGAGGCCTCCCGGTCGAGCGGTCGCAGCGCTGCGGCGATCTCGTCGAGGTCGCGGTCACGGAACCCGGTGCCGACCTTGCCGACGTACTCGAGACCGTCCGGACCGGGCACGCCGAGCAGCAACGAGCCGATCCCACCCGCTCGACGACCACTGCCAGGCTTCCACCCACCGACCACGACTTCCTGCGTGGCGTGGTGCTTCAGCTTCAGCCAGGCCTCGGACCGCCTGCCCTCGGCGTACTTCGAGCTGCGCTTCTTCGCGACGACCCCTTCGAGGCCCTGCTCCTGCGACGACGCCATCACGCCGTCGAGGTCACCCTGCGAGGCCGGCGGCACGTCGATCGCCCCGCCGGGCTCGACGACCGTCTCGAGCGCTTGCCGCCGGGCGTCGTACGCCAGGCGGGTGACTTCGTGCCCGTCGGCCTCGAGCACGTCGAAGACCAGGAACCGCACGGGGGTCGTCTGCTGCGCCGCCCGCACCTCGCGCGCCTTCGTCAGGCCCATCCGGTTCTGCAGGAGCTGGAAGCTCGGGCGCCCCCGGTCGTCGAACGCGACGATCTCGCCGTCGAAGACGCCGTCGACCCCGGCACGGTCGCCGAGTTCCTGGAGTTCCGGGTACTGCTCCGTCAGGTCGTTGTCGTTCCGGCTCCGCAGCGTGACCGAGCCGTCCCGGACGGTGGCGAGCGCACGGACGCCGTCCCACTTCATCTCGAACGCCCAGTCGGCCGGGTCCAGCCGGGGTGCGTCCTTCGCCAGGGTGGCCTGCATGGTCCGTCGGTCCCCTGGAGCGGTGTCCGCGGGGCTGGCTCCGCTGATGCGCCGCTGTCCGTCTCGGTGCGCGGCAGAGGGACGGGAGGCCCGCCCCGCGTCCGTCGCGCCGCCGGCGTCCGCCAGCCGGTCGGGTTGCTCCTTCGTGCGGTGGATGAGCCAGTTCTTCTCGTCGCCCGCCCCGCCCCGGCCGCGGGTGTGCAGGAGCGCCAGTCGGCGAGCGCCGCCGGTCCGACCGTGCAGGGTGACGATGACCTCTTCGCCCTCGCGCCACTTCTCGAGCTCGTAGGTGCCGTCGTCCCAGAGCGTGACCGTGCCGCCGCCGTACTCGTCCTTCGGGATCGTGCCCTCGAACGCGCCGTACTCGAGCGGGTGATCCTCGGTCTGCACGGCCAGGTGGTTCTTGCCCGGGTCGGTCGGTTCGCCCTTGGGCAATGCCCAGCTCACCAGCACACCGTCGTGCTCCAGCCGGAAGTCGTAGTGGTCGCGGGTGGCGTGGTGCTCCTGGATCACGAACGTCGGGGTGCCGTCCTTCCGGACCGTGGGGGCTCCTTCGGGCACCGGCTCCGGCGTCTTCGAGGCGTCGCGCTTCGCGCGGTAGGCGGTGAGCCGGTCGCGAGCCGGCTGCTCGGCCTCGTTCGCACGCTCGGTCCGCTCGCTGTCCCAGTGACCGTGGTCGTCGCGCCCGACGGCAAGCGAGGCGGAGGCGACCGGGTGCAGGTGGTCCCCGTGCGCCTGCAGGCGTTCGAGGACCTCGTCCAACGTGAGCTGCGCGAGCCCGCGTTCCTCGAGTTCCTTCCAGGTGCGGGGTGCTGCGACCGTCGGCCGCTCGCGGCCGCGCAGCGAGTACGGCGCGATCGTCGTCTTGTTGCCGTTGTTCTGCGACCAGTCGACGAACACCTTGCCCGTCCGCTCGGCCCGGCTCATCGACGACAGCACCAGGTCGGGCAGGTCGTGCTCGAGCGCCTTCGCGAGTTCGTGCGCGACGTCGGAGACGTTCGCCGTGGTCGACCGGCCGTCGAGGGCGGCGTAGAGGTGGATCCCCTTCGAACCGGAGGTCACCGGGTACGGGTCGAGCCCCATGCCGTGCAGGATCTCGCGTGCCGCGACCGCCACCTCGACGCACTCGGGCAGGCCGACGCCCTCGCCGGGGTCCAGGTCGAGCACGAGCCGGTCCGGGTTCTGCTGCCCACCGCGCGGGCCGAACCGCCACTGCGGCACGTGCAGCTCCAGCGCGGCCTGCTGCGCCATCCACACGAGGGTCGGCAGGTCGTCGACGATCGGGTACTCGTTGTCGTGCTCGGAGTGGTGGATGGTGTGGTGGCGGACCCAGTCGGGCGCGGAGTCCGGCAGGTTCTTCTCGAAGAAGACCTTGCCGTCGACGCCGTTCGCCCACCGCTTCCGGGTCACTGGACGGTCCTTGACGTGCGGGATCATCCACGGCGCCACACGCTCGTAGTACTCGATCACCCGCCCCTTGGTCGTGCCGGTCTCGGGGTAGAGCACCTTGTCCGTGTTCGTCAGCGCCAGTCGCCGATCGCCGACCAGGACGACGGTCTTGCGGGCCGCCGGACTCACAGCGCCACCCCGGTCGCTCCCGCCACCGTCAGGGTCGTGCCCGAGGTGTACGACGACTCCGGCCCCGCCAGGTACACGTAGGCGCTGCCGAGCTCGACGGGCTGCGCCGGCCGGCCGAAGGGGGTGTCCTGGCCGTACCGTGCGATCTCGTCGCCCGGGTAGCTGATCGGCTGCAGTGGCGTCCACACGGGCCCGGGCACCACGGTGTTCGCTCTGATGGCCTTCGCCGCGAGCTGCCGCGCGAGGCCGTTGGTGTAGGTGGTGATCGCGGCCTTCGTCGCCGCGTAGTCGATCATGCGGTCCTGCGGCTGGTACGCGGACACCGAACTCGTCGTCACGATCGCGCTGCCCGGCGCCATGTGCGGCACGGCAGCCCGGACCAGCCAGAACAGCGAGTACAGGTTGACCTTCATCGTGCGGTCGAAGTCCTCGGTCGACTGCTCGGTGACGTCCTCGTGCACCAGCTGGTGTCCGGCGACCAGGACGAGGGCGTCCAGCCCGCCGAGGTCGCGCACCGCCGTCCGGACGAGTTCGTCGCAGAAGCCCTCGTCCGTCAGGTCACCGGGCAGCATCACGGCGTTGCGACCGAGGTCGGCGATGACGTCACGGACCTCGGTCAGGTCGTCGATCTCCTCTGGCAGGGAGTTCAGTGCGACGTCGGCCCCTTCCTTCGCCATCGCGATCGCCGCGGCTCGGCCGATGCCGGAGTCGGCACCCGTGACGAGCACGCGGTACCCCCGCATGCGCCCCGTGCCGAGGTAGGAGACCTCACCGTGGTCGGGCGGCGGGTCCATCGCACTGGCCAGCCCGGACCCCTGCTGCGTCTGCGCGGGGAACGGCGGCCTGGCGAACTGCGAGCGCGGGTCCTGCTTGTCGAGCTGGCTCATGCGCCCATCGTGCTCGCGTCGACCGGTCGACGGTCCAGCGAACCCGGATCTGTGGACGACTCACTCGACGCGGCTGCACTCTCGCCTCCGCCGGCGACGGTGCGGCCGGGCGCGCCAGCGAGTCGCCACGCTTCGTCCGCCCGCCGGATGCGGCGATCGGCAAGCCAGAGGCACACAGCGGCCCACACGGACAGCGGCCCCAGCGCGAGTCCCGCGGCCACCCCGACGAGCTGCGCGACCACCGAGGTGGTCGTCGTGCCGACCACGCTCGTCAGGATCCAGGCCGCCGTGAACGCAATCACGACCGACGCGGTCGCGTACGGCCAGCTGCCGCGACGGACCGGACGGCCGGCCGCCGCGAGCCCAGTCGCCAGGCGGTGGTCATCGGTGATCCGCACGACACCGGCCGCCACGGTGACGCCGACGAGCGTGGTGATCCATGCGATCGTCGCGACGCTGAGGAACGGAGCCGCGACCGGTACGAGAGCGACGACACCGACGACGGCAGCGCCGCCGAGGAGGACGACCGCACCGATGGTCATCAACCGGTCGTGCAGCGGGACGCCACGCGTGAGTGCGGACCGTACCCCACCGATGACCACCGCCAGGAGCATCAGCCCGGACACCGCTCCGCCGAGCAGCACGGACCAGGAGGTCGGGAGGTCGTCGGCGAGCTGCGCCGTCCAGGCCCACAGGGCACGGATGGTGCCGGTCTGCCAGAGGGCCACGAGCGCGAGGACCACCAAGGTTCCGAGCGTCATCACGACGCGGAAGCGCGGTGGGAGGGCTCGGAGGTCCGCCGCGGCGGCGCACAACCGATGCCGCGCGGGGCCGACCAGCGCGGCGAGGAGTGCGAGGACTGCCGCGGAGGTACTGATCTCGCCGGCGGCGTCCGCCACACCCCGCGACGTGCCGCCGGCGACCACGACCGCACTCAGCAACGCACCGCCGCCACCGACCCAGGCGGCGAGATGCCCGGACAGACGGAGACGTCGTCGGTCGGTGGCGGCGCGGACGAGCCACACAGCGGCGTCGACGAGCGATCGGAGCTCGTCCGTGCACCCGGCCAGCCGTGTCCTCCAGAGCGCCGCGCGCAAGGTCGGCGCCCCCTTCAGGGCACGGTCGTGAGCGTCGAGCCGCCGGACGGCGTGCGCCCTGGACCGCACGACGAGTTCCGCACGCGTCCGACCGGGGTCCCGGAGCCATGGCTCGAGCGCGACGAGCGCCTCCGTCCCGGGTGGTGTCGGGTCGTCGCGAGCCGGCAGCAGCGCGGCGATCTGCTGTCGTTGCGCCTGCGACACCGCACCGCCCGAGCGCAGGAAGGGCATCAGCCACCGTGCTGTCCGGTCGTCGATCCGCTGCTGCAGGTCGGCCGGTCGCAGCGCTCCGCGCACGAACACGAGCAGCGTCCCGACCGCCACCACGACCCCGGCTCCGGTCAGCGACTGCACCGTCCGCATGATCCCCTCGAACATGTGTCATGGGTACCAGCGACCGCGGACATCCCGTCGCATCCAGCGACACTGCGGGCGCTCCCGTGCGGACACGGGCATCATGTGCGCATGAGGTCGATCTGGAAGGGCTCCATCGCGTTCGGGCTCGTCAACGTGCCCATCAAGGTCTACGCGGCCACTGAGACGCACGACGTGTCCCTGCACCAGGTCCACGACGAGGACAAGGGCCGCATCCGCTACAAGCGCGTCTGCGAGTTCGGGCACGAGGTCGAGTACGCCGACATTCAGCGCGCCTACGACGACGGCGACAAGACCGTGGTGCTCACTGCGGACGACTTCAAGCAGCTCCCCGAGGAGCAGTCGCACGAGGTCGAGGTGCTCGAGTTCGTGCCCGTCGACCAGGTCGACCCGATGATGTTCGAGAAGACGTACTACCTGGAGCCCGACTCGCGCTCGCCGAAGGCCTACGTGCTGCTGCGCGAGACCCTGGCGAAGACCGACCGGCTCGCGATCGTGCAGTTCACGCTGCGCCAGAAGACCCGGCTCGGCGTGCTGCGTGTTCACGACGACGTGATCCTGCTGCAGGGGCTGCTGTGGGGCGACGAGGTCCGAGCCGCCGACTTCACGGCGCTGGACTCGTCGGTGAAGGTCAGCGCGAACGAACTGAAGATGTCCTCGTCGCTCGTCGAGAGCATGTCGACGGACTTCGATCCCGACCGCTACACCGACTCCTACCAAGAGGAACTGCAGCAGCTCATCGACGCCAAGCTCGACGCCGGTGACGACATCGACACCGAGAAGACGTTCGGCGCGAAGGAGGACGAGGACGACGAGGGCGAGGGCGGTGACGTCCTCGACCTGATGGCCGCCCTGCGTGCGTCCGTGGACAAGAAGCGGACAGGAGGCTCGGGGTCGCGTTCGGCGTCGAGCTCACGTTCGTCGTCGGGTTCGGACAAGAGCGCGTCTGGGTCCACGAAGAAGGCGCCGGCTGCGAAGGCGCCGGCTGCGAAGGCCGCGGCGAAGAAGTCAACGGCGGAGAAGGCCCCTGCGAAGAAGAAGGCGCCCGCCAAGAAGCCCCCGGCGAAGAAGGCACCCGCCGAGAAGAAGCAGGCGAGCTAGCCCGAGCCGCCCGATGCGGACGGCCTCGCAGCCCAGTATGCTGAGATTTCAGGGCGAGAGGGGTGGCGAATGCCGGAACGGATGCAGGTGCTGGTCACGGTCAAGGCGGCACCCGAGCCCTCGAACACCTACATCGACACGGTCTGCGTTGCCGGCGTGCGCGTCGATGGCGACCGGCGCGACTGGGTCCGCCTGTACCCGGTGCCCTTCCGGCATCTCTCGACAGATCAGCAGTTCAAGAAGTACGACGTGATCGAGGTCGACACGATCCCCGCGAAGTCAGACAGTCGCCACGAGAGTCGTCGACCGATCTGGGACTCACTTCGCGTCACGACCAACCTCAAACAGAAAGCCGCACGCGAACGCGTCCTCTCGACCTTGATCGGCCCGAGCATGTGCGATCTGATTGCGGGAGTGCACCGCCATCAGGACTCTCAGTCCCTCGGCCTTGTGCATGTGGCTCGCTTCGATCGCCTTGTCATCAGCCGGCACAAGGGCTGGTCGCAATCGCAACAGCGGGCGGTCGAAGCCGCAGTTTCACAGCCGACGCTCTTCGACGATCCGGGCTCTGCACGAGCGCCGCTGCAGCCGCCGCGGTTCGTGGTGAAGATCCGGTACCGGTGCGACACCGCGAGTTGCCCCGGTCACGAACCGTCTCTGCTCGATTTCGAGCTGTCGGCGCTGCAGTACCATCAGCGGCACCTTTCGGACGATGCGCTGAAAGCCCAGATCGAGCGCAAGTTCGGCGATGAGCAGTTCAGCTCCGACCGGCGCACATCGCTGTTCGTCGGCAACATCGCCGACCCTCCGAAACGAAGGAGCTTCTCGGCGCTCGGAATCCACCACGTACCGAGGGACTCGGACTGGGGTTCGACGCTCTTCTGAGTCAGACCACGAGGGCAAGCGCCCCGACGCCGAGCGCCTCCAGGACAAGTTCCCGATGACAGTGTGATCCGTCGGCCTCAAAGCACATCAGCGCGACGCGATGGCCGGTGGCGAGCTCCCGGATCTGTGAGAGTGCATCCTGCGCTGCTTCCGATCGCAGGAGTTGCTGGTACGCAGTCCGGCTTGCATCCGCCGCGGGGCCGGTCGTGCTTGCGAAACCATCGCGGTTCGTCTTGGGGTTTCCGAGTGCGCGGAGGTGGCTGTAGCCGAGGCCCGCCGCGCCCAGCCCTGCCCGCAACGCCGTCTTCGAGAGGCCGCGCTTTCGTGAGATCGGGTTCAGTCTGACGTCCACGACGTGGTCTACACCGCGGAGGCGCAGCTTTGCAATGAGTCCGTCGAGGTCAGATCCCTCGTAGCCGATCCCGATGATTCGCTGCGGCGTCATCGGACCAGTCAAGCACGGACGGAGACACGACACGAGCCGGTAACACGCGTCCGCGAGACTGGACCCATGACTCCACAAGAGCCAGGGAGCCTGCAGTCGTCACCCGAGACCGCCGGCCCGCCCGTCACCGTGTCCATCACCCGCCTGGTCGAACCCGACCGCATCCCCGAGGTCACCCACTGGGTGCAGTCCGGCGTGAACCTCGCCAACCGCTACCCGGGGTTCCTCGGCTCCGGGTGGGTGCGGTCCCGGGCGCAGTCCCGCGAGTGGCACATGCTCTACCGCTTCGCCGACCACGACTCGCTGGCCACGTGGGAGAACTCCGACGACCGGCTGCGCTGGCTCGACCTCGGTCGCGACCTGGTCGTGGAGTCCCGCGTCGAGAAACGCACCGGCATCGAGGGCTGGTTCGACGTCCCGCAGGACGCCCCGGCCTCGAGCGCTCCCCCGCGGTGGAAGCAGGCGGTGAGCATCTGGCTCGGCTTCTTCCCGGTGAACCTGGCGTTCACGATCGTCGTCGGGCTGCTCGTGCCGTCGTTCGCGGGACTCGCAGCGCTGCCGCGGGTGCTCATCACGACGCTCGTGCTCACACCGATCATGACGTTCTGGGTGCTGCCCTTCGTGACGAAGCTGATCCGTCCGTGGCTGCTCGCTCCGCCGAGGTCCGAGCGGGCTTAACCGACGAACCCGAGCGGCACGGGCCCACCGTGGCCGAGGGCGTCCCATCCGATCTGCAGCATGTGCGGCCGGGCCTCGGCGGCGGAGGCCTCGGTCTCGTACGTCAGCGCGAGCATCACGATCGCACCGAACGCGCCGGAGACCCGCGCCCGCCGATCGAGCGGGGTGGCCGTGGCGTCGGCCATGTCGATGCCGAACACGTCGAGGAGCGTCGCGGCGACCGGTTCGAGCCGGACGCCGACGTCGTCCCCGCGCCGCAGGGTGAACGCCGCGAGGGCGAGTTCCGCCCACCCCGGCCGGGCGAGTGCGAGGTCGGCGATCCCCGCGAGCGCCGCGGCGTCGCGGGACTCCCCCGCGGGGGCGTCGGAGGCAGCTGCCCGGATCGCCTCGGTCTGCACGGCGCACTGCGCGAGCGCGGCCTCGACGAGCAGCTCCTTGCTCGTGAACCGGGCGAGGATGCCCGCCTTCGAGTAGCCGGCCTGGTCGGCGACGGCCTGCACGGCGGTGTCCTTGATGCCGCGGCGGGCGATGAGTCCGGCGGTGATGTCCAGGACGTCCCCGTTGATCTTCTCGGCAGAGGGCCGAGCACGGCGCGCGGGGCGGGTCATGCGCGGACCGCCGCGGCTCGTGCCGCCCGCCGCCGGGTCCCCGCGACCAGCAGGGTGATCCCGGTCAGGAGCTCCCACGCGACGATCGTGTACACGGACGCACGCTCCCACACGCCGTCGGGGAGCACGTCGATCACCGTCGACGACGAGTCCACGACGAGCATCACGAGGGAGACGAGGCCGAGGATCCCGAGCACGACGCTCGCGATCCGGTAGGCCGCCGGTGCCCGCAGCGCCCGGGACCCGATGCCGGCGGTGATCGCCACGAGGTTGCCGGTCGTGATCGCTGCCGCCGCGCCGAGCACGTGGAACACGATGGTGCCGCCGTCGGTGCTCGTCTGGCTGCCGTGGAACGAGCCGACCAGGACCATCCCGACCAGGTGGACCACGGCGAGGACCGCGGTCGCCACCCGCGCACGGCGGGACGCGGCACGGAACACCGCGACGGCGAGCACCGCTGCGATCCCGAACAGGACGCCCTGCCCGATGAACGTCGTGTTCATGAGCGCGTGCAGCGGTGAGTCGATCCCCCGCCCCTGGAACGCGCCGACGTCGGGGACCCCGAGGTCGGAGATGTAGTTCGTCGCGTAGCTGTAGCCGGGGAACGCCGACGCCGAGACGGCTTCGCCGACGAGCCATCCGACTCCCGCGACCGTCCAGAGTGCGCCGGGGACGAGCGCACGGGGTGTGTCCCTTTTGGTCATGTACTGACCATAATGGTCACTACTGGGAGTTGCCCAGCACCGACAGCTGGTCGAGCCGCTCGAGGATCACGCCCTCGCGGAGCGCCCACGGGCAGATCTCCAGCGCCGGCAGGTCGAAGATGTCGAGGCAGGCCTCGGCCACGAGCGCTCCCGGCACCACCTGGTGCGCACGGCTCGCCGACACCCCGGGCAGCGTCGCGAGTTCGTCGACCGACATCGTCAGCAGCGCCGGCAGCTTCGACCGGAGCACGTCACCGTCGAGCACCCGCGGCACGAGCGGACCGGCACCCGATGGCGCCGCCCCGCAGATCCGCGCGATCGACCGGAAGGTCTTCGAGGTCGCCACGGCACGGTCCGGCCGACCGGCGCGGAGCAACTTGCCGGCGTCGCGGGCGATCTCCACGCGGATCTCGTGCCGGATGCGGCGGACGTCGTCCTCCGTCGGGGTGCCCGCGGCGAAGTACGAGCGGGCGAGCCGTGCAGCACCGATCGGCATCGACCACGCGACGTCCGGCGCCTCGTCGGCGCCCCCGGCGATCTCGAGTGACCCACCGCCGATGTCGAACACCGCGAGACGTCCGGCCGACCACCCGAACCACCGCCGGACCGCCAGGAACGTCAGTCGCGCCTCGTCACCACCGGACAGGACGGCCAGCTCCACGCCGGTCGAGGCCTCGACGTGGGCGAGCACCTCGTCGGAGTTCACCGCGTCGCGCACGGCCGAGGTCGCGAAGGCGAGCATGTCCTCGCAGCCGCGTTCCTCGGCGACGCGGACGGCGTCCGCGACGAACCGCGTCAGCGCGTCGACGCCCTCGGGCGTCACCGCGCCGGCGTCGTCGAGGTGCTCGGCCAGTCGCAGCGGCTGCTTGAACGAGGACGCCGGCAGCGGCGCGGCGCCGCCGTGGGCGTCCACCACGAGCAGGTGGCCGGTGTTGGACCCGATGTCGAGGACTCCCACGCGCATGCCACAACGCTAGCTGCCTGGAGGCCCGTCCTCCGCCCGCAGGAACGCCTCGAGTTCCGCCGTGGTCGGGTACGAGGCCTGTGCGCCCGCCTTGGTCGCGGCGTACGCCCCGACCCCCACCGCGAACCGTGCGGCGTCGACGAGGGAGTCCCCCGCCGCCAGCCGCAGGGCCACCGAACCCATGAAGGCGTCGCCGCAGCCCGTCGTGTCCACCGGCTCGACCCGGACGGCGTCGATCGACACCGGGTCCGCCTCACCGTCGTGCACGACGCAGCCCGAGCCGCCGCGGGTGACGATCGAGCGCGCGACACCGTGCTCGCCGAGCGACTCGGCCTCGTGCTCGTTGACGAGCAGGACGTCGGTGAGCTCGAGCAGCTCGGCGGGGACGTCCCCGAACGGCGACAGGTTCGTCAGCACCGCGACCCCGGCGGCGTGCGCTGCCCGGGCTGCGGCGAGGACGACGTCGATCGAGACCTCGAGGCACAGGCCGAGCACGCCGGCGTCGTCGAATGCGTCGGCGGGCACGTCGTCCGGCGTCAGCGTGCCGTTGGCGCCGGCGGAGATCACGATGGTGTTCTCCCCCGCGGCGTCGACCGTGATGACGGCGGTGCCGGTGGCCACGCCCTCCCGGACGGCGACGTGCGTCGTGTCCGCACCCGCAGCCGCGACGGAGTCGCGGAGCAGTGCACCGTTCCCGTCGTCGCCGACCGCACCGATCATGCGGACCGTGCCCCCGAGCCTCCCGGCAGCCACCGCCTGGTTGGCGGACTTGCCACCCGGCAGGATCGCCAGGTCGGACCCGTGCAGGGTCTCACCGGGCTTCGGGAACCGCTCGGTCCGGACCACCAGGTCCGCGTTGAGCGATCCGACGATCACGATGGTCTGGGTCAACGGACGGTCTCCTTCTGCGGCGCGACGGACGTGGTCTCGGCGCTCTCCGGGCGGGGGATGAGGAACGAGATCGCGAGCGCGGCGGTCGTGATCACGGCACCGAGCAGCATGCCACCCGAGTACCCGGCGGTGCCCGCGGACCCGCCGACCCCGAGCGCGATCTGCAGCGCCGGCAGGACGGCGAAGCTGACCCCGGCACCGAGGTTGAACGCACCGGCGTTCAGACCGGGCAGGAAGCCGGGGTTCGACTCCGGCGAGAGCACGATGCCCAGGCCGTTCAGGATGATGTTCGCGATGCCGGCGTACGTGATGCCGATCAGGACGGTCGCGGTGACCAGGACCGGCAGCGAGTGCACGCCCACCAGTGCCATCAGGACCGTCGAGACGATGCTGCCGATCAGGCCGAAGCGGAGCACGGCGCGGTAGCCGATGGTCGGCGCGAGGCGTCCGGCGAACGGACCGACGATCCAGCCGACCAGCGCGTACGGGGTGAGGAACACCAGCGAGGCGAGGTCGGGTTCCATGCCGAAGCCGGCGTCGCCGTTCTGCGCGAGCGACGTGACGAGACCGTTGACGACCGCGAAGACGCCCGTCATGGTCAGGAACGTCGTCGCGAGGAGCGCCCACGTGGCACGGCGCTTCAGGAACCGGGTCTCGACGAGCGGCTCCTTCACGCGGGACTCGACCGCCCAGAACACCGCGAAGGCGGCGAGCGCGACGACGACACCGCCGATCACCAGTGCCGGGTTGGCGGCACCGAGCTTGCCGGCCTCGTTGAACGCGGTGAGCAGGGCCCCGACCGAGACGACGAGGGGCACGACACCGATCCAGTCCATCCGGGTACCGGCGGACGGCTTCGACTCCACACCCCACACGGCGACGAGCGCCAGCGCGATGACGGTGACGACGGCGATGACCCAGAAGATCCCGCGGAACCCGAAGTTCGTGGCGATCCAGCCACCGGCCAGGGCATCGACCCCGGCGATGCCGCCGTTCACGGCGGTGAGCAGACCGAGCGCGGCGCCGTAGCGCTTCGGGTCGGCGATCTCGTTGCGCAGGACGAGCAGGCAGATCGGGACGACCGGACCGGTGACACCCTGGATGATCCGGCCGGCGAACAGCATCGGCACGTTCACGGCGAGTGCGGCGACGATGCTGCCGACGAGCATCACGGCGAGCATGCCGATCAGGACGCGCTTGCGGCCGACGATGTCGGACAGGCGCGGCAGGAACAGCGAGAACAGTGCCGCGAGCGTGAAGTACAGGGTCTGCGATAGCCCGATGGTGGCGTCGTCGGTCTTGAGCTCGCGCGCCATCGTGACCAGCGCGGGGCTGAGCATGCTCGCGTTGAGCTGGAACGCGATGCACGCTGCGAGGAGCGCCGCGGTGAGGGCGCCGATCGACTTCTTCGTCGATGTGGTGGTCATGGTGCTCAGATCTCCGAGGTCGTGGTGGTGGTCGTGGCGGCGCGCGGGGTCCAGCCGGTGTCAGGGGTCTCGCCGATGCGCTCGAGGGCGTCGACGACCAGGTCCCAGAACCGTTCGTGGTCGAGCTCCATGGCGGCGCTCGTCCGGCAGTCCTCCGGCGCGGGCGCACGGAAGTCGGCGACGGTCATGCCCAGCGTCAGGGTGCCCTGGGTCTCGATGTGGATCGGGACCTTCACGGCGCGGACGATGGTCGGGTCGATGACGTAGGCGACGGCGCAGGGGTCGTGCACCGGCGGGGCGTCGAAGCCCTGGGCGTCCTTGTAGGTCTGGCCGAAGAAGTCGAGCAGCTCGCCGACGAACGCGGCGGGGGCGGTGCCGACGGCGGCGATGCGTGCGGCGACCTCGGGGGTGGCGAGGGCCTGGTGCGTCAGGTCGAGTCCGACCATGACGACGTCCCAGCCGGCGTCGAAGACGATCGACGCGGCCTCGGGGTCGATGACGATGTTGAACTCGGCGACGGGGCTCCAGTTGCCGACGTGCACGCCGCCGCCCATGAGCACGACCTGCTTGACGCGCTCGACGATGCGGGGTTCCTTGCGGGCCGCGAGGGCGATGTTCGTCAGGCCGCCGGTCGGCACCAGCGTGACGGTGCCGGGCTCGTGCGCCATGACCGTCTCGATGATCAGGTCGACGGCGTGCCGCTGGTCGAGCTCGAACGAGGGCTCGGGCAGCATCGGCCCGTCGAGTCCGCTCTCGCCGTGGATGTCCGGCGCGACCTCGATCTGGCGCAGGAGCGGACGATCGGCGCCCGCGGCGAACGGCACCCCGGTGATGCCGGCGATGCGCGCGACGGCGAGGGCGTTGCGGGTGACCTTCGGCAGCGTCTGGTTGCCGACGACGGTGGTGACGGCCAGGAGCTCGATGTCCGGGTTGCCGTGGGCCAGCAGGATGGCGACGGCGTCGTCGTGGCCGGGGTCGCAGTCGAGGATGATCTTCGCGGGCTGGGTCGCGGCGGTCTGGGTCGCACTGGGCACGCTGGGCGCTCCACTTCTTCGGGGAATCGAGGGGTCTGTGCTCGACACGGTGGGGATCCGCGATTCGACAGAGCGTCGTCACGCAGCGCGTCAAGCGTTTGACATCGAAACACGTCAAGCGTTTGACGTCAAGTCGTCGAGGCGTCCTCGGTAGCATCGACCCGTGCCTTCATCCGTCGCTCCGGGCCGCCGTGTGACCGCTGCCATGGTGGCCGAGCGCGCCGGAACGAGCATCGCCACGGTCTCCCTGGTCGTCAACGGCAAGGACCGCGGCCGGGTCTCCGTCCCCATCGCCACGCGGGTGCGCGACGCCGTCGACGAGCTCGGCTACGTCGTCGACCACGCCGCGAGCTCCCTGGCGCGCGGCAGCGGCGACCT
This sequence comes from Curtobacterium sp. PhB190, assembly GCF_004365385.1. Classification (NCBI taxonomy): domain Bacteria; kingdom Bacillati; phylum Actinomycetota; class Actinomycetes; order Micrococcales; family Microbacteriaceae; genus Curtobacterium; species Curtobacterium sp. PhB190. Next base: position 25,081 of record NZ_SODN01000008.1, on the reverse strand, counting down.
GGTCGTCCTCATCGCCCCCGACCTGTCGAACCCCTTCTTCGCCGAGGTCATCCGCGGCGTGCGCGACACCATCGGCGACCGGTTCCAGCTCGTGCTGTCGGTCACCGAGCGCGGCGCGCAGCCCCTGGCAGCCGACGTCCGCCGCTTCGAACGCCTCCGTCCGGCGGGCATCCTCGTCGACGCCCCGGCCGCGGGCGAGTCGATGTCGGCGAGCGTGCCCGTGGTGCTCCTCGACGCCCCCGGTGGTTCCGAAGCGGTCAACTACGACCTCTCCCTCGGCGTCCACGACCTCGTCGCGCACCTGCACGAACAGGGGCACCGCCGCGTCGGGTACCTCGACGGGACCTCGCGCGCGACGACGTTCGGCGTCCGCCGCGAACTCTTCGAGCAGGAGTGCGCCGCCGCGGGCATCACCGTGTCCGAGGTCACCGCCCGCGCCGACCTCACCGTGGACGCCGCAGCCTCGGCCACCGAGCACGTCATCGAGGCCTGGCAGGACGACGACGTCACCGCGGTCGTCGCGGCAGCGGACACGCTCGCCTACGGTGTCCTGCGCGTCGCCGGTTCGCTCGGCATCGCGGTTCCCGGGGAGCTCGCGGTCGCCGGCTTCGACGACCTGCCGTCGTCCTCGGTCACGGCCCCCGCCCTGACGAGCGTCGCCCTGCCCGGCGCCGACCTCGGGCGCGCTGCCGCGGAACGACTGCTCGCGACGCTCGACGGCACCGCGGCCGAGCCGGTAGCGCTCCCCACCCGCCTGGTCCGGCGCGCGAGCACCGGCGCGTAGCGCCCGGTCGCGCGACCTCACGCGCTCAGCGACACCTCACGCGTGCTGGAACGCGCGAGGTGTCGCTCACCGCAAAACGCTGGCCGCGGCAGTGGACGCGACCGGACGACGGACGGGAGGCGCGGTACCAGCTGGCACCGCGCCTCCCGTCAGCACGCCGTCGTCTCCACAACGCGCCCCGCGATCCGCAGGACGCCGCCGGATTCGGCGGCGTCTCGCTCAGTCGGAGGCGTCCCGGCGGGACGCCGGCGTCTCACTACTCGACGACCCGGACTCCGCCGAAACGGACTCCGCCCGGCTCGCGCGCTGCGCGCGCTCGAGCTCGTCGGCCTCGTCGCCACCGACGGCCTCGCCACGGGCGACCATGCCGGCCGTGTCGGAGAGCGTGATCTGCGGCAGGAACAGTGCGAGCAGGAACGCCACCGCGATGAAGGGCAGCAGGTACCAGAACACGGGCGCCAGCGAGTCGGCGTACGCGTTCACGATGCCGTCCTGCACTGCCTCGGGCAGCTTCGCCACGGTCGCGGGGTCGATGCTGCCCGCCGACGACGCCGCATCGGTCGCCGAACCGCCGGCCCCGGTGAACACGTCGGTGAGCGACGTCGTGAGCCGGGCCGTGAACAGGGCACCGAACACGGCGGTCCCGAGGGAGGCGCCGACCTCGCGGAAGTAGTTGTTCGTCGAGGTCGCGGTGCCCACCTGCTCGGCCGGCACGGCGTTCTGCGCGACCAGGACGACCACCTGCATGATCAGTCCGAGCCCGGCGCCGAAGACGAACAGGTACGCGCAGATCAGCCAGATCGGGGTGGCCGCGGCGAGCTGGGTCATCGCGAGCATCGCGATGGCGACCAGGACCGTGCCGATGATCGGGAACATCCGGTAGCGGCCGGTCTTGGTGATCAGGTTGCCGGACGCGATCGAGGTGCCGATCAGGCCGACCATCATCGGCAGCATCAGCAGACCCGACACCGCGGCCGAGGTGCCTGATGCCATCTGCAGGAACGTCGGGACGAAGCCGATCGCGGCGAACATGCCGATGCCGAGCACCAGGCCGATGCCGGTCGCGAGCAGGAAGGTGCGGTTCTTGAAGAACGACAGCGGCAGGACCGGGTCCTGCGCACGGGACTCGACGAGCACGAGGAGCGCGGCGGAGACGACGAGCCCGGCGAACCACGCCCAGGTCTCGGGGGCGTCCCAGCCGTGGTCCTTGCTGCCGCCGAACTCCGAGAAGAACACCAGGCACGTGGTCGCGGCGGACATGAAGAGCACGCCGAGCACGTCGATGCGCTTCGTCGCCTTCTTGTTCGGCAGGGTCAGCGCGAACCACGCCACGAAGAACGCCGCAATGCCGACCGGGATGTTGATGTAGAACGCCCAGTTCCAGGTGAGGTGGTCGACGAAGAAGCCACCGAGGAGCGGGCCGCCGATCGCGGACAGGCCGAAGATCGCACCGAGCGGGCCGAGGTACTTGCCACGCTGCGAGGCGGGCACGATGTCGGCGATGATCGCCTGCGACAGGATCATCAGGCCGCCGCCGCCGAGCCCCTGCATGGCGCGGAACACGACGAGCTGCGTGAAGTCGCCGGCGAAGGCGCACCCGGCCGACGCGATGGTGAACAAGGCGATCGCGATGAGGAACAGGTTGCGGCGGCCGAGGACGTCACCGAACTTGCCGTAGACGGGCATCACGATGGTCGAGGCGAGCAGGTACCCGGTCGTCAGCCACGCCTGGTGCGCGACGCCGCCGAGTTCGCCGACGATGGTGGGCATCGCCGTCGAGACGATGGTCTGGTCGAGGCTGGAGAGCAGCATCCCCGCGATGAGCGCGGAGAAGATGATCCAGATCCGGCGCTGCGTCAGCAGCAGCGGCCCGTCGGTGCCGGGGCGGGCACGCTTGGTGGTGCCCGGCGCGGTTGCGCTCATGGTGTGGAGTCCTGTCCGGTGGTGATGGCCGCCCTCATCAGGCGGAGGTTCTGGGTGAGCAGCTCGTCGAACGGCGGGCCGGTGGTCTCGTCGAAGGCGTCGTCGAAGTAGGTCTCCGCCGTCACCTTGAGCAGCCCGGCGGCGGCCTCGGTGACGAGGCGCGCACGGCGGTCGGCGGGGTCGTCCCATCCGAACCGCAGCCGCACGGCGTCCGTGATCCGAGCGAGCTGCACATCGGTGGCCGACAGGAACCGCGCGACGAGCGCCGGCTCCCGCTCGAAGACCCGGCGCACCAGGACCTCGTCCGACCGGTCGATGCCGACACGGTGGAACTGGTCGATCGCCAGCGCGACGATCGAGTCGAGCGGGTCGAGTCCGCCGGGGACGATCCCGCCCTCGGCGTACCGGTCGATCGCCTCGACGTCGGCGTGCAGCTCGATGCCGAGCACGGCGTCGTCCTTCGACGCGAAGTGGTTGAAGAACGTGCGCCGTGACACCCCGACGGTCTCGCAGAGCTGCTCGATCGTGAAACCGCTCAACCCGTGCTCGACGGTCGCCCGACGCGCTTCGACGATCATGCGTCGGCGCAGTGCGCGGGTGCGTTCGGTGGTGCTCACCGAGCAAGAATTGCACTATCTCCCTGAGAGTGCAATACGGGCGGGAAGCCTCAGAGCGCCTTCTCGAAGCAGAACGACCACGGCATCGTCGCCGCGTACGGCGCGTAGACCGGGATCGGGCTCCACCCGGTCTTCTCGTACAGGGCGACCGCGTCGGGCTGCTTGTCACCGGTCTGCAGGATCAGCCGTGGCGTGCCGAGCTCGCGGCCGATGCGCTCGCACTCGTCGAGCAGTGCGGTGGCGGCTCCCTTGCCGCGGGCGGACGTCAGCACGATCAGCCGCTTCAGCTCGACCTCGTCACCGAGACGCCGGATCGCGATGTGCCCGACGGCCTCGCCGGACTCGTCGAGGGCGAGGACCGAGGCGACCACGGTCGACGGGTCGACGGACAGCGCGCGGCTCCGCTCGGCCGTGATCGCCGGGTCCTCGTCGCCGTTCGACGAACCGTAGCGTTCGTGCATCTCGTCGTCCATGCGGGCGCGGAGCACCACGGATCGGGGGTCGTCCCAGGACACGCGTTCGATCGTGATCACGGTCGACGATCCTGTCACGGATGCCGGCAGCGGTGCACGCTCACGCGCGCCCACCCAGCGCGGCGATCGCGCCGTCCCCGGACCGCAGCGCGGCGAGCACGGCAGCGGCGTCGTCGTGGACCTCGGCAGCGCCGGCGCCGCGGAGTTCGTCGCCGCCGATGCCGCCGGTCATCACCGCGACGCAGGTCACGCCGACGCGTCCGGCCGATTCGACGTCCCACATCGCGTCGCCGACCATCACGGCAGCGTCCGCACGCACACCGGCCCGGTCGAGCGCCACCTGGATGATCCCGGGGTCCGGCTTCGCCTGTTCGACGTCCTCGGAGCTCGTCACCGCGGTGAGCCACTCCTCGGCGTCGAGCAGTTCGCGCAGCCGCGTCAGTTCGTGCTCCGGAGCACTCGTCGCCAGGACGACGGCGTGCCCGGCCTCAGCGACCGCACGGAGCAGGTCACGGGCGCCCGGCAGCAGCCGCAGCTGGGGCATGTGCTCGGCGAAGTAGGCGGTGTGGAACTGCTTGACGGTGTCGCGCGTCTCGTCGGACGCGTCCGGCAGCAGCGTCTCGAGCAGCTTCGCGGAGTCCATGCCGATCGCGCGGTGGATCCGCCAGGCGTCCACGGACTCACCCGCTGCGCGGGCAGCGCGCCACCAGGCATCGATGTGGGCGTAGTTCGAGTCGACGAGCGTGCCGTCGATGTCGAAGAGGACTGCGGTCGAGGGAGCGTCGGACATCCCTCCATGCTGCCCGGGAGGCGCGGATCGCCTCCCAGGAGCACGGTCGCGTCCGTCAGACGGTGACGTGCTCACCCGCCTGGAGGATCGTGGTCGGCACGCCGCCGAGACCGTCGGTCCCGAGCATGCGGACGTTCATCTGCTGTCCCGCGTCGCTCAGCAGGAGCTCGTGGATCTGGATCGCGCGCTGCGGCGCGACCTCGCGGACGTAGTCGACGGCGGCGGCGGTGTTCGCCCACGGGCCGCTCGTGGGGATGAGCAGCGTGCCGACCGGGACCCCCGGCACGAGATAGGCGTCGCCCGGGTGGAAGACGGTGCCGTTCACGAGGTACCCGACGTTCGCGATCGTCGGGATGTCGCGGTGGATGACGGCGTGCTGCTCGCCGAAGACCTGCACGGAGAACGGCCCGACCTCGAACGCGTCACCGGCACGGACCGCAGCGACGCGGCCGTCGTGGTCACCCAGCTGCTCGACGATCGCCGCCGGCCCGCGGACCACGAGCGACGGGTTCGCGTCGAGCCCGGCACGGACGGCGTCGACGTCGAAGTGGTCGGCGTGCTCGTGGGTGATGAGGACCGCGGCGGCAGCGCCGGCAAGATCAGCAGCCTCGGGCGTGAAGGTACCCGGGTCGATGACGAGGGTGGTGCCGTCCTGCTCGAGGACGACGGTGGCGTGGTTGTACTTCGTCAGCTCCATGCGACAACACTACAACTGTGTTGTACTTCTGGTGGCCGATCCGGGTGAGGGAGCACTCAGTCGACGCGCCGGGCCAACCGTTCGAAGATGCCGGGCAGGCGTTCGAGGGCCGCGCGTTCCTCGTCGTCGAGTTCCTCGCGGATCGCCGTCGCCAACCAGTCGGCCCGCGCCGTCATGTCCCGGCGGAGGACCTCGCTGCCGGTGTCGGAGATGCGGATGACCGACACGCGGCGGTCGGTGTCCGACGTCGTCCGCTCGACGTACCCGAGGTCGGCGAGCTCCCCGACCGTGCGCGACTGCCCCTGGTGCTTCACCGCCCGGCGACGTGCCAGCTCGGCGATCGGCATCGGCCCCTCGCGCTCGAGGAACCCGAGGGTCGTCGCGTGGGCGGTCGGCAGCGAGTCCGCCTCCCGTCTCGCAGCGCGCACGACGCGACCGATCGCGTGCCGGAGCTCCACGGCGAGTTCGTCGGTCCGGTCCATGCCCGGAACGCTACCGCGTGGCCGCACAGCGGACCTCCGGTTGGATCGGAGGATGGTCCGCGTCTCCGTCGTCATCCCCGTGCGCGACGACGCTGCGCACCTGCGACGCTGCCTCGACGCCCTCGCAGGCCAGACGCTGCTCGCCGACGAGGTCGTCGTGGTCGACAACGGCAGCCGGGACGCCAGTGCCGAGGTCGCCCAGGCAGCGGGGGCGATCGTGCTCACCGAACGCATCCGTGGCATCGCCCGAGCCTCGGCGCGCGGCTACGACCGGGCCTCCGGAGACGTCCTCGTCCGGCTCGACGCCGACTCCGTCCCGCCGCCGGGGTGGATCGCCGACGCGGTGCGGCTGTTGGCCGATCCGTCGGTCGTCGCGGTGACCGGGCCCGGATGCCCGCACGACGGCGGACCGCTGATCGGCCGACTGTGGGACGCCGTCTACATGCGGCCGTACTTCGCGCTCATGTGGGCCGCGCTCGGCCGCCCACCGCTGTTCGGTTCCGCGATGGCGATGCGGCGGTGGACCTGGGACGCGGTCCGCAGCCGAGCGCACCGCGAGGACCCCGAGGTGCACGACGACGTCGACCTGAGCATGCAGCTCGACCCGGCCTGGCGGGTGGTGGCCGACCCCGTGCTCACGGTGCAGGTGTCCGCGCGACCGTTGTCGGGCCTCCCGTCCGCACTGTTGCGGACGCGACGCGCCTTCCACACGTTCCGCGTGAACGGCCGGCGGGCGAACCCGGTGCGTCGGTGGGCGCGGCGGGTGCGCGCCGGGTTGCGGGTGCGGCGCGGGTGGCGCACCCGCTGACGGGGTCACGGAACGGTGACGCTTGCGGACGCCGTCAGCGCGTCCGCCTACGTTCTATTGTGCGGGCACGTCCGCACGACGAACGAGGGGGAACGATGCGGCGATCAGCGCGCACGACGACATCCGGGATCACGGCGACGCTGACGGCGGCACTGGCGGTCGGACTCGCCCTGACGGGCTGCGCCCAGAGCGCACCAGCGGGGCCGGGTACGCCGTCCGCGACGACGGCGGAGAGCACCGGCACACCGAGCGCCAGCCCGAGCAGCACTCCGGAGCCGACATCGACGATCACGCAGGTCCCCGGGGTCGACTACGACGGCGGCACGGTGCCGACGAGCTGCACCGATCTCATCACCGCCGGCAAGTGGGACGACGCGTTCGCCTCCGCTCCGCTGAACGACCCCTCGGTCGTCGGCGACCCGGTCGCGATCCCGAAGAGCGCCTTCACCCCCGTCCTGCAGGCCGACGGCAAGCGTCTGTACTGCGTGTGGCGGGAACCGCAGGCCGACATCTCCTACCTGTCGATCGCGGTCGACGTCGTGGACTCGGCAACCGCGAGCGCAGCGCTGCAGAAGCTGCCGGACGACGGCTACGACTGCGGCAACGAGGCCGGTGGCTACCAGTGCCAGAAGGTGTCGAAGAACGAGCAGTACCCCGTCACCGACGGGGACACCTACTTCACGCGTGGTGACATCGGCATCCACATCCAGCAGTCGAACATCGAGACCTCGGGTCTCCTCGACGACGTCATGGACCACGTCTTCACGGCGTAGATCGAGCGGGCCCGCGGGCCAGCGGGTCAGCGCGTCGGTCGCGACCGCACGTGCGCCCGCTCCCCCTGCGGCCCGTACAGGCACAGCACCTCGGTCACCGAATCGGTGACGTTGCCCATCCAGTGCGGGGTGTGGGTGTCGAACTCGGCGACCTCCCCCGGCCCGAGGTCGAGGTCGTGTTCGCCGAGCACCAGGCGCAGGCGGCCGGACAGCACGTAGAGCCACTCGTACCCCTCGTGCGTCTTGAGCGACGGTTCACCGCCCGGTGTGTTCGGCGGGAACAGCTGCTTGAACGACCGCACGCCGCCGGTTCGCTTAGTCAGCGGCACGACGACCCGGCCGCCGTGCACCTCGGGTTTCATGTGCACCCGGGGGTCGCCGGTCTGGGGCGCTCCGACCAGGTCGTCGAGCGGCACCTGGTACGCCCGCGCCAGTGGGAGCAGCAGCTCGAGCGTCGGCTTGCGCTGCCCTGACTCGAGCCGCGAGAGCGTGCTCACCGACACCCCGGTCTCTTCCGACAGGGCGGCGAGCGTGACGTCCCGGTGGGCACGGAGCGCGCGCAACCGCGGCCCCACCCCGTCGACGACCTGGGCGGTCGTGCGGGGGGCGACTGGTTCCTGCGGGCCGTGGGACATGCTGTCCAGTTTGCCACATCAGCAAGGTTTTTTGCTGTCCGCGACCCATCGGCCGCATGCTCCTTGCATGCGTGATCACTACGACGTCATCGTCATCGGCGGAGCAGCCGCCGGCCTCTCCGCCGCCCTCGCCCTCGGGCGCTCCCGCCGCTCCGTCCTCGTCGTCGACGCGGGCGAGCCCCGCAACGCGCCGTCGGCCGGCGCCCACAACTACCTCGGGCGCGAGGGCGTCGCCCCCGCCGAGCTGTCCGCGATCGGTCGCGGCGAGGTCGCCGCCTACGGAGTCGAGGTGACGGCCGGGAGGATCGTGGCCGCGTCCGCCACGACGGGTGACGGCACCGACCCGGTCGGCTTCTCGGTCACGTTGGACCCCGGCACGGTCGTCACCGCCCGCAGGCTCGTCGTCGCCTCCGGCGCCGTGGACGTCCTGCCGCAGGTACCCGGCCTGGCCGAGCAGTGGGGGCGCGGGGTCGTGCACTGCCCGTTCTGCCACGGGTGGGAGATCCGCGACCAGCGCATCGGCGTGCTCGTGACGACACCGAACGGCGTGCACCACGCGCTGATGTTCCGGGCGTTGAGCGAGCACGTGACGGCGTTCGTCACCGATCCGGCACTCGTCGACGACACCGCCCTGGCCGGTTTGCGGGCCCGCGGGATCGAGGTCGTGGACGACACGGTCACGCAGGTCCTGTCGTCAGAGGGCACGCTGACCGGGGTCACGCTCGGCTCCGGCGAGGTCGTCGAACTCGACGCCCTGGCCGCGGCGAGCACCGCTGAGGCGAGCGTGGACTTCCTGTCCGGGCTCGGCCTGGTCGCCACCGACCAGTTCATGGGTGACTTCCGGTACGCGAGCGCGCTGACGGTCGACCCGGCCGGGCAGACCTCGGTGCGCGGTGTGTACGCGGCCGGCAACGTGGCTGCCCCGATGGCGACGGTCATCGCGTCCGCTGCCGCCGGGGTCCAGGCCGGGGCTGCGGCCCACGGCGACCTGGTGCAGGCCGACCTCGCGGCAGCGCTGGCCGCCGCGGCGGGCTCCGGGCGAGTCTCGGCCTGAGCGACAGTCCTCGCGCTCGGAGCCGCGAGGAGTGTCGTCCACCCCGAGACTCGGGGCAGACGTCAGTCGACGCGGTAGCCCGCCTGCGCCGCCAGCAGCGGGGCGAGCGTGTACAGCTGGTCGGCGCCGATCGTCGCACCGCGGAACCCCTCGAGGCGCTCGACCCGGTCGAGGTCCGCACCCCGCAGGTCCACGTGGTCGATCCGGGTGTTGGACCCCTCGGCGTCGCGGATGCTGCTGCCCTCGAACGACACCCGGAGCAGCTTGGCGTCCGCGATGTCGAGTTCGTCGATGACGCAGTCGCGGAACACCACATCGGTGAGCGTCGATCCGCGCAGGTTCACGAACCCGAACTTCATCCCGACGAACTCGACGCCGTTCAACCCTGAGTCGTACAGCTCGCCCGAACCGATGCGACCGCCGGACACCCGGACCTCGCGCCACGAACTGCTCGATGCCCGCAGCACCGGGGCGTCGAGCGTGTCGATGATCGAGTCGTGCACCCGCAGGCCACGAAAGTCGGCGCCGTCGCCCCGGAGCGTGTCGATGACGCACTCCTCGATCTCGAGGTCGGGCAGCCGCTCACCGGCCAGGTCGAGCACGCCGATGCGCTTCCCCTCGATGCGGTCGCCGGTCAGGACGTCGCCGGGTCCGGGGACCCAGTCCTGCAGGTCGACGGGCTCGGTCAGGGTGATGCGCGGGGCTTCGGTGCCGGAGGAACGTGCCATGGACTCAGTCTGGCGCGTGCCGGTGACGCTCCAGCACGCTGTCGAGCCGGTAGTCCTTCGCCGGGCCCCGGGCTTCCCAGCGCACGGTCCACCGCTGCTCGTCGCCGTCCAGTGCCCCGGTGTAGTCGTCCGGTGCACAGGCGTGGGCGACGCTCGCTCCCCACACCCAGTCGTGGAACACCCGGCCGTCGGCGAAGTGCACGGTCCACGCGTGGTCATCGTCCCGCCGGACGGTCAGCGTCCGGGACACCGGGGTGGTCCGGCCGCCGAAGGTCATCACGCCCGCTTCGTCCCAGCGCACCTCGTCCGTGCCGACCGCGGTCAGCGTCGTGGTGCCGGTGACGATGCCCTGCACGCCGGCACGCCAGTCGTCCAGGGTCCGGCGGAGCACCCACTCCCCCAGCAGGTCCGTCGGCAACAGCACCGCCCCAGGCTAACCGCGCAGGGCCTCGGCTCGCGCTGCCCGGTGCTCCTCGTCGGAGATCACACCGCGAGCGTGCAGGTCGTCGAGTTCCGCCAACCGCTGCTCGCGGAGCGTCCGGGGCGCACCGTTCGAGCGACGGCTCCGGACGACCGCGATCCACACGGTGACGACGACGGCGACCACGATGAGCCCCATCGCCACGCTCCACACGATGTCGTACAGCGGCGGGATGAGCGGGTTGTGCAGCTCCTCGGAGGCGATCATCCGCGCAGGGCCTCGGCTCGCGCCGCCCGGTGCTCCTCGTCGGAGATCACACCGCGAGCGTGCAGGTCGTCGAGTTCGGCGAGCCGCTGTTCGACCGGCTTCTCGGGCGCGAGGGTCCGGCTCTGCATCGCCTGGTACGCGATGTCCTCCTGCATGGTGAGCGGGTTCTGACCGCGATCGGCCATCCGCTTGCCCCGGTAGAGCGTCAGGACGACGATCGTCAGGGTGGTGAGGATCGTCAGGGCTGCGACGACTCCGAACGCGATGCCGAACCAACCGCCGAACAGGTCGGGCATCCCCGAGCCGCCCGGTCCCTCGAGTTCGCTGAACGCCGACCAACTGAGCACCATCGCGCTCCCCCTTCTCACAACGACGAGCGAAGCGTAGCGCGACCCGAGCGCCCGTTCCTTCCCAGAACACCCGCGATGGGAAGCGGAATCGGGCGTACCTGGTCGAAACTTCCGACCCGGTACGCCCGAAAGCACCCGCAACGCCCCGGCAGCCCCCGCCCAGCCCAGCCCAGCCCCAGCCCAGCTACCCCCGCAACGGATCCGACGCGGCCACGTGCGCACCGTCCGCGAACCCGGCCACGAGCGCACGCAACGCGTCTTCGGAGGTGTGCCGGGCCTCCCATCCGAGCACCGACCGGGCACGGTCGGTCCGCATGATCGGCACGCCGGCCGCGATGTCGATCCAGCCGGCGTCCGTCGGCTGCAACCGCAGCCGCCACGTCAGCGTCACGATCCCGCGCAGCAGTCCGAGCGGGATCCGCACGGCACCGAGCATGCCGAAGGCCCGGGCCAACCGCGGCGGGTTGAGCACGGGCGACGCAGCGATGTTGAACGCTCCGCCGGCCCGCTGATCGACGGTCCGCCAGTAGGCGTCGGCGACGTCGTCGGCGTGCACCGCCTGGAACACGAACGGGTACGGCAGGGGCAGCACGAGCCACCGGATCCACCGCACGATCGACATCGGCACGAGGCGTCCGAGGAACAGCCCGCGGATCTCGGCGGCGGCGTCCCGCTGGAAGATCAGCCCCGGGCGCAGCCGCGTGACGACCACGGACGGATGGTCTGCCTCGAACGCGTCCATCGCCGCTTCGTTCGCGGCCTTGTGGATCGAGTACGTCGCGGTGGGGATGCCGTCGGTCGGCCAGCTCTCGTCGACCGGGGTCCGCTTGCCCGCGGCGTCGACGCCCCGGTAGGTCCCGACCGACGACGCGACGACGACCTGCGGCACCCCTGCTCGCGCCACGGCCGACAGCACGTTCGCGGTGCCGGTGACGTTCGTCCGGTACTGCAGCGGGATGTCGTGCGTCGGCTGCAGCGCCCAGGCCAGGTGGATCACGGCGTCGGCTCCGGTGAAGATCGCGGTGAGCTGCCCGACGGCGTCCGCGGCCCCGACGTCGACAGCGTGCCAGACGGCCGAACCGTAGGGCTCCGCGTGCACGTCCGGCAACCGCCGCGCGACCCCGACGATCTCGACGCTGCCGCCGCGCCGGTCGCCGTCGGGGGCACCGGGCGGAGCCTCGTCCGCCCGCGCGGCGGCCCGGGCCTGCGCGAGCCGCCGGAGCACCGCCGTCCCGACGTTGCCGGTCCCGCCGACGACGACGATCCGCATCAGGCGGCGGCCAGGGCGGGGTCGAGCACGACCTTCACGCAGCCGTCCTGCTTCTTCTGGAACACCTCGTACATGTGCGGGGCGTCCTCGAGCGACACCCGGTGCGTGGTCAGGTCGAGCGTGCCGAGCGGGTCCGACGGGTCCTGCACGAGCGGCATGATGTCGTCGATCCAGTGCTTCACGTTGCACTGCCCTTCGCGGATGGTGATCTGCTTGTCGAAGAGCGTCATCATCGGCATCGGGTCGGCCATGCCGCCGTAGACGCCGCTCAGGGACACGGTGCCGCCGCGACGGACCAGGTCGATCGCGGCGTGCACGGCTGCGAGCCGGTCGATGCCGGCCACCTCGATCGCCTTCTGCGCCAGTGCGTCGGGCAGCAGCCCGGCCGCACGCTGCGCGAAGCCGGCGACGGGGTTGCCGTGCGCCTCCATGCCGACGGCGTCGACGACCCCGTCCGGGCCGCGGCCGTCGGTCAGGTCGACGAGCTCCGGCACGGTGTCCTTGGTCAGGTCGAAGACCTCGGCGCCGTGCTTCGCCCCCAGGTCGCGTCGGACCTGTTCGGGGTCGACGGCGAGCACGCGGTAGCCCAGGTGCTTGCCGATGCGGGCGGCGAACTGGCCGACGGGGCCGAGCCCGAGCACGGCGAGCGTGCCGCCCTCGGGCACGTTCGCGTACTGCACGGCCTGCCACGCGGTGGGCAGGATGTCGCTGAGGAACAGCCACCGGTCGTCGGGCGAGCCGTCGTCCGGGATCACGATGGGCCCGTAGTCCGCGTGCGGGACCCGGAGGTACTCGGCCTGGCCGCCGGGGACCTGGCCGTACATCTTCGTGTAGCCGAAGAGCGCCGCTCCGGAGCCGTACTCGGTGACCTGGGTGGTCTCGCACTGCGACTGCAGGCCGTTCTTGCACATCCAGCAGTGGCCGCACGAGATGTTGAAGGGGACGACGACGCGGTCGCCGACCTTGAGGTTCGTGACGGCGCTGCCGACCTCCTCCACGATGCCCATGGGCTCGTGGCCGAGGACGTCGCCCTTGTCGATGTACGGGCCGAGGACCCGGTACAGGTGCAGGTCGGAGCCGCAGATCGCCGTGGACGTGATCCGCACGATCGCGTCGGTCGGTTCCTGGATGGTCGGGTCGGGGACGGTCTCGACGGACACCTTCTCGGTGCCCTGCCAGGTCAGTGCGCGCACGTCGCGTTCCTCTCGTGGTCGCTTCGGGCCGGCCGGGAGGCGCGGCTCGCTTCCCCCTCTTCGGTACGCGCCCGCCCCGTGGTGCGTTCACAGCCCCGCCTGGGTTCGGGGCTCCGCCGCCCGGTCAGACGACGGGATCGGCGAGCACCGTGGCGAGCACGCGCTCGTGCTCCGCGCGGTCGCCCGGGCCGGCGCTGCCCGCGAGCATGATGAGCGCCTTCCACAGCGCCCACCCCCGCCCGCGCGCCCAGGTGTCGGCGTCGAGCCCCACGGCTTCGTGGAACACCGGGCGCGCCGCCGGCTCGAGGAACGTCCACGCGAGCACGAGGTCGCAGGCCGGGTCGCCGACCCCGCACGTGCCGAAGTCGATCAGGGCGCTGAGCCGTCCCCCGCCGTCGACGAGCAGGTTGCCCGGCGCGACGTCACCGTGGAACCAGACCCCCGGACGGTCCCAGGTCGAAGCGACCGCGTCGTCCCAGATGCGTTCGCACGCGGCACGGTCGACCTGCGCGCCCAGAGTGTCGAGCGCCGCGACGACCTCGGCGCCGTACACCGAGGGGTGCTCGCCACGGTGGAACGAGTGCACGCCGGCGGTCGGACCCCCGGTGGCGGGGAGGCTGCGGAGCTGCCGGAGCACCGCCCCGACGTCGGCGGCGAAGCGCTCGTGGTCGAGGTCGACCGCACGCGCGGCCACCGTCCCGTCGAGCCACCGCCGGACCGACCACGGGAACGGGTACCCCTCGCCCGGTTCGCCCAGCCCGACCGGCTCGGGGACCGCGACGTCCAACCGGCGCGCCAGGTACGGCAGGACGTCCTGCTCCTTCTCGACCCCGGGCACGTAGCCGGCGGCACTCGGCAGCCGGACGGACAGCGCGTCGCCGAGTCGGAACGTGCGGTTGTCCCAGCCCTGGTGGTCGACCTCGCGCACGGGCAGGCCACTCCACTCGGGGAACTGCGTCGCGATCAGTCGTCCCACGAGTGCGGCGTCGATCCGGGGCACCTCGGTGTGCATGGCCCCAGGGTAGGCCGACACCGCGGACCGGCCCACGGGGGTCGGGCCGGCCGCCTGCACGGGTGACCGGCGGGGCGGCCGCGCACCGGGCCTCCTGGCCGCGTCGTCAGGCGGGTTCTGCCAGGGCGAGCAGCGCGTCACGGGTGACCGCCAGCTCGCGTGCGTCCAGGTACGGCGGCATGGCGGTCGCTGCTGCGAGCCCCTCGGCCGCGTGCCGGACGACCAACGTGCGGTCCTCGGGCAGGCCGTCGCGCGCGAACACCGCGCGCCAGTCCTCGGCGTCCGCGGCGACGACCGCCTCGACCCCCGGCACTGCCATCAGACCGGTCCAGTGTGCCGTCGGCGAGAAGACCTCCATGGCGCGCTCGCTGCCGCCGCACAGGGTCCGCACGTAGGCGCGGAGGACCTTGCCGGGGCGGTTCTCGGCCAGGTCGACGTGTCGCAGCACCTCGTCCTTGAACGTCGCGAGACCGTGCGCGGCGACGGCGAGGAGCAGCTCGTCCTTCGACGGGAAGTGGTGGAGCAGGCCGCTCTTGGAGACGCCGGCGTCCGCCGCGATCTCGGCGACGCTCACCCGGGTGCCGCGCTCGGCGAGCAGCCGCTCGGCGGCCTCGAGGACCGCCTGGCGGGTGCGCTCACGATCGCGGGTGCCGTCAGTGCCCACGACGACCTTCAGTGCTCATGACGACCTTCAGTGCTCATGCGGTCCATCCTGCCGGTTCGGGATCACCCGGAGTGCGACCGCGGCGGCGACGGCGAGCGCCACGGCCGCGCAGATCGAGGCGAGCTGCATGCCGCCGGTGAAGGCGTGCCGCGCGTGTTCGAGGATCGGGTCGCCGTCCTGCAGGACCTGGGACGCCGACGCCAGGGACTCACGGATCCGGTCGCCGACACCGCCGCTGACCGCGCCGCTCGTCACGTCGAGGTTCGACCGGTAGAACGCGGTCTGCAACGAACCGAGCACCGCGATGCCGAGTGCGACGCCCAGTTCGTACCCGGTCTCCGAGATGGCCGAGGCCGCACCAGCACGCTCCCGCGGTGCCGCGGCGACGACTGCGTCGGTGGCCAGGGTCATCGAGACCCCGACGCCCAGGCCGACCACGGCGAGGGCGATCGCGATCCCCCAGTACGTCGGCAGCCCCTCGGCGAACGCGAGACCGGCCATGCCCACAGCGGCGACCGCCAGGCCGAGACCGATCGACCGGCCGGGTCCGACCCGCCGGGACAGCAGCCCGATGATCGCGATCACCGCGATCGAGGCCAGGGTCGCCGGCAGCTCGGCCGCTCCGGCGAGCAGCGGCGTGAACCCGCGGACCAGCTGCAGGTACTGCGAGAAGAAGAACAGCAGGCCGCTCAGCGCGAAGACCGACAGCGAGTTCGCGACGACGGCGCCCGAGAACGCCGGGATCCGGAACAGCTGCAGGTCGATGAGCGGCGTCGTGAGGCGCTTCTGGCGGCGGACGAACCACCAGCCGGCGCCGATGCCGAGGAGTGCCGTCAGGGGCACCGTCCAGTCGAACCCGTGCCCGGCGACGTGCTTCACGGCGTACACGAGCGGCACGATCGCCAGCACCGAGAGGACGGCGGAGAGCAGGTCGATCGGGGTGCGCGAGCCGCCCTTCGACTCGGGCAGCAGGATGGCTCCGGCGATGACGATCACGACGATGACGGGGATGTTGATGAGGAAGACCGAGCCCCACCAGAAGTGCTCGAGCAGCGCACCGCCGACGAGCGGTCCGGCGGCGGCACCACCCGTCGCACCCGCCGACCACACGGCGATCGCGGTGGTGCGCTGCCGGGCGTCGCGGAAGATCGTGCGCACCAGCGACAGGGTCGACGGCATCAGGGTCGCTCCGGCGATGCCGAGCAGTGCCCGCGCGGCGATGAGGAGCTCGGGCGTCTGCGCGAACGCTGCGGCGGCCGAGGCCAGGCCGAACGCGACCGCGCCGATGAGCAGCAGGCGCTTCCGGCCGATCCGGTCGGCGACGTTGCCCATCGTCACGAGCAGCCCAGCGAGCGCGAACGAGTAGACGTCGCCGATCCAGAGCACCTGCGTCGCGGTCGGGTCGAGGTCCGCGGTCAGCGACGGGACGGCGAGGGCCAGCACGGTGCCGTCGATCGCGAGCAGCACCACGGCCAGGGTGAGGACGCCGAGGGACGCCCATTCACGGACGGAGGCGCGGTGGATCGGGGCGGTGCTGGTGCTCGGGGTGGTTTCGGTCACCCGGAGACCCTAACCGACCACATGGTCGGTAGAGCCGACTGCACAGTTGGTTGTCAGCGTCGTTCGTCCTCAACCCCGCAGGCGGTCGCGATCCGCCGGCGGCAGGTGCTCGGTCGCCGTGTGGCGCGCCGCAGGCGTCAAGAACCGTCCGCTCTTCTCGAGGAACGCCACGAGCGCCGCCTCCGACGCGCGCTTGCCCGTCTCGCGCAGGACCCACCCCAGCGCCGACTGCACGGTGTCGCTCCGCTCCCGCACCAGGCGTCCCGCGATCCCGAGTGGCACCTCGGCGTCGCCCTGCTTGGCGAACGCCAGGGTCGCCACGACCGCGATCCGGCGCACCATCGCCACGTCGGACTTCACGAGCGCGAACAGCGGGCCCGTCGAGCCGCCCACGAGCGGCGCACCGACGAGCTCCCCGGCTGCCAGGTCGACCAGCGCCGGGTCGTCGAAGCGCTCGGCCTTCGCTGCCGACAGGTACTCGTCGGTCAGCTCCGGATCGGGGCGCTCGCGCATCGCCTGAACCAGCAGCAGCACGGCGACGAGCTTCGCGCCGTCGTCCTCGCTCCACAGCAGCGCCGAGCGCTCGCCGTCGTCGAGGCCTTCGAACCGACGTGCGACCCGGCGCGCTGCCGCGACGTCGCCGCTGGTGCGCGCGAAGGCGACGAGCACGGCCTCCGCGTCGGCCCCGTTCCCAGCCCCGGTCCCGCCGCGCGATGTCATCCGGTCAAGGGTATCCGCGCCGCCCCGCCCGCACTTCGTGAGCAGCAATGGTCGGGTGCCCGAAGGCGACCCGACCATTCCTGCTCACGAAGTGGAGCGACGCCAGCGCTCCCGGATCAGCGGAAGTGCATGTTCTTCAACGGGTCGACGAGCGTGCCGTTGCGCCGCGTCTCGACGTGCACGTGCGGGCCGGTCGACTGCCCGGTGTTGCCGGACTTCGCGATCTCGGTACCGAGCTTCACGATCTGGCCCTTCTTCACCTCGATCTTGCTGAGGTGGGCGGTGAGCACCGCGGTCATGCCGTAGGTCACGACGATGTAGTTGCCGTACGAGGCGTCGTTCGCCACGGTCTTGGTCACCTCGCCGGTGCCGGAGCCGTACACCGGGGTGCCGACGGGCACGGGCGCGTCGGTGCCCTGGTGGTAGCGCGGGACGTGTCCGGCGCCACGGTCGTCGCCGTACTTGCCGGTGATCTTCGTCCCGTTGACGGGCCAGGCCAGTCCGGTGACGGGTCGGCTCGACCAGACGCGGGTGTCCTTGGCCCCGTAGAGCACGACGTTGCCGTCGACCTGCACGAGCAGGTTGCCGGAGCCGGCCGTGCCGGTGCGCGAGGTCCAGAGCGCGACCTTCTTGCGCGATGCGTCACGGGTCCAGATGACGAAGTTGCCCTTGGACTGCAGTTCGGCCCAGGCGCCGGGGTGCCCGCCGGTCCGCGACTGCCAGACGACTCGGCCGCTGACCTTCTGCACCAGGTTGCCGTCGGTGCGCATGTTGAGGATGCGCGTGTTCGTGGTGTCGGAGCGCAGCACCGTGCCGCCGAGGAGCGTGTTCCCCGAGGCGACCCGGTCCTGGTAGGTGGTCCAGTTCACGACGACGGACCTGCCGGCGAGCAGCGCCATGGTGCCGTCGGCGCGGATCTTCAGCGCCGTCGAGTTCACGGTGCCGGCCGAGGCCCAGCGGGCCAGTCGCTTGCCGTTCTTGGTGATGTCGAGGGCACGGTTCTTGCCGACGACCGCGATCGCACCGGGGGAACCGGCGGTGTTCGAGGCCCACAGCACGCGGTTCCCGATGCCGTACTCGACCAGGTTGCCGTCGCCCTGCATGATGAGCTTGAACTGGCCGTTCGGCGACGTCACCTGGTCGCCGGGGTTGATCTTGGTGCCGGCGGGTGCCGATCCGACCCACACCGCCGACGCTGCGGCGGGTTCAGCGGTCGCGACGAGGGCACCGGCGGCCAGGGCCAGCACCGTGAGCGCGCCGGCGAAGCGTGGGAGTCGGCGCGCACGTGCGACGGTCGACGGAGTGGTGGTCATGGATCCCCTGACTCGGAACCGACCACGCCCCTGCGCGGTCGTTCGGCGCTCGCCCTGTACGAGTCACCGAACGATGTTCGCTTTTCTGCGCGGGGCGCACAACCCCTTGACAGGGGGGTGCGGCTACGGCTGCTGGAAGAACTCCTTCGGTGTCGCCAGCAGTGCTTCGAGCTTGTGGAACGACTGCGTCCAGCCGGCGATGTTCATGTCGCGCATGAACTCGGGGAAGGGTCCCTGCGTCAGGGTGACGATCGTGCCGTCGCCGTCCTCGGCGAACTCCAGCGTCAGGGACAGCGCGGTGCCGTCCTCGACCCCCGGGATGCCGTGCGCCGTCGAGGTGCCGACGATGATCCGGTTCTCCTCGATCTGCTCGAGGGTCGAGGTGACGGGCGACGACCACTCGGCGTTGTCGTTGCTGACCATCGTGAGGTTCCAGGCGCCACCGACCCGTGCGTCGACCTCGACGGTGGCGACGGGGACGTGGAAGCCGAGGGGGCCGAACCAGAGCGCGAGCAGCGCCGGGTCGACGAACGCCCGGTAGACGTCGGCGACGGGGTGCGCGAAGCGGTGGGTGGCGTGGGCGGCGAACTGTTCGGTCATGACTGCTCCTGCGGATCGACGGTGAAGGCGGAACTGGTGGAACTGGCGGGTGGGGCGGTGGACGGGCTGCCCACCGGGGCAGGCGTGCGCTGGGCGGCGAGCAGGGCCTCCAGTCGGTCGAACCGGCGGTCCCAGTCGGGACGCAACCGGCCCAGCCAGGCGCCGAGCTCGTCGACGGCCTCCGGCCGGAGACGGCACGTGCGCCACGTACCGTGCCGCTCGCGCGTGATGAGGCCGGCGCGTTCGAGCACGCCGAGGTGCCGCGAGATCGCCGGGGCGCTGACGTCGAACGGCTCCGACAACTCGGAGACGGTCGCCTCACCCTTGCCGAGCCGTTCGACGATGCGCCGTCGGATCGGGTCGGCGAGCGCCGACAGGACGACGTCGGTGTGGTCGGGTTCCATCGTCGCCTCCTCGGTGAACCGGTCGGTTAATTAACTGTTTCGTTCAGTATGCGCTCGCACCCGTGGGAGCGCAAGGCCTCACCGGAACCGGGACGGCGGGGCCCCGAACGCCTTCGAGAAGGCGGCGGTGAACGCCGCGGGGGTCGCGTAGCCGAGTCGGCCCGCCACCTCCGTCACGGTGCCGCGTCGCAGGGCCGGGAGGCTCGCCAACAGTCGCGCACGCACCCGCCAGCTCGCGGGACCCACCCCCGTGGCCGCACGGAAGTGGCGGTCGAGGGTGCGTTCCGAGACGGCCGCCGCGCGCGCCCAGTCGGCGTTCGTCACGTGGACGTCAGGCTCGGCCAGGTACGCCCGACACAGGTCGCGCAGGACACCCCGTGGCGGCAGCGAGACACTCAACGGGATCGGTGCGACGCGCTGCAGCTCGTGCAGGGCGAGCCGGACGAGGGTGCCGTCCCGGCCGCCGCCGTCGTACGGCACGTCGAGCGCGTTGGCGGCGCGCAGCACCTCGCGCAGCAGGGGCCCGACCTCGACGACGGTGCACCGTGTCGGCCACCAGGGCACGGCGTCCGGCTCGACGTACAGGCTCCAGGTGCTGACGTCGAGCATCCGGACCTCGTGGGGCACGCCGGGCGGGATGAGCACGGCCCGGTCGGTCGGCACGGTCCAGGAGCCGTCGTCGGTCTCGACGAGCATCACGCCGCTCGCACCGTAGAGCAGCTGCGCCCGTCGGTGCTCGTGCCGGGCGAGAAGGTGGTCCGGCGGGTAGTCGGTGCCGATCGGCAGGACGTCGAACGGCTGGTGGTCGAACTCGGAGACCGGGACGTTGCGCACACGTCGAGGCTAGGTCTCGAAGGAACGTGCCGCACACCCGATCGTCCGCCGTGGTGATCCCCGCTGGGATGGAGGCATGTCGTTCATCGTGCTCGTGGTCATCGGGGCCCTGGTCGGGGTCACCACCGTCCTGTTCGGGTTCGGCGGTGGGTTCGTCACCGTGCCGATCATCACCGTCGCCGACGCAGCCCTCGGTGGCGACGCCGTCCGGGTGGCCACGGCGACCTCGGCCCTCGTGATGCTCGTGAACGCCGCCGTGGCCACCGTCTCGGCCCGGCGCGGCGCCCTCGCACCACTCCGGGGCCGTTCGTCGCTGTTCGTCCTGCTCGGGGTCGGCGGCACGGTCGGGGTGCTCGCCGCACGAGAGGCACCGGACGCGCTCCTGCGCTGGGGCTTCGTCGTCTACCTCGGGGTCACGGTCGCCGACCTGCTCCTGCGCCCGGGCTTCCTGCGCAGCTCGGCGACGGATCGCGTAGTCGCGACCCGCGGCGGTGGACGCGACCAGGGACCGACCCGCACCGGCGTGCCGACTGCCACGGGCCTCCCGATCGGTGCGGTCGCGGCGTTCCTCGGCGTCGGCGGCAGCGTGGTGACGGTCCCGATGCTGCGCCGGTCCGGTGCCACCATGACCGCGGCGACAACGCTGGCGAACCCCCTCACGCTGGCGATCACGCTGCCCGCAGCCGCGGTGACCATGCTGCTGCCGGCGGTCGTCCCGCACGCCGCCGGACTCGTCGGCGCCGTCGACGTCCGGGCTGCCGTGGCCCTGCTGGTCGGCGCGATGCCGGTCATCGTGCTGCTCCGACGTCGCCCGCCGCACCTGCCCGAGGTCGTGCACGCCTGGGGGTACGTCGCGCTGCTCGTCGCAGCGGGGATCGTCGTGGCCCTGGGCTGAGCGGCGAGCCCCGGGGACAGGATGGGTGCATGCCGACGCCGAACCCCGCCTTCGTCCCACCCGCCACGCAGACCTCGCGCCCGGACCTGCAGGGCACGTTCGGCATGGCGGCCGCGACGCACTGGATCGCGACCGCCACCGCGCAGTCGGTGCTCGAACGCGGCGGCAACGCCTTCGACGCAGCCGTCGCGGGCGCGTTCGTCCTGCACGTGGTCGAACCGCACCTGAACGGCCCGGGCGGCGACCTGACGGCGGTGTTCGCGACGGCATCGAACCCGACCCCGGTCGTGCTCGTCGGCCAGGGTCCGGCGCCGGCCGGTGCGACACCCGAGCACTACCGCGCCGAGGGACTCGACCTCGTCCCCGGCTCCGGCGCACTCGCCGCCACCGTCCCGGGTGCCGTCGACGCGTGGCTGCTGCTGCTCCGCGACCACGGCACGTGGGAGCTCGCGGACGTCCTCGCGCCGGCGATCGGATACGCCCGTGACGGCCACCCGGTCGCAGCCGGGGTGGTCCGGACGATCACCGCCGTGCAGGGCCTGTTCCGTGACCACTGGCCCACGTCCGCCACGCAGTGGCTGCCAGGAGGCACGGTGCCGGTCCCCGGGGACCTGGTGCGCAACGAGGCGCTGGCCGCAGTGCTCGAGCGGCTCCTCGACGCCGGTGACGGCTCCGGCAGCCGGACCGCCCGCATCGACGCCGCGCGGAGCGAGTGGGCCGGGGGCTTCGTCGCCGAGGCCATTGACCGCTTCGTGCGGGAGCCGCACCGACACGCGTCGGGCAGCGACCACGCCGGGGTCATCCGGGCGTCGGACCTGGCGGCGTTCCGGGCGTCGTACGAGCCCGCGGCGACGGTGGAGTTCCGCGGCTGCACGATCGCGAAGACCGGGCCGTGGGGCCAGGGTCCGGCGCTCCTGCAGACCCTGCGGCTGCTCGAACCGCTCGACGACGCAATGCTCGACCCGTCGACGTCGGTCGGGGCGCACACCATCGTCGAGGCGCAGAAGCTCGCCATGGCCGACCGCGAGGCGTTCTACGGCGACGGCGACGTCCCGCTCGACGAGCTGCTGTCCGACGCGTACACCGACGAGCGGCGTGCGCTGATCGGCGAGCGGGCCTCGGCCGAGCTGCGTCCGGGCACGATCGCGGGCGTCGAGCGGGCGATGCCGCCGGCCCGGACGTCGTACTCCGCCGGCGACGGCGCTGGTCTCGGCGAACCGACCGTGCAGGTCGCTCAGGTCGCTCCGGTCGCGCCGGTCGCGCCGGTCGAGGACCGCGGCGAGCCGTTCGTGGCACCGGACGGCGAGACCCGGGGCGACACCTGCCACATCGACGTTGTGGACCGCTGGGGCAACATCGTCAGCGCGACACCGTCCGGCGGCTGGCTGCAGTCGTCGCCGACGATCCCGGAGCTCGGGTTCTGCCTGGGCACCCGGCTGCAGATGACCTGGCTCGAACCGGGCACGGCGTCGACGCTCCGCCCCGGCGAGCGCCCCCGCACGACCCTGACACCGACCCTGGTGCTGCGTGAGGGCGTCCCTGTGGCCGCGGTCGGTTCACCCGGCGGTGACCAGCAGGATCAGTGGCAGCTGCTGTTCCTGCTCCGGTGGATCGTCGGCGGGTACACCCCGCAGCAGGCGATCGACGCCCCGGCGCTGCATACGACGTCGTTCCCGGGGTCGTTCTGGCCGCGCACGTGGGAGCCGGCGGGGCTCGTGGTCGAGGACCGGCTCGGCGACGACGTCATCGCGGAACTCGAGGCACGCGGTCACGTCGTCACCCGCGCCGGCGACTGGTCGCTCGGACGGCTGACGTGCGTGACGCGGGACCCGGCGACGGGCGTACTCGGCGCCGCCGCGAACCCACGCGGCGCCCAGGGCTACGCCGCAGGTCGCTGACCCGCGCTGGTTCCTTCCCTGAACACTCGCGATGGAAACCGGAATCGGGCGTACCTGGTCAGAACTTCCGACCAGGTACGCCCGATTCGACCAGGTACGCCGCGAGACGACCCGTGGTCAGAGCGTCGGGACGACGACCGCACGGCCCGAGAGCTCGCCGGCTTCGAGCTTCCGGTACGCCTCGAGCGCGTCGGCCAGCGCGTAGCGCTCGACGTCGGGGACGATCTGCCCGGCGCGGTACATCGCGACGACCTCGTGCAGGTCCTCGATCGTGCCCCAGTAGGTGTTCGTGATCGTCGACTCGTACGGCGTCGCGAAGAAGTTCCACTCGGTGGTACCGCCGGCGATCCCGACGACGGTGAACCGGCCACCGACCGCCATCGAGGCCTGTGCGACCTTGATCGTGGGGGTGGCACCGACGAAGTCGAACGCAGCGTCGACCCCGCGGCCGCCGGTGATCTCGCGGATCGCGGCGGCCTGGTCCGGCCCGCCGGGCACCGTGATCGCGCCACGGGCGGCAGCGCGGTCCATGGCGTCCTGCTTCATGTCGGTCGCGATCACCGTGGCGCCGGTGAGCGCGGTGAGGATCTGCACGGCGATCTGCCCGAGGCCGCCCAGCCCGACGACCAGCGCGTACTTGCCCCCGCCTGCCAGGTTCGGCAGCGCGTTCTTGATCGCGTGGTACGGCGTGAGTGCGGCGTCGCTGAGCGGTGCGGCAGCGATCGGGTCGGCGTCGCCGAGCGGCACGAGGTTGCGGGCGGGGACACTGACGTACTCCGCCATGCCGCCATCCCGCCCGAGACCGATGCCCATGTAGGGGTTCGTCGCGGCGTTCTCGCAGTAGGTGTCCTGCCCCTTCGAGCAGTACGAGCAGTGCCCGCAGCCGACCGGCCCGTAGACCAGGTAGGCGTCGCCCTCGGTGAACCCGGTCACGCCGTCGCCGACGGACTCGACCCAGCCGGAGTTCTCGTGCCCGAGGACGAACGGGGGTTGCTGCGATCCCGGAGCACCGGCGGCGAACTCGCGGTACACCGCGACGTCCGAGTGGCACGCGCCGGCACCTGCGACCTTGAGGAGCACCTCCCCCGGACCCGGGGTGGGCTTCGGGACCTCCGTCAGGGACGGGAAGGTCTGGTACTGCTCGAACACGACGGCGCGCATGATGGGTCTCCTTTGAACACCATCACGCTACACCTGTTGTTGTGGGCAACACCTGTCGCTCAGAACCGCGAAGCCTGCGTCTTCGCCGTGAGCCGGTTGCGAGAACGCGCGTTCTCCGCTTGACTCGGCTGCGACGGTCCCGCTCGGGTCCGATCCCCCACACGAAAGGAGCGGCCATGCCCACGCGCACCGCACGCACCGCCTGGAACGGCGGCCTCAACGACGGTTCCGGCCAGGTCGAACTCTCCAGCTCGAAGGTCGGCACCTACGACGTCTCGTTCCCGAAGCGCGCCGCTGACGAGGCCGGTGGCAGCACCAGCCCCGAGGAGCTCATCGCCGCCGCACACTCGGCCTGCTACGCCATGCAGTTCTCCGCAGTCCTCGGCGAGGCCGGTGGCACGGTCGAGGCCCTCGACGTCAAGGCCGACGTCTCGCTCGGCCCGGACTCGGCTGGCGGCTTCAAGCTCACCGGCATCGCCCTGACCGTGCACGGTGAGGTCACCGGCATCGACGAGGGGACCTTCCTGAAGGCCGCCGAGGACGCCAAGGCGACCTGCCCGGTCAGCAAGGCGCTCACCGGCGTCGAGATCACGCTCGACGCGACGTTCGAGCAGTAGTCGGGGCGCGTCCGAGACGCGACCCACCACCTGACGGGAGGCCCGGTGCCAGCTGTGAACTGGTCCCGGTTTGTTGGACCGTGAAGTCAGATTAGGCCGCGAGGGCGTGAGCTCGGTATTGAACCGGGCTCATGCCCT